>NZ_JOEI01000010.1 GCF_000718095.1 Streptomyces scopuliridis RB72 | reverse complement strand
CCCACACCAGACACACCCAAACCAGACACACCACCGACCAACGCCCGCAAACCCGACAACAACTCACCACGATCCACACCGACCACCGCGGCGCCGTGGCCGAAGCGGGCGCGCGAGGTCGCGAGGGAGTACGCCACATCCGCGGCGGAGAGCGCCTCGTCGGTCTCGGCAACCGCGAGCAGTTTCCGTGCCTGGCCGGCCAGCGCCTCCGGTGTACGGCCCGAGAGCAGCCAGGGCACCACGCAGGTAAGCGGCGGCTCGCCGTCCCCGGGAGTCCCCTCGGGGGAGTCCTCGGATCCCGGCCCGTCCCCGGGCAGCGCCTCCGGCGCGGCCTCTTCGATGATGACGTGGGCGTTGGTGCCGCCGAAGCCGAAGGAGGAGACGGCGGCGCGGCGGGGTCGGCCCGGATCAGGCCAGTCGGTCCGCTCCGTCAAGAGCTCGACCGCGCCCGACTCCCAGTCCACAAACGGTGACGGCTCATCGACATGCAGGGTCTTCGGCAGCACACCATGACGCATCGCCTGCACCATCTTGATCACACCCCCCACCCCCGCCGCCGCCTGAGCATGACCGATATTCGACTTCAACGACCCCAAGAACAGGGGCCGTTCACGATCCTGCCCGTACGTCGCCAGCAACGCCTGCGCCTCGATCGGATCACCCAGACGCGTCCCCGTCCCATGCGCCTCCACCGCATCGACATCAGCCGCCTCAAGACCGGCACTCACCAACGCCTGCCGGATCACCCGTTCCTGAGCCGGACCATTCGGCGCCGTCAGACCATTACTCGCACCATCCTGATTGACCGCACTGCCCCGCAGCACCGCCAGCACTCGGTGCCCCCTGGCCCGCGCGTCCGACAAGCGCTCCACCAGCAGCAGCCCCACGCCTTCCGACCAGCCCGTACCCAGCGCGTTCGCCGCCAGATGCAGCGCCACCAACGACGACGAACACGCCGTGTCCACCGTCACCGCGGGACCCTCGAACCCGTACGTGTACGACAGCCGCCCGGAAGCGACACTCCCCGCGCTGCCGCTGAAGAGATAGCCCTCGAAGTCCTCCGGGGGCAGATGGGGGCGCGAGCCGTAGTCGTTGTACATCACCCCGGTGAAGACACCGGTCCGCGAGCCGCGCAGCTCCGCAGGGTCCAGCCCGGCGCTCTCCAGCGTCTCCCACGCGGTCTCCAGCAGCAGCCGCTGCTGCGGGTCGACCGCGATGGCCTCGCGCGGGGACATCCCGAAGAACTCCGGGTCGAACAGGTCCGCCTCATGGAGGAAGCCGCCCTCACGGCTGTACGAGGTGCCGGTCCGCCCGGCGTCGGGGTCGGGTTCGTACAGTGCCCCGATGTCCCAGCCCCGGTCGGCCGGGAACTCACCGACCGCGTCCGTGCCCTCGCTCACCAGCCGCCACAGATCCTCCGGCGAGGCGACCCCGCCCGGATAGCGGCATGCCATCCCGACGATCGCGATCGGCTCACGCTGCCGGTCCTCCACCTCACGCAGCTTCTTGCGCGCGTCGCGGGCATCCGCGATGGCCTTCTTGAGGTAATCGCGCAGCTTCACCTCGTCCGCCATGGTTCTCAACTCCCAGATGCAGTGTGTTCGATGGCCTCGGTCGCGCCGGAACAGCGGGGTGTGCTCAGTCGAGTTCGTCGACGAGGGCGAACAGCTCCTCGTCGGAGGCGGAGTCGAGGTCGGCCTCGTTGCCGGCCTCGTCTCCGCTCCCGGCCCCCGTGCCGCCGCTCGCCAGATCCGCGGCGTCGAGGAGTTCCCGCAGTTGGGCTGTGATGCGGTGGTACGCCTCGGTGTCCGAAGCGGACTGCTCGATCGCGGACTTGAGCCGGGACAGCTCGGCCAGGACGGGTACGCCGGGTACGGCGTCCGTGACGAGCTGCCCGAGCAGATGCTCGGCGAGCGCCGCTGGGGTGGGGTGGTCGAAGACGGTCGTGGTGGGCAGTCGTACGCCGGTCGCCGTTCCCAGCTGGTTACGGAGTTCGACCGCCGTCAACGAGTCGAAGCCGAGTTCCTGGAAGGCCCGTTCGGGGTCGATCGCGCCCTGGTCCGCGTGGCCGAGGACGGCGGCCACCCGAGCGCACACCAGATCGGTGAGTGTGCGCAGGCGTTCGGCCGGGGCCAGGGCGGTGAGCCGCTCCGCGAGCCCGCTTCCGCTGTCCTGGCCGGCGGCCACCGTCGCGCGCCGGGGAGCGGTCGGCACCAGAGCACGCAGCAGCGGGGGGATTTCAGTGCCGGAACTCCGGAGGGCGGCGGTGTCCAGACGGGTGACGGCGAGGAGCGGTTCATCGGTGGCGGACGCGGCGTCGAACAGTTCCATGGCCTCGTCGCTCGCCAGGGGCAGCAGCCCGGAGCGCGCCAGCCGACGCAGATCCGCGTCGGCGAGATGGCCGGCGAGCGAGCCGGTCTCCCCCCACAGTCCCCAGGCGAGCGAGAGGCCCGGCAGTCCCTGGGCCCGGCGATGCGCGGCCAGGGCGTCGAGGAAGGTGTTGCCTGCCGCGTAGTTGGCCTGCCCCGCCGTGCCGAGCAGGCCGGCGACGGAGGAGTACAG
Source organism: Streptomyces scopuliridis RB72 (assembly GCF_000718095.1). Classification (GTDB taxonomy): domain Bacteria; phylum Actinomycetota; class Actinomycetes; order Streptomycetales; family Streptomycetaceae; genus Streptomyces; species Streptomyces scopuliridis. The sequence goes on along the minus strand of NZ_JOEI01000010.1, from coordinate 205,923 downwards.
CACGAAGGCGGTGAGCCCCATGTCCCGGGTCAGCTCGTGAAGATGCCAGGCCGCGTCCACCTTGGGCCGCAGGACGGCGTCCAGCCGGTCCGGGGTCAGTCCCTCCAGGGGGACATCGTCCAGCACACCGGCCGTATGCACCACGCCGGTCAGCGGGTCGTCCGGAGAGAAGCGGCCCAACAGCCCGGCCAGCGCGGCGCGGTCGGTCACATCGCACGCGGCGACCGTGACGTCCGCACCCAACCCGGTAAGCTCGGCGACCAGTTCACGGGCGCCCGGCGCGTCGGCTCCCCGGCGGCTCACCAGCAACAGACTCCTGGCCCCGTGCGAGACCACCAGATGCCGGGCGGCGATCGCACCCAGGGCGCCGGTGGCACCGGTGATGAGAACCGTGCCGTGGTCCCATCGCGGTGTGGTCTCCGCCGCCGTGTCGGGCGCCTGCGGGGCGCCGGGCCGGATACGGGCCAGCCGGGGCACAAGCACGCCCCCGCCGCGCAGCGCCGCCTGGGGCTCACCGCTCCGCACAGCCCGCGCGAGCAGACCGCCCGGCCCGTCGGCGTCGGCGCCGTCGTGGGCACTGTCGGTGTCGATGGCGTCGAGGTCGATGAGGATCAGGCGACCGGGATGCTCGGTCTGCGCGGAACGCAGCATGCCCCACACCGGAGCGTGGACCAGATCGGTCACCTCCTCCCCCGGCACCGCGGCGACCGCGCCCCTGGTCACCACGGCCAGCCGGGTGGCGGCGAACCGTTCGTCCCCGAGCAGCGACCGCGCCTGCGCCAGCACACGGTGCGTGGCGGCCCGGACCCTCTCGGGCACCTCACCGCCGGCCGTCCCGGACACACAGGGAATCACCAGGACGGACGGGGCTTCGGCGCCCTCGTCGACAGCGCGGGCGACGGCCTCGCCGTCGGCGTAGGACCGCGCCGGGCCACCGGGCAGCCCGAGCCCGTCGAACGCCGTCTCACCGAGCACGGCCCAGTCGTCGGACTCCCCGGCGGTGTGCCCGTCGCGGAGAGGAGTCCAGTCGACCCGGAGCAGCGCGTCCCCGGCGCCGCCCGCCGCCGCGCGCAGCGCCTCGACCGACAGCGGCCTGAGGGTCAGCGCCTCGACGGTGGCGACCGGTGCCCCGGTGTCGTCGGCGACGGTCAGCCGTACCGTCGGCGAGTCGGGATCGCCGCCGGTGAAGGCGAGCCGGACGCGGAGGGCAGCCGCGCCGGTGGCCCGTACGGAGACGGCGGACCAGGAGAAGGGCAGCCAATCGCGTCCTTCGTCCCCGGCCACCCCGGGCAGCAGCGGATGGAGTGCCGCGTCGAGCAGGGCCGGATGGATCGCGAACCGGCCCGCTTCGGACCGCCGGTCCTCGCCGAGGGCGACCTCCGCGTAGAGGTCACCGTCCGCGGTCCACAGCCGGCGCAGGTTCCGGAACGCGGGACCGTACGCGTACTGCCGCTCGGCCAGCCGCTCGTAGGCCCCCGTCAGATCGGTCTCGGTGGCGCCGGCCGGCGGCCAGACCGGCAGTCCGTCGGCCGTGGACGCCGGGGGCGTCGTATCACCGGCCGTGGCCAGCCTGCCCTGGGCGTGCAGGACCCATTCGCCCTCGGCCTCGCCCACGGCCGTGTCGGGCCGCGAGTAGATCCGCACGGGACGTCCACCGTCCTGGTCGGTGGCTCCCGCGACCACCTGCACCTGGACCGCGCCCCGCTCCGGCAGCACCAGCGGCGCCGCCAGGGTCAGTTCGTCCACACCGAGGGCGCCTATCTGCTCACCGGCCCGCAGGGCCAGCTCCAGCAGGCCGGTGCCGGGCACCAGGACCGTACCGCCGACGGTGTGATCGGCCAGCCAGGGATGGGCGTGGCGTGAGAGCCGGCCGGTGACGAGGTGTTCGTCACGGCCGGCGAGGGTGACCGCCGCGCCGAGCAGCGGATGGCCGGTGGCGGTCAGTCCCAGTCCGGCGGCGTCTCCCGTGGTCCCCGGGTCCTCCAGCCAGTACCGCTGCCGCTGGAAGGCATAGCCGGGCAGCTCGACCACGCGGGCGCCGGGGAAGACGGTGTTCCACCGTACGCCGGCGCCCCGGGCGGCCAGCAGGCCGAGGGCGGAGGCGAAGGAACGGTCCTCCGGACGGCCTCTGCGCAGGGCCGGGATGAGAGCGCCGGCGTCACTGGTCAGGGAATCCTGGACGAGCGCGGTCAGCACCCCGTCCGGGCCCAGCTCCAGCCAGTCGGTGACTCCTTCGGCCGCCAGCGACCGTACGCCGTCGAGGAACCGGACGGGCCGGCTGATGTGCTCGGCCCAGTAGGCGGGGGAGGTGAGCTGCTCCGCGGTGGCGAGCCGGCCGGTGACGTTGGAGACCACCGGGATGCGCGGCGGATGGAAGGTGAGGCCCTCGGCGACGGTACGGAACTCGTCCAGGACGTCGTCCATGTGCGGCGAGTGAAAGGCATGGCTGACCGGCAGTCGCTTGGTGCGGCTGCCCTTCTCACGCCAGAGCGCGGCCACGGCCTCGACCGCTGTCTCGTCGCCGGAGATCACGGTGGAACGGGGGCCGTTGACCCCGGCGACGGTCACCGTGTCGCCGTACTCGCCGAGGGTGGCGCGTACGGCGTCCTCCGCCGCCTCCAGCGCCGCCATGGCGCCGCCTTCCCTGGCGGCCTGCATCAGCCTTCCCCTCGCACTGACCAGGGCACAGGCATCGGCCAGGTCGAGCACCCCGGCGAGATGCGCGGCGCTCACCTCACCGATGGAGTGGCCGAGCAGGAAGTCCGGTGTGAGGCCATGGTGTTCGGCGAGCCGGAAGAGCGCCGTCTCCAGTGCGAAGAGGGCGGCCTGGGTGAACGCCGTCTGGTCGAGCAGGGCCGAGTCGGCGGATCCCTCGGGGGCGAAGAGCACGTGGGTGAGGGGCCGGTCGAGCGCGCGGTCCAGGTGGGCGCAGACCTCGTCGAAGGCAGCGGCGAACACCGGTGAGGAGGCGTGCAGTTCGCGTCCCATGCCCAGGCGCTGCGAGCCCTGTCCAGTGAGGAGGAACGCCGTCTTGCCGCGCCGTACGGGACCTGCGTGGACGACGGCGGGTGAGACGGTTCCCTCGGCCAGGGCCCGCAGGCCGTGGAGGAGTTCGTCGCGGTCACCGGCCACGACGGCCGCGGCGTGCTCGTGCAGCGCGCGGGTGGTGGCCAGTGAGCCGCCGAGGTCCGCGAGGGTCAGTTCCGGGTGGGCGGTGGCATGGGCCAGCAGCCGTCCGGCCTGTCCGCGCAACGCCTCCTCGCCTCGGGCGGAGACGAGCACGGGTACGGCGGTGAGTGCGGGCTTCTGTACGGGGTCCGGCTCATCGCCCGCTGTCTCCGGCTCATCGACATGCAGAGTCTTGGGCAGCACACCATGACGCATCGCCTGCACCATCTTGATCACACCCCCCACCCCCGCCGCCGCCTGAGCATGACCGATATTCGACTTCAACGACCCCAGGAGCAGAGGCTGTTCACGGTCCTGCCCATACGTCGCCAGCAGCGCCTGTGCCTCGATGGGATCGCCGAGCCGGGTCCCCGTGCCATGCGCCTCCACCGCGTCCACATCGGCAGCCGTCAGACCCGCGCTCGCCAGCGCCTGCCGGATCACCCGTTCCTGAGCCGGACCATTCGGCGCCGTCAGGCCATTGCTGGCGCCGTCCTGGTTCACCGCGCTGCCCCGCAGCACCGCCAACACGCGATGCCCCTTGGCCCGCGCGTCCGACAGCCGCTCCACCAGCAGCAGCCCCACGCCTTCCGACCAGCCGGTACCATCCGCCTCCGCCGACAGCGCGTTCGCCGCCAGATGCAGCGCCACCAACGACGACGAACACGCCGTGTCCACCGTCACCGCGGGACCCTCGAACCCGTACGTGTACGACAGCCGGCCGGACACGACACTGGAGAGGTTGCCCGCCAGCAGGAAGCCCTCGTACTCCTCGGGGCTCGCGGAGAGCCGGGAGGCGTAGTCGTCGTACATGGCTCCGGTGAAGACGCCGGTCCGTGAGCCGCGCAGCTCGGCCGGGTCCAGCCCGGCGCTCTCCAGCGTCTCCCAGGCGGTCTCCAGCAGCAGCCGCTGCTGCGGGTCGATGGCGGTCGCCTCGCGCGGCGGGATCCCGAAGAACTCCCGGTCGAACAGGTCCGCCTCGTGGAGGAACCCTCCGTGGCGTACATAGGACGTGCCGGTCCGTTCGGGGTCCGGGTCGTACAGCGCGTCGAGGTCCCAGCCCCGGTTGACCGGGAACTCGCTGACCGCGTCCGTGCCGTCGAGCACCAGCCGCCACAGATCCGCCGGCGAGGCGACCCCGCCCGGATAGCGGCACGCCATCCCGACGATCGCGATCGGGTCGTCGGTGGCCACCGTGGCGGGACGCGCGGTGGATACGGCCGGCGTCGGTTCGGCGTCGGAGATCCGGGTGAGGATGTGGTCGGCCACGGCCTGGGCCGATGGATGGTCGAAGACGACCGTGGTGGGCAGTCGCAGTCCGGTCGTGGTGGTGAGCCGGTTGCGCAGCTCCACCCCGGCGAGGGAGTCGAAGCCGATCTCTTTGAAGGCGCGTCGCGGGTCGAGCGCGGTGGCGTCGGCATGACCGAGGATGGCGGCCACGGTGCCCCGCACCAGTTCCTCCACGGTCTCCCGGCGCCGGTCCTCGGGGAGCGCGGCGGTCCGCTGCGCCCAGCCGGGCCCCTCGGTGTCCATGGCGCGTGCGGCCGTCCGGAGTCGCTGGGCCCGGCCGAGCGTGCGCAGCAGGGACGGCGGCTCGTCGGAGAGGGCGCGCAGGGCCGGCAGATCCAGCTCCACGGGGGCCAGCAGCGCGGATCCCTCGGTCAGTGCCCGGTCGAAGAGGGCGAGTCCCCGCTCCGGCGCGAGCGGCTTGACGCCTGTGCGGCTCCACCGGGTCAGATCGGCCTCGCCGAGCGTGCCGCCCATGCCGTGGCTGCCGTCCCACAGACCCCAGGCGAGCGAGAGACCGGGCAGCCCCTGGGCCCGGCGGTGCGCGGCCAGGGCGTCCAGATAGGAGTTGCCCGCGGCGTAGTTGGCCTGCCCGGCGGTGCCGAGGAGACCCGAGACGGAGGAGAAGACCACAAAGGCGGTGAGGCCCATGTCCCGGGTGAGATCGTGCAGATGCCAGGCCGCGTCCACCTTGGGCCGTAGGACGGCGGCCAGCCGCTCCGGGGTCAGGGCGCCGACAGTGGCGTCGTCGAGGACACCCGCCGTGTGGACGACGGCGGTCAGCGGGTGGTCCGGGGTGAAGCCGCCCACCAGTTCGGCCAGCGCGGCGCGGTCCGTCACATCGCACGCGGTGACGGTGGCCTCGGCGCCCAGCCCGGCCAGCTCGGCGACCAGTTCACGGGCTCCCGGCGCGTCGGCTCCCCGGCGGCTCACCAGCGACAGCCGCCGTATCCCGTGCGTCACCACGAGATGCCGGGCGAACAGCGCGCCGAGCCCGCCGGTGCCGCCCGTGATCAGTACGGTGCCCGCGGGATCGAGGGCCGGGGGCGTGTCCGTCGCGGTCCGGGCCGCCCGCACCAGCCGGGGCGCGGCCATCCGGCCCTCGCGCAGGGCAAGTTGCGGCTCTCCGGTGGACAGGGCCGCGAGCAGGCCCGGGTCCGGCTCCGTACGCTCCGCGTCCACGTCCGCGTCGACGTCCACGAGGACCATCCGGCCGGGGTGCTCCGACTGCGCCGCGCGGACCAGACCCCACACGGGCGTGCTCGCCAGCGCGGTGACGTTCTCCCCCGGCGCCGCCGCGACGGCTCCCCGGGTGACGAAGACCAGGCGCGCCCCGTCGTAGCGTTCGTCGGCGAGGAACCGCTGGATCAGCCGGAGCGCGTCCGCCGCCGTCTCATGGGCGGCGGCCGGCCCGTCCGTCCCGGGGCCGTCCGGACGGAACCGGTCGACGCGTACGAGGACGATGTCCGGGGCGGCCGACTCGTCCGCGAGGCCGGGCAGTTCACCGTGGAGCGCCTCCGTGATCCGGAGGGCGGGCGGGGCCGTGGCGGGTTCGGGGACGGCCGTCCACTCCACACCGTACAGCGCGTCGGAAGCGCTCTCGGCCCCGGCCAGCCGGTCCCGTGCCACGGGCCGCAGAAGCAGGGAGTCGACGGCGACGACGAGCCGGCCGGAGGAGTCGACGGCGGTCAGCGAGAAGGTGTCGGAGCCGGTGGGAGAGATACGTACCCGCAGGGCGGTGGCCCCGGTGGCGTGCAGGACGGTGTCGGTCCACGCGAACGGCAGCCGGATCGAGCCGTCGGACGGGCCGCCCGCCGCCCCGGCGGCGTGCAGCACCAGGGGGTGGAGAACCGCGTCGAGCAGGGCCGGATGGATCCCGAAGCGGGCCGCGTCCGCGTGGAGTTCGGCGGGGAGTGACACCTCGGCGTACAGCTCGTCGCCCGCGCGCCGGATGCCCGTGAGCCCCTGGAAGGCGGGGCCGTAGTGGTAGCCCAGCTCCGCGAGCCGGTCGTAGACCCCGTCGAGCGGCTGCTCGGTGGAGCCCTCGGGCGGCCACGGCAGGGGGTTCCCGGCGGTCTGGGCCTGAGCTCCCTGGGCCCGCAGGATGCCGGAGGCGTGGCGGGTCCAGGGCCGGGGGTCGTCGGCCGCGCTGTCGCGGCGGCCGTGGACGGCGAAGCCCCGCGCGCCGGAGGGGTCGGGGGCGTCCACCACGACCTGGACACGGACCGCGCCGTTCTCGGGCAGCGTGAGCGGTGTCTCCAGGGTCAGTTCCGCGACCCGGTCGGCGCCGACGTGTCCGCCCGCCGTCAGGGCGAGTTCGAGGAAGGCGGTGCCGGGCACCAGGACCGTACCGTCGATGGCGTGGTCGGCCAGCCAGGGGTGGCTGCCGATGCCGAGGCGGCCCGTGAGGACGAGTTCCTCGCGTCCGGCCAGCTCCACGGCGGTGGACAGCAGCGGATGGTCGGCGGATTCGAGACCGAGTCCTCTGGCGTCGGTGGCGGGGGCGGGGGTGAGCCAGTAGTGCTCGCGCTGGAAGGCGTACGTAGGCAGTTCGGTGCGGCGGGCGCCGGGAAAGAACGAGGCGGTGTCGAGGGGCGCGCCCCGGGTGAGGGCCGTCGCGAGCCCCAGGGCGAGGGTGTCCTGCTCGGGCCGTCCGGCCCGCAGGAGGGGCACGGCCGCCGCGTCGCCGGGGAGGGAGTCACGGACGAGGGAGGTCAGGACGGCATCGGGGCCCAGTTCCACGAAGACGGTGGCGCCCTGCCGCTCCAGGGTGCGGGCCGCGTCCAGAAAACGGACGGTCCCGCGTATCTGCCCCGCCCAGTAGTCGGGGGAGGCGAGGGCGGCGGCCTCCGCGATCTCACCGGTGACGGTGGAGACGACCGGGAGCACGGGAGTGTGGAAGGTGAGCCCGCGGGCGACGGCGCGGAACTCGTCCAGGATCTCGTCCATGTGCGGTGAGTGGAAGGCGTGGCTGACCTGGAGGCGACGGACCCGGTGGCCCTGTGCCCGCCGGCGCTCCGCCACCAGCTCGGCCGCCTGTTCGTCGCCGGAGATCACCAGCGCGGTGGGGCCGTTGACGGCGGCGATGGAGAGCCGGCCCGCGTACCGCGCCAGATCATCGGCGAGTTCGTCCTCCGTCGCCTCGATCGCGATCATCGCGCCACCGGTCCGTGCGGACTCCATGAGCCGTCCCCGGGCCGCGACCAGCAGCGCCGCGTCGTCCAGGGAGAGCACACCGGCCACATGGGCGGCGGTCAGCTCACCGATCGAGTGGCCGGCCAGGAGCGCGGGGGTGAGTCCGTGGTGTGCCAGCAGCCGGAACAGCGCGGTCTCCACGGCGAACAGGGCCGGCTGGGTGTACGCGGTACGGTGCAGCAGCGCGCCGTCCGCGCTTCGTTCGGGGGCGAACAGCACATCGCGCAGCGGGCGTTCGAGGTGCGGATCGAGCGCCGCGCAGACCTCGTCGAGGGCGGCGGCGAACACCGGGGACGACGCGTGGAGTTCCCGGCCCATTCCGGCGCGCTGCGCTCCCTGCCCGGTGAACAGGAACGCGGTACGGCCGGCTCCCGCGGCGCTTCCGGTCACGAGCCGCGGGGCGTCGGCGCCCCGGGCCAGGGCGTCGAGTCCCGTCAGGAACGTGTCGCGGGTGGTGCCGAGGATCACGGCCCGCTGGTCGAGGGCGGTCCTGGTGGTGGCGAGGGAGAGGCCGATGTCCGCCGGGTGTGCGCCGCTGTCGGCGAGGTGGTCCCGCAGCCGGGCGGCCTGGGCACGCAGCGCCGGTCCGTCCTGCGCGGTGAGCAGCCAGGGGGCCGGAGCCGTGAGACCGGGAGGCTCGGGGGCCGCGGGCTCGCTCTCCGGCTCGTGCTCGGCTCATCGACATGCAGAGTCTTGGGCAGCACACCATGACGCATCGCCTGCACCATCTTGATCACACCCCCCACCCCCGCCGCCGCCTGAGCATGACCAATGTTCGACTTCAACGACCCCAAGAACAGGGGCCGTTCACGGTCCTGCCCATAGGTGGCGATGACCGACTCGGCTTCGATGGGGTCGCCGAGCCGGGTTCCGGTGCCGTGTGCCTCGACCGCGTCGACCTCGGCCGGGCCGAGCCCGGCGTCGGCCAGCGCCTGACGGATGACGCGCTGCTGGGAAGGACCGCTGGGCGCGGTGAGGCCGTTGCTCGCCCCGTCCTGGTTGACGGCGGTTCCCCGGATCACCGCGAGTACCGGGTGGCCGTTCCTGCGGGCGTCCGAGAGCCGTTCCACGAGCAGCAGACCGACCCCTTCCGCCCAGGAGGTGCCGTCGGCGCCGGCCGCGAAGGACTTCGAGCGCCCGTCGGCCGCGAGACCCCGCTGCCGGGAGAACTCCACGAACATGCCAGGCGCCGACATCACGGTGGCGCCGCCCGCGAGTGCCAACGTGGTCTCCCCGGACCGCAGCGACCGCACCGCCATGTGCAGGGCCGTCAGTGAGGACGAGCACGCCGTGTCCACGGTCACCGCGGGGCCGACGAGCCCGAGCTGATAGGCGATACGGCCGGACATCACGCTCGGCGTCGTACCGGTCAGTACGTAGCCCTCGACACTGTCGGGCGCGTCATGCATGCGCGGTCCGTAGTCGAGCGCCGTGGCGCCGACGAAGACTCCGGTGCGGCTGCCCCGGAGCGTGCCGGCGTCCAGCCCGGCCCGCTCCACCGTCTCCCACGCGGTCTCCAGCAGCAGCCGCTGCTGGGGATCCATGGCCAGCGCCTCACGCGGGGAGATCCCGAAGAGACCGTTGTCGAACCGGGCGGCGTCATGCAGGAATCCGCCCTCGCGTACGGAGCTTCTGCCGCTGCTCGACGGATCGCTGTCGAAGAGTTCCTCGTCCCAGCCCCGGTCGGCGGGGAAGCCGGAGATCGCGTCGGTCCCCTCGGCGACCAGCCGCCACAGGTCCTCGGGCGAGTCGACCCCGCCGGGGTAGCGGCAGGCCATGCCGACGATGGCGATGGGCTCACCGGTCGCGTCCTCGACGGGGGACGGGCCGTCGTCGGAGGTGCCGTCCGGTCCCGTGGTCAGCGTGCGCAAATGGTCGATGAGTTCGGTGGGCGTGGGGTGGTCGAAGAGGAGCCCGCTGGGCAGGCGCATTCCGATGGCGGTGGAGAGCACGTTGCGCAGCTCCACCGACATCAGCGAGTCGAAGCCCAACTCCTTGAAGCTGGTGTGGAGTTCGACTCGACGGTCAGCGGAGTACTCCAGTACGGCGGCGATACGCGCGGTGACGAGTCCGACGAGGTCGGTGGTGTCCGCGGCCGGAGTCACCGGGGCGTCCGCCGGGATCTCCGCCCGGGTCTCCTCTTCCGCGTCGCTCGCGGGGAGGGCGGCGGCCCGCGCCGGGCCGGCGACCCAGTACGGCTCGCGCTGGAAGGCGTACGTGGGCAGCGGAACCCTGCGGGCCCCCTCCCCCGCGTACACAGCCGACCAGTCCACGTCCGTCCCCCGGGCGAAGACCGAGGCGAGGGCCGTGAGCAGGGACCGGGACTCGGGCCGTCCCGACCGCAGCGCGGCCACCGCCGCCGTGGTGTCCCCGTCGCGCAGGCATTCCACGGCCATCGCCGTGCAGACGCCGTCGGGGCCCAGTTCCAGCAGCGTCGTGACACCCGCGGTCTCCAGCGCGCGCACGGCGTCCAGGAACCGCACCGGGCGGCGCACCTGCTCCACCCAGTACTCGGGCGACGACCACTGTCCGGGCGTGACGGGCCGCCCGGTCACGGTGGAGACGGCCGGCACGGTCGGCTCGTGGAAGGTGAGTCCGGCGACGACCCGGCGGAAGTCGTCCAGCATGGGGTCCATCAGCGGTGAGTGGAAGGCGTGCGAGACCGTCAGTCTGCGGACGCCTCTGCCCTGGGCGCACAGGCGGGTGGTGATCCGGTCGACCGCGTCGGCGTCTCCTGAAACGACGGTCGAGAGAGGCCCGTTGACCGCTGCGATCGCGGCGCGCGGCTCGTCGGCGAGCAGCGGCAGCACCTCGTCCTCGGTGGCCCGTACGGCGGCCATGACGCCACCGGCCGGGAGGGCCTGCATCAGCCGGCCCCGGGCCGCCACCAGGCGCGCCGCGTCCGCGAGCGAGAGGACCCCCGCGACATGGGCCGCGGCGATCTCCCCGACGGAGTGTCCGGCCACCTGCGCGGGGACGACGCCCCACGAGGCGACGAGGCGGTGGAGGGCCACCTCGACGGCGAAGAGGGCCGGCTGTGTGAAGCCCGTCCCGTCCAGTCCGTCGCCGGACGCGATGACCTCGCTCAACGGACGGTCGAGCAGCGGGTCGAGATGAGCGCACACCTCGTCGAAGGCGCGGGCGAACACCGGGTGGGTACGGTACAGCTCCTGCCCCATCCCGACGCGCTGGGCGCCCTGCCCGGTGAACAGCAGGGCGGCGCCTCCCGGCCGTGCCGTGCCGGTGACGACGGCCGCCGAGGGGACGCCTCCGGCCAGGTCCGCGAGCCCGTCCAGCAGCGCGCCCCGGCTGTCGGCGACGACGACGGCGCGGTGGTCGAAGACCGTACGGTGCGCCGCGAGGGTCAGCCCCACGTCCACCGGGTCGAGCGTCGGGTCGGCGGCGACGGCGGTGCGCAGCCGGCCGGCCTGGGCGCGGAGAGCGGCGGCGCCACGGCCGGAGACCACCCAGGGGGTGAGTGCGGAAGGCCCCTCCGGCCCGGGGCGGGGCTCGGGCTCGCGTACCGGCGGGCCGGAGAGAACGACATGCGCGTTCGTACCGCCCATGCCGAAGGAGGACACACCGGCCAGCAGCGGTTGACCTGGCTCCGGCCAGTCGGACAGCTCCGTCTGGACCGTGAGGCCGAGCCGGGCCAGCGGGATGTCCGGGCTCTCCGTCGCGAAGTTGAGGCTCGCGGGAAGCCTGCCGTGGTGGAGTGCCAGCACCGCCTTGAGGAGGCCGACGATCCCGGCGGCCCCTTCGAGATGACCGACATTGGTCTTCGCCGATCCGACCCGCAGAGGCCGGTCGGGGGCGCGGCCCGCGCCGAGGACGGCGCCGAGCGCCGCGGCCTCGATCGGGTCGCCCACGGGCGTGCCGGTGCCGTGCAGCTCCACGTACTGGACGGCCGTCGGGTCGACACCGGCCTTCTCGTACGCCTCGCGCAGCAGCCCCTCCTGGGAGGCGCGGCCGGGAACGGTCAGACCGGGGGTCGCGCCGTCGTTGTTGACCGCGCTGCCCCGGATCACGCCGTAGACCCGGTCGCCGTCCTCGATGGCGCGGGCGAGCGGCTTGAGGATGACGGCGCCGCCGCCCTCGCCGCGTACGAATCCATTGGCACGGGCGTCGAAGGTGTAGGACGTCCCGTCCGGCGACAGGCCACCGAACCGCTCCTCGGTGACCGCGCTCTCGGCGAGGATGTTGAGGTTGACACCGGCGACGACGGCCGCCTCGGACTCCCCGGAACGCAGGGACTCGCAGGCGAGGTGGACGGCGACGAGCGAGGAGGACTGCGCGGAGTCGACGGTCAGGCTGGGGCCGCGCAGACCGAGGTGGTAGGAGACCCGGTTGGCGATGACACCCCGGTTGACCCCGGCCATGGTGTGCTGGGTGATCGCCCGCGCGCCGTGCTGGTAGAGCAGTGCGGCGTAGTCGTCGCGCAGGGTGCCGACGAAGACGGCGGTACGGCTGTCACGGAGCGCGGCCGGCACGATTCCGGCGTCCTCCAGCGCCTCCCAGGCCAGTTCCAGCACGAGCCTCTGCTGCGGGTCCATGGTGACGGCCTCGCGGGGCGAGATGCCGAAGAAGGCGGCGTCGAAGGTGTCCACGCGGTCGAGGAATCCGCCCCGGCGCATCGCGTTCCCGGTCTCCCCGGGGGCGGGATCCTCGGTCGCGGTCCGCCAACGGCCCTCGGGCACCTCGGTGATGGCGTCCGATCCGGTGCGCAGCAGATCCCAGAAGCCGGCGGGGCTGCCCGCCCCCGGAAGACGACAGGAGAGTCCGACGACCGCGATGGCCTCGTGGTGGCCCCGCTGGACCACGGGCGTCTCAAGGTGGTGCTGGTTCGTCATCGCGCTCGACTACCCTTCCGGCTGAATTGACCGACAACCCAAAGCATTGAGGCAAGCTGTGACGTCAGCGTAGGCAATCAATCTCTCCGGAAACTCAACGCATGGCCTCCGTCGGGTAATTCGGTGAACGAACAGCGGAAGAGCACCGTATTACCCGGCGGTGCCCGGGGTGTTGCGTGGTTGGAATAACGTCCCGGTACGTGGAACTCAGCCACCTCACCCCAGAAGGGCAGGCCGAAGCTCGCCATGTCTCAACTCACCGATAACCTCGAAAAGCACACGTCGCTATATGTGGATGCCTTCAACGCCGGGGACTTCGACACGCTCGACCGCTTCTACACCGAGGAGGCCGTCGCGGTCTGGGAGCCGGGCAAGCCGCTGACGGGCCAGGCCCGCAGGGAGTATCAGCGGGAGTTCCTGGCCCGCGGTCCGCGGATGACCGCCGTACCGCGGCAGTCCTTCGTGACCGGTGACACCGCGCTGCTGATCGTCGACTGGGTGATCGAGACCATCGACGACGCGGGGGCACCGGAGCGGCTGGAGGGCGTCGGCGTGGATGTGCTGCGCCTGGGCGAGGACGCGGTCTGGCGGTACGCCGTCGACGACCCCTACGGCCAGGGCTAGACGAGTAAGTCCGAAGTCCCGTCTGCCCGGTCATACCGCCTGCGGCGGTTTCCACCGCACACCCACCCATTCGGCCATCACAGAGAGGCGGGCCGGTTCATCATGGCCTTCACCGTCGATTTCGACCCCGAGAACCCTGACCTCACCAACGACACCGACACCCAGAACGAGATCTTCATCCAGGTCTTCAACTCCGGTGACGGCGAGCTGTTCAACCGTCTGTACCTCGAAGACTCCATCTCGAACTTCTCCGGCGAGCCCCTCACCGGCGCGGACCGTCTGGCCTTCTTCAAGGAGTTCCTGGCCTCGAAGCCGAGCCTGAAGGCCGCGGTGACGCACGCGTACGTCGCCGGCGACGTGGCGCTGATCGGGGTCGACTACAGCATCGAGACCACCGGTCCGGACGGGGAACCCCTCCTTCTGGAGGGCAACTGCACGGATGTCCTGCGGCGTCTCGACGACGGCCGCTGGCTGATGGCCATCGACCGTCCGGTGGCCGCCACGGGCCTGGTGGCCGAGTAGCGGGCGGGCCCGTACCGCACCACGCAGCACGGAACCCCCCGGAATCCTTCCGGGGGGTTCCGCTGTCGTTGCCGGCCGTTCAGCGGACCGATGGCTCCGGGCGGCCGAAGGCACCGTTGACGAAGAGCAGACCGTGCCCGTCGCCACCACTGCCGACCTCCAGCACCGTCCCGATGAAGATGGTGTGGTCACCGAACGCGTGCGCCGCGGTCAGTTCGCACTCCAGCCAGGCCAGTGAGCCGGAGAGCAGCGGCGCTCCCGTGTGCTCTCCCGGGCGCCATTCGACACCGTCGAACTGGGCGGCGCCCAGGGTGCGCTTCTTGTCGGCGAAGTGCCGTGCGAGGGGCTCCTGTTCGGCGCCGAGGATATTGACGGCGAACCGGCCCGCGGAGGTCAGTGCCTGATGCATCACCGCGCCGTGCCCGACACTGCAGAGCACCGAGGGCGGTTCGAGCGACAGTGAGCTGAAGGCATTCGCCGTCATGGCGTGCAGATGCTCCCGACCCACGGTGATCACCGTGACACCGGTCGCGAAACGGGACATCACTTCCCTCAGCCGGTCGGGACCCACCCGGCGCGGTACGGATGGGGAAGCCGAGGAGTCGAGTTCAGCGGACGCGGAATTCATGCCACCTTCTCCGAATCAGTTGGGGCACGCTCGGCCCGTTCCGGTGCGACATATGGGCCGGCGCTCATCAACGTACCGGCGGCTTGCCGACGGACCTCCACCGTTCAGTAACCGCGGCGCTCCCCTCACGGCAGTCGCCGGGGGTGACTCCACAATGACCGCAGGTTTACCTCACGGGCGCACCCTGTGCCCATGGACCACACAGACTCCGTATCGACCGAGCCAGAGTTCACCGGGCCGGAACTCGCCGAGCCGTATCTGCGTCAGGTGCTGGGCACCGCGGGACTCGCCGTCGAATACGTCCGCGCCGAGAACAACACACTCTTCCGTATCGGCGAGGACGGCGCCGAGATACCGGTGGTGGACTTCGCCGGCGGATACGGCTCCGTCCTGCTCGGCCACAACCACCCCGCGATCGTCGACCGTGCCCGGGAACTGCTGGCCGCGGGAACCCCCGTCCACGCGCAGTTCTCGCGGCACCCCTATGCCAACCGCCTCGCCTCGGAACTCAACCGGATCATCCACCGCGAACTGCGCACCGAGGAGCCGCACTTCGCCATCTTCGCCAATACCGGGGCGGAGGCCGTCGAGGCCGCGGTCAAACACGCCGAACTCGACCGGGGCATACGGCTGGCGGCACTCCAGGAGGAGCTGGCCGTGCACCGCGAGCGCGCCCGCGAGGCGGTGGCGTCCCGTACGGCGGCGGTGACGCCCGACGTTTACGCGCGCCTCGGCACGGATGCCCCGGCACCCGGGGACGGCTTCGACGCGCTCGCCGCGGAGCTGACGCGCCGGAACGCCGAACAGCTCGCGCACCCGCCGCTGTTCCTCTCTCTGGAGGGCGGCTTCCACGGAAAGCTCGCCGCTAGTGTGCAGCTGACACACAACGAGGCGTACCGCGTCCCCTTCAAGTCGCTGGCGGCGCAGGCCAGATTCGTCCCCCGGGAACGGCCCGAGGCGCTCAAGGAGATCTACGCCCAGGAGCGGCGCGCGGTGTGGGACCTGACTGTCTCGGACGGCCGGGTGGAGATCACGGAACTCGAATTCCCGGTGTTCTGCGGCTTTCTGGTGGAGCCGATCCAGGGCGAGGGCGGAATCCACGTCCTCTCCGCCGAATTCGCCGGGGAAATCCAGCGGTTCTGCGAGGAGATCGACTGTCCGGTGATCATCGACGAGATCCAGAGCGGCATGGGCCGGACGGGAACCCTCCTGGCCAGCTCGCAGATCGGGCTGCGCGGCGACTATTACACACTGGCCAAGACGCTGGGCGGTGGAATCGCCAAGACCTCGGTGATGCTGGTGCGGGAGGCCCGCTACCGCAAGGAGTTCGAGATCGTCCACAGCTCCACCTTCGCCAAGGACAGCTTCTCCTGCCATATCGCGCTCAAGGTGCTCGAACTGCTGGAGGCGGACGGCGGATCGGCCTATCGCCGGGCCTCGGAGCGAGGGGAGGCGCTGCGGGCCGTACTGGACTCGGTGCGCGCGGACTTCCCGGAGGTGGTCAAGGACGTGCGGGGCAAGGGCCTCATGCTCGGTCTGGAGTTCCACGACCATTCCGGCTCCTCCTCGACGATCCTGCGGGAGGCGGCCACCGGCGGCCTCTTCGGTTACGTCCTCGCCGGACATCTGCTGCACCGCCACGACATCCGGACGTTCCCGACCGCGAGCGCCCTCAGTACCCTGCGGTTCGAACCGTCCCTCCACCTCTCCGACAAGGAGATCTCTCAACTCGATCTCGGACTCCGGGACATCTGCGGGATCTTGAGGGACCATGCGGGTGAACGACTCATGGGCGCCCCCGTCCACTGAGCGGGCGCCGCGTGCCTCGCCCCCGCACGCCGACGCCCATACCTCCGATCCGGCCGGCCAGTCAGGTCTTTGACACAGGTCATCATGGGTTTGTAGCGTGCGGGGCTTCAAGCGGGGAGAACCATGCACTTTCGGCTCTTGGGCCCATTGGAAGTCGAGACCGACTCCGGACTGGTGGAGCTCGGTGGAGCCCGGCAGCGAGCGGCACTCGCCTTTCTGCTGCTGCACGCCAACCGGGTCGTGCCCACCAGCCAGTTGCTCGACGCGCTCTGGCCCACGGACCGCGCACCCCTCACCGCGCGGAAGATCCTCCAGAACGCGGTCTGGAGGCTGCGCCGCGCCCTCGCCCACGCGGCGGGCCCCGAGGTCGGCCCCGAGCTGGTCACGCGTGCCCCCGGCTACATGGTCCGGGTCCGGCCCGAGGAGGTCGATCTGCTCGTCTTCCAGCAGCGGGTGGCCGAGGGGCGCGCGGCGCTGGCGGCCGACGATCCCATGACGGCGAGCCGGGTGCTGCGTGAGGCGCTTTCCCTGTGGCAGGGGGTGGCGCTCGCCGACCTGGTGGAGGACGGCACGATCTGGCCGCAGCTCACGGCGGTGCAGGAGATGCGGCTCGATGTCATGGAGGACCGTTTCGAGGCGGAGCTGGCCTGCGGCGGGCACCACGCCGTACTGCGGGAGCTGGAGGCGTACGTCGAGGCCGAGCCCTTACGGGAGCGGGCGTCGCAGCAATTGATGACCGCGCTGTACCGGTGCGGCCGGCAGGCCGAGGCGCTGGGGGTCTACAGCCGGGTGCGCGCCGCCCTTGTCGGAGGGCTGGGCCTGGAACCGGGCCGCCAGATGCAGCTGCTCCAGCAGTCCGTCCTCACCCAGGATCCCTCGCTCGACCTGCCTCCGGAGGTCATGGCGCGGCGCGAACAGGGCCTGGCGGCCGTGGCGTCGCCCGCCCCCGGCTCGACGGAGCGGGAGCGCGACGAGCACGACGCGCACGGGGCGGGGGACGCGACCACCCCGGCCCCGGCCGCGGACGACACCCCGCAAACCGCTCCCGGTCTTGTCCTGACGGGACCGCCCGAGGAGACGGACGAGCCGCCGAACCCCCGTCAGCCGGCCACCATCCTGATGCTCCGGTTCCATCTCGGCGCGGAGTTCGACCATCTGCCCCCGAAGGACATCGACCGTGTGCTCGACGCGGTCTCCCAACTGGCCCGCGAGAAGATCGAGGAGTTCGGCGGCGAGGTCGCGGCGTCGATCGGCTCCGTCCAGCTGGGCTACTTCGCCCACACCCCGGAACGCGCCTGCGGCGCGGAGCGCGCGGTGCGTGCCGGCACCTCGGTCAGGGACTGCCTCAGCGTTCCGGCGGCCCCGTCGGCGCCGCCCACGCCCGTGGTGCGCGGTCTCCACGTACAGGCGGCGGTCACCACCGGCGAGGCCGTGGTGACCCAGTGGACCGTGGCCGGCGCCGTACGGCCCTGGATAGGCGGCGATCTGATCGACGTCTGCCAGGACATGCTGGACCAGACGCCGGACGGCATGGTGCGGGTGTGCGACCTGACCCACCGGCTGACCGAATCGCGCGTTGTCTACCACCGGGCAGGCTCGTCCCGCTCGCGGTGGCAGGTCCGGACGATCTGCCCGGTCACGGGCGCCCTCGGGGAGCGGTGCCCGTCGCAGGCGGGCGAGCGCGAGTACGAACTCGATCTGATGCACGGTCTGTTACGTCGCGCCCGGCACCGGTCGATACCTCATCTGATCACCGTGCTCGGCGAGTCCGGACTCGGCAAGACGCGGTTGCTGATGGAATTCCGGCGCCGGCTCTCGGCGGAGAAGGACACGGTACGGGTGCTGACCGGCTCGGTCCGGTGTCCGGGCTCCGGCGGGCCGCTGAGCGCGCCCGCCGAGATGTTCGCCGCGTATTGCGGGATAGGCCACGAGGACACGGAGCGGACCGCGCTCCGCAAGGCCGAGGGGACGCTGATACGGCTGGCGGGCACCGCGGACGGCGCGCGGGCGATGCTCGCCGCGCTGAAGCCGCTGATCGCTCCGGTCCGCCCGGCACAGCGCATGCCCTCCACCGGCGAAACGCTCGGCGCCTGGCGGGACTTCGTCGTCAAGGCCGCGCTCGAACAGCCGTTGGTCCTCATCTGGGATGATCTGCACCATGCCGACGACATCCTTCTGGAGACCGTCGAGCATCTCACCGACACCTCCGTCGATGTCCCCCTGCTGAATGTCGTCGGTGCCCGCGCGCTCCTGCTCGAACTCCGCCCCGACTGGGCGGGCGGCCGTCAGCACTCCCTGACCATCAGCCTCGCCTCCGCCGCCGGGGACACGCTCGACCGGTTGCTGCGGTCGCTGCCCGTCCCGGACGGCAGCGCGGATGTCGCGTAGGCCCTGTCCGGGCGCCCGGCACCCGTCCGCGTACCGCGCGCCTTCGCCACTGGTCACGACCTCTGCCGGGAGACCGCCGCCGGGGCGGGCCGGGTCGTCACCGCGTCGGTCCTGGGGGTACGGATCGCCCGGGCCAGAGCGCCGATCGCCTCGGCACCGGCAGCATGTCCGGCCAGCACCACGGCCGCGCACTCCAGCAGCAGGGCCGCCGCGATCACCCGCTGCTCCGCGCCGGGCGGTGGCGTCCTCGGACGTGGCGGGTCGTCGAGGTCCATGGCGGTCCGCAGGACCTCCCGGGCCCAGACGGTGAGCGAGAGCCGCGACACACGACGTGGCACTCCGCTCGGGACCACGGCCAGCGGCAACGAGGTCTCGAAGCCCCGCAGGATCGCGTGGGCATGACGCCCCAGGAGCGCCGCGGCCGTGTCGGCGGGACGAAGCGGCTCCGGCCGCCGCTCCGGGGCGGGCACAGCGGGGCGTTCCGCCTCCGGCCACCGCTCCGCGGTAGAGACGGCGGAGACGGCTGGGACGGCGGCCTCCGGCTCGACCGCAGAGGGAAGGGCCGAGGGACGCGCCCGGTACCGGTCGGTGGCTCTCGCCCGCCGCAGACCGGCATCGAGCGCTTCGACGAACTGCCGGCCCACGAGCGCGGCCAGGGTCATGTCCCCGGCTTGAGCGGTCCGGTGGGCGGGGTGCGGCGGGATCGTGTCGTCATCCATGCTTTCAGGGAAGCAAGTCCCTCGCACCGCCGCTCCATTCGGCGGTCATCGCTCCGCGTGCCCCACCGCGAACGGTTCATGACCGGAGAGTGCCTGGCCCCAGTGCGCACGCCGGCGCGGGTGACCGGCAGCGTAGGCCGTTCCCTCCGCCGGTCCCGGGCGGCCGGCAAACCGCGAGACGAGATCGCCTCTCCGGTCCGACAGCCGGTCCAGGGTCAGGGTGCCGGCGTGCCGCTGTCCGCTCCCCCAGAAGGGCCTGCGCTCCAGCAGTTCCGGCCGCGCGGAGGCGACCACGAACAGCGGTGCGGCCCCGGCCGTGGCGACGAGCTGCTCGACGCAGTCGAGCACGGAGTCCTGGGACCGGTGGACATCGTCGAAGCAGAGGATGAGGGGCCGTTCGCGTGCCGAGAGTGTCACCAACTCGATCCAGCGCTCATGGACTTCCTCGTGGCTCGGAGCCTTGGCCGCCGGGCCCATCAGCGGATGGAGGACCTTCAGCAGACGCTCCGCGCGGGCGCCGTGGCCCGCCAGCCTTCTGACCGCCTCGGTGAAGCGGCTGTCGGCGCCCGCCCCGGCCGGGAGCCCACAGCAGGCGGCCAGGATGTCACGGGCCAGTCGAGGCCCGTTGTCGTCGGCTTCCGCGGCCCCCACCCGCACCACGCGCACCTCCGGGGAGCGCAGGGAGACCCGGTGCTCGAATTCCTCCAGGAACCGCGTCTTCCCGGCGCCCGGTTCTCCCAGGATCGTCACCAGGTGCGGAGCCTCATGGCTCCGGGAGCGGTCGAGCAGATCGGTGAGGATGGCGAGTTCGCGTTCGTGCGGGGCCTGATCGTCCGGTGGAGCGAACGGCGCGTCATACCGCTCCCCGGGCGTGCGTTGGCGCGGTCCCTCCACGTCGGCCTCCAGATGGACCACCGGCCGGTGCCGCATCCGGACCTCCGTGACCCGGGCCGCGTCCCCGCTGACGTACACCTCGCCGGGCGGCACGGCGGTCAGCAGGGTCTGGGCGTCGTCGAGCAGTCGGCCGACGACGGTGACGGGCGCGCCCGGGTCGTGGGGATCATGGCGGACGAGGGCGGCACCGGCGATCACGACCGCGTGGAAGGTGGGTCCCGGCATCCGGTTGAGCCGGTCCCGTACGGCGAGCGCCGCCGCCACCGCGTCCAGTGACGCCGTCGGCCGGTCCTCTCTCAGCCCGAACAGGGCGACGGACACATAACCGAGCGAGCCGACGACTGTGCCGCCGAAACCCTCGACGCTCTCGGAGAAGGCGCTGACCGCGTCGTGCAGCGACAGGGCGATCCGGTCGGCGGCGAGCGCGGCGGCCTCGCCGCTGAATCCGGTGCGCACCAGCACCACGCTGACCTGCCGCCGCTCGGCCACCGGTCCCGCGGCTGCCCCCGTCGCGTCCGGGCCGCCGACGGCGCCCGGCGGCACGTCCGGCCGGGGCTCGTGTCCGGTTCTTCGCTCCGGCGCCGGTCTTTCACCGGCATCCCGGCGCACCCCGCCTTCGGAACGGTGATCCGGACCGGTGCGGTGGCTCTCCCGGCGCTCGCCCTCGGGCCACCGCCACTCCTCGCCGGCCCCGTGATCCTGCCGTACCGGTTCCGCGGCTCGCGGCGGGCCGGCGTGCAGCGGGCGTACGGTCGCGAGCTCCAGCCGGTCGGCCCCGGCCTCGACGGGCGCGGCCAGGGACGGATCATGGGTCAGGATGCTCTGCTGGAGGAGTTGGAGGTCACGCGAAGGTTCGAGACCGTACTCCTCGACGAGGGCGTGGCGCACCCGGGTGAACACGCTGAGGGCCTCCGCCTGTCGGCCGCAGCGGTAGAGGGCCAGCATCAGCTGCCGGCACAGACGTTCCCGCAGCGGTTCGGCCGCGACGAGCGAGACCAGCTCACCCAGAACACCCTGATGACGACCGCACGCCAGTTCGGCCTCAAAGCGGTCTTCCATGACATCGAGCCGGAGCTGGCGGAGCGCGGTCAGTTCCGGCCAGGCGACGCCCTGTTCGGAGAGGTCGGCCAGCGCGGGTCCGCGCCACTCGGCGAGCGCCTCACGGAGCAGCCTCGCCGCCGCTTCCGCATCCCCCGCGACCAGCCGGGCCCGCCCCTCGGCGACCTGCCGTTCGAACCGATTCGCATCGAGCCGGCCCGGATCGACGCGCAGGATGTACCCGGGTGCCTGGGTGAGCAGTTCGGGACGTTCCGCCGGCACCGCGCCGACGCCGGGCGGCTCCGCGAGGATGGCCCGCAGCCCCCAAACGGCGTTCTGCACGATCTTCCGGGCGGTCGCCGGCAGATCCTCCTCGGGCCACAGGGCGGCCAGCATCTCGCTGGTGGCCACCACCCGGTTCACCCGGAGCAGCAACAGCCCCAGCGCCGCTCGTTGTTTGAAGCCCCCCAGCGGTACCGCCCGGCCTCTGAGTGACACCTCTAACGGACCCAGAATCCTGAACTCCACGCTTGTCCCCTCATGGGTGAAGTGTGCTGATTCGATGCACGCATAGACGTACTGCCGCGAACCGGTCTGTAGTGGTCGATATCTGGTGTCAAGCCGGCAAAATTTCCCACGTTGCAAAATCCGCCGATCACAAATCCCGGGTGTATGACCGCCTCTTACCGCCTCCGCCGGACGGTTCCCTGGTGAAACACGCCCTAGGACCTCACCCGGACCCCGGCCCGGTCCGCGATCACCCCGGCCACCTCCCCGAGTTGTCCACCCAGATAGAAGTGACCGCCGGGAAAGACGAGCATCTCGCCCTCTTGCGTGGTCCGTTCCCGCCATCCGTCCGCCGCCTCGACCGGAACCACCGGGTCGTCGGCCCCGACGAGGACGGTGACCGGAACGTCCAGCACGGGATCCGGCGCCCAGCGGTACGAGGCGAGGGCGGCGTAGTCGGCGCGCAGCGGGGGAAGCGCCATGTCGAGCAGTTCCGGATCGTCCAGCACGGCGGCGTCGGTGCCGCCCAGGCGCCGGACGGCGGCCAGGATCGCCTCGTCGCCGTCGAGTTGATCGTGTGGGGACGGGGTCACCCCCGGGGCACCGCGCCCGGAGAGGAAGAGCCGGCCGGGGCCGGCCGAGCCCCGCTTCTGGAGTGCGCGAGCGGTCTCGTAGGCGACGAGCGCCCCCATACTGTGCCCGAAGAGCACATACGGTCCGGGGCCCCCTTCCAGCAGTCGCGCGGCGATCCTCCCGGCCAGCGGGGCGATCCCCCGCTCCGGTGTCTCGCGCCTGCGATCCTGCCGGCCGGGGTACTGCACGGCCAGGACGTCGAAGTGCGGTGCGAGCAGGCGCGCGAGCCCGGCGTAGGCACTGGCCGCGCCGCCCGCGTGCGGGAAACAGATCAGCCGGGGACTGCCGGGTTCACCGGGACCGGCCTGGCCGTAACGTCGGAACCACTTGCTGTCCATGGCGCTTCTCCCTCCTCTCTCCACGACTCACGCCCCCGCGCACACGTCGGTGGCGCGTTCGTACGGTTCGATCTGGCGTGCCTGGCGCAGCGCGCGGGCCCACCAGCTCAGCCGGTCGAACATCACGCGGGCCGCCTCATGGCCGGCCTCGATGTCGAAAGGCCGGCCCTGGGCGTCGAAGCGCTCCTGGTAGTCGTGGAAGCTGACGGTCTCCCGGATCGTCACGGCATGGGCCTCCGCGAAGACCTGCCGCAGCTGGGCGACGGCACACAGCCCGCTCGACGCGCCACCGTAGGAGAGGAATCCGACGGGCTTGGCGTGCCACTCCTCGTCGTACCAGTCGATGGCGCTCTTGAGGGAGGCGGGGAAGCTCTGCTTGTACTCGGGCGTCACCACCACGAAAGCGTCCGCCGCCGCCAGCCACGGCGCCAGATCCTGGACCGCCTGCGGTTTACGGGCCGACAGTTCGGTGGACATCACATCCGGCAGCCAGGCGGTGGCGAGATCGATGACATCGATGTCGAAATCGTCACGCAGGCGCGCTCGTGAGGCGAGCCACTCCGCGGCGACGGGCCCGAACCGGCCCTTCCTGACGCTGCCAATGATGATCACCAGCCGCAGTCGGTCCATGTCGCTCATACGCGCCCCATCCCCTTCGCCGCTCCGCTTCCGCCTTTTGCCGGAAATCACTGTGCGACATGCGCCTTCGGATTTCCTTCGGGTCCGCTTCGGGCCGCCTCCGGTGCCGGTGGGGACAATGGTGACCTGCGACAATTCCATTCCCCGCCGAACTGCCTGGGCTACGCTGGGCATATGCAATTCGGGGTGCTGGGACCGCTGGAGGTGTGGGCGACCAAGGAAAGGCTGGTACGGGTACCAGAGGTGAAGGTCCGGGCCCTGCTCGCCGACCTGCTCGCTCACAACGGGCGGGTGGTGCCGGCGGACAGGCTCGTCGAGGACCTGTGGGGCGGCTCCACTCTCCCCGCCAACCCAGTAGGGGCCCTCCAGGCGAAGGTCTCGCAGTTGCGCCGCGCGCTGGAGGAGGCCGAGCCCGGCAGCCGCGAGCTGATCACGCACAGATCTCCCGGCTACGCGCTCAAGGCACCGGAGACATCCGTGGACGCGGACCGCTTCCGGACGTTGGTGGCACGCGCCCGTACGACGGAGGACCCGCGCGCGAAGGCCACCGTCCTGACGGACGCTCTCGCACTCTGGCGGGGACCCGCCTTCGCCGACTTCGCGGACGAGCCGTTCGCCCAGGCCGCCATCGCCAGTCTGGAGGAAGAGCACCTCACCGCGGTGGAGGAGCATGCCGAGGCGCGTCTCGAACTGGGCGAGCACAGCATGCTGATCGGCGAACTGACCACGCTCGTGACCTCCCATCCGCTGCGCGAGCGGCTCCGGGTGGTGCAGATGCGGTCCCTCTACCGGGTCGGGCGTTCCTCGGAGGCGCTGGACAGCTACGCGGAGCTGAGGAGGCGCCTCGACGAGGAGCTGGGGCTCACCCCCGGGCCGGCCATCGAGGAGCTCCAGCAGGCCATACTCCGCCAGGACCCCAAACTCCAGGACGCCAAGGGCGCGTTGCACACGATCCCCGGCATCCGGTCGCGCACCAATCTGCCCGCGGGGGTGAACCCTCTGGTGGGGCGGCACGAGGCGCTGGCGGAGGTGACGCAGTTGGTACGCGAGCGCCGGCTGGTCACCCTCACCGGCCCCGGCGGGGTGGGCAAGACCCGGCTCGCCACCGCCACGGCCAGGGAACTGGACGCCGAATTCCCCGACGGGGTCTGGCTGGTGGAGCTGGCGGGGCTCGGTGGAGCGGGGCCCGCGGGGCCGGGGCCGCTGGCCGAGCACATGATGGCGGTGATCGGTATCCGCGAGGACTCGGGCACGGCGGGGATCGTTTCGTCCGCAGGCGGCTCCGTACAGCGGCTGACGGGAGCGCTGGGCTCCCGGCGGCTTCTGCTGGTCCTGGACAACTGCGAGCATGTGGTCGACGCGGTGGCCGAACTGGTCAGCGCCCTGATGGAAGCCGCCCCGCACCTCACCTTGATGACGACCAGTCAGGAGGGGCTTCGCATACCGGGTGAGACGGTGTGGCCCGTGCCGCCGCTGAGCCTGCCACTGCCCGGCAGCGACACGGCCACGCTCCGGCGCTCCAGTGCCGTCCAGCTTTTCACCGCGCGGGCCAGGGCCGTGGATCCGAGTTTCGTCCTCGACGCGGTCACAGCGCCCAAGGTCACGGACATCTGCCGTCGGCTGGACGGGCTGCCGTTGGCGCTGGAGCTCGCGGCCACCCGGCTGCGGACACTCGGCGTGCAGGAGCTGCTGGACCGGCTCGACGACCGTTTCCGGATTCTGAACAGTGGATACCGGGGCGCGCCGCAGCGGCAGCGGACGCTCCAGGCGACCATCGACTGGAGCTGGAGCTTACTCAGCGCGCAGGAGCAGACGCTTCTGCGCGGACTCGCCGTGCACGCCGAGGGCTGCACGCTGGAAGCCGTCGAGGACCTGTGCGTCAGCACGGAGGTCTCCGGCGACGAGGTGCTGGACATTCTGGCGCGGCTGGTGGACCGGTCCCTGGTGATCAGGACGGACAGCCAGCCCGTGCCGCGCTACCGGCTGCTGGAGTCCGTCGCGGTCTACGCACAGCGGAAGTCCCAGGAGCTGGGCGATGCCGCGGAGTTGGCCGCTCGCCATCTGCGGCACTACACCGAACTGGCCGAACGCGCCCGGCCGCATCTGCACGGCCGCGACCAGCGCCACTGGCTGCAGATCCTGGACGCGGAATCCGCCAACTTCCAGCGGGCCCTGGACGAGGCACGGCGTACCGGCTCCGCGCCGTGGGCGCTGCGGCTGGCGAACGCCCTGACCTGGTACTGGTTTCTGCGCGGCAGGCTCGGTGAAGGGTGCCGTGCGCTGGCCAACGCGCTCGGCGCGGAAGGAGAGGCGCCGACGGCCGACCGGGCCGAGGCGCAGACCTGGTACACGGGGCTCGGCATGCTGCTGGGCGAGAGCGGGCCGGGCGGCGACGCCCCGCTGGACGAGGACCGGCCCGAGCGTACGGTGGGCCGGGCCAGGGCGGAGTGGTTCCTCGGGTTCGCCGAGTGGAGCCTGGGAGCCCTGACGGCCGGTGAGGAGCGGATGAACAGCGCCCTCACCGACTTCCGCGCGCTGCGCGACACCTGGGGAGTGGCAGCCGCGCTCAGCACCCGCGCGGCCCTGGCCATGGCCAGGGGCAATCTGGAGGCGATGCGCGGCAACGCCCTGGAGGCCCGGGGGCACTTCATCGCCCTCGGTGACGCCTGGGGCCAGCTCAAGGCGACCGAGGTGCTGAGCGTCCTCGCGGAGATCAACGCGGACTACGAGCTGGCGGCCGGGCTGCACCGTGAGGGGCTGCGGATCGCCGAGTCGCTGGAGCTGTGGTCGGAGGTGTCCCGCAAGCTGTCGGGCCTGGGCCGGATCGCCCTGCTGGCGGAGCGGCTGACGGAGGCGGAGGAACTGCACTGGCGGGCGCTGCGGCTCTCGGTCGACCAGGGGAACCGTCCGGTGGAGCAGTTCGCCGAGCTGGGACTCGCGCTGGGCGCCCGGCGTCAGGGCCGGCTGGATATCGCGGAGGAGCATCTGCGGCCGTGGCGGGAGTGGAACCGCAGCCGAGGAGCGTTCACCGGACTCGCTCTGGTTCTGGCCGAGTTGGGGTTCATCGCCGAGCAGCGCGGGGACGCGGCCGCCGCACTCTCCCTGCACCAGGACTGTCTGACCACCGCCCGGGTGACGGGTGACTCCCGGGCCGTCGCGCTGGCCCTGGAGGGACTGGCCGGGGCGCATACGCTGGCGGGACGGTACACGCGGGCCGCGCGGCTGCTGGGGACCGCCGCGGAGACCAGGACCCGGTCCGGCGCCCCGCTGCCGCCGGCCGAGCGCCGCGATGTGGAACGGATCTCCGCGCGGATCAGCGCGGCGCTGGGCGAGGACGCGTTCCGCGCCGGGCTGGCGGCCGGGGCGGCCCGGGACCACGAGACCGCGGCACACGAAGAGGAGCGGTTCGCGTCGGACCCCGGGAGTGTGCCCCGGTGAGACCGCGGTCGCGGCGGATTCGCGAGCACACCGTTCCCGCCCTCGCGACACGCCCCGGATCACCGGCGCCTTTCGGCCAACTGCTCTGATCCACATGGAGAGTTCATGGTCTACTCGCCCCATGAGACGCGCTAACGAACATGGTCCCCTCCTGGTCGTCGGCAGCACCGGCAAGACCGGCCGGCATGTGGTGGAGCGGCTTCGGCGGCTCGGCGAGGACGTCAGGCCGGTGTCGCGCTCCACTTCGGTCCGGTTCGACTGGTTCGACGAGGCCACCTGGGAGACCGCGGTGTCCGGGGCGCGCGCCGCCTATCTGGTGGACTCGCAGGATGAGAACGCCGGCGAACGGATGCGGGCGTTCGCCCCGTTCGCCGTCGAGAGGGGTGTCGAGCGGCTGGTGCTGCTCTCGGCGCGCGGCTGGGACGACTCCGGCGAACCGGAGCTGCTGGCGACGGAGAACGCGCTCAAGGACTCCGGCGCCGCCTGGACGATTCTCCGGCCGACCTGGTTCATGCAGGGCTTCACCGAGGACGAGACCCTGAGCGCGCCGGTACGGGCCGGGGAACTGCGGTTGCCGTGCGGCGACGGACTGGAGCCGTTCATCGACGCGGAGGACATCGCGGAGGTCGCGGCGGCCGTACTCACCGGCGGCGGACACCAGGAGACCACCTACGCGCTCTCGGGCCCGCGCGCCCTGAGCATGGGTGAGGCGGTCGACACGATCGCCAAGGCGACCGGCCGCGCGATCCGTTACGTACCGGTCTCCGAGGAGGACTATGTGGCCGGGCTCACCGCGGAGGGCCTGCCGGAGGAGCAGGCCCGCTTTGTGGCGAAACTGTTCGGCTGGTCCAGTACTGGGGCGACCCTCCGCCTTGCGATCGCACGCACCGGACGCCCCCGGGCCCGCCCTTCGGGCGGACGGCGCTACTTTGAAGACAGGCCCTAGACGAGCCCCCCGCCTCGGCCCGCACGGCGCAGGATCTCCGCGGCGATCGTCTCCGGCACCTGCTGGGGCTGCCAGTGCGAGACCCCTTGGAGCCGCACGAAACGGTACTCCCCCGTCACATGGTCGGCGGTGTGCTCCGCGGCGAAGACACTGACCGAGGGGTCGTGTTCGCTCCAGATGTGCGTGGTCGGTACGGTGACGGGCCCGAGTGGACCGTTGTCGTCCCGCAGGGTGCCCGCCCGGTACCACTGGAGCGCGGCCCGCAGCGTCCCGGGGGCGGTATGCGTGCGGACGTACCGCCGGATCTGCTCCTCGCTCAGCACGCCCTCGCCGGCCTGCCGGAACCAGCCGTCGAGCCCGGCCGCGCCGTCGGCGAGGAAGGAGTCGGCCGCGTTCTCGGCGCTGAGCACCTCGATGTACCCGGAGTTGTCGCGCTGTTCCGGGTCGACGCGCAGCGCGTGCTGGTAGGCGTCCAGATGGGGGAACGCGGACGCCGTCAGGCTCCGTACCCGCTCCGGCGTACGCGCCGCCATGTACCAGCCGACGACCGCGCCCCAGTCGTGGCCGGCCACGTGCGCCGACGCGATGCCGAGGGCGTCCAGGATGCCCAGCGCGTCGCCCGCGAGCTCCGGCAGCGCGTACGCCTCGGTCGGTTCCGGACGGGCACCCGGTGAGTATCCACGCTGGTCGGGGGCGATGGTGCGCAGCCCGGCCCGGTGCAGGACCGGCGCGATGTCGGTCCAGGACTGCCGGTTATGGGGAAAGCCGTGGAGGAGGAGTACGGATTCGCCGTCCTCGGGTCCCGCCACATCGACGTCGAAGACCAGCTCGTTCAAGGGGATCTGCATCAAGGCTGCCTGTCCATGGGGAGATGGGCGTGTCGGCGTCGGTGACCGGTGTGCGCGGGCATGACCGGCGGGTTTCCGGGCCGTGGTGCGGAAACCCGCCCCGGCGGAGTGCGCCCGGACCGTGACGTCGCGGGCGCGTCGAACGCGTCAGCCGGCCCCCAGCGCCGCACGCACCTCAGGGGTGCGAAGGGCCTCGGGCGGGTCGACGAGACCGATGACCCGCGCGTAGGCCGCCGCGACGTCACCGTTCCGCTGCGCGGCCTCCAGGATCCGGCCGATGTACTCCTGGTCGGCGAGGATCTCCGGCGTTCGGTCCCCCTCGACACCGGGGAACCCCAGATCGTTGCTGAGCGCCTGCCGCCACGCCTCGTCGACCGCCTCATGGGCGAGATCGCGGAAGTACGCGAGCGGATCGGGCAGGCTGCCGCCCGCCGTGTGCGCGCGCAGCACGAGCGAACCGAGGGCCGCGACCGTCATGCCCTGTCCGTACGTGGGGTTGAAGCTGCACACCGCGTCGCCCACGGCGAGCAGCCCGGCCGGCAAGCGTGTCATCCGCTCGTAGCGGCGGCGCAGACTCGCGGGGAACCGGTAGGACACCGGGGCGTCGAGCGGCTCCCGGTCGACCATCGCCTCGTAGACCTCGGGTGACGAGAGCGACTTGAGGAAGTCGAGAAAGCCCTCGGGGTCGGTGGGCGGCACGTCGCCGAGGATTCCGTACGCGGTCACGATCTGGCGCCCGCCGTCGATGCGGGCGCAAATCGCCCCTCGCGGGTGGTCCGGTGTGGCAACGATGTCGACCGAGAGATCACCGGGCGACGGTTCGGGCCCTACGCGGTAGTGGCGTGTCGTATAGGTGAGGCCCACCTGGGTCCGTTCCTCCGGGACAGTCGGCCAGCCGTGGTGTCTCAGCCAGCGCGGGACCCGCGAGCCACGCCCCAGGGCGTCGACCACCAGATCGGCGGGGAGGACGGAGGCATCGCCGGAACCGCCGCGCTCCACCGTCCGTACGCCCGTCACCTGGCGCGCCCCAGGGGCGAAGCGCAGGCCGACTACCTCACGGTGGTCGAGGAACTCGACATTCGGCAACGCCCTCACCCGGCGGCGGACATGGGCCTCCAGTGTCGGCCGGGAGACGGACACCGCGAGCAGCCCGGAGTCGCCCTTGCTCATCGCGACGCCGTCCATGATCCAGCGGACATTCCCGGCCACATCGCCCGTGACCGCGCCCGACTCCTCCAACTGCCCGGTGATACCGGGGAAGTACTCTTCGAGGATCTGCTGCCCCCGCGCCAGGATCCCGTGCACGTGGCGCCCTTGGGGCACCCCCTTCCGGGGCTCGGGAAGGCCGGTCAACTCGTCGCGGTCCACCACGACGACCTCGTCGTACGTCTCCGACAGTGCCCGGGACGCGAGCAGGCCCGCGATGCTCCCGCCCAACACCACGGCCCGTCGCCACTCATTGCCTGTCATGGCGAGGCGCCTCCTCTATGTTCGTCACCGCTCGTATGTACACACCCCCGCCGTCCGCCTCTGGAGGACGCCTGTGTCCCTGAGGACTCACGGACGCTAACTCCGGGCGGTAACCGGTGGCCCATCGCGCGGTAATTCCCCTGCCGATGCTCCGTTGACAGCACGGGACGACGCACTCAGAAGGGCCGCGCGCCGTCCCGCCGTCGTCCGCGGGGACCGTTCAGCCGCCGGTGGCGTCCCGTCCCCGCCTGAGGTGTGGGAACCTCAACTCGGTCCGGCTGGAGGCCACTTCATCCGGGCGCAGCAGCGTGGAGGGATGACCCGGGCGGTTGGGCGAGTCGGGCAGGTGCTGGGTCTCCAGGCAGACGGCGCCGTGCCGTTCGTGCGGCCGGCCGGCGGGGTCGGTGAGGGAGCCGTCGAGCTGGTTGGCGGTGTAGACCTGGATGCCGGGTTCCGTGGTCCATACCTCCATCACCCTCGCCTCGCCGGGGGCGGCGAGACGGGCGGCTCGGCGCGGGTCTGCGGCGCGTCCCGGTTCCGCGTCCCGCAGGACCCAGCAGTGGTCGAAACCCCCGGCCGCACTGAGCTGTTCGTCGGGCAGGCCGATCCGGTCCCCCAGCGGGTGCGGAACGGTGAGGTCGAAGGGGGTGTGCCGGACGGGTACGGCGGGGCCGCGCGGGATGCCCCCTCCGTCGACGGGCAGATACCCGTCGGCGTCCACCTGGAGGGTATGGCCGAGGATGCCGCCCCCGCCGGTGAGGTCGAAGTAGGCGTGGTTGGTGAGGTTGACGACCGTGGGGCGGTCGGTGGTCGCGGTGTAGTCGAGGGCGAGGGTGCCTTCGGTGTCGAGCGTGTACGTCACGGTGACGTCGAGCGCGCCGGGGAATCCCATGTCGCCATCGGCGCTGTGCAGGGTGAGCCGGAGCGCCGCGGTGCGGTCCGTACGGTGGGCCGCGGCCTTCCACACTCTGGTGTGGAAGCCGTCGGGACCGCCGTGCAGCGCGTGGCCGCGGTCGTTGGCGGGGATGTGGTGCACCGCGCCGTCCAGGGTGAAGCGGCCGTGCGCGATGCGGTTCGCGTAACGGCCGATGAGGGCCCCGAAGTAGGGGTTCTTCCCCGTGTAGTCGTCGAGGGAGGCGAGCGAGCGGACGACCGACGCGGTGTCTCCCGCGGTGTCGGGCACCATGAGCCGGTGCAGGATGCCGCCGTAGGTGAGGATCTCGGCCCGGACTCCGGATCCGGAGTCGAGCGTCCAGAGATCGACCTCCTTCCGCCCGGGAGCGGTGCCGAACGGCTTGCTGTGCGCGGTGGGGGTGGGCATCAGGGATCCTTGCGACGAACGGATGGCGGGGAGGAGCGTGGGCTGCCAGGGGCGGCGCGTGCGGATGCGTCCCGGGGTCCCGCCGCCGCGCTTCAGGCGTGTCCCGGCTGCCCCGGGTCCGGGGTCCTTCGGGACGCGGTGGATTCGCGGACGACCAGGCGGTAGCCGGGGCGGGGCCTGCGGGGTTCGGCCACCGGCTCGCCCGAGAGCCGTTCGACGAGACTGTCGACGGCGAGCCGGGCGATGGCCTCCTTGTCCGGGGCGATGGTGGTGAGCGTGGTGGCCCCGTACCGGCTCTCCTCGATGTCGTCGAAGCCGACGACGGCGACATCGTCAGGGATGCGCAGACCGCGTTCGGTGAGCGTGCGCATCGCGCCGATGGCGATGAGGTCGTTGTAGGCGAAGACGGCGTCCGGTCGCTCCCCCCGGTCGAGAAGCGCGGCCATGGCGGCGGCGCCGTCCTCCCGTCCGTAGCCGTCGGTGACGATCACCAGGCTCTCGTCGGGCGCGATGCCCGCGGCCACCAGTTCCTCGCGCCAGCCGCGCAGCCGCAGATGGGCCGGCTGGCGTTCGCGGCCGGTGCGTGAGCCGAGGAAGGCGATACGGCGGTGGCCGCGGTCGAGGAGGTGGCGTACGGCCGCGCGGGCCGCCGTGACGTTGTCGATGGCGATGTGGTCGTACGGGGCCTCGTACTCGCGCTCCCCCAGCAGGACCAGGGGCGCGGTCTCGCTGCGCGCCATGAGGTCCTCGGTCTCCAGGTGGATCGGGCTGAGGATGACGCCGTCGATCACATGCGAGCGGAAGCCCTGGCAGACCAGGAGCTCGTTCTCGCGCAGGCCGGCGGTGTGGTCGACCAGCACGGTGTAGTCGTGCCTGGCCGCCGCGTCGATGACCGCGCCGGCCAGTTCGGCGAAGTACGGGTTGCCGAACTCGGGTACGGCCAGGGCGATGATGCCGGTGCGCCCCTTGCGCAGATGGCGCGCGGTGAGATTGGGCCGGTAGCCGAGTTCGTCGATGGCCCGCTGCACCTTGGCCCGCATCTGGGGGGTGACGTGCTGATAGTTGTTGACCACGTTCGACACGGTCTTGATGGACACGCCCGCCCGTTGCGCAACGTCCTTGAGGCTGACGCCCACGGCACTCCTTGACTCGACAGGGAACCCGGCCCCGGTGAGGTCCGGGGCCCTGGGGTGGCCGGGTCCCGGTGGCCGGACGGCCACGCGGAACCCGGCCTGGTTCAGGTGGTTCTGCGGCTGCGCGCCAGATAGCGCTGTGCCACGACGACCACGATAAGGAAGCCGCCGCTGACCACCGACTGGTACGAGGAGTTGAGCGAGCCGATCTGGTTGATCAGGTTCTGGATGACGGCCAGCAGCAGGACGCCCCAGAGCGTGCCGCTGACCGAGCCGGCGCCACCGATGAGGAGCGTGCCGCCGATGACGACGGCGGAGATGGCGTCGAGCTCCATGCCGACGCCGACGATGGTGACGCCCGAGGACAGCCTGGCCGCGTTCAGCGCGCCGGCGAGTCCCGCCAGCAGCCCGCTGAGCGTGTAGACCAGGATCTTGGTACGGGCGACGGGCAGCCCCATCAGGCCGGCCGCGTCGCTGCTCCCGCCGACCGCGAACAGCGACTGCCCGAAAGAGGTCCGTTGCAGCAGCACTCCGCCCGCCCCGAACAGCACCAGGGCGATCAGGAGGGGATAACCGAAGCCCAGGACGCTGCCCTGCCCGAGCTCGGCGAACACGGAGTCCTTGGGCACCAGATAGGTGGTGGCGCCCTCGTCCGTGAGGGCGAGGAGCAGACCCCGGGCCGCGAGCAGCGTGGCGAGCGTGACGATGAAGGGGGCCATGCCGGCGCGGGCGATGAGGAAACCGTTCAGCAGCCCGATCGCCCCGCACACCACGAGGGGCACCAGGAGCGCCGTGAAGAAGCCCCATTGTGAAGCCCAGGCCGCGAGCACACCTCCCAGCGCGAACACCGATCCGACCGACAGGTCGATGCCTCCGGTGATGATGACCAGCGTCATGCCGAGGGCCACCACGGCGAGGAACGACGCCTGGACGGTCACGCCGCGGGCGTTGTCGAGGGTGGCGAACGTCGGGTAGACGAACGAGGCGACGAGGATGACCGCGAGAAGGACCGCGAGCACGCCCTGACGCTGCACGAGCTCGGCGAGACGCTGCTTGAGGGGCGTCTCGGCGGCGGGTTCCTCGCGGGGAGCCCCGCCGCCGGCCGGTGCGGGAGTCTTCTTCGGCGCCGGGACGGCAGCGACCGGAGCGGGTGTGGTTTC
The DNA here is from genome assembly GCF_000718095.1 of Streptomyces scopuliridis RB72. Classification (GTDB taxonomy): domain Bacteria; phylum Actinomycetota; class Actinomycetes; order Streptomycetales; family Streptomycetaceae; genus Streptomyces; species Streptomyces scopuliridis. Next base: position 172,368 of record NZ_JOEI01000010.1, on the reverse strand, counting down.
GTTCATCGGGACCGACGCTCCCGGGCGACGTAGACGGCGGCGATGATGATGGCCGCCTGGGCGATCTGTGCGGTGGAGTCGGGCAGGTCGTGCTTGACGAGGGTGGCGCGCAGCAGCTGCATCAGCAGGGCGCCGGCGACGGTGCCCAGGACCCGGATGGAGCCGCCGTTGAGCGGGGTTCCGCCGACCACGACCGCCGTGATGGCGGAGAGCTCCATGAGGGTGCCGAGCGAGGAGGGGTCGCTCGCCGTCAGCCTGGCCGTGGCGAGGATCCCCGCCAGGGCGGCCAGCACTCCGCAGAGTATGTACACCCCCATCAGAACGCGGGTGACCGGCAGTCCCGCCAGGGAGGCGGCCGACCGGTTGCCTCCGACGGCGACGATCTGACGGCCGAAGGTGGTACGCCGCACCAGGAAGGCGACGGCGACCGCGAGCACCCCGGCGATCAGCACCACCAGCGGGACACCGAGGAAAGATCCGGTGCCGAGCGCGAGGATGTCGGGGTTGATGATCTGCTTGAGCTGGCCGTCGGCCATGACCAGGGCGATGCCCCGGCCGCCGACGAACAGGGCCAGGGTGGCGACGATGGGCTGCAGCCCGATCAATGAGACCAGGGTGCCGTTGACGGCTCCGACGACGGCTCCCGCGAGCAGGGCCACGACGAGCCCCGGCACCAGCCCGTATCCGAGATAGAGCGGGAGCAGGGCGGCGGCGAGTGCCATGGTCGAGCCGACCGACAGATCGATGCCCTCGGTGCCGATGACCAAGGCCATGCCCAGCGCCACGATGACGATGGGGGCGACCTGGACGAGCTGGGTGCGCAGATTGTCGGCGGTCATGAAGTGCTCGGTGAACAGCGCGTTGAAGACCAGCAAGACCGCCACGGCCGCGTACACGCCGTACTCCTGGTACCAGGCGGGGTCACGGAGCCGGGCCAGCGGGCGCGCGGGGGCGGGGGCGGGGGCGGGGGTGAGAGTGGCCTGGGTCATCGGGGGTCCTCCTGTGCGGCCGGGGCCTTCCCTTCGGGCACCGGTGCGTGGTCGGCGAGCACTTCGAGCAGTTGGCTCTCGCCCACGTCGTCGCCGGACAGTTCGCCCGCGACGGCCCCGCCGCGCAGGACGACGATCCGGTCGGCGCCCTCGATGAGTTCCTCGATGTCCGAGGAGATGAGCAGCACGGCCAGGCCCTCGCCGGCGAGTTCGTCGATGAGGCCCTGGACCTCGGCCTTGGCGCCGACGTCGATGCCCCGCGTCGGTTCGTCGAGCAGGAGGACCTTGGGTTCCAGACAGAGCCAGCGGGCCAGCAGCACCTTCTGCTGGTTGCCGCCGGAGAGTTCCCCGACCTTCTGTTCGGGACCGGCGGCCTTGATCCGCAGCCGCTTCATGAAGACCTCGACGATACGGTCCTGCTTGCGCCGCGAGACCACTCCTGCGCGGGAGAGACGCGGCATCGCGGCGAGCACGATGTTCTCGCGCACCGACAGGCCGGGGATGATTCCCTCCGCCTTGCGGTCCTCGGGCAGCAGGCTGATGCCCGCCCGGATCGCGCCCGCGGAGGTGAGCCTGCGCAGTCTGCGGCCACCGACGGTGAGTTCGCCCCCGTCCAGGCTCAACGCGCCCGCCAGGGCCTTCGCCGTCTCGCTGCGCCCGGAGCCGAGGAGGCCGCCGAGGCCGAGCACCTCCCCGCCGTACAGCGACAGGGAGACGTCCTGGAGCTGGTGACGGCGGGTCAGGCCACTGGCGGTGAGTACGGGCGTGCGCTCCGCGTCATGTCCCCCGGCGGCGAAGCCGGTCACTCCGCTGCGCCGGACCTCGGCCATGTCGCGGCCGAGCATCATCGACACGAGCCGCATCCGGTTCAGCTCCGCGAGGTCGCCGGTGTGGATGTGGCGGCCGTCGCGCAGGACGGTGACGCGGTCGCAGATCCGGTAGAGCTCGTCCATGCGGTGACTGACGTAGATCACGGCGATGCCCTGGCCGCGCAGGCCGGCGATGACCCGGAAGAGGGTCTCCACCTCGCGCGGTTCCAGGGAGGAGGTGGGTTCGTCCATGACGACCACCCGCGCGTTGACGGACACGGCGCGCGCCAGCGCGACCATCTGCTGCGTGCCGATGCCCAGGGTGTGCAGTGGCCGGCGCGGGTCGACATGGACACCGAACCCGTCGAGCAGTTCCGTGGTCTCGCGGTGCATCCGGCCGAAGTCGATGAGGCCGAAGCGGTTCTTGGGCTCCCTGCCGAGGAAGATATTGCGCGCCACGCTCATCAGCGGGACGAGGTTCACCTCCTGGTAGATGGTGGAGATGCCCGCCTGCTGCGCTTCGAACGGCCGGGCGAACCGCACCTGTTGGCCGGTCATCCGTACCTCGCCCTCGTCGGGCCGGTACACACCGGTCAGCACCTTGATGAGGGTGGACTTCCCGGCGCCGTTCTCGCCCACCAGGGCATGGGTCTCGCCCGCGCGCAGGGAGAAGGAGACGTTGTCGAGCGCGACGACGCCCGGGAACCGCTTGCTCACCGCGCGGGCTTCGAGGACGGTGCCGGCCGCCGGCGGGGTGCTCTCCGCCGGCGCCTGAGCTGCTGCTTCGGGTGGTGCCATGGGTCTTCTTGGCCTTCCGCTGTTCCAAGGGGGTGGGCCCGGGACCGCCGTGGCCGGACAGGACCTGGCCGCGCGGCGAAGGGGGCGCTGCCCTTCGCCGCGCGGCGGAGGGGTCAGAACGCCCCGCCGAGGGACTCCTTGGCGTTGGACTCGTCGTACGCGCGGTCCGCGATGATCACGTTCTCCGGAATCTCCTCGCCCGCGTAGAACTTCTGCGCGGTGGCGAAGGCGAGCGGCCCGAAGCGCGGGTTCGACTCGATGACCGCGTTGTACTCCCCGTCGACCAGCGCCTGAACGGCGTTGCGGGTGCCGTCGACCGAGACGATCTTGACGTCCTTGCCGGGCTTCTTCCCGGCCGCCTTGAGCGCGGTGACCGCGCCGAGACCCATCTCGTCGTTCTCCGCGTAGACGGCGGTGATGTCGGGCTTGGACTGGATGAGCTGCTCCATCACCTGCTGACCCTTGTCCCGGGCGAACTCGCCGGTCTGCTGGGCGACGATTTCGAGGCCGGGCGCCTTGGCCTTCAGCTGATCGACGAAGCCCTTGGTGCGGTCCGTGGTGACGTTGTTGCCGGAGGCGCCGAGCAGGATGGCGACCTTGCCGCTGCCGCCGGTCGTCTTGATCATCGCGTCGGCCGCGCGCTTGCCCTGCTCCACGAAGTCGGAGCCGAGGAAGGCGACATAGTCTTTGCAGGCGGTGGAGTTGACCTTGCGGTCGATGGTGAGGACGGGCACCTTCTTCGCCGCGGCCGCCTTGAGCGCCGGCTCCAGCCCGTCCGAGTTCAGCGGCGCGACGATGAGGAACTGGGCGCCCTGGGACAGCATGTCCTGGATGTCGCTGATCTGCTTGGAGAGCTGCGACTGCGCGTTGGTGGTGAGCAGCTTCTTGACGCCGACCTTGGCCGCCTCGTCCTTGATGGACTGGGTCTCGGCGATACGGAAGGGGTTGGCCTCCTTCTCCGACTGGGAGAAGCCGACCACCGCGTCCTTCAGGTCCAGCTTCGGCGCGCCGTAGGTCTGCAGCGAGCAGCCCGAACCGGACGTGGCCTCGGGGGTCTTGGCCGCCTGGGCTCCCTGGCCGCTGTCACCGCCCGCGCTGTCCGTGGTCTCCGACTTGGAGCAGCCGGAGACGGCCAGCGCAGCGGTCGCGGCGAACACGCAGGCCGCGGTGAGAGTACGGGATCGACGCTGATTGATCATGCGCGGGACGCTCCTTGGCGGGATGACGGCACTCCGGTCGGGTGCGGTCGGGGCATGGGGCAGGGCATGGACGGGGCGCGCTGAACGGTCATCAGCCGCGTCAGGGCTTGATGACGCCGCATCCTCACGGCCCTGCCACGAGCGGTGACGAGGGCGGTCGTGAGAGTCCGCGCTGCCTGTCGGCGGCTCGGTTTACAACGTTATATAGGCGCTGCGCCGCAGGCGGCAAGAGAGTTGTCGATGCGTTTCCAAAATATGTCGGCCGCGCGCGGCGCCCGGGGCGTCCCGGCCGGGCGGGCGGCGGGCGCCGGGTTCCGTGACAGCCCTGGACACTCGTTCGACGGCATGCTGTCATACGGCCGACCGTCAATTTTGCAACGTTGCAAGCGAGTTGCCCCGGACCACGAGCCCGCATCATCACCCGCACCACGAGCCGCCTCATCACCCGTACCACGAGCCGCCTCATCACCCGCACGACCGCCGCACGACCCCATCCGCACCGCTCCCCCACGCCGGTCCGGTCGCGGGGAGCGTCATCCGTGGAGGAGACGTACCGATGAAGCGTGTGTCCAACCCCGGCCGCCGGCCGTGGTGGAGACGTCTGACAGCCGCGACCGGCATGCTGACGCTGGTGGCGACCGCGCTGGTAGGGGGCGCGACGACCCCCGCCCAGGCGGCGCCCTGGACGCCGAAGCCCGCTCCGATGACCACGCCCTGGACCGCCCAGGTGCCCGTCGACAATCCGCTGCCCGAGTATCCGCGCCCCCAGCTCACCCGCCCCGACTGGACCAATCTCAACGGCATCTGGGACTTCGCGGTGACCGGCCGTGACGCCGGGCAGCCGTCGGCGTTCCCCGACCGCATCCGGGTTCCGTTCGTCGCCGAGTCCGCGCTCTCCGGCATCCAGCGCAGGATCACCGAGAACGACAAGCTCTGGTACAAGCGCGCCTTCACGGTCCCCGCGAACTGGACCGGCCGCCGGGTCCAGCTCCACTTCGGCGCCTCCGACTGGCAGACCACCGTCTGGGTCAACGGCACCCAGGTCGGGGCGCACAAGGGCGGGTACGACGCGTTCTCGTACGACATCACGCCCCAGTTGAACGGCGGTACGAACACCGTCGTGGTCTCCGTCCACGACCCGACACAGACCGGCGGCCAGGCGGTCGGCAAGCAGCGGATCAACGAGGTGACGCCCCATCCGGGCGGGGGCATCTTCTACACCGCGGCGTCCGGCATCTGGCAGACCGTCTGGCTGGAACCGGTCGCCGCGTCGCACCTCACCCGTCTCGACATGACGCCGGACCTGGGCGACAGCACGCTCCGGGTGACGGCGCGGGCCGCCGCGGCGGGCGGCCGCAGTGTCCGGGTGACGGTCTCCAGCGGCGGGACCGTGGTCGCTACGGCGACCGGCGCCGCGGGCGCGGAGATCTCCGTACGCCTCGCGAACCCCCGCCTGTGGAGCCCGGAGGACCCGTTCCTCTACGACGTACGAGCCGAACTGCTCGACGGTGCCACGGTCGTCGACGCGGTCGGCAGCTACGCGGGGATGCGGTCGATCGCCACGTCGAAGGTCGGCGATGTCCTGCGCCCCGTGCTGAACGGACAGTTCGTCTTCCAGACCGGCACCCTGGACCAGGGCTACTGGCCGGACGGCATCTACACCGCGCCGACCGACGCCGCGCTGAGGTCGGACCTTCAGGCACACAAGGACCTGGGCTTCAACATGGTGCGCAAACACATCAAGGTCGAGTCCCAGCGCTGGTTCTACTGGGCGGACCGGCTCGGGCTCCTGGTGTGGCAGGACATGCCGGCGATGGACACCGCGAAGACCCCCGACGCGGCGGCCCGCACCCAGTGGGAGGCCGAGTACCACGCCGTCATCGATCAGCACCGCAGCTCGCCGTCCCTGGTCATGTGGGTCAACCAGAACGAGGGCTGGGGACAGTACGACCAGGCCAGGATCGCCGACGAGGTGAAGGCGTACGACCCGTCCCGTCTGGTGAACAACATGAGCGGGGTCAACTGCTGCGGCTCGGTCGACGGGGGCAATGGGGATGTGGTCGACAACCACATCTACGTCGGTCCCGGAAACACCGCCCCCACCGCCACCCGGGCCGCCGTCCTCGGCGAGTTCGGCGGGCTCGGGTACAAGGTGCCGGGGCACGAGTGGTATCCGGGCGGCGGCTTCAGTTACGAGGATCAGCCGAGCCTCGCCGCGCTCAACGACCGCCTCGTCGGTCTGCTCGACAGCATCCGTGTCGGTCAGCTGCCCGCGGGGCTCTCCGCCTCCGTCTACACGGAGATCACGGACGTCGAGAACGAGGTGAACGGGCTGCTCACCTACGACCGCCAGGTGGTCAAGGCCGACGCCGCACGGGTCAGAGCGGCGAACCAGGCGCTGATCCAGGCCTCCCGTACCCCCGCCCCACCGGTCACCCTGCCCACCGGGCAGTACATCTCCCTGCGGGTCACCACCCCGGGCCACACCAACAAGTACCTGCGCCACTTCGAGCAGTTGGCCCACACCGCGGTCGTCGACAGCGGCAGCGACGGACTCCTCAAGAACGACGCCACCTGGAAGGTCGTCACCGGTCTCGCCAACGGCAACTGCTATTCGTTCGAGTCCCGCAACTACCCCGGCGAGTATCTGCGGCACCGGGACTTCCGGGTCCGGCGGGACGCCGACGACGGCTCGGCACTCTTCAAGGCCGACGCCACCTTCTGTACGGTCGCCGGCACGGGCGGCGTGCGCCTGTCCAGCGCCAACCTCCCCGGCAGCTACATCCGTCACATCAACTCCGACGTGTGGCTGGCCACTCCCGGCGGCGGTCACGCGTGGGACAACCCGGCCACGTTCACCGAGGACACCACCTGGGCGGTGGCGGCTCCGTGGGCGCCCTGATCTGAGCCTCCGTGCGGCGTGAGGGCCACGGGGGCGGCCCGGCCCGGCAGCGACTCGCTCCGTCGCTGCCGGGCCGTCGTGCGTTACGGCTGTTCGCCGTCGTGGAGCGCGCTCACCTCCGCGGCGGTGAGCGCCTTGTCGTACACCCTCACCTGGTCGACGGAGCCCGTCCAGAAGTCGACGTTCCCACCGTTCCACTTGGCACGGCCGACGGAGAGCGGTCCGGTGCTGACATCGGCGGGCCCGGCCGGGGCTGTCGCCGCGAGCGTGCCGTCGACATACAGCTTCAGGTCGTCTCCCTCCCGCACACCGACGAGGTGGTACCACTTTCCGGTCTCGGGCTTCATCTCCAGACGGGCGCGGTGACCGCCCGGGGTGCTGAAGGCGAACGCGCCCTGGCCGTACTGGAGATAGAAGGGATTCTCCGTCCGCCGGCCGTCCTGGCTGACCACCGTGGCGTAGTTGCCGGGGAGCGAGTCGAGCGTGGCCCACGCGGACACCGAGTAGTTCTCGGTGGTGTCGACCACCGGGCCGCGGGTCTCGGCGTACTGGCCCTGGCCGTTGAACCGGAGGGCGGAGCCCCGTACGCCCGGCGCCCAGGTGGTGCCCTCACCGAGGGTCAGGGACGCCTTGTTGGGACCGCTGTCCCGGGCCGTCGTGCCCTTGTTCTCGTCCAGCGACCAGGCGGCGCCGCCCTTCAGCCGGTCGCGGTCGCCGGCCGCCGCGCCGGCCGCGATGACCTGCTGATTGATCTGCCGCACCTTCTTCGGGTCGACCTTGATCTCACGACGGTCGTATGTCCAGAGCCCGTTGAGCTCGTTCTCCAGATCGCTGACCTGGGTGTAGACGGAGCCGGACAGTTCGGCTCCGGCCGCGGCGAGATAGTACGTTCGGGTGTTCTCGACGTACTTCGCCGTCAGCGCGGCCTTGTCCGCGACCCCGCTGTAGATCGCCGCGGGAGCACCCGGCCACATGTGTCCGGCGGTACGGAGCGTGAAGCCGCCGTGCTCACCGTCCATCGCGGCGCGGTGGTCGGGGAACGGCGCGTCGTTGTTCAGGTAGTCGTGGTGGTCGATGATGTCGCCCTTGCCCGAGTCGCCCTTGGACGAGCAGCAGTTGACCCCGCTGTGGGCGTTGACGACACGCGACGGGTCATCGGCCTGTACGGTCTCGGTGATCTTCCCGGTCTCGACCCGGTCCCACTCGCCCCAGCCCTCGTTGAAGACGATCCAGCCGCCGATCGAGGGCGCGTTGTGCAGCTGCGTCATCATCTCCTTGCCCTGCGCGAGGAACGCCTGCTTGCCCTGATCGCCGGTGATGTCGCTGGAGACGAAGTCCTGCCACACCAGCAGACCGAGCCGGTCGGCGTGGTAGTACCAGCGGGGCGACTCCACCTTGATGTGCTTGCGCACCGCGTTGAAGCCGAGGTCCTTCTGCGCCTTCAGGTCGAAGGTGAGCGCGGCGTCACTGGGCTGGGTGTACAGCCCGTCGGGCCAGAAGCCCTGGTCCAGCATGGCGAGCGAGAAGAACGGCTTCCCGTTGAGTACGAGCTTCTGGTAGCCGCCGACCTTCTCGACACGGAGGGAACGCATCCCGAAGTAGCTGTCGACGCGGTCCGTGGACCGGCCGTCCGTCAGGCTCACCTGGAGGTCGTAGAGATACGGGTCGTCCGGCGACCAGAGGCGCGGGTTCCTGACCGGCAGGGTCAGCGCGCGATTGGCCGGACCGGTGACCGTACCGACGACCTTCCCCTTCGTGTCGCGGGCGACGGCCTTGATCCGGGCGCCGGGCGAGGCGTCGGCGGAGTTGACGGTCAGCGCGAGGGTGCCTTTGCCGATGTCCGGGGTGGTGGTCAGGGAGTCCACCGCGGCGGGCGCGACCGGCTCCATCCAGACGGTCTGCCAGATTCCGGAGGACGGGGTGTAGACGATCCCGCCCGGGTGGGTGGACTGCTTGCCCTTCGGCTGATTCGGTCCGGTGACATCGGTGACCGCGACGATGATCTCCTGCGGGCCGGTGCCCTTGACCGCGTCCGTGATGTCGGCGGTGAACCCGGTGTAGCCGCCGGTGTGTTCGGCGACCTTCTTGCCGTTGACCCAGACGGCGGCCTGGTAGTCGACGGCGTCGAAGTTGAGCCTCAGCCGCTTGCCGCCGTCGCGGCCCTTGCCGATGGACCAGTTCTCCGGCACGGTGACGAGCTTGCGGTAGAACATGTGATCCTCGTGCCGCTCAAGACCCGAGAGCTGGGACTCCACCGGGAACGGCACGGTGATCCGTTCGCCGAGCCGCTTGCCGAAGGCCGGCTGCTCGCCCGCTGCCGCTCCGGCGAACTCCCAGGGGCCGTTGAGGTTCTTCCACTGATCGCGCACCTGCTGCGGCCGGGGGTACTCCGGCAGCGGGTGGTTACGGTCCAGCTTGTCGCCCCATGTGGTGGTGAGCCGGTGTGTGGACCGGTTCTTGGCGGTGCGGCTGATCTCGGGGACGGTTTCCCCGCCTGCCCGCAGGCCGCCCGCACCGTCGTACGCGACGCGGACCTGCTGGCCCTTCTGGACGGGGGCCGCCAGCGTCACGATCAGCGCCTTGGGGTTGTCCGACGCCCTGGCCACCGACGTCACCGGCATCGGTGAGGTGTCGGCCTCGATCTTCAGATGGTCCTTCACGCCGCCGGTGTTCTCGACCTTGTCGTTGAACGTCGCCTGGAGCCGCCTGCCGTCCTCGGCCACGCTCAGCGCGACCGGGTAGACCTCGAAGTCGGCGGGCGGTGTGAACGCCTCCTCCGGCACGATCCGCTTCTTCAGGTCCTGGCTCGCCCAGCGCAGGAACATGTTGGCGCCGCCGGTGTCCTGGAACATCTCCAGCCGGAACTCGTGGGGTTCGCCGGCGGTCAGCGCGATCGGCTCGCTGTGCTGCTCGACGTCCCAGTCGGGCTGCCAGTGGTCGATGACCACAGCGCCGTCGAGGAAGAGCCTGAACCCGTTGTCGCCGATCGCGGAGAAGGTGTAGTCACCGGTCGCGGGGGCTTCGATCTGCCCGGTCCAGCGGGCCGTCGTGTGCTCGGTGCGCCCGGTCGTGGACTCGAACGTGCCGGTGAGACCAGGGAAGTTGATCTCGGGGTCCAGTGCCACGCCGCCGAGTTCGGCGAAGTCGCGGGCCCCCGGCGCGGACATGCGGAAGTACTCCCCCTTCAGTCCGTGCACCTCGGTGGCCGGGTCGTCGGACGCGAAGGCGTTCACGGTCGCAGCGGCGGTCGGAGCGGCAGCGGCGGCCGGGACCAGCGTGGCGCCCACGGGAAGCAGCAGCGCGGCGGCACACGCGAGTGCTCGAAGCAGCGTGCGGGGGCGAAGTGGTTGTCGTCTCAAGGCGTCGTCCTCGTCGAAGGGACAGAAGTGCCTCGCACCTGCGGGATGCGGCAGCACACAGTCGAACATTGAGCCACAGCCCCAAACACATAACAACAGTCGTGCACGCACATTTTCAACGATGGAAAGCTGGCGGGACAGCCGTCGACCATTCATAACCCTTGCCTTATATAAGCGAGTGGTGGCATAGTCGCCGCGTGCACGCCTTTGACGTTCTGGGGGATCCGGTCAGACGCCGGATATTGGAGCTGCTCGCCTCGGGCGAGCGGGCGTCGGGTGAGGTCAGTGCCGTGATCCAGGACGAGTTCGGGATTTCTCAGCCGGCCGTGTCACAGCACCTTCGGGTGTTGCGGGAGAGCGGGTTCGCATCGGTGCGGGCGGAGGGGACTCGGCGGTTGTACGCCGTCGAGGCCGAGCCGCTGCGTGAGGTGGACGCGTGGCTGGAGAGGTTCCGGGGGTTCTGGGAGCAACGGCTCGACGCGCTCGGGACGGAGCTCGCGCGGGGAAAGCGCGAGCGCAGGATGAGAGAGGAAGTGAGCGGAGATGAGTGAGATCGTCGACGAGATCAACCGGCTGCACCGGGAGGTCGGCACGCGGCGGGTCGCGGCGGGTGAGGCGCGTACGGTGCTGTTGCGGCGCACGTATGACGCCGACGTCGCCGACGTATGGGACGCGGTGACCTCGCCCGAGCGGATCGGGCGATGGTTCCTGCCGGTCAGCGGGGAGTTCAAGGTCGGCGGGCGCTACCAGCTGGAGGGGAACGCCGGGGGCGAGATCCTTGAGTGCGCCGCGCCGGCGCGACTGCGGGTGAGCTGGCTGTTCGGGCCGGAGCCGGGATTCAGCGAGGTCGAGGTGCGGCTCGCGCCGGAGGGCGAGGGGCGGACGGTGTTCGAGCTGGAGCATGTGTCCGTGGTGCCGGAGGAGTTCTGGGGGCAGTTCGGTCCCGGGGCGGTCGGGGTCGGCTGGGACCTGATGTCCCTCGGGCTCGGGATGCACCTCGCGGGCGGCGCGATGAGCAAGGAGGAGGCCGCGGCCTGGCAGACGTCACCCGAGGCGAAGGCGCTCATGTCGCGGTCGGGCCAGGCATGGGGCGACGCGTATGCCGCCTCGGGCGCGGACGCCGAAGTCGTGGCGGCCACCACGGACGCGACGATCCGCTTCTACACGGGAGCGTAAGCCTGGGGCGTGGACACACCGGCCCGGTTCAGGCACGTATCCGCCCCGGAACTAATGGCCGTGCCTGGGGAGATGGAAGCGGTGCGCCGGGCGGCGCGAGGCCTCGGTGGTGCCCCTGGCCGCGGAGCTCGCCCTGTCCGAGTCCGCGCGGGTTTCGTCGAGTCGCCCCCTGAGTTCCTCGCGCTCGGCCACGGCATCACGTGCTGCGCGCCGCTTCCTGCTCCTGCGGGCCATGAGAGCCGCGGCGCCCAGCGCGAGCCACAGCCCGAGGCCGAAGATCAGCGTCAGCGCGATCCCGCTCAGGAAGGCACCCAGCGCGTTGATCGTGAACGGGTGGCTACCGAACAGCGACACGACGTAGTCCGGTCCTCCCGAGAGGTTGAAGACGATGAGCAGAGCGGTGAAAGCGGCGGCGGCCGCCATCAGCAGAATCCCGATGATCAACATGGCTACCCCTTGTATGCGCGGCTAGGTCCTGTCCGGTCGGTCTTCGCGGATCAGGCCGCGGCAGCGGCTCATGTCACTGCGGCGTCGCGGGCCCGCGAAGACCGGCCGGACAGGGCCTGGTCGCCCGAGCGGTCCCGCCCCAGGCCGAGGCCGAGCAGGACCCCGGCCGGCGGGCAGAACACCTTCCCATCGTCCTGCCCCGCCGCACCGGCCGCATCTGGGGAAGCCGGCCGCCCCCCGCGCGCGGGCGGCGCTCTCAGTCGGTCGCCGCCGGGCGGTAGGGGCGGAAGAACGCGCGCAGCTCCTCCGCGTAGAGCTCGGGCTCCTCGAACGGCGCGAAGTGCCCGCCGCGCGCGGGCTCGGTCACGAACACGGCGTTCGCCGTGCGCTCCAGCCACGCTCGCGGCGGCCGGACGATATCGCCGCGGAAGAGCGAGAAGCCGGACGGCACCTCGACCCGGCGGGTGAGCTGCTCGGGCGGAATCGCGCCGTTCGCGTGGTACATGCGCATCGACGAGCCGATCGTCCCCGTGAGCCAGTAGAGCGTGACGTTCGTGAGGATCTCGTCCTTCGTGAAGCGCCGTTCGACGTCTCCGTCGCAGTCGCTCCACGCCCGGAGCTTCTCGACGATCCACGCGGCGAGCCCGGCCGGTGAGTCGGTGAGCCCGAAGGCGGCGGTCTGGGGCTTCGTGCGGTGCATGGCTCCGTAAGCACCTTCCGTCGCACCCCAGGCCGCGGCGCCCTCGAACCAGGCGCGCTCCTCGGGCGTGAGGTCCGCCGGGTCGCCGGCGAAGACGGGCAGGCCCCCGTCCATGCGGTGGACGGCGACGACCCGATCCGGGTGGTCGAGCGCGAGGTAGCGGCTCACGTGGCTGCCGATGTCCCCGCCCGCCGCGCCGAACCGCTCGTAGCCGAGGACGCCCATGAGCTCGGCCCACAGACCGGCGACGGCGATGGAGTTGAGCGGCGGGCCGGTGGGGCGGTCGGAGTACCCGTAGCCCGGCATGTCGGGTACGACCACGTCGAACGCGTCGGCGGGGTCCGCACCGTGTGCGCCGGGATCGGTGAGGAGCGGGATGACCTTCGCGTAGCGCCAGAACGAGTCCGGCCAGCCGTGGCTGAGGACCAGCGGCAGGACGGGCCCGGCCGGCGCCACGGCCCGGGCGTGCACGAAGTGGATCCCGAGGCCGCCGAGCCGCGCGCGGAAGCGGGGCAGTTGGGCAAGCGCCGCCTCCTGCGCCGGCCAGTCGAAGCCGTCCGCCCAGTAGGCGACGAGCTCGCGGAGGTAGGCGAGGTCCGTCCCGAGCGACCACCCGGCGTCCTCGGGCGCGTCCGGCCAGCGCGTCGCGCGCAGCCGTGCGCGGAGGTCCTCAAGCGCCGCGGGGGCGGTCTGCTGGGTGAACGGCTCGGGACGGGGCAGGGCATCCGGCATACGACGCACCCTACAAGCCGCGCCGCACGACCGCGCGAACGCGCTGAGCCGGCGCCCGGCCCGCTCGTCGCGCGACGAGGAGCAGGCCGCGCTGTTCCAGGAACGGGATGACGCGCCGCCGACCGCACGACCCCGGACACGTGAGCCCGCGCTCCCGACGGCCGCCCGTTCCCGCTGTCACCCGGCTCAGTCACCAGGGAGCAGCCGTATTTCCGCGCCCGGCAGTCCCTTGGCCCACCAGTGGTCGTAGCGTCCGTAGACCCTGGGGTCGCGGGCGGCGAGGAACCCGATGAGCGACCTGGCCTCCGCGGCCAATCCCTCCCACACACCGCCTGGAAGGGGATGGAAGGCGGTGGCCTCGATTCCGCCGTCGACGGCACGCCAGACGCCGGCGACGTAGCCGTCGACCAGCAGCGTGGGCAGCACGTCGCCGTTCACACGCGTCACTTGCTTGCGGTAGGCGGGCGGGATGACGCGGCTGCGGTCGGCGTAGGCCAGCAGGGTGCTGTCCCACATCGCCATCAGTCTGGGTGGAGCGGGAGTGTCCTCGGCCGGCCGCGGTGCGCCCGGGATGTCGTACATCACCGTGCCGCCAGGGCCTTCCAGTTGGTCGAGTTCGCCGGCGAGCGTGTTCACCGCCGTTCTGACCCGGGCCCGCTGTACCAGCGCGAACTGCGCCATGTCCGCCACCGACGCCGGCCCGAAGCCCTCCAGGTAGCGGCGGATCAGGGTCCGCAGACTCCCCGCGGCCACGTCAGGATCCGCCAGTACGGGCAGCATGCCCGCCGCGACGTACGACGGCCGGGTCCGGAACGACCAGGGCCCGCCCGTCGGCGCGTGCCAGAGCGGCGCGTACTGCCGCAGCATCCGCTGGGCCGCCGACTCCATCGGTGCGCCCAGCCTCGCTTCCAGCCAGCCCCCCATCTCGGCGGGGGTACGGGGCTCGTCGGCGTACTTCAGAAGATCCGGGACCAGTACGGCGGCGTCGTCGGCGGTGAGCCCGGAGGCCTTGAAGCGCGCGTCGCCGAGCCGTCCGCCGCGCAGCGTCGGCTCCATGGCCTCGCGGAAGGTCCGGTAGTCCTCGGCGTGGACCGCGTGCAACGTGAGTCGCATCAGCGTCGCCTTGACCGTCCGGAGTCCGGCGAGGGCCGTGTCGAGGCCGGCCGGGTCGAAGCCGCTGAGTCTGTTCCACAGCGCGATGTACGGCGAGGCGGGCTGCTGTGCCTGCAGCGCGACCACACGTCGCACCGCGTCTCCGACGTCGAGCGGCTCACGGTCCAGCAGCAGTTGCCGGGCGAGCGTGGCCCGGTTGAGCGCGTGCGCGGTGATTTCCATGCCGGGATTCTCTCGTTCCCCCAATCACGCGGAAGCGCCGGCCTCCGGGTGGGCCGTCGCGCTCCGGCGCCCGTCGGTCGGGCTCGGGTGCGTACTGACCGATCCGATCACCCACCGGCAACCCCCTCGGAAACCCGGAACCATTGCGTGAGCCCTTTCCATTGCCCACACGCTCGACTTTCCTGTCAAGGGCGATATTCCCCACACTCGAAGGGCGCTGAACAGCGGCCTTAACCAGCGATGTTGCGGTGTTACGGTTGGCCCCGGCCAGCTCTCAAGACCTGAGGTTCACGAAGTGAGAAATCGGCTCGTCGTCAAAGGTGCCCGTCAGCACAATCTCCGTGACGTGTCCGTCGAACTGCCCCGGGACGCGCTGATCGTATTCACGGGTGTATCGGGATCCGGAAAGTCAAGTCTGGCATTCGACACGATATTCGCCGAGGGGCAGCGGCGTTATGTCGAATCCCTGTCGGCATATGCGCGGCAGTTTCTCGGGCAGCTCGACAAGCCCGATGTCGATGCCATCGAGGGGCTGTCCCCGGCGATCGCCATCGATCAGAAGACATCGAGTCGCAACCCGCGCTCCACGGTCGGCACCATCACCGAGGTCTACGACCACCTACGTCTGCTGTACGCCCGGATCGGCCACCCCCACTGCCCGGAGTGCGGCGAGCCGGTCAGCCGGCAGACGCCGCAGCGCATCGTCGATCTGCTGCTGGACGAGGAGGAGGGGACCCGTTTCCAGGTGCTGGCCCCGATCGTCCGCGACCGGAAGGGCGAACACACCGAGGTCTTCCGGCAGTTGTCCGCCGACGGGTTCAGCCGGGTCCGAGTGGACGGGACCGTCTTCTCGTTGGCCACGCCGCCCGCACTGGACAAGCGCAAGAAGCACTCCATCGACGCGGTCGTGGACCGGCTGGCCGTCAAGCCGAGTGTCCGGCAGCGGCTGACGGAATCCGTGGAAACCGCGCTGGGGCTCGCGGGCGGTGTCCTCCGGGTCGAGTTCGTGGATCAGGAACTTGGCTCGGCCGGGCGCGAGTTGGTGTTCTCCGAGGCGATGGCCTGCCCGCGCTCCCACGACATCGGCCTGGAGTCGCTGGAGCCCCGCCTGTTCTCCTTCAACGCACCCTGGGGCGCGTGCCCCACCTGCACCGGCCTCGGCTCGCGGATGGAGATCGACCCCGCTCTCGTCGTGCCGGACGACACCAAGTCCCTGGCGGAGGGCGCCATCGCCCCGTGGACCAACACCAGCGGCGCCGAGTACTTCACCCGGCTGCTGGAAGCCCTGGCCGCCGACGCCGGCTTCAGCACCGCCACCCCCTGGCGTCAGCTTCCCGCCGACGTACGAGAGATGGTGCTGCACGGAGCGGAGCGGCGGCAGCGTCTCGCGTACCGGAACCGCTTCGGCCGTGACCGCTCGCATCTGGCCCGCTACGAAGGAGTGATCCCGCACATCACGCGCCGCTACGCCGAGGGCACCGAGTCCGGGGCCGCTCAGAACCGGTTCGCCGGCTACATGCGCGAGGTGCCGTGCGCGGCCTGCGGGGGCGCCCGGCTCGCCCCGGGTGTACTGGCGGTCACGGTCGGCGGGCGCAGCATCGCGCAGGCGGCCGCGCTGCCACTCGGCGAACTCGTCGCGTTCGTACGGGCGTTGGAGCTGACGGACAGCGAGCGGCGGATCGCCGAGACGGTGCTGGCGGAGATCGGCGAGCGGTTGCGGTTCCTGCTCGACGTCGGGCTGGACTATCTCTCGCTCGATCGGCCCGCCGCCTCCCTCTCCGGCGGGGAGGCGCAGCGGATCCGGTTGGCCACCCAGATCGGAGCGGGGCTGACCGGCGTGCTGTATGTGCTGGACGAGCCGTCCATCGGGCTGCACCAGCGCGACAACCAGCGGCTCATCGAGACGCTGAAGCGGCTGCGTGACCGCGGCAACACGGTGATCGTCGTGGAGCATGACGAGGAGACCCTGCGGGTCGCCGACTGGGTGGTGGACATCGGCCCCGGCGCCGGCACGCACGGCGGCCGGATCGTCTGCTCGGGCAGCGCCCGGGACCTGGCCGAGCACCCCGAGTCCGTCACCGGCGCCTACCTGTCACGGCGCCGTACGATCCCCCTGCCCGCGCGGCGCCGAGAGCCCGCCCGGGGCCGGGCCCTCACCGTGCACGCGGCGTCCGAGCACAACCTGCGCGACGTGACCGTGTCGTTCCCGCTCGGCCTGTTCACCGCGGTCACCGGTGTTTCCGGCTCCGGCAAGTCGACCCTGGTCAACGACATCCTGCACACCGCCCTGGCCCAGCGGATCCACCGCGCGCACAAGGTGCCGGGCCGGCACCGCACGATCACCGGCATCGAGCACATCGACAAGATGGTCCAGGTCGACCAGTCGCCGATCGGCCGCAGCCCCCGCTCCAACCCGGCGACGTACACGGGCGTCTTCGACCACCTGCGCAAGCTGTTCGCCCAGACCCCGGAGGCGAAGGTGCGCGGCTACCAGCCCGGCCGGTTCTCCTTCAACATCAAGGGCGGCCGCTGTGAACACTGCTACGGCGACGGCACCATCAAGGTCGAGATGAACTTCCTGCCGGACGTGTACGTCCCGTGCGAGGTGTGCAAGGGCGCCCAGTACAACCGGGAAACCCTCGACGTGCACTACAAGGGCAGGTCCATCGCGGACGTCCTCGCCATGACCGTCGCGGAGAGCCTGGACTTCTTCGACGGCCACCAGATCATCTCCCGGCATCTGCGGACCCTGGACGACGTCGGGCTCGGCTACGTAAAGCTCGGCCAGCCCGCCACCACGCTCTCCGGCGGCGAGGCACAGCGCGTCAAGCTCGCCACCGAACTCCAGCGCCGTACCCGCGGCCGCACTCTCTACGTGCTGGACGAACCCACCACCGGCCTCCACGTCGCCGACATCGACCGGCTGCTGACGGCGTTGCAACGGCTGGTCGACGGTGGCAACACGGTCATCGTGATCGAGCACAACCTCGACGTGATCAAGGTGGCCGACTGGCTGATCGACATGGGACCGGAAGGCGGTCACGGAGGCGGAGAGGTCATCGCCGAAGGCCCCCCGGAACACATCGCGGCCGATCCCCGGTCGCACACCGGACGGTTCCTGCGCTCACTGCTGGAGCCGACGTGAGCGTCTCGGAGGCAGCGGCCCAGGTGGAGGACGCGGAGGAACTCCCGCGCGCGGAGGACGACGAGACCGACGCGCCCGAACCTCGGCTCTCCGTGGACGGCGGCACGGTCGACCAGGTGAAGGACTACCTGCGGCTCATCGCCAGAGTCCGGCTGCTGACCGCCGAGCAGGAGGTGGAGCTCGCCAAACGCATCGAAGCCGGGCTGTACGCCGAGCACCTTCTCGCCGAAGAGCCCGGTCCGGATCCGCGCCTGCGCCGCGACCTGACCCTCCTCGCCGAGGACGGCCGCCGCGCGAAGAACCACCTCACCGAGGCCAACCTCCGCCTGGTGGTCTCCGTCGCCAAGCGCTACACCGGACGGGGACTGCAGTTCCTGGATCTGATCCAGGAAGGAAACACCGGGCTGATCAGGGCCGTGGAGAAGTTCGACTACACCAAGGGTTTCAAGTTCTCCACGTACGCGACGTGGTGGATCAAGCAGGCGGTCACCCGAGCCCTGGCCGACCAGAGCCGCACCATCCGCATACCGGTCCACGCCGTGGAGGTCATCAACCGCGTGGCGCGGGTCCGTCGCGAGCTGATCCGCGACACCGGGACCGAGCCCACGCCGGAGACACTGGCGGAGAAGGCGGACGTCACGGTGGAGCGGCTGGCCGAACTCAGCGCCTGCACCAAGGAACCCGTCTCGCTGGACATCACGCTGTCCGACGACGGCGACACCGAGTTCGGCGACCTCATCATGGACAGCGACTCGCCCTCCCCCTGGGACGTGGTCACGTTCGGCCTCCTCCAGCGGGCCATCCGGGATCTCCTGGCGGAGATGGCCCCGCGCGAGGCGGGAATCATCTCCCTGCGGTACGGGCTCTTCGGGGGTCGCTCCCGGACCTTGGAGGAGATCGGGCAGATCTACGGCGTCACGCGCGAACGCATACGCCAGATCGAGGCCAAGACGATGAGCAAGCTCCGCCATCCGTCGCGTTCGCAAGCGCTGCGGGACTACCTCGATGACCAGTGACGGGGGCCGGGCCGGGCGGCATGAAGTACGTCACAGTGCCGCGCGCGAACCGGGTCTGCGGCGCGGGGCCCGGTGCAGGCAACGGGCCGCCCTCGTCGGCTCATCCGAGGGTGCCCCGTCGACGTACTCCGTGGTACGTGGATCCGGGGCGACTAAGGTCACCCTTCCCTGTCGCGCGGTCGCCTGGTAATGATGGCGGAGTCCCGTCGGCACATCGGAAGTTTCTCCATGAACCAGGACAACGGCACCGACCTCATACCCTTCACCATCGATCTGACCTTCGAAGAAGCCCGGCGACGGGCGGAGGTCGTGGCCGCGCTCGGGCCCGACTGGGACCCGGTGGCCGCACTCCGCGCTGAGGACGAGGCGTACGCGCTCCTCTACTCGGGCCTGGACGCCGAGCAGCGGCGCACCTACGACCTGCTCGTGGCGGCCGGTGTTCTGCCGAGGGAGGAGCCCGGCGGTGCGGCTGCCCATTGACCCGCAGGCGGACTTCGCCCGCCGCGCCTGGGTGGCCTGCCCCGTCTGCGACGACGCCCGTCATTGCGCGACCTGCGCAGGCCGTCGCAACTGCGGTGAGCACTGGCGCTATCTGATCTCCAGCAAGGGACCGGTCGTCCACCTTCAGTGCCCGCGATGCACGCACATGTGGTCACTGAACACCCGTCCCGGCATTACCTGCCGCGACGACAGCGCCCCCTCCTCCTGACCAGCGGCCCGCCCCTCGGGCGGGTGATCATTCGCGCCTCCCGCCCCATCCGGCGGGGCGGGACGAGGACAGCCAGGAGATCGTACGGCTGACGTCCGACGGGGAGACGATGCCCAGGAGCCTGTCCCCGTCCAGCACCAGGACGCGGAACTCGGCGCCGGGCCGCATACGAGGCAGAAGATCCACCAGTGAGTCGCCGGGCGCCGCGGTCAGGACCTCCGGCAGGGGCCGCATCGCGTCCGTGACCCAGGCACCCGGGTCGGCGGCGGCGCTGTGTCTGGCCCGCTCCAGAGTCAGCAGGCCGAGCGCGTTCCCGTCGGGCCCCACGACCGGAAACGCCGAATGCCGGTATCGGTACCGGGGGTCGCCGAGAAACTCCGACACGGACAGTGAGCGTGGCACGACGACGGGATCCGGTGTCATGGCCTGGCGCACCGGAACGCCCGCGAGGAGGTTCTTGAGCTGCGCCTGCCTGCCCTCGGTCGTGGCGGCCCCGATCAGGAACCAGCCGATCAGAGCCAGCCAGAGAGCGCCCAGGGCTCTGCTCGTCACGAAGAGAAGGAAACCGGCCACGACGAGGAACCAGCCGAAGGCACGGCCCGCGGCGGTCGCCCCCGCGGTCGCCCGATACCGGTCCCCGGACCTCCACCAGAGCACGGCGCGCAGCAGCCGCCCGCCGTCCAGGGGCGCGGCCGGAATGGCGTTGAAAACGGCGAGGAGGACATTGATCCCCGCCAGCCACGCGGTGGCCTCCACCAGCAGCCCCGGAGCGGAACCGAGACGCAGCAGCCACGCGCAGAGTCCGAAGAACACGCCCAGCAGCAGGCTGACCAGTGGACCGACGCCGGCCACACGAAGCTCGGCGGCCGGGGTGGCTGCCTCCGACCGGAGCCGTGCCACGCCTCCGAGCAGCCACAGAACGATGTCGTCCACCTGCACGCCGTTACGCCGGGCGACGATCGCGTGAGCCAGTTCATGGGCGAGGAGGGAGGCGAAGAAGACCACGGCCGTGGCGAGAGCGGCGCCCCAGTACAGCAGCGGGGTGTGACCGGGATACGTCTGGGGGAAGCGGCCTTGCGCGAGGCTGAAGGCGATCAGTACGAAGATGACCAGGACACTCCAGTGGACCCCGATCCGTACCCCCGCGATTCGGCCCAGTGTGAAAGTAGCGCGCATCGCGTACTCCGGTCTCGCGATCCCGACCCGCCGGCCCCTGCCGCGCGGCCGGCCCTCGCGGCGTAGGGGCGGCGGCACCCCCACCCGCGCGGAATAGCGGAATAATCGATGGTCCGTTTCCATCATGCGCCTCTTGAACGTGAGAGACATCCGGCTGGAGGACGGAAGGCGCCTCGGCTCAGCTCCAGGCCCGCCGTTCCTGGCCGCGGGGGTCATCGGCCTGGGTCCACGCGGCGTCGATGCGCATCGTGGCCCGGCGCTCGTTGTCGTACGGGTCCCAGCCGGGGTTGCCGGTCCTGGCGAACCGTACCCAGGTCTCGTGCACGCGGGCGGCAAGATCCGCCGGGGGCTCGTCGGGGCCGAGCAGGCCGCCTGGTCCGCGCAGCCGGGGAAGGTGCGTGAGGTCGAAGACGAAGGGGAGCTCCACCGCGTGAGTGGCGCCGAGCTCTCCGTCCAAGGCGTGGGAGCGCCACGCGAACTCGTAGCGGAAGGTGGCGGATTCGGGGTGGGCGGCATGCGCGCCGGCCAGGGCCCGGCTGCCCGCGCCGAACAGCGCGTCGCCCATGAGGGCTGACCGCAGCTCGCCGAAGGACGCCTCGGGGCGTGCCTTCCGGTACGTCTCGACGAGCCGCGCCGGATCCGGGTGCGAGCGGGCCGCCGCCGTGTCGACGTCCCCTGCGGTCGAGGAGGAGTACTGGCCCACCGGGACCGGATAGGGGTTTCCCTCCTCGGTGTTGGTCCCGATGAGCAGGTCGACATCGGCGCCGAGGCCGGCGGCGACGGATACGGCGGGCTGTGTGTCGAGGACCAGACTGAAGGGGCCGAGTCCGATCAACGGGTCGCTGTGCGTCTCGGTCCGCGGGTCGATGCCCACGAGCCGGGAGGCGGCCTCGGCCAGGCGCCCGTCGGAGATCTCCGCGAAGGCGTCCGCATGGGGCTCGACACCCGGGGTCTCGGCCGCCCCAGCCGCGCGATCTCATCGAGGGCGCCCTCCCGACGGCCGGCCGCCGGGGGATGAGGGCCCACTCCGGCGAATGACATCTGACGTGCTGTCAGCCGCCGCTGCTCTCCCGCACGATGAGCCGATGCCCGGCCACATGGTCCTGAAGGGATCCCGCGTCCGGCTCGTCGATGCGTTCCAGCAGCAGGGATACGGCGGCTTTCGCGATGTCCGGCTTGTCGGGGGCGACCGTCGTCAGGCTGGGCACGCTGAACCGCGAGGCCTCGATGTCGTCGAAGCCGACCACGTCGAGATCTCCGGGGACTGAGCGACCCCGTTCGTACAGCGTCCGCAGCGCGCCCAGGGCGAGGTGGTCGTTCAGGCACAACAGGGCGTCGGGGTGCGGCTCCTTCTCCAGCAGTGCGCTCGCGGCGCGGGCACCGTCCTGCCAGTGGTACGCCTCCACCGGCACCACGAGGCCGGGGGCGAAGGGCAGGCCGGCGACCTCAAGGGCCTGGCGGTAGCCGTCGGTGCGCAGCCTGTCGGTGCCCTGGCGTCCGCGGACGGCTCCGCCGATGACGGCGATACGGCGGCGCCCCCGGGACAGCAGATGCTCGGTGGCCTCCCGCGCGGCCCGTACGTTGTCGATGCCCACGTGGTCGGTGCCGCCCTCGGCGGGCCGTTCGCCGAGGAGCACCACGGGAAGGCGCTGGTCGCGGGTGGTGAGGTCCCGGGGCAGGAGGGAGAGGGGGCTGAGGATGACGCCGTCGGAGAACTGCGTGTCGAAGCCGTGCAGCGCGGCCAGCTCGCGTTCGCGCACGCCCTCGGTCTGGTGGATGAGGACGGTGCGTCCCCGGCGGTCGGCCTCGGCCATGACGTGCTTGGCCAGCTCGGAGAAGTAGGCGACGTCGAGCTCCGGGACCGCCAGGGTGATCATGCCGGTGCGGCCCTGGCGCAGCTGCCGTCCGGCGATGTTGACCCGGTAACCGAGCGCGTCGATCGCCTCGCGGACGGCGGCGCGGGTCTGCTCGGATACATGCTCGAAGTCGTTGATGACGTTGGAGACGGTCTTGGGAGAGACCCCGGCGTACCGCGCCACGTCCTTGATCCTCGGTCTGGCCGCCACTGTGTTCATCCTTCCGCCGACCATGATCGTACCGACCATCACGAATCGGTTTCGGGCCGGACCATCCTCCGCCGACGTATTTACATCGATGTAATCGCCATGGTGCCATAAGCCTCGCACCGACCGGCACTCTCGATGCAAGGAGCACCATGCCCGTCCCGCACCCCTCGGACGTGCCCCGTCCCGAGTACCCCCGGCCGCAGTTCACCCGTGCGGCCTGGCTGAATCTCAACGGTGAGTGGCAGTTCGAGATCGACCGGTCCGACACCGGTCTCGAACGCGGTCTGCTGGAACGCGAACTCGCCGACCGTATCCTCGTCCCGTTCTGCCCCGAGTCGGAGCTGTCCGGGATCGGGGAGACGGACTTCCTGGAGGCCGTCTGGTACCGGCGGACGGTGACCGTGCCCGCCGACTGGGCCGACGCCCGGGTGCTGCTGCACTTCGGGGCCGTGGATCACGACACCACGGTGTGGGTCAACGGCGGCGAAGTCGCCCGGCATCGCGGTGGCTTCACCCCGTTCACGGCAGACCTCGGCGATGTCGCCGTGTCCGGCGGGGAGTTGACGATCGTCGTACGGGCCCGCGACAGCCGGCACGGTGTCCAGGCCCGCGGCAAGCAGGCCACCTGGTACGCCAACTCCCACTGCCACTACACCCGTACGACCGGCATCTGGCAGACCGTGTGGCTGGAGCCGGTCCCGCGCACCGTCGCCCTCAAGCGTCCCCGTATCACCCCCGACCTGGCCTCCGGCTCCTTCCACCTCGAACTGCCGCTGACCGCGAACGCCCCCGGCCACCGCGTACGCGCCACGCTCAGCGACAGCCATGGCGCCATCACCACGGCCGAGGCCCGCGCGGACCTCGACCTGTGCCCGCGCCTCGTACTGCGGCTGCCCGACGACCGCCTGCGTGTCTGGTCGCCGACGGATCCGCATCTGTACGGCCTGTCCCTCGAAGTCCTCGACCCCGAGGGCACGGTCGTCGATACGGCACGCTCGTACGCCGGTCTGCGCTCGGTCGCCGTCCACGGCAAGCGGCTGGTACTCAACGGCGAACCCGTCTTCCAGCGCCTGGTGCTCGACCAGGGGTACTACCCGGACGGGCTGATGACCGCCCCGAGCGACGCCGCCCTGGTCCGCGACATCGAGCTGGGCCTGCGCGCCGGGTTCAACGGCGCCCGGCTGCACCAGAAGGTCTTCGAGGAGCGCTATCTCCACCATGCCGACCGGCTCGGCTACCTGGTCTGGGGCGAGTTCGGCGACTGGGGCTGCGAGGTCGGCGCCCGCGACGACAACCAGCGCCCCGACGCGTCGTATGTCACCCAGTGGCTGGAGGCCCTGGAGCGGGACCACTCGCACCCCTCGATCGTCGGCTGGTGCCCACTGAACGAGACGTACCAGCCGCTGCACGACCGCATCACCGCACTCGACGACGTCACCCGGGCGATGTTCCTCGCCACCAAGCAGGCCGACCCCACCCGCCCGGTGATCGACGCCTCCGGATACGCGCACCGGGTGCCGGAGACCGACGTATACGACTCCCACTGCTACGAGCAGGACCCGGCCGCCTTCGCCAGGACCATGGACGGCCTGGCGGAAGACCGGCCCTATGCCAACGCCGCACCGGACGGACAGCCGTGGTCGGTGCCCTACCGCGGACAGCCTTACTTCTGCAGCGAGTTCGGCGGCATCTGGTGGGACCCGCAGGCGGCGGCCGGGACGGCCGGCGACGAGCGGGAGGCCTCCTGGGGCTATGGCGAACGGCCCCGTACCGCCGAGGAGTTCATCGCACGCTTCACCGGTCTGACCGGCGTACTCCTCTCGGACCCCGACATGTTCGGCTACTGCTACACCCAGCTCACCGACGTCTTCCAGGAACGCAACGGCGTCTACCGTTTCGACCGTTCCGAGAAGGTCGACACCGCGCCGCTGCGCGACGCCCAGACCCGCCCGGCGGCGTTCGAAGGCGCTCCGCAGCACCGCGTCCCCTGATTCCGCGCGAGCGGAAGCAGCCTGCCCTGTCCATGATTTACATCGATGTAGTACCGCAGTGCGGCGGTGTCGGCGAGGTGCGGCCACAGTGCCCCGCCCTCCGCACCGCCGCCCGCGGGAAAGGAGCCACATGACCGGCATGCCCGTACCAGTCGGTCGCCCCGGCCTGACCAGGCGCCGCGCGCTGACGGCGGCCCTCGCCTCCGGGGCGGCGGTCCTCGGCGGCGGTGCGCTCAGCGGCTGCGGATCCGCGGTCGCGGCCGGCGAGCCCGCCGTCCGCCTCTGGGATCTGTTCAGCGGGGCCGACGGCGGTCTTCTCAACGACATGGTGCACGCCGCGCGTCCCGATATGCGGGGCACGCGGATCGAACGCACTGTCCTGGAGTGGGGCACCCCGTACTACACCAAGCTCGCCATGGCATCCGCCGGCGGCCGAGGCCCGGACATGGCGGTGGCACACATGTCCCGCCTGGCCGGGTACGCGCCCACCGGCCTGCTGGACCCGTGGGACCTGGACGTCCTGGCGGAGTACGGTGTCACGCGCGACGACTTCGCCGACGCGGTGTGGTCCCGCACGCAGTCCGAGGGCAGAACGTACGCGATCCCGCTGGACACCCATCCGTTCATCGTCTTCTTCCACCCCGAACCGGCCGCCGACGCGGGTCTGTTGGCCAAGGACGGCACCCTGGACGCGGAGGCCTTCAGCTCGCCCGACCGTTTCCTGGCCGCCGGGAGGGAGCTGGCCAAGGCCTCCGGCAAGCAGGGCATCGCCTTCGGGTATGTCACCGACACCGCACAGGGCTGGCGCCTGTTCTACGGCCTGTACCGGCAGACCGGCGGGGCCTTCCGGCTGCCCGCGGGCGGACCGGCCGAGGTCGACGAGGACCGCATGGCGGAGGTGATCGCCTTCATGGCCCGGCTCGTCGACGGCCGCGTCAATCCCAAACGGCTCGACTACGCGGCCGCCATCGCCGCCTTCGCCAACCGGCAGACGGCGATGATCCTGTCGGGCGAGTGGGAACTCGGCACCTTCCGGGCCGCGGACAAGAACGTCCAAGCGGCCCCGTTCCCCACGGTGTTCGGCACACCCGCCGTATACGCCGACGCGCACTCCTTCGTCCTGCCGCACCGCCCCGATCCGGACCGCGCACAGCGCCGCCGCACCCACCAGGCAGCGGCCGCTCTGCTGAAGGCCGGTCAGATCTGGGCCACCGCAGGCCACATCCCCGCCTACCGGCCGGTCACCCGTACGAAGGCGTACGAGCGTCTGCGGCCCCAGGCGCACTATGTGCAGGCGCAGAGCCATGTCGTACTCGACCCGGCCGTCTGGTTCGCCGGCGCCGGATCCGACTTCCAGAACGCCATGTCCCAGGTCCTCCAGCAGGCCCTTCTCGACGGCCTCGCCCCCGACCGTGCGGCCCGCGCCATGGTGCGGCGCCTGAACACCTTCCTCTCCAAGCCCAGCCCGGCCTGACCCGGCTGCGAACCACCGCGCAGGAGGCACAACGATGTCCTCTCCCCACGCAGCACCCCGCCCCGGGGCCCTGTCGGCGCGCCGGCTGCTCTCCCCCGGCCTGCTCTTCGCGCTCCCCTTCCTCGTCCTGCTCGCCGTCTTCATGCTGTGGCCGCTGGGCCAGGGACTGTGGATGAGCCTGACCGACACCTCCCTGTCGGCCCACGCCCCCTCCTTCATCGGCCTCGACAACTTCACCGAGGCCCTGGGAGACGCCGAGATGTGGCGCGCCCTGGGCCACACCGTGTGGTTCACCGCCCTGTCGACGGTTCCCCTCGTCGCGGTCGCGCTCGGGATGGCGCTGCTCGTCCACACCGGTCTGCCCGGCCAGTGGGTGTGGCGGCTGGCGTTCTTCGCCCCGTACCTGCTGCCCGTCGGTGTCGTCAGCCTGCTGTGGATCTGGCTGTACCAGCCCGACCTGGGCCTGTACAACAACCTGCTCGACGCGGTCGGACTCGGTCAAGTGGCCTGGCTCAGCGACGAGTCGGTGGCCATGTCGGCGATCGCCCTGACCACGCTGTGGTGGACCGTCGGCTTCAACTTCCTGCTCTATCTGGCCGCGTTGCAGTCCATTCCGGACCATCTGTACGAGGCGGCCGCCATCGACGGCGCCGGGGCCTGGCGGCGCCTGTGGTCGATCACGCTGCCCCAGCTCAGCCGGATCACCGTCGTCATCACCGTGCTGCAGATCCTGGCCTCGCTGAAGGTCTTCGACCAGGTCTATCTGATCACCAAGGGCGGCCCCAACAACTCCACCCGCCCGGTCGTCGAGTACGTCTACGACGTCGGCTTCACGGGCTACCGGCTCGGCTACGCCTCGGCGATCAGCTACATCTTCTTCGCCCTGGTCATCCTCGCCTCCGCCGCCCAGTACGCCGCCCTTCGCCGCCGGGAGAAGTGACATGACCTCCACCGATCTGCCCGTCCGTTCCGCCCCTTCCCCCGCCCCACACGTCCCGGGATCCGTACGGGCGTTGGCGGACCGGCGCCGCGCACCCCGGCCTCGGGCGCACCTCACCCTCGGGGACGGCCGGACCGCGCGTGTGCTCGCCCTGGCCGCCCTCGCGGTCATGGCCCTGGTGTGGCTGCTGCCCATGGCCTGGGCGCTGCTGACCGCCTTCAAGTCCGAGCAGGACGCGAGCGATCCCGTCCACTGGTTCCTGCCCTCCCACGGCTTCACGCTCCGGGGCTTCAGCAGCGTCTGGGAGCGCGGTGACCTGCCGCTGTGGATGCTCAACAGCTTCCTCATCTCGGCCGCCGTCACCGTGATCACGGTGCTGGTCTCCGCGATGGCCGGATACGCCTTCTCCCGCACGCTGTTCGCCGGCCGTCGGTGGCTGTTCGCGCTCACCGTGGCGGCCGTACTCGTCCCGCCCCAGATCCTTATCGTGCCGTGGTTCCAGCAGATGCTCAGCCTGGGTCTGCTCGACACGTACGCGGCGGTGATCCTGCCGCAGACCGTGGCACCGGTGATGGTGTTCATCCTGAAGAAGCACTTCGACTCGTTGCCCCACGAGCTGGAAGAGGCCGCCCGGATCGACGGCGCGGGCCACTGGCGGATCTTCTGGTCGGTGCTGCTGCCGCTGTCCCGGCCGATGCTCGCCGCCGTGTCGATCTTCGTGTTCATCGGGGCGTGGAACAACTTCCTGTGGCCCTTCATCTCCACCTCCGACCCCGCCCTGATGACCCTGCCCGTGGGCATCACGTCGGTGAAGGACGCCTACGGCATCCAGTACGCCCAGTCGATGGCGTCCGCCGTCCTGGCCGCGCTGCCGCTCGTCGTGGTGTTCATGTTCTTCCAGCGGCACATCGTCAAGTCCGTGTCCACGACGGGGCTCGGCGGGCAGTGAACCGAGCGGTCAGGGCTGCTGAGCCCTGTCCGGACTAACTGCCTTTACCTCCCGTGCCGTTGACACCTCCACGCCTCTTCCCTACGGTGCCGACCGGACTTACATCGATGTAAGGGACTGCCCATGCATACAGAACCCCGCACAGCCCGTCGCGCGGCACTCGTCACCGCGCTCCTGGCCCTCCTGCTCGGCTTTCTCTCCGCCCCGCCGGCCGTCTCCGCCCCGCCGGCCATCGCCGCGAGCCCGGCCCCGGCTGCCGCGGGCACCACCTTCCGTAATCCGCTCAACCCCAGCGCCGACCCGTTCACGACGTACTGGAACGGGGCGTACTACCTGACCAGCACACAGGGCGACAGCATCCGGATGTGGCGCTCGCCCTCGCTGAGCACACTGCTCTCCGCCGACCCCGTGACGGTGTGGACGGACACCGACACCTCGCGCAACCGCAACATCTGGGCTCCGGAGTTCTTCCGCTTCGGCGACCGCTGGTACCTCTACTACACCGCCGACGACGGCACCGACGAACACCACCGGCTCTACGTCCTGGAGTCGGAACGCGACGACCCGGCCGGCCCGTACCACTTCAAGGCGAGGCTCACCCCGCCCAACCACGCCTCCGACTTCGCGATCGACCCGAGCGTCTTCCAGCACGACGGCCGCCTCTATCTCGCCTACAGCGGCCTCAACCCCTACCAGCACAACGGCCTCAACATCGCTCCGATGTCGAACCCCTACACCGTCTCCGGCGACGCGGTCGCCCTCGACGCCGCGGGCGGCTGCCCCGAGGTCCGCGAGGGACCGGAGTTCCTGAACCGCAACGGCCGTACGTGGATGACGTACTCCACGTGCGACACGGGCAAGCCGGACTACCAGGTCTGGATGATGTCCCTGCCGAACGGCGCCGACCCGCTCCTGCCCCGTAACTGGACCCAGCGCTCCGGGCCGGTGTTCTCCCGCGCCGACGACCGTGGCGTGTACGGACCGGGCCACCACGCCTTCTTCCGCTCCCCCGACGGCACCGAGGACTGGATGGTCTACCACGCCAAGACGACCTCCACGTACACCTACACCGACCGCACCACCCGCGCCCAGAAGATCACCTGGAACGCCGACGGCAGCCCGAACCTCGGCCGCCCGCTCGCCCTGGGCGCGACGCAGGACCTGCCCTCCGGCGACCCGGGATCCGGCGGCCACTGGATCAACGACGACGGCCGCTCCAGCGGCGACGGGACCGTCGCCTACACCGGCGGTTGGAACTCCGGTACCGGCTGCGCCACTCAGTGCTTCTGGGGCGACGACCACTGGAGCGACCGGGCCGGCAACACCGCGACCTTCACCTTCACCGGCACCCGTGTCGCCCTGCTGTCCGTCCGGGACACCGGCAACGGCATCGCGGCCCTGAGTATCGACGGGGGCACCGAGCGACGCGTCGACTTCTACGGCGCGATCCGTACCGGCGAGAGCGTCCAGTACCTCAGCCCCCGCCTGCCGTACGGCCGGCACACCCTGCGCGTACGGGTGACCGGCGAGCACAATGCCGCGTCCCAGGGCGGGTTCGTGAGTGTGGACCGGGCGGAGGTGTACACCTCGTGACCGGTCGTGGACGTCGTAGCGGAAAGGCCGGGCTCCTCCCCCGCGCCGCCCGCCTGGCCGCGGCCGTGCCGGCCCTGGCCACCATGGCGCTGTGTCTGAGCACCGCACCCGCGTCGGCCGCGGGCGGCGCCCTGTTGGTCCTCGACCGCAACTTCCCCGACCCTGACGTCGTGAAGGCCGGCGACACCTACCACGCCTTCGCCACCAACGCGGAGGGCAAGAACATCCAGCACGGCACGTCCATGGACCTGGTGAACTGGTCCGTGGCCACCGCCGACGCCCTGCCCGCCGTGGGAAGCTGGGCGATGCCGGAGCGCTCCCTGGTGTGGGCGCCCGAAGTGTTCGACAACGGCGCCGGCTTCACCCTCTACTACGTCGCCCGGGACCGGGCGAGCGACAAGCAGTGCATCGGGGTGGCTCAAGCGGCCTCACCGGACCGCGCGTTCCGGCCCGTGGGCGACGGACCGCTGGTGTGCCCGGCCGGCCTCGGCGGCGCGATCGACCCGTCGTCGTACACCGAGAACGGCCACCGCTATCTGCTGTGGAAGAACGACGGCAACTGCTGCGGCCAGGACACCTGGCTGCACCTCCAGGAGGTGACCTGGGACGGGACGCGCACCACCGCGGATCCCGTACGTCTCATCCGCCAGGACCGCTCCTGGGAGGGCAATGTCATCGAGGCACCGGCCCTGGTGAAGCGCGCGGGTCGCTACGTGCTGTTCTACTCGGCCGACCACTACGGCGACGACCGCTACAAGACCGGTTACGCGGTCGCCGACAGCCTCACGGGCCCGTACACGAAGGCCGCGGCTCCGCTGATGACCACCGACTCCTTCTCCGGCACGGTCCACGGGCCCGGTGGCCAGGACGTGGTGACCGGGCCCGACGGCCGCGACCTGATCGTCTTCCACGGCTGGAGTGCCGACCGCTCCCACCGCGGTCTGTACGTCGCCGGCCTCGGCTGGGCGAACGGCTACCCTGTCGTCGACGGCAGCAAAGTCATCTATCAGGCGGAGAACGCGCTGGTGCACCACGCTGTCGTACGGGACGCGGCGGGTGCGTGGGACGGCAGGGCCGTCGGACACATCGACTACGACGACAGCTATGTGGAGTTCTCGGTCTTCACCCCGGCCCCGGGCTCCCACACGCTCACCGTCCGCTTCGGCAACGGCTCGCTCACAGCCGCTGGCTCCCCCGCGGCGTCCTCCCACCGTCTCACCGTCAACGGGACCGCGTCCGGCGAGATGCGCTATCCGTACACGGGCTGGGACAACTGGCAGAGCGCGCGGGCGACCATCGGCCTGCGCGAGGGCTGGAACACGATCCGGCTGAGCAAGGGCGCCCTGTACGCCGAACTCGACGGCATCGAACTGGCCTGACCCGGGCAACGCACCGGCGCCCCGCCGGCCTCCGGGCCTCCGGGGCGCCGGTGTGTCCGTGCCGGGCTCGGTCAGTCGTCGATGCCGGAGCGCTCGGCGCCCGCGACGATCTGGCGCTGCAGCACCAGGAAGACCACCAGCAGGGGCAGGATCGAGACGGCGGCGGCGATGAAGAGTTCATGGAGATTGACGGTCTGGGCGGTGGTGAACGTGGCGAGTGCGACCTGCACGGTCCAGGCGTCGCGGTCCTGGCCGATCACCAGCGGCCACAGAAAGGAGTTCCAGGAGCCGATGAAGACGATCGCGCCGACGGCGGCGAAGACCGGCCGTGTGTTGGGCACGACGATCCGCCAGAACGTACGCCAGTGGCCGAGCCCGTCCACCCTGGCCGCGTCCTCCAGTTCGCGCGGGAAGCCGAGGAAGTACTGACGGAAGAGGAAGACCGCGAAGGCGCTGAAGAGGGTCGGGATGATCAGTCCGCGCAGGGTGGAGATCCAGCCGAGCGAGGAGACCAGGACGAAGCTCGGGAGGAACGTGACAGCGGACGGGATCATGAGGGTGACCAGGAACGCGTAGAAGACGTGGTTCGCGTAGGGGTATTCGATACGGGCCAGACCGTATCCGGCGAGCGAGGCGAGCAGCAGGGTTCCGGCGGTGGTGAGGACGGCGATCACGGCCGAGTTCCCCAGGGCGTGCAGCATGGGGACGCTGCTGTCGTCGAACAGCTCCCGGAGGTTCTCCCAGTGCGGGCTGTCCGGGAAGAACGTCCAGTCGGTGCCGGTGATGTCCGCCTCGGCGGCCAGTCCGTTGCGTACCAGCAGGTAGAACGGGAGGAGGAAGAGCCCGGCGAGTGCGATGAGCGGGACGAGCCGTAGTCCGCGGGCGAGCCGGTGGAAGGCCCGGCTCGTCGGGTACGGCGCCGGACCGTTCGTGGGGTGTCTGGAATGTCTGAGGCGTCCGGGGCGTCTGGGGTGTCGTCGCATGGGTCAGTCCTCCCGGCGTCCGAGGCCGAACCAGCGTGCCTGTATCACCGTCACGACAGCGATGATCAGTGCGAGGATCACGGCCCCCGCGCTGCCGAGCCCCAGGTTCTGCCCCTGGCCCAGTGCGGCGTAGTACAGGTAGACCAGGGGCGGTCTGGCGTAGGGCGGGTAACCGCCCGCGGTGGACAGCAGGTTGTAGAACTCGTCGAAGGCCTGGAAGGCGTTGACCACCAGGAGCAGGACGACGGCGACGGAGGTCGCGCGCAGTTGCGGGAAGGTGATGTGCCGGAAGACCTGCCAGCCGGGGCGGGCGCCGTCGACCGCGGCGGCCTCGTAGAGGGTGGCGGGGATGCGCTGGAGTCCGGCCAGCAGGATCACCATGTAGAACCCGGCCTGGAGCCACAGCCGTACGGTCACGATGACCAGCCAGTACCACGGCGGACTGGTGGTCGACAGCCAGGCGATGTCGGAGCCGCCGAACCAGCCGAGCACCGTGTTCGCCAGCCCGTACCGCACGCCGTTGAAGACCGACAGTTTCCAGATGATCGCGGCGACGACGTAGGAGCAGGCGGTGGGCAGGAAGAAGACCGAGCGGAAGAACGCCTGGGCGAAGCGCAGCCGGTGCACCATCAGCGCGAGGGCGAGCGAGAGGGCGTATGTCGCCGGGACGATGAAGAGGGAGAAGACGGCGAAGGTGGTGAGGCTGGAGGTGAAGGAGGGGTCGCCGAGGATTTCGGTGTAGTTGTCCAAGCCCACGAACTCGGTCGGGGTCACCGTGTTGTGGGCGTCGAAGAAGCTCAGCCAGACGCTCCACACCAGCGGTACGTAGGTGAAGAGAGCGAGCCCGGCGGCGAAGGGGCCGACGAAGGCCCAGAACCACACGTAGCGGTTCTGGGGTCCGCGCAGTCGCCGCCCAAGTGAGTCGCAGTTCTTGTGAGTTGTCCGGGTGGTTATGACCGCACCCGCTTCAGCTCGGCCTTCGTCGTCGCGACGACCGTCCTGAGCTGTGCGTCCGGGGCGGCGCCGTCGGTGATGATCCGGCTCAGGGCGTCCTGGTAGGCGGTCCGGCTCCTCTCGGTCCACAGCAGGGGCTGTGCGTATCCGTGGTCGGCCGTGAACCGGACGGCGTCGGCCGCCGCGCCCTTGGCGAGTTTGGCCGCCTTCTTCGCCAGCGAGATCCGGGCGGGAATGTGGAAGCCGTAGGAGAGCGCGAAGTCCTCCTGGAAGTCGGTGCGTTCGACCCACAGCCACTTCACGTACGCTTTCGCCGCGTCGATATGACCGCTGTGCGTGCTGACGGCCGCGCCGTAGGCGCCGACCGGGACCGACGGGCCGCCCTGTGGGCCGTCCTCGGGGAAGGGCAGGACGCCGAAGTCGTCGCCCAGTGTGTTCTGGATCTGCGGCAGGGCCCACAGTCCCGTCCACTGCATGGCGGTCAGCCCCTGGACGAACGCGGACGGGTCGGACCAGTCGGTGGGTGCACCGAGCAGGAGGGAGCCGTCGGCGTGGAACCGGTGCAGTTTGCCAAGGGTCTTGGCGGCCCGCGGGTCGTCGAACCCGACTTCCCCGTCGGCGGTGACCGGTTCCAGGCCGGCGGCGCGCAGCGGGGTGGCACCGAGGACACCGGCGCCGCCGTCGTTGCCGAGGAAGAGGCCCTTGACGTCCTTCGTGGTCAACGCCTTTGCGGCGTCGATCAGTTCGTCAAGCGTCCCCGGCGGCCGGACACCGGCCTTGTCCAGCAGACTCTTGCGGTAGTAGAGCATCTGCGTGTCGATGACCTGCGGGATGCCGTAGACCTTGCCCTGATACGTCTTGGGGGCGAGCACCGCGGGATGGAAGTCGTCCCGTACGCCCTTCAGCAGGCCGGTGAGATCGGCGACCTGACCGCCCCGGATCTGGTCCAGGGTCGGCCCGCCCTCGAAGACGTCCGGCGCGTTCTCGGTCAGCAGTGCCGCGGCGGTCTGCTGGTCGTAATTCCCCGGCCGCCACTGGACGTTGACCCGCGCCTTCCCGTACGCGGCCGCATAGCGCTTCACCGCCTCCTCGGTGCCGGCCTCGCCGTACTGGTGATACCACTGACCGAGCGCGGGGCCACCGCCCGCTCCCCCGCCGCGGCCGGTGTTGGAGCCGCAGGCGGCGGTCAGCGCGAGGGCACCGGAGACGGCGAGCAGCTGCCGACGGCTGATGCGGGTGGTGGAGGATCTTGAGTGGCGCATGGTTCATCAGTGTGACGCCGCTACGTGTAAGCGGTATTGCTCGCACATGAAACGTCCCACCTGAGCCGGCCGGCCGCTGGGCCCGTCAGCGGTCGATTGCCCCCATTCCGCGGGCTCGTGAAAGAACAGCCGAATGGATGACGGTGAAGCGGCGCGGTGTCAGCTCTTCGCACTGCCCGAGCCACGCCGAACGGTGGTCGACGTGCGCTCGGCTCATGGGCTCGGGGGCGGTGGGGCGGGTGCGTCGGCTGCGGCGTCGGCGTAGCGGCGGGCCAGGTGCGCGAAGGCGTCCTTGAGCTCGGCCGGGCCGACGACCTCGATGCCGGCGTCGAACCTGCCGAGGGCGGCGGCCAGGCCGGGCCATGACCATGAGCCCAGCACGAGCCGGCAGCGGTCAGGGCCGAGTTCCTCGACGACTCCGTCGCGGGTGTAGGGGGACACGGCGGCGGCGGGGAGGTCGAGGATCACCTCGCCGCGGCAGGGCCAGTCGCCCGAGCCGTGTGAGCCGTCTGAGCCGTCTGAGCCGCGGAATCTGCCGGCGACGAAGGCCGCCACGTTCCCTCCGGGCAGTTCACGCGGGGTGAAGCGGGGCCCCGTGGGGGTACGCGGAGTGATCCGGTCCGCGCGGAAGGTGCGCCAGTCCTCGCGGTCGAGGTCCCAGGCGACGAGGTACCAGCGCCCGCCCCAGGTGACGAGGTGATGGGGCTGGACCCGGCGCGGAGGGGGTTCGGCGCGGTCGTCGTCGGTGGCTCCCGGTGGGGACGCTGGGACGTAGTCGAAGCGCAGCACTTCGCGGGCGTGGACGGCCGCGCTGAGCGTCATGAGCACGCCACTGTCGACCTGCGGGTTCGGCCGGATCGCGGGCCGCTCGACGGCGGTGACCTGGAGGGTGTCGATGCGGTGGCGCAGCCGGGCGGGCATGACCTGCCGGACGGTGTTCAGCGCGCGTACCGCGGCTTCCTCGATGCCGGCGCCGCTGGTGGTGGCGATCTGGAGGGCGACGGCGAGGGCGACGGCCTGCTCGTCGTCGAACAGCAACGGAGGCAGCTCCGAACCGGCGTCGAGGCGGTACCCACCGTCGGGCCCCTTGAAGGCAACGATGGGATAGCCGAGCTCGCGCAGGCGATCGACATCGCGGCGCACGGTGCGCGGGCTGATGTCCAGCCGCTCGGCCAGCAGCGCCCCGGGCCAGTCCCGGCGCGCCTGGAGCAGCGAGAGCAAGGAGAGCAGTCGCGCTGAGGTCTTCGGCATGACTCCATCTTGACCTGAGAAGCGGCCACAACCTGTCCGCTTCTCTTGCGATTGTTGTCTCGTGCCAGAGAACGAGAACAAGAACGAGAACAACCGGAAGGACCTGATCACCGTGACCGCCACGACCACGCCTCTCTCCCCCCTCGACGCCGAGCGAGCCGACCTGCTCGACGCGCTCGCGACCGCGCGATCCGCCCTGACCAAGACGGTGCGCGGGCTCAGCGACGAGCAGGCGGGCGAGCGCCCGACGGTCAGCGCGCTGTGCCTGGGCGGGCTGATCAAGCACGTCGCGTCCATCGAGGAAGGCTGGATGCGCTTCGTGGTCGAGGGCCCCTCGGCGATGCGCTACGACCTGCCCGACGGTGTCACCTGGGACGACCTCGCGGCCGGCACCGCACGCGAGTTCCCGCAGTGGGCGATCGACCACCAGAACGACTTCCAGCTGCTGCCCGGCGAGACGCTGGCCGGGATCGTCGCGCGTTACGAGCGGGTCGCCGCCCGGAGCGAGGAGGTCATCGCCTCCGTGCCCGACCTGTCGGCGACGCACGCGCTGCCGGAGGCGCCCTGGAACGAGCCGGGAGCGGTACGCAGCGTCCGCCGGGTGCTGACGCACGTCATCGCCGAGACCGCCCAGCACGCCGGGCACGCGGACATCCTGCGCGAGACGCTCGACGGGCAGAAGTCGACCTGACCACCGGTGACGGACCTTGTCCGGATCGGGCCACCGGCCCGATCCGGTACCGCGCACCGGACGCGGTGAACCAGGACGTGAACGGAATCGAAGGGAATGGCGTCACCGTGAAGATGCGCGAGCTGGGGCGGACCGGGATTCAGGTCAGCCCCTACCGCCTGGGCGCCATCGTCGGCCCCCGCACCATGGAGCATCTTGAGGATCTCCTCTCCGGCGCCGCGACCACTCTCGACGGCGAAGTCCTCGACCGGATCGACCGGATCGTGGCGCCCGGAACCGGCCTCGGCCCGCTCGACGTGTCGTACACGCCACCGGCCCTCAGACGGGCGGCTCCGCGCCGGCGACCGGCCGACCAGCGTGCCGCGGGCGTGACCCGATGACCGTTCTCGACACCCGGGCGCTCAACCGCGCGACGCTGGCACGGCAGTTGCTGCTCGATCGCGCCGACGTGCCGGTCCTCGACGCCGTCGCGCACCTCGGCGGTCTGCAAGCGCAGGAACCGCAGGAACCGTTCGTCGGGCTCTGGTCGCGGCTGCGCGCGTTCGACCCGGCGGTGCTCTCGGACCTGCTGACCGGGCGGCGCGTCGTACGGACCCACCTCATGCGCCGTACCGTCCACCTCCTCACCGCCGACGACGCCCTGGCCTGGCGGGCCCGCCACGACACCATGCTGCGCCAACGGGTACTCGGGACCTACCGTCGCGAGCTCGCCGGGACAGACCTCGACGAACTCGCCGCGGCGGGCCGGGCGGTCATGGCCGACGGCGAGCCCCGCTCGATGACCGAGCTCGCGCGGGCGCTCGCCGAGCGCTGGCCGGCGCCGGGAACGCGCGCACTGGGCGAGATGCTGGTCGCCGCCCTCGTACCGATGGCACAGCTGCCACCGCGCGGGCTCTGGCGCACGAAGGCGGGAGTGCGCAACGTCCTGCTTTCGTCCTGGCTGGGTCGCGAGATCGCCCCTCCGTCCCCGGACGGCTCCGATCCGGTGGGCCAGGCGCTGGTACGGCGCTATCTGGCCGCGTTCGGCCCCGCGGCCTCGGCCGACCTGCGCGCCTGGTGCGGCCTGGCCGGACTGCCGGCCGCGGTGGCCGCGATACGCGAGGAGCTGGTCACCTTCCGCGACGAGCGAGGCCGGGAACTGCTTGACCTCCCCGACGCGCCGCGCCCCGACCCCGACACGCCCGCCCCGGTGCGGTTCCTGCCGGCGTTCGACAACGCGATCCTCGGCTACCACGACCGCACCCGGATCATCGACGACGCCCACCGCGGCCTGTCCGTCACCGGCGCCCGCGTCGTCCTGGTCGACGGCCGGGTGGCCGCGACCTGGAGCGTCACGGCCGGCACCGTGCTCGTCACGCCGCTGCGCCGCTTCTCCGCAGCCGACCGCACCGCCGTGGCCGAGCAGGGGCGGGAACTGGCGTCGTTCCTCTCCGACAACGACAGCGACCGCGTACAGATCGCCGGGTCTCCCCACTGAGCGACACACCCGCTCCGAACCCCAAGTTATCTTGCTCGGGCAAAGGGCCGTCTCGTCAGCCCAACAGGGCTTCACTGGGCAGGAGTTGAAGATGGGCGCACAGAACGCGCAGGACACGCGGAACGCGCAGGACACGGCTGAGAAGCTGCGGGCGATCAGCGACGAGGTGTCGGACCGTTTCTACGAGCGGACTGACGTGGTGCGGACGCTGCTGGTGACGCTCCTGGCCGGTCAGCACTCGTTGGTGCTCGGCCCTCCCGGAACGGCGAAGTCCGAGATGGCGCGGGAGCTCACGGGCAGGGTCGAGGGGGCGGCCTACTGGGAGATCCTCCTGTCGAAGTTCACCGCGCCGACGAGGATGTTCGGTCCCATCGACGTCGCCGCGCTGGCCCGGGGTGAGTACCGCCAGGTCTACGACGGCCGCGCCACGACCGCGCATGTCGCGTTCATCGACGAGATTTTCAAGTGCTCCACGGCGGCGCTGAACGAGACGTTGGGCTACCTCAACGAGCGGATCTACCACCCCGAGAGCGGCGGCGAGCCGATCCGCTGCCCCCTGATCGGGGCCATCACGGCGAGTAACGAACTGCCCGGCGGGGAGGATTCGGCCGCGATCTACGACCGGCTGCTGGTGCGGATCGAGGTCGGGTACCTGGCGGACCCCTCGAACTTCGCCGCGCTGGTCCGCTCCGCCGTCAGCCGCCCGGCGGCACCGACACGTACCACCATCGAGCTGGCCGCGTTACAGCACGCCGTGACCGAAGCCGTCCCGGCCGTAGACGTCCCTGACGTGATCGTGGACGCGATCTGTACGCTGCGGGCCGCCCTGCGCCGCAAGGAACTCGTCGCCTCCGACCGCCGCTGGCGCCAGGCGGTAGGCCTGCTCCAGGCGTCCGCGTACCTCGACGGCCGCCCGGCGGTCGCCGAGACCGACCTGTCGGTGCTGACTCACGTGCTGTGGGACTCCCCCGCCGAACGCCCGACCGTCGAGCGCGAGGTGCTGCAACTGGTCAACCCCGACGCCAAGGAGGCACTCGACCTGGCCGACGCCATCGAGGAGCTGGAGGCCCAGCTCGACGCCATGGCCGGTCAGTCCCGCGAGGCGCTGAGCGAGTGGGTCATCAAGAAGGCGCACAACAAGCTCGCCATGGCGGGGAAGCGGCTGGAGAAGCTGCGCGAGGAGGCGGCGGGTGCCGGCCGCTCCACCGCCGCCATCGACCGAGTCACCGGCCGCCAGCGCGCCGTCCGCGCCCGCGTTCTCACCGAGGCCCTCGGCGTGGACGCGAGCATGGTGCAGGCCCAGCTCTGAACGCCGGGGGAGCAGGACCATGGGCACGACACCGAGCAAGCTCGACGAGCTGGCGAGCCGGGCCGGGAAGTGGCTGGGCCTGTCCGCTGCCGCTTCCGAGCGGCACACCGCGGCCGTGGTCGCGGACCGGTTCGAACAGATCGCATGGCGCGACACCTACGAGCAGTCGGCCGGACTGCGCGAGCTGGCCCATGAGTTGAGCGAGCGCTACGACTACGCCACCGACCTCCTGACCGACGCGTTCCTGGCCGCCTACAAAGTCGGCCCGCGGTTGCGCGAGCGCGCGGAGATGGACGCCTCCCGACTGGTCAACCACCAGGTCATCGCCTCACTGGTGGAGTCACTGGAGTTCGCCGAACTGCGCCGGGAGACTGCCGGCGACCCCTACGCCGCCGCCATGGCCGTGCTCGCCCAGGCTGCCGCGCTGCGCCGGATGCTGGAGCGCTCCCAGGATGCCCAGGAACAGGCCGAGCAGGCGAAGACGGCCCAGCAGAACGCCGAAGGCGCGGCGACCGCCGTGGGCGCGGCGCTCCAGCGGGCCGCCGACGAGGCCGACGAGGACGGCACCGTGCCGACCCCGGCCGCCGACGCCGTCCAACAGGCGATCGACGCCTCCGAGTCCGCCGAGTCCGCTGCGCAGCGGACCGCCCAGGACGCCGCGCGGGCCCTCGCGGCGGCGGCCCCCGGTACCCGTGCCGGCGCACGGAACGCGGCGGCGAAGGCCGCCGAGGCCGCGCGGGAGGAGGCCGCGCTGATGCGGGCATGGGGCGTTGCTCCCGGCGACCTGAAGCGGATGCCGTTCGACCAGCGTGCCCAACTCGCCGAGCGGCTGCGCACCAGCCGTCTCGCACAGTGGGCCGAGCTGATCGGCCGTTTCCGGCAGATGGCCAGCGGTGAGCGCGCCCGTAAGGTGGAGAACACCGCCGGGGAGCTGGTCGGCGTCACGCTCGGCGATGACCTCTCCCGCGTGATCCCCTCCGAGCTGGCCAACCTCGGCCTGCCTGAGCTGCGTGCGGTGTTCGCCGCGCGCTACGCCGCCGGGGAGCTGATGCTCTACGACAGCCAGGGAGAGCAGAGCACCGGCCGGGGCGCCATCATCGCGTGCGTAGACACCTCGCACTCCATGTACGAGACAGGGCCCGGCGGAGTCACCCGGGAGGCGTGGTCCAAGGCGTGCGCCCTGGCGCTGCTGGATCAGGCCCGCCACGCCGAGCGTGACTTCGTCGGCATCCTGTTCTCCGCCGCCGACAAGATCCAGGTCTTCCGCTTCCCGGCCGGCCGGCCCGCCGGCATCGCCCAGGTGCTCGACTTCGCGGAGACCTTTCTCGGCGGCGGCACCAGCTACCAGAGGCCGCTGACAGCGGCCGGCGAACTGCTGGAGGAGGAGTTCAACGACACCGCCCGCACGCGCGGCGACATCGTGATGATCACCGACGACGAATGCGGCGTCACCGAGGAATGGATGCGCGGCTGGAACGACGCCAAGCACCTGCTGGGCTTCCGGGTCTTCGGCGTGGCCATCGGCGCCCCGCGCGCCGCCGAAGCCGGCTCGGTCCTGGAGGCTCTGTGCGACAACCTCCGCTCCATCGAGGACCTCACCGACGTCCACGCCGCCGCCGACCTCTTCCGCGTGATCTGACCCGGCCTCCTCCCGCACAACCCCGACCCGAGAGAGGGTCAGTTCCCGCAGCTGGGCACCCGTCAACCGGGGCCCCCACCCCGCCTGCGGGTCGTACGCCTCGGGCTGGAGGCCGAGTTCGTGGGTGGACCGGGGGGTCGAGTCGATGGGCTGCCCCCTTATCGCCGTACCCGAGTCCGGGCCAGTGCCGGTCGGGTCGAGGCTCATGACCGTGAGGCTGACACCCTTTACATGTGACCTTCTGGTCACCTATTTTGGAGCTGTGACCGACGACGACCGTGTCTTCAAGGCGCTGGCTGATCCGACGCGTCGTTTCCTGCTGGACCTGCTCTTCGTACGCGACGGCCGCACGCTGACCGAGCTGGAGTCCGAGCTGGAGATGACGCGGTACGGAGCGATGAAACACCTGAAGGTGCTGGAGGAGGCAGGACTCGTTGTCACGCGCAAGTCCGGCCGGGAGAAGCTGCACTTCCTGAACCCGGTGCCGATCCGGCTGATCCATGACCGGTGGATCGACAAGTACACCGAGCGTCAGGTGACGGCGCTCGCAGAACTCAAGAACGAGCTGGAGGGAAACACATGACAGTCGCAGCCGAGGAGACCACGACCGTTCAGGTCCACCGGGTCTACATCAGGGCGACACCCCAGGCGGTCTGGGACGCGATCACGAAGCCCGGGTGGAGCGAGAAGTACGGCTACCGCTGCGCGTCCGAACTCGATCCCCGCACCGGCGGCGCATACCGGGTGCTGTCGAGCGACGAGATGCGCCGCCACGGCGCGCCGGAACAGATCATCGAGGGCGAGATCATCGAAGCCGATCCGCCGCGCAAGCTCGTCCAGACGTACCGGATGCTCTTCTCCCCCGAGTTGGCGGGCGAGCCGTTCACGCGCCTCACCTACGAGATCGAGGAAGAGCCGTACGGCGGCGTCACGAGACTCACCGTGACCCACGACGTCACCGGCGCGCCGGCCCACGCGGCCCAGGTCGCGGGAGAGATCAGCGAAGCGGGCGGCGGCTGGAGTCTCGTGCTCAGCGACCTGAAGACCCTGCTGGAGACCGGCAAAGCGATGACCAACTAGGTGTATCGCCCTGTCCGTCGTGTGAGGAGCGGCCGCGTCGGACGTGAGCCCTGGCGCCTGACAGGCCACCGAAGGGGATGAATGCCGCCCGCTTCGGCGGCCTGTCGGGCATGGCGTGCACCGTATGCTGGAGCGAGCGATGAGTTCCGCTGCATCTGGGCCGAGCACAAAGTGTCCGCCTGCCTCAGCGGCAGCATGCGGATGACAACCGTCCCCTCACTGCGGGAGTACGGCGCTACTTTTGACGACACGCCACACAACAACGCCCCGGGCCCTGACGAGGGGCACCCGGGGCGTGTGCCGCCTCTGGTGCGGGACGGCTCCGGCGGTCCCGGCCGGGTACTCCCGTTATCCGAACTGGCCCGGCTGGTAGTCACCGGCGGGCTGCTGGACAATGACGTTCACGCGGTTGAAGAGGTTGATGACGGCGATGAGCAATACCAGGGCGGCGAGCTGGTCCTCGTCATAGTGCTTGGCGGCATTCGCCCAAGCGTCGTCCGTGACACCACCGGCCGCGTCGGCGATGCGGGTGCCCTGCTCCGCCAGCTCCAGGGCAGCGCGCTCGGCATCGGTGAACACCGTGGCCTCTCGCCAGGCCGCGACCAGGTTGAGGCGGGTGGAGGTCTCCCCCGCGTGTGCGGCGTCCTTGGTATGCATGTCGGTGCAGAAACCGCAGCCATTGATCTGGCTGGCCCGGAGCAGCACCAGGTCGCGCGTCGCGGCCGGCAGCGTCGAGTCCGAGACCACCTTGCCCGCCGAGGTGATGTGCCTCAGGGACTTGGCCGCGACCGGGTTGTCGAAGAGATTCAAGCGAGCACCCATGATGCACTCCTTGCCGTTGTTGGTGGCTGTACCGATACGACGGAACAGCTCGGCAAGCTGTGACATGAGCGGATGTGACGTGCGTCTCCCCTGCCGCACCGCGAATCAGAGGCATCACGCATCGACCACACCGCTGCCACCGCCGGCTCCCGCGCGTCTTCCGCCTCTCCTCGGAGGGCTGGCACTGCCGGTGCAGCCCGTGGCCACCCGGTTGCGGCTGCACGTGGAGCGAACATAGGACGGGCTGGACGCTCGACGTCGCCCTGTTCCGACTGCGGGGCTTCAGCTTCGCCATGAGCAAGCACTACGGCGCTC
Organism: Streptomyces scopuliridis RB72; assembly: GCF_000718095.1. Classification (GTDB taxonomy): domain Bacteria; phylum Actinomycetota; class Actinomycetes; order Streptomycetales; family Streptomycetaceae; genus Streptomyces; species Streptomyces scopuliridis. The sequence goes on along the minus strand of NZ_JOEI01000010.1, from coordinate 129,701 downwards.
CGGTCGACGTAGCGGTGACGGCAGAAGACCGACATTCCCCCTCATAGAAAATCTGTTATGGCGAGAGTAGACATGCGGGCCTGTCGGGACTAATGTCGTGCTCGTAGGCAAGAGGTGCAGAAGGCTGGCCATCCCAGTAGGCCGGCAGATGGTGTTGCACAACACGCGGGGCCGCGTCGGCGTACGGCATCGAGGCCCCTCGACGCGTTCCCCTGATCAGAGGTGCACATGAGCGCAGAGAGCTCTCTCGACCGTCTCGACGACGAGGATTACCCCGCCTACACCATGGGCCGCGCCGCCGAAATACTCGGCACCACCCCCGCCTTCCTGAGAGCCATCGGCGAAGCCCGCCTGATCACGCCCCTGCGCTCCGAAGGCGGACACCGCCGCTACTCCCGCTATCAGCTGAAAATCGCCGCCCGCGCCCGCGAACTCGTCGACCAGGGCACCCCCGTCGAAGCAGCCTGCCGCATCGTCATCCTCGAAGACCAACTCGAAGAAGCCCAGCGCCTCAACGAAGAACTGCGTAACTCACACGCGACGCCCCACCACACAACCGACGCCTGACGTTCGGCGTTGGCCGCGGCCCTGCGGTGCGCGGCTGGGGCCGTGCGGGGGTGGCCGCGGGGCCTGTCCCTATCTCTGGTGAGAGGTGGTGATCGTCCTGCGGCCGGATGCCCGCGGTCCGCACGTGACCGTAGCGTGCGGCACATCATGGAACGAACTGACAACCAGTTCCTCCCGGTCTTGCTGCTCGGCGCCCAGGCCGCGGTGTGGCCCGGGTACGCGCTGTCGCGTGGTGCCGCTCCGACGGCCGCGGACCTCCTGGCGGCCACGCTGGTAGGCGGTCTGGTGGCTGTCGCGCTCACGGTCCGCCGCACCCGCCCGGTGCCCGTCCTCATCCTGATCGCCGCCGCCTGCGCGGTCGGCACGTCCTCGACGCCGAGGACCGCGTCCTGACCCTGACCGCCAACGGCGTGTCCCGCGCCACCCGCCTCGCGGCACGCCGGCGGTTGGTGCGCCCAGGCCCTGGCCCCGGGGCGCGGCGGCTCGAAGCCGACGGCCTGAGGGCGGAGCAGTTCCCCCTGCCGGGATGGGCAGATGCCTCTGTGGTCTCACCCGCCAATCCCATAACAGAGTGTGGACAATCGGTCGCTGACCGTCTCCGGCGAGTGCTTGGATGTTCACCGGTGCGGGGAGCGCCGTTCCAACCAAGGGGAGAGCTATGGGGATTGACGCCTACGTGAAGCGGAACGGCCCCCAGGTTCCGGGGGTTCGACGGTCCGCGACGGGAGCGCGCCAAGGGGACTCGGCGCTGGGCCTGGCGGTCTTATCCGCCCGGGCGGCCGGAGACGGTCGCATCGCCATCGATACCGAGGCGCGGCGATGACCCGGCGCAGGCCGCCCACCCGGTACCGTCCCGCGGCACGACGCGGCAGGGTGGTGGGCCAGCGGACGCGCGGGAAGCAGGCCGCGCCGATCGAGGGCATCGGACGGCTGCTCATGGTGGTGGCGGGGGCGTCCGTCACGGTGGCAGTGTTCCAGTGGCTGGCCGCGCACCGGTGGGTGCTGGTGGTCCTGACCGTACTGGCGGGCGGGGCCGGTGCGGCCTGGGTGCACTGGCGCGGCCAGCACGCGCAGTGGGCACGGGTGAAGGAGCAGGGGTTGCGCTACCAGCTCTCGCAGCTGGACGCCTTGCATCACCGGGAGTTCGAGTACGCGGTGCGGGATCTGATGAAGCGGGACGGCTGCCACGACGCCGTCCAGGTCGGTGGCCGCGGCGACAACGGCGCGGACGTGAAGGCCACCGACCCGCTCGGGCGCCGCTGGGTCATCCAGTGCAAACACCGCCGGGCCGGCTGGTCCGGATCCGCGATCGGCACCCCCGACCTCCACGTCCTGAACGGCACCGGGCGCCAGCTTCACGGCGGCGATGTCATCGTCCTCGTCACGAACGGCCGCTTCAGCTCGAAGTGCCCCCCGTACGCGAAGTCCCAGCGTCTTCATCTGGTCGACCGGCACCTGCTGGGCGAATGGGCCGCCGGCTCCCGGCCCTTGTGGGAAATCCTCAACCGGCTGCCCCCGCCCCGGAAACCGTCCGCACTGTCCTGATACCAGGATCAGACCGCCGGGGCCGGGTACGTCGGGTACTCCACGCCGGACACGTGTTGGACGACGCGGATGACCTGGCAGGAGTAGCCGAACTCGTTGTCGTACCAGAGGTAGAGGATCGCGTTGTCGCCCTCGACCTTGGTGGCCCCGGCGTCGACGATCGAGGCGTGGCGCGAGCCGATGAAGTCGCTGGAGACCGCGTCGGGGGCGCTGATGAAGTCGATCTGCCGCTTGAGCGGCGAGTTCAGCGACACGTTACGGAGGTAATCGAGGACCTCCTCGCGGCTGGCCTCGCGCGCCAGTTGCAGGCTGAGGATCGCGATCGAGACATCCGGCACCGGGACGCGGATCGAGCTGCCGGTGATCCTCGCCTTGAGGTCGGGCAGCGCCTTGGCGACGGCGGAGGCGGCACCGGTCTCGGTGATGACCATGTTGAGAGGCGCCGACCGGCCGCGGCGGTCGGACTGGTGGTAGTTGTCCAGCAGGTTCTGGTCGTTGGTGAACGAGTGGACGGTCTCCACGTGACCGCGCAGGACGCCGTATTCGTCCGCCATCGCCTTCAGCGGCGGGACGATCGCGTTGGTGGTGCAGGACGCGCAGGACAGGATCTGCTCGTCCGCCTTGATCATGTCGTGGTTGACGCCATGGACGACATTGGGGACGTCGCCCTTCCCGGGCGCGGTCAGCACGACCTTGTCGATGCCGGGGCGGAGGTGTTTCGACAGGCCCTCGCGGTCCCGCCACCTGCCGGTGTTGTCGATGAGGATGGCGTTCTTGATGCCGTACGCCGTGTAGTCCACCGACGTCGGGTCGTCGGAGTAGATCACCTTGATCTCGTTGCCGTTGGCGATGATCTTGCTGTTCGCCTCGTCGACGGTGATCGTGCCCTGGAACTGGCCGTGGACGGAGTCACGGCGCAGCAGCGAGGCGCGCTTGACGATGTCCTGGCCGGCGCCCCTGCGTACGACGATGGCGCGCAGCCGCAGGCCGTTGCCGGAGCCGGTCTTCTCGATGAGCAGGCGGGCGAGGAGGCGGCCGATGCGGCCGAACCCGTAGAGGACGACATCGCGCGGCTCGCGGCGCTCGATCTTGTTGTCACCCGTGGCGCCGGCGACGGCCTCGGCGGTGAACTCTTCCTCGGAGAGACCGCGGTCGTCTGCCTTGTACGTCGCGGCGAGCATGCCGATGTCGATCTGAGAAGGGCCGAGATCGAGCGTGGTGAGAGCTCGCAGGAACGGAAGCGTCTCCGTGACCGAGAGTTCCTCGCCGGCGATCTGCCGGGCGAATCGGTGGGTCTTGAGGATGCTGACCAGCGACTTGTTCACCAGGGAGCGGCTGTGGAGCAGGACGGTGATGTCCCGCTCCCGGTGCAGCTTCCCGATGATCGGGATCATCGCCTCCGCGATCTCCTCGCGGTTCTTCCAGTTGGTGAACGATTCCTCAGCGACAGTCACAGATTTATCTTTCGAGCTAGGCGGCGCTCATATGGTAACCCCTCGCTGTTTTGATCATTCAAACGGTGCCACCTGAGCGGGATGCCCGACCGGCCCCGGACGATCCGCCATTACGGGGGACCCGCCGTTACGGGGGTTGCGGGGGTACCCGCCGTTACGGGGCGCCAACTCGCGGGCGGTCAACTCGCAGGCGGTCAACCCGGGGCGCGAGACAGCACGCGGAGCGGTAGATTGCCGGGTCGATGGTGCCGGGCACCATGACCGCGGCGCTGTTGACGAGGATGTCGAGGCGTCCGAGCCCGTCGGCGGCGTCTTTGACCGCGCCGCGCAGTTGCGCGGGGTGAACCGGACCGCGGGCCTGACGATGACGGACTTCGCCGTCCTCCTCAGGCTCAGCGAAGCACCCGAGCACCGCTTGCGGATGGCTGAGCTCGCTGCGCCGATGGGCCTGACTCCCAGCCGTATCACCCGCGTCGTCGACGGACTGCGCACTCGGGACCTGGTCACCAAGGGCCGACAGCTCGAACCAGTTCTGGTCCGGCTCCAACGGGTCCCGGTGCGCCTCGTACAACGGCGCACTGAACTGGTCCTTCGCCGCGGATGGCCGCCTCGTCGTGACCTTCGGCGGCAATGCGGTAACGCCGTAACCGACCCCGCCACCTGGCCACCGGGCCGGCCCGTCCGGCAGCCCGAGCGTCCAGCCACGGTCGCTTCGGCGCGCCCTGCTCCCGCGGCCACACCAGGCACTTCAGTCGGCGGGGAAGTCCATCCCGTTGGTCAGGAGGCCGAGGAATTGGGAGAGTTCGGCCCGGCGGCGCACGGAGAGTTTGCGGTAGACGCGAGTGAGATGTTGCTCGACGGTGCTGACGGTGATGTAGAGGTGCCGGGCGATCTGCCGGTTGGACTTGCCCTCGGAGGCGAGGGCGGCGACGCGCCGTTCGGCGTCGGAGAGAAGAGGCTTGTCGGCAGAGGAGGAGCTGACGGCGGGAAGGTCGGAGGTGGTGCGGGGGTGGCTGGGCATCCACGTCATCCAAGGGGAAGTACGGGCTTCGGGCTGGTGTCCGAGTTGCTGTGCCTCCTCCCACGCGGTGCGGGACTCCTGGACGCGGCCGTTGTCGAGCTGGCTCCGGCCGAGATCGGCGAGAGCCCGGGCCAGGGCGAAGCGGTTGTCGGACAGGCGCAGGATGTGCACGGCTTCCCGGAGGAGTGCCTCGCGCTGATCCGGAGGGCTCGTGGCGGCCAGGATCCGCAGGGCGTTGCCACGCAAGCGCGAGGGACGGGGGCCGATGTCGGCGAGTTCGCGTTCGACCATGGTGCGGGCGCGGGCCGGTTCGTCGAGTGCGACGTAGGCCTCGGCGGCTCCGGTGCGCCAGCCGAGGAGGTGGCGCGAGCGGGAGTGCCATTTCTCGCCCAGCGGGGCGCAGGCGGTGAAATCGTTGAGAGCCGCGTAGGGGCGTCCGGTGGCCAGGCTGTGGTGGCCGCGGGCGACGAGGTAGAACAGGCCGATGGTGGAGTGGAACATCTCATCGGGGACGGGATATTCGAGGTAGCGGGCGGCTTCGTCGGACCGGCCCATGGCGGTGTGGGCGTGCACCAGGGTGGACAGGGGAGTGCCGATGACCACACCCCAGCCGTGGTGGGGAAGGTGTTCCAGAGCGGTGGCCGCGCGAGTGACCGCGGTGTCCATCTCACCTCGTTGCAGGGCGATATAGGCGTGGACGCTCTGGAAGATCGCGAAGCGGGCGGGAGATCCTTCGGCGGGAAGCCGGGCCAGCAACGCCGCACCGAGTCGCTCGGCCTGGGACAGATCCCCGTGCTGGACCAGTTCCAGCAGCGTGATGGCGTCACGGTCCCAGGAGTACCGCGCTCCGGGGACGGGAGGCGGTAACGTCCCCGCGTCGCCCGTGTCCGTCTCGTCGCGGTCGAGGACAAGCAGGTCGTTGTCGCCGAGCGGTACGCCCGACGGGCCGAGGGACATGTGCGCCGCGTGCTCCAGATAGGCGGCTGACGTCATGTCCCGTATGCCCGAGGACGGATCCGACTCCGGCAGGTCGGGGAGCAACGCCGGACTCAAGTGCGCCACTATCGCCCGGGTGGCCGTCAGCTGCTCCCCCGCGCGCGGATCCCGTGGGTCGTAGGACTTCCCCAGATGAGTGATCGCCTCGCCGGCCTCCTTCGTCCGGCCGAACCACAACAGCCACGCGACAAGCGCGTGGACGGCCCGCGCGTCGAGCGCTCCCGCACTCATCGCGGACATCAGACGGCTCACCTCCGGCTCCGCCGCCGCGGGATTGACGCACCACAGCGCGCCGAGCAACCCCAGGTCGACCTCGACCCGCTGCGGCTCCGCCGGCTCGGCCCGGTCCGCCAGTCGCAGGCACCGCAGCGAGGCGTCCACCTTCCCCTCCGCCAGCAACTGCCTCGACGCGCGGAGTAACACCGCGACGCCGGCGTCGTCCGGTATCCCGCCGCCGGCCACCAGGTGCTCCGCCACCGTGGTCACGGACACCCCCTCCGCCTGCAGCACCCCCGCCGCACGCAGATGGAGCCCGGCGCACTCGTCACCGCCCAGCGCCTTGAGCACAGCCCTGCGGGCGGCCGGATGCCGGAACCCGCCGTCCTCCAGCAACCCCGCCAGCTCCAGCTCCCTCATCTCCATGGCCAGCCGCTCCGGGCCACGGTCGAGCAGCTGCCCCAGCCGGGCCGGGGTCGCGTGTGGGCCGAGGACGGCCAGCGCCCTTACATACGCCAGCAGTTGAGGGTGGTGCTTCAGACGAGCCACATACACCCACTCGAAGGCCTTACCCACCACGGCGTCCTCTTCACCGGCCGCCCCGGGCTCCGGGCGGGCCTTGCGGGCGGCCTTGTAGTCGCGGATCAGCGCGTGGACGAGGGCGGGGCTGCCGCCACTGACACGGTGCACGGCGGCGAGCAGCTCCTCCGCCGTACCCGCGCCGAGCCTGCCCTCCAGCAGCCGCCGTACCTCCGCCTTCGACAGCGGTGCGATCTCCCCCACGCGACATCCCGGAACGAGGAGGAACTCCTCCGTTCGATCCGCGTGGCCCTCGCACAGCGCCTGACCGAAGGTTATGACCATGATGATTCCGCTGTTCTGGGCGCGCCGGGCCAGATGGAGCAGACAGGCCCGGGACAGTTCATCCGCGTACTGCGTGTCATCGACCGCGACCACGAGGGGCGTCTTCCGCGCGGCGGCTTCCAGCGCCGAGGTCAGATCCCGCATCCGCTCGACATGCCCGCTGTCGGACGCTTCCCGCGGCACACCGCCCTCCCACAACCGGTGCACGGCCGCCCGCGCCTCCGCGGGCAGGCCCGAGGAGTGCGTCAGTTGTTCGATGGTGGCAAAGGGAACGTCGCTCTCGTTCCGGAAACCGGTGGCGGCCAGATACAACGCTCCGGACTCCGCCGCGTGTTCGCGGAATCTCCGCAGCAGCGTGGTCTTCCCCGTCCCCGGACCTCCGTGCAGGGCCATCACGCCGCCCTGATGTGGCCCGGCTTCCGCCAGCAGCTCACCGAATTCCGCCGCGTAATCCCGTGGGCTCGCCCAGTTCATCGTCCTACCTTTGCACTCAAGGAATACGTCGCTCAAACTCAGGAACGTAGAATCATCGCAATCCGAACCTCCTGGTAATCCAGTGTAATCAGTCGAGTGCGAACTGTCTTGAGTTCGCAGAGGGGTCCGAATCCCTCAGGTAAACGTTTTCGACATGCCCGAACGGACATCACTCAGCTGATTCTTCGTCGACTCCGGGAGCACGACCGGGCCCGGACCCGGACGAGTGGAAGACCACGCGTATTCGCCATCCTCACGGTTTCACCCTTCCGCGAAGTGCGCCGCTCAGGCGTCCGGCCCGGCCGCCACCCCGGGCCGGAATCATGAACCAGCAAGAACGGCGAATGAACATCGCGTGAGAAAATACAAGCCAAATCCAGGAGTTTGGCGACGGAGTGACCCGGTGTTTCCGCTCCGTCCATTGAGTGGAGGGATCGGCCACACAGCTACGATTTGCCGGACTGATTCTCCGCGCGACCCCATCAGGTACATACCAATCATCGCCAGTGATATCCGGCCATTGCTTTGCCGCGATTTACCGCGCCGCCGATAACTACGGGAGGACGACAACAGACGTCGCCCGCCGCGAAGACCGCGACGGGCGACGAACAACGGGCGAAAACAAGGGAAGGACGGGCATGGGCGGACTGTTCCGACGCCGGTCGTCGCCCGCGGATTGGCTCACCGCCGCCGCACGGCGTACCGCTTCACCTCCCGGGGCCGCGCGTCACCACGACACCGGGAGTGTGGTCGGCCCGCGTACGACGGCCTCGGCCGGCCGCCAGCGCAGGGCGGTCGGAGGGACGGTCAGGCGCAGCCCGGGGGCCGCCCGGACCAGTTCTTCCAGTGCGACGCGGAGCTGGAGCCGGGCCAGTTGGGCCCCGAGACACACATGCGGTCCATGCCCGAAGGTCAGATTTCTGGGCATGTCACGCCGGACGTCGAGGACTTCGAGGTCCGCGTGTTCGGCCGCGTCGAAGTTGGCGTGCAGCAGCGATACGACGACACCCTCCCCCGTCCCGATCCGCTCCCCGCCCAGCTCGATGTCCTGCCGCGCCACACGCGTGAAGCTGATCGGGACGACGGGCGCGTACCGCAGAAGTTCCTCCACCGCCCCTGGGATCAGCCCCGGCCGGGACACCGTCTCCCGCCACTGCGCCGGGTGTTCCAGCAGAGCGAGCGCCGCGAGACCGGTCTGGCCGATCGTGGTCTCGTACCCCGCGTTGAGCAGCAGCTCGATGAGGGCGAGCAGTTCCTGTTCGTCCAGCGCGCCGTCCTGCTCCTGGGCCAGGATCAGCGTGCCGAGCAGATGCTCCCCGGGTTCACGGCGTGCGAGGTCAGCCAACGCGGCGAAGTACGCGCGCAGTTCGCTCCTGGCCGACTCCGACTCCTGTGGTGAGCAAGGGGTGATGCCGTGCGCCCGGTCGGCCAGCCGGGAGAATCGGTCCTGTTCGGCCTCCGGTACGCCCAGTACCTGGCAGATCGTGGAGGCCGACAGCGGCATCGCGTAGCCGGATACGAGGTCGATCGCGCGCCTGTCCTTGAGCAGGCCACGGGCCGTCCGCCGGATCGGGCCCTCCTGGGCGGCCATGGCCTCGGGGACGAAGGCGCGGTTGACCAGTTTGCGCAGCCGGCCGTGCGCGGGCGGATCGAGGCTGGTGAGGGCCACCGGGTCCGGCCGCAGGGGGTGGATGGCGGGTGCCGACCCCGCGACGGCCAGGGCCCGGCTGAACCGGGGGTCGGTCAGCACCTGACGCCCGAGTTCGTAGCGGGTGACAAGCCAGAGACGGTCGCCGGTCGGCGCGAGCACACGCACGACGTCCGGCACCGGATGCCGTGGGAGGTAGGGGAGCATGGGGCCGCGCTGCACCCCGGTGGCGTGCTGGGTGTGCGCGGCAACCGCCTGATTTCCGAGGGGACTTGGAGGGCTGTCCCCGGACCTGGTCCGGGGACAGCCGCCGGGAGCGGTCCCGGACAGGGACGGCTCTCCTTCGTCGGTCGTCATCTGGCCGGATCCGTCTATTTGACGCCGACGACCATGTATTCGGGCCCGTCGAGGTGGCTGACGGTGATGGACCCGAAGCCAGCCTCGGTCAGCCAGTCCCGGCACTGGGAACCGGTGTAGCCCAGTCCCCCGGCGGAGACCAACGAGACATTGAGGCTGGTCAGCATCCCTGTGGTGTTGGTCCGGCGCTCGTCGTCGATGAGCGACTCGTAGATGAGCAGCGAGCCGCCGGACGGCAGCGCCTCGTAGGCCTTCCGGATGAGCATCTGCTTGATGTCCACGTTCCAGTCGTGCAGCACATGGCCCATGACGATCACGTCCCCGGCCGGCAGCGGATCGTGGAAGAAGTCGCCGCCGGCGAATCGGGCCCGGTCGGTGACCCCCGCCTGGTCGAGATGGTGGGTGAAGCGGTCGCTCACGGCGGGCAGGTCGAACCCGACGCCGTGCAGGTGCTCGTGGGCGCCCAGTACCTGGGCCAGCAGCGCGCCCTCGGAGCAGCCCACGTCCACGACCGTGCGTACCGGCTTCCAGTCGAACGCGGTGGCGATGGCTTGATTCGCCCCCATGCTGTAGCCGGTCATGGCCCGTACGAAGCCCGTGACCTGGTCGGGGGTCGCGAACGCCTCGCCGAAGGTGTCGCTTTCGGCGTCGGCCTCCACCAGCGTGCCGTCGCCCGCCGTACGGCCGTCGCCGCCGCCCGATTCGGCGAGTGCACCGGAGAAGTCCAGCCGATCGCCGCTGCGCAGCCCTTCGGTGAGCCGGGACCACCAGCCGAATCCGGAATTCAGGAAGGACAGATAACCGGACACGTCCGTGGCGGGTTTGTGGGGGTTGAGGTATTCCTCGGCCACCGGGGAGTTACGGTAGCGCCCCTCCATGCGCTCCAGCATTCCCAGAGAGACCAGACTGTTCAGGAAGTCGGGCGCTCCCCGGCCTTTGATCCCGAGCCGCGCGCACAGCTCCTCGGTCGTACGGGACCGCCCCGACAGCTCGGTGAATATGCCAAGTTCAACTGCGCTCAGCAAGACTTTCGACTTCCAGAACGCGGTGGCGATGTCGATGATCGCGTGTGGAGATCCGGGAGACCCGGGAGACCCGGGAGATCCGGGAGATCCGGCGTCATTCCGCGACTGAGTCATTCTGATTCCCCTCTTGAAAGAACTGGCACATCACACGAGGCCGAGATCGTGATGGATGGCGTCGCCGATGGCGAGCATCCGTTGCTGGTGTTCGTCCTGCGACGCCTTGCCGTTGAGATGTACGGCGGCCACGACTCCGGTGTCCGGGTCGGCGAAGGCCACGGACGTCCACAGTCCGTAGTGGCCGAAGGCACGGCGGGAGGCGTATTGGCTGAAGGCTGTGTACTCCTTGCCGAGGTGGTGTGATTCCAGCCGGAATCCCAGCCCCCAGTCGGCATTGCCGAAGGCGTCGGTGAGGCCGACGCGGTGTCGTGCGGTCATCGCCATGACGGTCTGCGGCCGCAGGATCCGGCCGCCTGTTCCCTGGCCGTCGGCCAGCAGCGTTTCGAAGAACCGGCCGAGGTCCTCGATCGGTCCGCGCATGTTGAGCCCCTGGATGGGGCGGGTGCAGGAGGCTTCCGTGGCGTACCACTGGGTCGGTTCGGCCGGGAAGCCGCCTCCGGTGATGTGGATCAGCGGCAGCCGGCCGGCCACGTCCCGGTACTCCTCGGCGGTGAGCACCATCCGGGTGTCCGTCATCCCGCAGGGCGCCAGTACCTCTTCCGTCAGGTAGCGCTCGTAACTCCGGCCGTCAACCGCACGGACGATGTCCGCCAGCAGGAACCAGGCCCACCAGGGCGCGTAGTTGATCCTGGTCCCCGGTGCGGCGCCCAGTGGGATCCGCATCGTGCGCAGCTGCTCGCGGCGCACTCCGGCCGGGGCGGCGAAGGTGCCGTGCAGGGGGTCCAGTGCCATGGGGACCGGGGTGGTGTGGGTCAGCAACTGGAAGAGGGTGATCTTCTCCCGTCCTTCGCCCTCGAACCACGGGAGGTACTCGGCGACGGGACGCAGCGGGTCCAGCAGCCCCCGCTCCCAGAGCTGTCCGACGGCCACGGCCCCGACCGCTTTGGAGCAGCAGTACCAGATCGGCCACGACCGGCGGGTGAAGGGCACCTGGGGCCGGCTCTCCCCGAGGGCGACGGACACGGCGGTACGCGACGAGGCGTGCGAGACGTACAGCTGCGCCCCGGGGGTGGTGCGGCCGAGCTCGGCGCGCAGGACCGCCATGGTCCGTGGCAGCGTGTCGTGCGCCGACTCCACCGCCGCTGTCTCGTCCTCCTCCCGGCCGACGACCGGGCGGTGTGTCCGCCGCGCGGGCGGCGGGCCCGGAGGCTCCACGAGGCCGGCGGTTCCGGCCCGCAGTCTCGCCAGCTCCCCCGATACGTCCTGCTGGAAGATCCGGTCGAGGAAGAACACGAACAGGAACGCGCCTTCCAGCCGGAGGCCGCCGTGTTCGAACAGTCGCGTCCGCCGCGTCTGGTCTCCGAACAGCAGCGTGCCGGCGTCCGCGTGGGTGAGCGTGAAGGCGAGGGTGGGGCGTACGGCGCTGTGGCCCGCCGTGAACCGGAGGGCGCCGGTGGTGAGGTCGATCAGAATGTCGAGCGCGTCGGCGGTGCCTTCGGGCGCGTCGGTGATGTCCAGGGAGACCCGGATGGCGGCGCTCTCGTCGGCCGGGAGCGCGGCGAACGCGGCGTTGGAGCCGCCGAGCCACTCCGGCGAGAACAGTGCGTACCGGGCCGGAACAGTGGTGGCGGACGGGTCCGTCCTGGCGGGAGCCGTCCCCATCAGGACCTCTTGGCCAGGGTGAACCGTACTTTCGAGGTCATGGTGAGGCTCCCGTCGGGGGCCTTGAGGGAGTCCAGTTTCGCGTTCACGGCGGCGACGGCCTTCGCGCGCTCGTCGTCGGGGACGCTCTCCCAGAACTGGCGCCCGGCGGTCGACCACACCCACCGCCACCACTGTTCGGCGTTGGTGAAGTGGGTGACGCAGTCCTCCTCGGCCGTCTCGGCCTCGGCGAAGCCGGCCTCCGCGAGCATGGCGTGCAGGGCGTCCACGGAACGGAAGGGGCTTGTCTCGGGCAGGGTGTGCGAGGAGGGGCCCCGGCCGTACGGTGCGCCGGCCGCGTACACCGGGTCCCACAGCGGGTCCGGCCGCCCCCACCAGGACACCCCGAACCGTCCTCCCGGCTTCAGCAGCTCGCGGTAGCGGGCCGCGGCGGTCTGCGGGCGGGGGAAGAAGAACAGGCAGATCCCGGCGAGGACGGTGTCGAACGAGCCGGGTGCGGTGGCGATGTCCTCCAGGGCGACGGTCTCCGCGTCGCCGACGACGGCCCGCACCTGGCGCAGTCCCTGCCGGGCCGCCTCCTCCTGAGCCCGTGCCACCATCCCGCCGGACAGGTCGACGCCGATGACCTCGCCGTCGGGTCCGGCCGCCCGTGCGGCGGGAATCAGTACGGCGCCGGTGCCGCACCCGACGTCCAGCACTCGGTGCCCGGCCGCGACCCCGGCGTGGGCGACCAGCCGGCGGCCGAGGTCGTTGAAGTGCTCGACCCCGACCCGTTCGTAGGTCGGCGAGCTGCGGTCGAAGAGCTGGGCCAGCGCCGCTTTCCGGTCGGCTTCCCTGTCGTGCATGACGTCGCTCACGCTGTGCCTTCCTCGTGTCGCGTGCCGGTACTGAGCCGTACCGGTCCTCCGGTCGCCGCCGATGTGTAGACGGCGGTCACGACGGCCACCGCCTGCCGTCCGGCCTCCGCGTCCGCCAGCGGGGGCCTGTCGTCCCGTACCGCGTCGAGGAAGTCCAGAAGCTGGTCGCGATGCGGCTGGTACAGCAGGCCGATCCGGTCCCTGGCCGTGTCGCGCTTCTGGGACGGGGCGTGGTCGGCCGCCTGGTTGGCGCTGCCGAACGCCCCGTAGGCGGGCGCCCGTTCACCTTCGCGCGCGACGTGGAAGTACTCCAGTTCGTCGCTGTCGATGACCACCGAGCCCCGGTCGCCGTGCACCGAGATCCGGGCGGTACGGCCCGGGTAGGCGGCGGTGGTGGCCAGCAGTACGCCCAGCGCGCCGCTCGCGAACCGCAGGCTCGCGGTGGCCACGTCCTCCACCTCGATGTCGTGGTGTGCGAGCAGGGCGGTGTGCGCGGCCACCTCCACCACCGGTCCGGCCAGCCACTGGGCCAGGTCCACCGCGTGCACGGCCTGGTTCATCAGCGCCCCTCCCCCGTCGAGGAGGCGGGTGCCGCGCCAGCTGCCCGAGCTGTAGTAGGACTGCTCGCGCCACCAGGGCAGCTCGATCAGGACGGAGGTGATACGCCCCAGCTCCCCGGCGTCGATCGCCGACCGGGCGAGGCGGGTCGCCGGGTCGAAGCGGCGCTGGGAGACCACACCGAGCGTTCCGCCCTCCTGCCGCGCGACCGAGATCAGCCGGTCGGCGGCGGCGGGTGACACATCGATGGGCTTCTCGACGAGCAGGTGTTTTCCCGCGCGGAGCGCGGCGGCTCCGAGGTCGGCGTGTGTTCCGCTCGGTGTGCACAGCAGGACGGCGTCCACGTCCGTACGAGCGAGCAGTCCGGGCACGTCGAGGTGGTCGCAGCCCAGTTCGGCGCCGAGTTCCCGGGCACGTGCCCGGTCGCGTCCTGCCACGGCGGTCAGCCGGGCCCGGCCGTTCAGCTCGGGGTCCTCCCGGGCGAGGAGCCGCCCCAGGAAACCGCCGATGGACCCGCAGCCGATGATCCCGAACCTCAGCTCCACGGGGTCAGCCGACCGGGACAATGGCGTTCCCGAGATAGTTCGGCAGCTGGGTGAGACGGCGTTCCTGGTCGTCCAGGTCGGCCGGGTACCTCTCGCGGTAGCGCCGGGTCACTTCCTGGATCTCACGCCAACTCGTGGGCACGGAGCCATCGTTGTACTGCGGGGCGAGCTGGTCGTAGAGGCTGGTCCCGGGGCGCAGGAACAGCTGGTTGATGCCGAACCACCCGGGGACGCCGCCCGCCCAGTCGACCAGCCAGTCGGACATGCAGGCGTCGTCGTCGGGGAGTCCGAGCAGGATGAACGCGAAGGGGACGATCCCGGCGTCCTTCAGCTTGAGCACGGCGTCGCGGATCTGCTGCTCGCTGACGCGTTTGTGGACGCCCGTGCCGGCCACGGCGGGCGACTCGGCGCCCAGCCACATGCCCTGGCAGCCCGCCTTGGCCCATTCGGTGACATCGCTCTTCAGCACGATCTCGGCCCGGGTCTGGCCGACCCAGCCGACTCCCTGGCCGCGCAGGCGCCGGCAGATGTCGGTGTAGAAGGTCTTGTTGATGCCGAAGACGTAGTCCAGGAAGAACTGGAAATCCAGGCCGGCCGCCTGCTGGGCCTCCACTTCGGCGATCACCCGGTCGACGGGCTGGATCCGCATGCGGTTGCCGAACGGCAGATGGCAGAACGTGCAGCCGTACGTGCAGCCGCGGGCGGCCAGCACCATCCCGCAGGGGCCGGGCTGCGGCAGTCCGTCGACGATGACCTCGGCCGTATAGCTCCGCAGGGGAACCAGGTCGTAGGCGGGGAGCGCGAACTCCTCCAAGGGGATGTTCGCGTACGGCTTCGGGCGGTCCCCGACGATGGCGAGCGGGGAGGCGGGCGCGATGTCACCGGACAGGACCGGGGCGGTCACGCCCGCGCTCAGGCTGCGGACGGCCTGGACGGCCGCCGAGTCCGCCTCGCCGAGGGCGACATGCTGGACCCCGAGGTCGAGCCTGGTCGCCTCGGGAAGGTGGGTGCCGTGCGGCCCGATGGCAATGGTGCGGGCGCTCGGGAAGCGGGCCTTCGCGACGTCCGTGGCGGCCCTGATCGGGCCCAGGTCCAGCGGGTAGCACTGGGCCCGGTCGGCGATGGCGGAGGAGATCAGCAGGATGTCGGGATCCTCGCCGACGGGGGGCTCGTCCTGCAGGCGCTGGTCCCAGACGCTGACCTCATGGCCTTCGGCGCGCAGTTGACCGGCGGCCATGAGGATGTCCAGGGGGATCTGGATGAAGTACTGGTCGAACTTGTTACTGGGGACCACCAAGCAGATTCGGCTCATGAGCGGATGACCTCACAGACGGGCGGAGGGGGTGGCGTGCGGTTGTGCCGTGGGCGGCAGTCCTTCGCGGGACCGGGCCACCTCGGCCAGACGGCTGATGCGGTGAATGGGCCGCAGGTCGACCTCGGGGCGGGCGGGTCCGGTGAGCAGAACGTCCATTGACCACCGCAGCGCGTTGTCCATCGGGGAGTCGTGGAAGAACCATTCGCTCCGGTGGTCGGGGCCCTCGACGGCCAGCCAGTGCGTATTGCGCGCCAGCGGGGTGCCGTTGAGCAGCGTGACGGGATCCAGCTTCACGGTGAACCGCACCGGCCCGGCGGTGATCTCGACCAGCCGCTGTCTGCTCTCCGCGCCTTCGGGGGACGGCCCCATCCATTTCGGCGCGGGCACGAGCGGATGGGCGTCGGGCCCGACGATGGTGGAGTACAGCTCGATGGTGAGGTCGTCGATCGTGGTGGTCTCATGAGCGGCAGTGCTGGTCAGTTCCGGGTCGACCGCCACACGTACGTCGTGCTCGGCCGGGTCGGTGAGCAGATACCGGTCGTACACCCCGGTCGGCAGTACGCCGCTGACCAGGGCGAGCATATGCAGCCACTCGTAGCCGAAGATCCCGTAGTCGTGGTCCACGAACCGGCCCGCCGCGATGTCCTCCCTGCGGTCCTTGCCGAATCCGACCCGGACGCCGCTCACCGGGTACCCGGGCGCGAACTCCTTCTTCAGACTGCGCAGTACGGCGGCGGCCTCGGCATGCCGGTACTGGTTCATCACCACCAGGCGGGCCCGCTCGTACCCGGCCAGCAGCGCGGTGAGTCCGGCGCCCTCGCCGGGGCGGCAGACCGGCTTCTCCACCAGCAGCCGCGCCGCCGGGTCCCGGGCGAGCACCTGCGCCACGGTCTCCAGGTGCGTCGCGGTGGGCGAGCACACCGACCACACGTCGACCGGTACGTCGCGCGGCACGTCCGCCACGCGGTCGTACCGGGGGGCGCCGGTGTCAGGCGCCTCGGCCAGGGGGTCCACGACACTGACGAGGAACCCGAGGGCGCTCAGCAACCGCTCGTGCAGCCGGCCCGCGACCCCGTAACCGACCACGCACACATGTGTCCTGGACATGCGCGCTGTCACAGGGCGGTGGCGGTCAGGAGGTGTTCCGGCGCGGCCGTCCGGTGCTGTTTCCCCGAGAGGTACTCGCTGTAGTACGCGTGGAACAGCTCGGCCTCGTCGATGGCCCGGTCCACCGGCTCCAGATGGAGTCCGGGGTCGAGCGAACCGATGTCCCGGCACAGGGTCTTGGCGGCGATCAGCGTTCCCGCCCGGTAGGCGTCGTAGCCGCGGTTGGCGATCCCCTCGTACTCGAAGAGATTGAGCGAGCGGCCGTCGCCCAGCACCGTTGCCGCGGCTCCCGAGGGCAGGACGTGGCGTACTCCGACGTACGGCACGACCGTCGACTCGACCCCCTCGAATCCCTCGCTCAGGATGCTGAAGTCCTTGGTGGCGAACCCGGCGAGATAGACACCGTCGGGCAGCAGCGGCAGGTCCTCGGCGGTGATGGCGAGCTCTCCGGTGCCGCCGATGACCAGGAACGGGGAGTGGCCGCGCAGCGCCTCGGCGGCGGTCTGATAGGTCTCGAAACCGTGTTCCGCGGCCGTGATGAGCGCGAGGATGTCGGTGTCCACCACGCTCACCCGGCAGCCGAGGGACCGCAGCGCGTACGCCACGCGCGCTCCCAGCGTGCCGAAGCCGAGGATCAGCACATGCCGGCCGATGAACTTCTCGCCGGGGAGGATGGCGCGAAGGCGCCGGACACAGGAGTCCGCGATCTCGTTGTAGCCGAGCATCGTCTTCAGGCGCGAACGGGCCATGTTGAGTACCGGGATGGACAGTTCGCCCGGGGCGTTGGCGATACGTTTCAGTCCGCTCACGGTCAGTTCGAGAGCGGCGTCGATGTACTCGGTGAGCACTCCGTCCGCTCCGTACCCCTGCGCCAGTAACCCGCCGTCGTCGATCACCAGCACCTTGCGGCCGGCGGCGTGGGCCTGCCGGATGAAGGCGTTGACGCGCTCGTTGACACCGAGCGCGTACGCCTGGGCGGCCGTGTCGGCCGTGTCATTGATGACCGAGTTGTCCAGTACGTCGCTCAGATAGCCGTGGTTCAGAAACCAGGCGTGGACCCGGCTGCGGTGCAGGGTGCGGTCCCCCTTGGAGAGCGCGAAGACCCAGTTGGGGTCGAGACCGGCCCGCTCCATGCCGAGCAGGAAGCCCACGCTGTTCTCCACGTAGTGGTCGCGGAAGATCAACGCCCAGTCGGCGAGGGCGGGTTCCTTCGTGGCGTACCGGTCGACCAGCGGCATGGCCCGGACGATGGAGTCGATCTCCGCCTCGCTGTAGCACTGTCCCCGGAGTGTCAGCTTCTCCAACAGGGAGACGAACAAGGCGCGTATGTCGTCGGGCAGCGGGCCGGAGGTGGTGAGCAGCACCCGGCGGCTGCCCGCCGCCGGCAGGATGTGGTCAAGGGTGTCGGGAGCGACATCGGGCAGCGGCCGACTGCGGATCTCCAGGCAGCTGTCGCCGAGACGCACCCGGTAATTCCCGGGCTGGAGGACCTCCAGCGTATGTTCCGTCGTGGGCCGGCCGTCGTCATGGAGCACCGACCTGATGACATCGTGGAGTTCGTCGCAGGTCATCCGGCCGTCCAGTACCTCGTACAGGCCCTCGGGGGGCTCGGCGGCCACCCGGCCATTGAGCGCGTCATCTACCGACTCGGTTTCGAAGACTGTCACTTTCCAACCTCTTCTCAGGCGCGTTCAATCGCAAATGACTATCCGGGGGGAGACAGAACTAGAACCAGGTCAATACAGTTGCCGCCGCCGTCATCCCACCTCCCACTGCCGCGAGGAGAATGCGCTCACCGCGTCGGAATGGTCTGCGTAATTGCGCATCCCGCATCGTGATGGGAATGGAAGCCGCCCCCGTGTTGCCATACTGCGGGGCCGTCATCGGGACCCGGTCCGGGTCCAGTTTCAGTTGGGACGTGATGTTTTCCAGCAACCGCACATTGGCCTGATGGAAAATAAACCGGTCGATGTCCTCGATCGACAGCCCGTCGTCCGCCAGAGTCGCGCCGATGACCTCGGGAAGCGCCCGCAGGGCGTACTCCGCGACGGGCCTTCCGTCCATTTTGAACAGATGCTCCCCCGCGGCACGCGCCTCAGGGGTCAACGGCTTTCTGGTACCACCGGCCGGCACCTCCACCAGTGATCGCAGACTCCCGTGCGCCACCATGCGCGACGCGCCGATTCCGTAACCCTCCGGCACCGGTCCGAGCAGCGCGGCACCGGCGCCGTCACCGAAGAGGCTGACCGTTCTCCGGTCGGTGCGGTCCATGACGGAGGAGAACATGTCGGAGCCCACGACAAGGGCGTACGTACCGAAGGCGGAGGACGAAGAGAGCAGCGCGGAGGCGATCGTGAGCCCGTGGACGAACCCGGAGCACACCGCGTTGATGTCAAAAGAAGCCGCCGCTTCGAGACCCAGCAGGCTCTGCAGGGCCACGGCCGTCGCGGGCTGCGGCTGATCCGGAGTGGCGGTGGCGACGATCACCAGGCCGATGTCCCGCTCGATCCCGGGAGTTCTGCTGAGCAGGTCGGTGACCGCCTCGTGGGCGAGATCGGAGGTCGCCACCCCGGCGGGCGCGTAACGCCTCTCGTAAATACCGGTACGCCGGGCCACCCAGTCTTCCGGGGCGTCCGCCCATTCGCTGATACACGCGTTGTCGATGATCACTTCTGGAACATGAAATCCAACCCCTAAGACACCGACCGGCATACAAGACCTCCCTGGCCCTCAACGCTGGTAGATATGCGCAGGCGAAGTCGGAAAATCGGCCGCCCCTTCGTGGTTCGCGACTTCCGGTGCGCCACCTTTCTGTGTTCCCTCGGGCAAAGCCATCCTACGAAAACCGGAGGATGAACTTCATCCCCTACAACCCCTATGAGCCCCTACAGGGCTCGTGACCCCCACACGTCCCATGCGAGGAGGGCGCGAGGAGACAGGGGCTCACGGCACGGGAAATCGCGACGACCTCAAGGAGCGTGCCGCCCAGTTCGGTGTCACTGACAGAGGCGGAGGTTTCGATGACCGCGGAGACCCTGGGTGGCCCGCGCCGCAGGCTCGGCAGAACGGCGGCGGGCACCCGGCCGAGCGCCTCGACGGCCGGACAGGGCCTAGTTGGTCAGGTGGCCGATGAGGGCCTTGGTGACGTCTTCGGTGGTGGCGGTGCCTCCGACGTCGCGGGTGAGGACGCCGGCGGCGGTCGTCGCCTCGATCGCCCTGTTCAGCCGGGCGGCCTGCTCGGGCAGGCCGAAGTGCTCCAGCATCAGGGCCGCGCTGCCGACGGCTCCGATGGGGTTGGCGAGGCCCTGTCCGGCGATGTCGGGCGCGGAACCGTGGACCGGCTCGAACATGCTGGGGTAGCGGCGCTCGGGGTTGAGGTTGGCGCTGGCGGCGAGGCCCAGGCTGCCGGCGAGCGCGCTTCCGAGGTCGGAGAGGATGTCGGCGTTGAGGTTGGAGGCGACGACGACGGAAAGGTCCTCGGGCCTCAGGACGAACTTCGCCGACATGGCGTCGACGAGAACGCTCTCGGTCTCCACGTCCGGGTAGTCCTGGGCGACGCGCTTGAACACCTCGTCCCAGAGAACCATGCCGTACTGCTGGGCATTGCTCTTGGTGACGCTGGAGACCTTGCGCCGGTCGCGGGTGCGGGCGAGGTCGAACGCGAAGCGCATGACGCGCTCGCACCCTACTTCGGTGAACAGGGCCGACTGGATGGCGACTTCGCCTCCGGGGCCGCGGCCGGAGAGGTTACGGCCGCCGAGCCCCGCGTACTCGCCCTCGCTGTTCTCGCGTACGACAACCCAGTCGAGTTCGGTGTGGTCGGCCTTGCGCAGGGGGCTCTGGACGCCGGGCAGGAAGTGCACGGGGCGGATGTTGGCCCACTGGTCGAAGTTCTGGCAGATCTTCAGGCGCAGTCCCCACAGGCTGATGTGGTCGGGGACGGTGGGCCAGCCGACCGCGCCGAAGTAGATCGCGTCGAACTCCTTGAGCCGTTCGAGGCCGTCGTCGTCGATCATCTTGCCGGTCTTCCCGTAGTAGTCGCAGCCCCAGGGGAACTCCTCCCAGTCGAAGGCGAAGGCTCCGTCGGAGTTCTCGGCCAAGGCGTCCAGGACGGCACGGCCGGCGGCCACCACCTCGGTTCCCACACCGTCGGCGGGGATGGCGGCGATACGGAAGGTGCGGGGCTTGGTCACGGGTGCCTCCTGGGTGAATTCGGGCGGGTTCTTCCTCGTTCACGAGTCAACAAGGGGGGTGAAAGCCCGTCCAAGACGTGGTTCCGATGCGACCCATAGGCGCGGCCGATGGGTTGGGCCACAGGGGTGTTGTGGTTCGACGCGTCGCCGGAGCGGGTGTCTCAGGGGGTGAAGATCCGCGTTCGCCGGCGGGCGAGGGAGTGGGTCAGCTCCAGGAACGAGCGTGCGGCGGGGGTCAGGTGGGCGGGCAGACTGACCATGGCGACATGCAGAAAGGCGGCGTTCTCTATCGGTGCGACGACGGCTCCGCAGCGTCTGGCCAGCCGTGTCCACGACGACGGCAGCACGGCGACGCCGACCCCGGTCAGGACGAGGGGAAGAATGGAGGTGCGGTGGTCGACGACGGTGACGATCTCGGTGCCGGTGCCTCCGGCCGTGATGTCGTCGACGATGTCGCGCATGAGACTGCCGGGCCGGGAGGCGATGAGTTTGTGGCCCGCCAGGTCGCCGGAACGGATCGCGACGTCATCCCGGATCGTTCCGCCGGGAGCGGCGACCACGACGAACGGCTGCTCCTCGACCGGCAGAACATCCACACCGGGGGCGGTGACGGGTTCGGCCGAGCCGAGCAGGCCGAGTTCGCAGGCACCACCGCGGACCAGGGAGACGACCTCTTCGGGGGTGAACGCGGCCTGTGTGCTCACGGTCACCCCCGGGTGCAGCTCGCTGAAACGGTGGATGAGGGTGCTCAGCGGTTCGATGCCCGGGGAGGGCATGGACGCCACCTCCACGGTGCCGCGGCGCAGTCCGGACAGGGAGGCGGCCGTGTCCCGTACGGCCGCCATGTCGCGCAGGACCCGGCGGCTGGGGCCGAGCAGTTCCGTACCCGCCTCGCTGAGGACGACCCCGCGGCCCACCCGGTGAAAGAGCGCGACCCCGAGGTCCGCCTCAAGATTGGCCATCGCCTGGGACAACGACGGCTGCGCTACGTGCAGCGCCGCGGCGGCCTTGCTGAAGCCGCCGTGCTCGACGATGGCGAGGAAGTATTCAAGTTGCCTGGCGTCCATGGCACCTCCGCCGGCGGATCCACGATCGACAGGCACAGCCTATCGATCCGACAGCGGCTACCCGGGGGCAGGTGCGCCGTGCCGCAGCCGGGCTGCGGTGGTGGCGGGGGACCGGTGATCCACTTGCTCGCGATGGCGTGTCCGCATGCCGTACAGCCTCGCCCAGCCCGTAACTGGTCGTGGTCAGCGGCGCTTTGCGTCCGTGGGGCAGGACGCCGAGGCCGCAGATCTGCGCGGCTTCGATCGGGACGGTGTTTTCCCTCATGCCCAGGGCGGCCGTGACGGGCTCGACCGACGTCATCGTGGCGCCACCTCCTGGCGCGCGTCCGGAGCCGCGGCGCCGGTGACCGGCCCGCCGCCGCGTATCTCCCCCTGCGCGCTTGAGCCGTCGGGATCGCCGCCTGCGTGCCCGTCCTCGCCGTGAGCCGGACCGGGTATGTCGTGCCTGCCGAGCACCGCGCGGGCACGCTCCACGTCGAGATTGTTCTCCCACTTGGCCACGAAGAGTGTGGCGACCGCGTTGCCGTAGAAGTTGACCAGGGCCCGGCACTCCGACATGAACTTGTCGATGCCGAAGATCAGCATGATCCCGGCAGCCGGAACGTGGCCCACCGTCGACAGCGTTGCCGTCAGCGCGATGAAGCCGCCGCCGGCCACGCCCGCGGCCCCCTTCGACGTCAGCAGCATCACCGCGAGCAGCCCCAGCTGCTGCCCGATCGACAACGCGGTGTCCGTGGCCTGGGCTATGTAAAGCGTGGCCAGGGACAGGTAGATGGCCGCGCCGTCGAGGTTGAAGCTGTAGCCGGTCGGTACGACGAGACCGACCGTGGACTTCTCCACGCCCATGAACTGCAGCTTGCGCATCAGGCCCGGCAGCGCCGGTTCGGCCGTCGACGTGCCCAGGATCAGGAAGAACTCTTCCTTGAAGTAGCGGAACAACTGGAAGATGTTCAGCTTCACGAAGGCCGCCAGAACCGCTCCCAGCCCCACGACGACGAACAGGATCGACGTGACGTAGAACAGCAGGATCAGCGAACCGAGACTGGTCAGGGTGGAGAGTCCGAACGTACCGATCGCGTAGGACATCGCGCCGAACGCGCCCAGCGGTGCGGCCTTCATGACGAAGGCCAGCACCTTGAACACCACCTCGGTCAGGCGGTTCACGCTCGCGATGATCGGCTCACCGACCTTGCCCACACTCTTGAGCGCGATCCCGAAGATCACGGCGAGGAAGATGACTTGCAGGATGTCCCCCTCGACGAACGCGCCGAAGAAGCTGTGCGGCACGAGGTTCGTCAGAAACTCCCACCAGCGCTGATGCTCACCGCTCTCGATATACGCGTCGGCCGGGCCCGATGTGGCGATCGCGGACGGATCGGCGTGCACACCGTCGCCGAGACGGAAGACGTTGATGGCTACCAGGCCCGTCAGAAGCGCGACGATGGTGCCCAGTTGGAAGTAGGTCAGGGCCTTGATCCCCGTCAGGCCGACCTTCTTCAGATCCGCGACGCCGGCGACCCCGCCGATGATGGTCAGGAACACGATGGGCCCGATCAGCATCTTCATCGCGGCGATGAAGGTGGTGCCGATCGGCTCCATCGAGGAGGCGAGATCCGGCCATCGCCAGCCCAGGAAGATCCCGATGACGATCGCCACGAGCACCTGCACATACAACTGCCGCCACCACGGCTTCGACGGCGTACCGCCACCCGCTGCGGCAGGTGCTGTGGCAGGTGTTGGGGTATGCGTCATTGCAACCTCCTCCAGGCGAGAAGAGGGTCCGGCCTGGCACACTCCCCGAACCTGCCGCGCGACGGCAACCGCGTGCAGCGCGCCCGGCAGGGGAAGGCCGAACCCACATGACGCCGAGCCCGTTCAGCGCCATGCATGTGGGCAGCCACAGTGAACCGGGTCACACGACGCGGGGTCCACGACCAATAATCGATGCCCCGTATAGGCCCCGCCTATCGATCGCAGCTCGGCGAGCACCCCGCCATTTCCGGGCAGAAAACCCCGGCGTGTCCACCGACGTGAGCGGATCGGCCGAGTGCGCCGGGGGCCCGCTTCCAGGAACGGCGGCCCCCACGGCCCCGTCAGATCCCGGGACCGTAACCGGGGTCCGGCTCCTGGCGGGGGGTCCACCACTCGGTGAGCCCCCATACCCCGAGCGCGAGCGCCGCCATGGCTGCGAGTGCCGCCACCCAGGGACGGTGCACCCACTTCGTGGTCAGCGCCCAGGCGAAGGCCGGAACCAGAGCGCCGCCGAGCACGATGAGCGGCAGATCGACAAAGAGCACGCTCAGATCGCGGGCATGGCCCTCGAATCCACCGTCGATGCTGAAGGCGGCCCGCGGTGCCCACACGAGCGCCGCGGTCGTCGCGCCGAGGCCGGCGAGGAAGCATCCGGCGACGCCCCGGGGCGTCGGGTTCATACCCGTGGTGCCTCGCGTGGTTCTTTCGCTCATGATCGCAACAGACGCGACGGCGCGGTGCATGGTTCCGACGCGGCCGCCGCGGCGGCATCCCCGGCTCAGGCCCGCGCGCCGCCGTCGACCCGGAGGACCGTGCCGGTCACGTAGGAGGAGCGGTCGCTGAGGAGCCAGGCGGCGGCCTGGGCGATTTCGTCGGGGTCGGCCGCGCGGCGCAGCGGCGTGTGCGCCGTGAGCCGCTCGACGAGACCGGGGGAATCCGCTTCCCAGGTACGGATCATCTCGGTGAGCGTGCTGCCGGGGGCGATCGCGTTGACGCGGATGCCTTCCGGGCCGTAGGCGATGGCAGCCGACTCGGTGAGGCTGTTGACCGCCCGCGGCAGTGAGGAGTTCACCCGGCTGTGGGTCTCCCACGACGTGTCCGCCGAGCCCAACCTGTGCAAGACGTTCCGGCATCCCGTGGTCGGTCCGGTCACCGTCAACTGCGACGTCCTCGACATCACCGACCGGGACCAGCGGGTCGTGATCTACACCGCCGCCCCCGGCTCACCGTCCGAGGAGGCGCTGCGGCTGCTGTCGGTCGTCGGCACGCAGCGCATGGACGTGACCCGCGAGCTCGAAGGGGGCTTTCACCATGTGGACGACTCGGCGTGAGGTCCGACGCGCGCCGACCGCGCATCGCCTTCGCGTTCTCCCGCTTCGAGCGGCGGCGAGGGCCACACCGGCGCTACTCCGGGACGGGCGACGCCCCGCCCGTCCCGGACTCGACCGTCTCGGGCCCGCCCGCTCCGGTCGCCCCCGCCCGCAGCCCGTCCATCACGAGGTCCAGCAGTCGCGTCGCACGCGGCTGCCACTCGCTGTGCGGGTCGAGCTGCCAGAGCCCGGCGATGGCGAGCACGAAGTCGTCGGGGGTCAGCCCCGGGCGGATCGTGCCGGCCTCCTCGTTCGCGTGGAGCAGTAGCGTGACCGCCGTGGTCACCGGGCCGTGTCCCAGCTGGGACAGGCTGCCGTGCTTGCTGGTGGCGTTGCGGAGCGCGCCGGCCAGGCCGGCCTTGGCCATGGCGAACCGGGCCAGGCGGTCCATCCACTCCCTCAGGGCCCGCTCGGGTGCGCGGGTCCGGAGCAGCTGAGCAGCGGAGTCGGCGAGCTGCTGCATCTCGTAGCGGTAGACCTCCAGGATGAGGGCCTCGCGGTTGGGAAAGTTACGGTAGAACGTCCCCTGCCCGACGCCCGCCTTCTTGGCGATCGCGCTCAGCGGGGTGTCCGCGGCTCGCGTCAGCTCGGCCAGCGCGACGTCCAGAATGCGTTCGCGATTCCGTTGTGCGTCCGAGCGCAGAGTCGTCTCGTGCTCCATTCGTCCTTCTTCCTGCTGCACTCGTGCTCCTTCCCGAATCGCAGCCAAGCCTTGCGGATCACGGAATACAAGCCGTCCGGAATAACGGCCGAGCCCGCCTTGCTAACCGGACAGCTGTCCGTTAGGTTCGATGAGTAACGGACAGTTGTCCGCTTAGGTCCACCATAGCGGCACATCCGGCCAGTGCGGCCGACCCGGTACCCCCACCTGCCCCCTCCTGCCCGGACTGTCCGCCGGGACCGTCTCGTTCGACGCGCATCAGCAATGCGAAAGAAGGCTGATCATGGCCCCAGCCCCCTCATCGACATCCAGCGCCATCACCCTGAACATCAATGGCGAGAAGTACACGCTGCCCGTCGATCATCGCACCACCCTGCTCGACGCCCTGCGCGAGCATCTCGATCTGACCGGTACCAAAAAGGGCTGTGACCAGGGCCAATGCGGCGCCTGTACGGTGCTGCTCGACGGTCGCCGGGCGGTCTCCTGCCTTCAGCTCGCGGTCGCGGCCGAGGGGCGTGCCATCACCACCATCGAAGGCGTGGCCGACGGTGAGCGGCTGCATCCGGTGCAGCAGGCCTTTCTCGACCTCGACGGCTATCAGTGCGGTTACTGCACACCGGGGCAGATCTGTTCGGCCCTCGCGGTGATCGAGGAACACGCGGCGGGCTGGCCGAGCGCCGTGACCGACGATGTCCGGCCCGAAGCGGGAGTGCCCGCGCTCACCGCCGAGGAGATCCGCGAGCGGATGAGCGGCAATCTGTGCCGCTGCGGCGCCTATGTCTCGATCGTGCAGGCGGTCGCGCGGGTGGCGGAGGCGGCCGAGGCCGATGCCGGGGCCAGCGCCGAGGCCGAGGTCAAGGAGGCGGCGGCATGAGGGAGTTCGGCTACGAACGCGCCTTCGATGTCCCCGGAGCGGTCGCCCTGCTCGGCGCCGCCCCCGAGGCCCGCTTCCTCGGCGGCGGCACCAACCTCATCGATCTGATGAAGGCCGGCGTGGAAAGGCCCGCGCTGCTCATAGACGTACGCGAACTTCCGCTCGACGGAGTCGAGTTCACGCACGACGGCGGGCTGCGCATCGGCGCGACCGTCACCAACAGCGATCTCGCGGCCCACCCCGAAGTACGGCGCCACTACCCGGCGTTGGCGCAGGCCGTCCTGGCCGGCGCCTCGGGACAGCTGCGCAACATGGCCACGGTCGGCGGGAATCTGCTCCAGCGGACCCGTTGCGGCTACTTCACGGATCTCAGCAAACCGTGCAACAAGCGTGCCCCCGGCAGCGGTTGCCCCGCCCTCACGGGTGAGCACCACAACCACGCGATCCTCGGCGCCTCCGAGCACTGCGTCGCCACTCATCCCTCGGACATGGCGGTAGCACTCGCCGCCTTCGACGCCGTCATCTCGTACGAAACGGCGGACGGACCGGGCGAGTTGCCGATCGCCGAGTTCTATCGTCCCGTGGGCGACACCCCGCACATCGAGACCTCCCTTCCGCCCGGCGCGCTGATCACCGGCGTCACGCTGCCGCCGGCCCCGGTCGCCGCCCACTCGCGGTACCGGAAGGTACGCGAGCGCGCCTCGTACGCGTTCGCGATCGGGTCGATCGCCGCCGCGCTCGACGTCCAGGACGGTGTCGTACGCGACGTGCGCCTCGCGTTCGGGGCGGTCGCGTCCCGGCCCTGGCGGGCCCGTGCGGCCGAGCGGGTGCTCATCGGCGGCCCGGCATCCGCGGAGGCGTACGCCGCCGCCGCAGATGCCGAACTGGAGGCCGCCGAGGCGCTTCCCGAGAACGGATACAAGGTGACGCTGACGCGCAACCTCGTCGTGGCCGTGCTGACCGAACTCACCGAGGAGGCGATCCGATGACACCGCCGACGACACCCACGACGCCGGCCACCACGACCGGAATCTCCGCCGTGACAGGAGCCATCGGCTCCGCCCACACCCGCGTGGAGGGCCGCGACAAGGTCACCGGGGCTGCCCGCTACGCCGGAGAGATACCCTTCGCCGAACTCGCCCACGGCTGGCTGGTGTTGTCGACCGTGGCCCGTGGCCGTATCCGCTCCGTCGAGGACTCCCCCGTCCTGGCCATGCCCGGCGTCCTCACCGTGCTGCACCACGGGAACGCGCCGCGCGTCGACACCGACTATGTGGGCATGGTGGGACGGCCGAACCCGGTCCTCGGGATCTTCCAGCACGACCGGGTCCCCTTCGTGGGATGGCCGGTGGCGCTGGTCGTGGCCGAGACATCCGAGCAGGCCAGGGAGGCCGCCGAGGCGCTGGTGGTGCGGTACGACGAGGAGCCGCACGACGTCGCGTTCTTCGCCGGGCGCTCCGACGCGTACACACCGGAGAGCAACCCGATGGTCCAGGCCGAGACGGAGAAGGGGGACGTAGAGGCCCAACTCGACGCGTCCGCCGTCGTCGTGGACGAGGAGTACACCACTCCGGAGGAGCACCACAACCCGATGGAGCCGCACGCGGCGACGGCTCGCTGGGACGGCGGCCGGCTCGACGTCATCGACTCCAACCAGGGCAGCACGTGGGTGGCGACCGAACTCGCGATGCTCTTCTCCCTCGATCCGGCCTCCGTACGGGTACGGTCCGAACACGTCGGCGGCGGCTTCGGATCGAAGGGGCTCAGCCCGCACCAAGTGGCCGCGGTGATGGCCACGACCATCCTCCACCGCCCCGTCCGCGTCGTACTGACTCGCCGTCAGATGTTCTCCCTCGTCGGTTTCCGCAGTCCTACGGCGCAGCGGATGAGGCTCGGCGCCGACGCCGACGGCCGGCTGCGCGCGTTCGACCACCAGGCACTGAGCCTTACGTCGACCGTGCACGAATTCGTCGAGTCGAGCGCCGTGCTGGGGCGCGTGATGTACGACGCCGACGCGCACCGCACCTTTCACCGGCTCGTACGGCTCGATGTGCCGACCCCGGCCTGGATGCGCGCACCGGGCGAGGCACCGGGATCCTTCGCGCTCGAATCCGCCCTGGACGAACTGGCCGAGAAGTGCGGCATGGACCCGATCGCGCTGCGCGCACGCAACGAACCCGAGACCGGCCCCGTGTCCGGGCTGCCGTTCAGCAGCCGCAATGTGCTCGCCTGCTTCGAGGAGGGCGCCCGCAGGTTCGGCTGGGCGGAGCGGGACCCGCGTCCCGGTCTGCGCCGTGAGGGGCGCTGGCTGCTCGGGACCGGAACGGCGGCGGCCACCTACCCTTCGGGAGCCGGCCCGTCCACGGCGGCCGTGACCGCGGAGCAGGACGGAAGCTTCACCGTACGGATCAACGCGGCGGACATCGGGACCGGCGCGCGGACCGCGATGGTCCTGGTCGCCGCGGACGCGCTGAAGGTGGGCCCGGACCGTATCCGTGTACGCCTCGCGGACAGCGATCTCGGCCCGGCGATGTTCGCCGGCGGCTCGATGGGCACGCGCTCCTGGGCCTGGGCGGTGACAATCGCGGCGGACGAACTACGGGAAAAGCTCGCCCTGGGAGGCGGCATTCCCCCGGAGGGGATCACCGCCCGGTCGAACACCACCGAGGCCATCGGCGCCCTGGCGAAGAAGGAACGGCACTCCTTCGGGGCGCAGTTCGCCGAGGTCGCGGTGGATGTCACCACCGGTGAGGTACGCGTACGACGGCTGCTCGGCATCTACGCCGCGGGCACCATCGTCAACCCGCTCACGGCCCGCAGCCAGCTCATCGGCGGTATGACCTGGGGGCTCTCCATGGCCCTCCACGAAGAGGCGATCAGGGACCAGGAATCGGGCAGTCATGTCGGCGCCGACCTCGCCGGCTATCACTTCGCCGCGCACGCCGATGTGCCGCTCATCGAGGCGGACTGGGTGGACGACCCCGTCCCGGACGACCCGATCGCGATCAAGGGCATCGGCGAGATCGGTGTCGTGGGCGTCGCCGCAGCCATCGCCAACGCGGTGTGGCACGCGACCGGTGTACGTCACCGGGACCTGCCGATCCGTCCGGACCGGGTCCTGCGGGCGGCGGACGAGGCACGGCGCCGAGCGACGGAGGGAGCCCCGAGTGCTTGATATCGCCGAGCAGTTGAACCGCTGGTTCGAGGAGGGCCGGGACTTCGCCGTCGCCACTGTCGTCGCCGTCGGCGGCAGCGCGCCGCGCGGTCCCGGCGCCGCCCTGGCCGTCGACCGTCAGGGCACCGCCATCGGTTCCGTCTCCGGCGGCTGCGTGGAAGGGGCGGTGTACGACCTGTGCGTCCAGGCGCTCCAGGACGGCCGGACGGTGCGCGAACGGTTCGGATACAGCGACGAGGACGCCTTCGCGGTGGGGCTCACCTGCGGCGGTGTCATCGAGGTCCTGGTCACGCCGGTACGCGCGGACGCGCCGGTGTTCCGAGCAGGGGTGTCGGCCGCGGACCGGGGAGAGACAGCGGCACTCGCCCGGGTGGCCCGGGGCCCGGACGGACTCCTCGGCAGAGCGCTGCTCGTCCACCCCGACGGATCGTACGAGGGCAGCCTCGCCGGACCTCCGGAACTGGACCGGACGGCGGCGGAGGAGGCCCGCGCGATGCTGGACTCCGGCCGCACCGGCACCGTCGAGCTCGCGGAGGACGGATCGCGCTGCCCGGGCGGGGTGACACTGTTCGTGGAGTCGAGGGTGCCGCCGCCCCGGATGATCGTCTTCGGCGCCGTGGACTTCGCGACGGCGCTCGTACGGGCGGGCAAGTTCCTCGGCTATCACGTGACCGTGTGCGACGCCCGGCCGGTCTTCGCCACCCGCGTCCGCTTCCCCGAGGCCGACGATCTCGTGGTCGACTGGCCGCACCGCTACCTCCGGCGCACCGCGACCGACGAACGGACCGTCCTGTGCGTGCTCACCCATGACGCCAAGTTCGACGTTCCTCTGCTGGAGACGGCCTTGCGGCTGCCGGTCGCGTTCGTCGGCGCGATGGGCTCGCGCCGCACCCACGAGGACCGCAACCGGCGGCTGCGTGAAGTCGGCGTCACCGAACGCGAGTTGGCCCGGCTGCGGTCCCCTATCGGCCTCGACCTCGGGGCCCGTACCCCCGAGGAGACCGCGCTGTCCATCGCGGCGGAGATCGTCGCGGCGCGCCGGGGCGGGACAGGGGTTCCACTGACCGGTTCGGGGACGCCCATTCACCATGACGTGGACGCGAGGGAGCCGGACGAGGCCCGCTCCCGAGCGGCGGCGTGACGCGGCCCGACTGCGGGGCCGTGCGGGCTCGGCTGTGACTCGTCGGACACTCTCAGGGGGCGGGCCCGCACAATCGTGCGGGCCCGCCTTCTGTGGTGCCGTTCAGGGCTGGAAGTACCAGCGCCGGCCGCCGGAAAAGAGCTTGACGCCTCGTCAGCCCCGTGGTCCGCTCGGCCCGGACCGGGTCTGGACGCGGGGCCAGGGCCTGCCGCCGAGGCGTTCGATGTCGGTGTTGAAGCGCTTCAGATAGGCGGCGAAGGCGGCGATGTCCTCTTCCGGCCAGTCAGCCATGACCCGGTCCAGGGAGCGGACGATGCCTTCCCGTTCCTCGTCGAGTACGCGTGCGCCCTCCGCCGTGATGCGGAACTTGCGGGCCATGCCACCGTCGGGATCCGGGATGCGCTCCGCGAGTCCGGCGCGTACCGTCGCGGCCGTCTGCCGGTTCAGGGTGGAGGCGTCGAGCCCGAAGGCGTCGCTGAGTTCACCGATCGACATCGGCCCCTGCATACGGATGCGGCTGAGCAGGATATAGGCGCTGCGGTCCAGTACGGCGTCTTTGCGTCGTCCGCCTCTCTGGTTCAAGAACGTGTGGCGGCTGAGCAGCATCTGCTCGTACTCGACCTCATGCGTGGCCCCGACCATGCGTATGTCGCCTCCTGCCTCTCTCGCCGGTCATTGTCGCACCGCGTTCGGACGGCCCGCACTCCATCCTCACGCGCATGAATCCTGCACGTAAAGTGGTTGTTGCACATCATATGTATGATGCACAAGCTCTTTCCGGTCGCACAGTCAGTTGCACAGTCATAGGAGTCCCCTGATGGACGCCCCACAGCACGCATCCCGCGCGGGTGGCGTGGTCGCCACGCTCGCGCTCGCCGGTACCACGGCGGCGATCATGCAGACGCTGGTCACACCGCTCATCGCGGAGCTGCCGCAGATTCTGCACACCACACCTTCGAACGCCACCTGGGTGATCACCACCACGCTCCTCGTGGCAGCCGTCTGCGTTCCGGTCGTCGGCCGCCTGGGCGACCTGATCGGCAAGCGCCGCATGCTTCTCGCGTGCTCGGTGCCGCTGATCGCGGGCTCGGTGGTGTGCGCCCTCTCGTCCTCCGTCGTCCCGATGATCATCGGGCGCGGCCTGCAGGGCATGGGGATGGGCATGGTGCCGCTGGGCATCGCCCTGCTGCGCGACGTCGTTCCGGCGCAGAAGCTCAGCTCGTCCATCGCGCTGGTGAGCGCCTCCATGGGGATCGGCGGCGGCCTCGGCCTGCCGATCGCCGCGGCGGTCGCCCAGTACGCGAACTGGCGGGTGCTCTTCTGGGGATCCGCCGTACTGGCCGCGGTGATCGCCGTACTGATCTGGTTTCTGATCCCGAACGTGCCGGCCGCCGCCAAGGGTCAGCGTTTCGACGCGCCCGGCGCGCTCGGCCTCGGTGCCGGCCTGGTCTGTCTGCTGCTCGCGGTCTCCAAGGGAGCCGACTGGGGCTGGGGTTCGGGCACCACGCTCGGCCTGTTCGCCGCCGCCGTCGTGCTCCTGGCCACCTGGGGCGCGTGGGAACTGCGTACGACCGACCCGCTGGTCGACCTGCGCACCACGGCCCGTCCCCGGGTGCTGCTCACCAACATCGCCTCGGTCTTCGTCGGTTTCGCGATGTACGCCGGCATGCTGGTGATGCCGCAGCTGCTGCAGTTCCCCGAGGCCACCGGTTACGGCCTGGGGCAGTCGATACTCGCGTCCGGCCTGTGGATGGCGCCCGGTGGCGTGATGATGATGATCGTCTCCCCGCTCGGCGGCAAGCTGACCAACGCCTGCGGCCCGAAGGTCACCCTGCTCAGCGGGGTCCTGGTCATCGCCGGGGGCTACGGACTCTCACTCGCGCTGATGGGGTCCGCGTGGGGAATCATGCTGGCCATCATGGTGATCAACAGCGGTGTGGGCCTCGCCTATGGCTCGATGCCGGCGCTCATCATGAGCTCCGTCCCGCTCTCGGAGACCGCCGCCGCCAACAGTTTCAACACACTCATGCGTTCCCTCGGCACCTCGATCGGCGCCGCCGTGATCGGTCTGGTCCTCTCCCAGATGACGACCAGCATCGGCGGCCGGAGCATCACATCCGAGAGCGGCTTCCGTACCGGTCTGCTGATCGGCTGCGGCATCGCGGTGGTCTCCGCGGCGATCGCGGCCGTCATCCCGGCCGTGCGCCACATCACCGGCGATCCGGAGAAGTCGCCCTCGGCCCCCGAGCCGGAGAAGTCCGCCGTCGAGGCGTGAAGGGCGAGTTTAAGTCAGTCGATTGAATTACGACTCTTTCTCGGATTCACTGCTGTGCACCGCAACCGCGATGACCGGAGGAGGCCCCAAGTGACCGGAGTCCAGGGCACGGAGCCGATCAGCTACCCCATCACCGCACCGACGGCGCTGGAACCGCCACAGCAGTGGGCGGAGCTACGGCAGAAGTGCCCGGTGGCGCGGGTGACGCTGCCGAGCGGCGACGAGGCCGCCCTGCTGACGCGGTATCAGGACGTGAGGACGGCACTGTCCGACCCGCGCCTGAGCCGTGAGGGGCTGGCCTCGCCCGACGCCGCCCGTATCTCGGCGGGGGACTCGGAGGGCATCTTCAGCAGCCCGATGGCGAAGGCGCTCAACGCCGAAGGCCATGAGCGGTGGCGGCGCATGGTCGGCAAGTGGTTCACGGCGAAGCGGATGTCGGCGCTGCGGCCCGGCATGGAGGCCATGACCGGCCAACTCATCGACGACATGCGGGAACACGGCCGGCCCGCGGACCTGGTGACCCACCTGGCGTTCCCTCTCCCGGTGTACGTGATCTGCGCCATGCTCGGCGTACCGGAGAGCGACCGGGACGCGTTCAAGTCCTGGTCCGACACGTTCTTGAACCTGACGCGGTACACGCGCGCCGAGACGGAGGCGGCCTACCAGGACTTCGCCGGTTACATGTCCGGCCTGATCGACGAGAAGCGCACCGCGCCCGGAGACGACCTGCTCAGCCTCCTCCTGGACGGTGCCGACGCCGAGGGCGAACCGATGTCCGAGGCCGGGCTGGTGGCCACCGGTCAGGCGCTGCTGCTCGCCGGCCACGAGACCACCGCGGGATTCATCGCGATGATGACGGCGCACCTGCTGTCCGACCGGCGGCGCTGGGAACGGCTGCTCGCCGACCCTTCACTGATCCGCCACGCAGTGGAGGAGGTGCTCCGGTTCGACCCCAACGGCAGCGGCTTCGGCATGCTCCGGTACGTCCACGAGGACACCGAACTCTCCGGCGGGGTGGTGCCGCGCGGCACCACGGTGGTGTGCAGCATGGCCGCGGCCAACCGCGACGAGAGCGCCTGGGAGAACGCCGACGAGATGGACCTGGGACGCTCCCCCAACCCCCACCTCGCGTTCGGTGCGGGCCCGCACTCCTGTCTCGGCCAGCCGCTGGCTCGTACCGAATTGCAGGCCGTGCTCAGCGTCCTGCTGCGCCGGCTGCCCACACTCGATCTCGCCCTGGACGCCCGGGACTTGAGGCGCCACGAGGGGCTCCTCACCACACCTCTGCGTGAACTGCCGGTGACGTGGTGAACGGCACAAGCAGCGCGGCCGTATTGAGCCGCCGGATCACCACACCTGCGCGGAACGTCACCTCTCCCTCGCACGGACCCGCCACGCGGGACATCAGGTGATCCGCTTCTCGAACCAGTAGTGGGCGTACGGCTCGTCGTTGAAGGCGGCGACCTCCTGGAAGCCGAAGGAGTGGTACAGCCCGATCGCCGCGCCGAGCGCTTTGTTGGTGTCCAGGCGCAGTACGTTACGGCCGTGCTGGGCGGCCCGCGCCTCCAGTTCGGCCAGGAACCGGCGGCCGAGGCCGAGCCCCCGGGCGTGGGGTGCGACCCACATGCGTTTGATCTCGGCCGGGGCTCGGGGCGGCAGCTTCAGACCTGCGCAGCCGATGGGTTCGCCGTGCGTCCGGGCGATCAGGAACAGGCCGTGCGGCGGCCGGAGTTCGCCCGCGCTGGGCAGCAGGCTCCGGGCGGGGTCGAAGCCGTCCTCGAAGCGGTGTCGCAGCTCCATGAAGTAGGACCGCAGGCAGTACTGGGCGTCGGGGTGGTCCGGGTCGACGACGTCCAGTACGACCGTCGCGGCGGTCAGCAACCGGTCGACCTCGGCCATGGCGGCGACCAGCCGGGCGCGCTGGGTGGTGTTGAGCGGCTCCAGCAGGGAGCCGGCCAGCTCGTCGCTCCGGCCGTCGAGCGTGGCGCGCTCCGCGCGGCCCGCGTCGGTGAGCCGGACGGTGCGTACCCGTCTGTCCCGGGGCTGTGGCTCCACCGTCACCAGGCCGTCGCTCTCCAGGGCGCGCAGCAGACGGCTGACGTACCCGGAGTCGAGCCCGAGGCGCTCGCGCAGCCGCCGTACGTCCTGGCCCCGCTCACCGATCTCCCAGAGCAGCCGGGCCTCGCCGATGGGCCGGTCGCGGCCCAGATAGCGGTCGTGGAGCACGCCCACGCGTTCGGTGACAGTGCGGTTGAACCGCCGCACCTGGTCAATCTGTGACGGATCCATCCTCTGACTCTAGTCAGAGGATGCCCGAGTGTGGCAGACAGCTTGGTGGAGACGCATCGTCCAGACGTGTGCACTCAGCGCCAAGGACACCTGGTCCGTGACCGAGAACCCTGGAAGGAGACACATCACCGCGCCTCGGCGCCCTGTCCGAAGGACTACTCGATATGAACAGTTGGAAGAAGGCCGCGGTCAGCCTCGCGGCGGCCACCGCACTCGCCGGCGCATTCAGCGGAACCGCCGTCGCGGACAACCACGCCTCCGTCGCCCCCGCCGACAACCACGCCTCGGTCACTCCCGCCGACAACCACGCCTCTGTCGCTCCGCGACCGGCGGCGGCTGCTGCTGCTGCCTGACCGTCGGGCGCGGACGGCTGTCATGGCCGGGGCACGGACCCCGGCCATGGCGCTGGAAAGCCCACCCGCCCGGCGGCGCTACAGCCGGGCGCCGATGGCCGTGCCGTTTCGTGGGACGAGGAAGGCCGATGCGGACGGGAGTGAGCCGTCGGAGCCGCGCGGGGCTGCGAGGGCGCTCGTGTCCGTACTCAGGACGGACGCATCGTTCCATGTCCCGCCGAGGTCCCAGGAGTTGCCGCTGGAGACGGTGCCCGTACCGAGAGCGACGGGTGTCTGGTCGGAGAGGGACAGATTGCCGCTCAGCACGGCCCGCGAGCCGGAGACGTCGGCGTCGAAGCCGGTGCCCTGATTACGGAAAGTGGTGTTGCGGGTCAAGGTGAGCGCGCCGGGATTCCCGTTGTCGGTCACCCCTTTCGCCGCGTTCCGGAACGCCATCGTGTTGCGCAGCGTGTGTGCCACTGCCGGCGCCGGGCTGCCGCCGCCGAGTTTGAAGCCGTTGCCGTCGCCCGCGAAGTCGGGGAAGTTCCAACGGTTGAAGCCGTTGCCGTACGCGATCGTGTTCTCGACCAGCACGGGCGAGGCGAACTTCCAGGCGTCGAACCCGTCGTCCACGTTGTTCCAGAGGCGTGCCCCCCGCACGACGTTGCCCGTGCCGCTTCCCTCCTTGATGGCCAGGCCGTCCGCGCTCTCGCCGTTCTTGCGCGGGTCGCGGTTGCCGTAACTGTCCAGGTCCAGGATCTGGTTACCGCTGGACGCGCCTTGGAGCTGGAAGCCGGACTCGTAGTTGTCGTGCGTGACGAGCCGCGCGAAGACGTTGTTGTCGCAGCTGTCGCAGTAGTAGCCGTACGGACCGTTGACGATCTCCAGGTCCGAGATCCGCCAGTACGAGGCCTCCTGGTGGATGGCACCGCGCTCGGCGCGCGGAATGCTGCCACCGACGGGGGTGTGGCTCGCGGGCAGCCGTTCACCGTCGACGACCACCCGCTCCCCCGGGTACGCACCCAGGGAGATCGGCTGGGACGCGGTGCCCGAGATGGCGATGGTGATGTTGTCGTCGAGGGCGTACGTACCGCCACGCACCGCGATCACGTCACCGGGTTTCGCCTTGTCCACGGCGGCCTGGATGGTCCGCAGCGGACGCGTGACCGTACCGGGCGCCGCGTCGTCGCCGTTCACCGCC
Source organism: Streptomyces scopuliridis RB72 (assembly GCF_000718095.1). GTDB lineage: Bacteria > Actinomycetota > Actinomycetes > Streptomycetales > Streptomycetaceae > Streptomyces > Streptomyces scopuliridis. The sequence goes on along the minus strand of NZ_JOEI01000010.1, from coordinate 93,043 downwards.
ACAACGATGGTCGGCGTGGCCGCCGAGGCGCTGCCCGGCGCGGCGATCACCCCTGCCGCCGCCATGGCGGTCCCCAGTACCGCTCCCCACAACCTGGCTGCCCTGCGCATACGGCCTCCCACTGCCTGCTGACGATCAACCCATGGGTGTCGTGGGTAAGTTGCCGCCGGGACCCGTCAGGTTGCCGGTGGATCGCGGCGGGCAGTTCCTTGCCGCACCCGGATTCGCCGAATCCGCCGAAGGGCATCCCACGGCATAACGGCAGGCCCCACCGGGGCACCGAGGAATTCCTGGTGTCGGTCGCCGAAACCCCGCGTTCGGGCCGAGCGGAGTGAGCGGCAAGGGCAAGCAGGGGTATCAGACCGAGGGCGACCAGGGGGTCCCTGTCAGTACCCCCAATTGACGCATGCCCCGTCGTGATCGTGGCGCGCCCCGTGTTTCCCGCGCCTCTTGCGTCCACTGCTTACGGCTGTGAGCGGTCCGCTTCGACGGCCTTCCGGAACGGCGACGGCGCGCAGCCCCTTTAGCAGTACGACTACGAGCAACAGCTCGGCACCGGAAGCCAGCCCACCTCGGACAACGCCTTCCTGACCGGCCCGAACGGAAACACGTACCACGCACCGGACCGCAGCCGGTTCTCCGGCATGAACATCATCGACATGCGCATGCACATGAACTTCGGTGACGCCCCCAACGCGTACCACAACCGCAAGGACTCCGACGACTCCACCAATGACGCGACCTACAACGTCGTGTACGTCGACAGCCACGACTACGGGCCGAACAAGAGCAGTCAGCGGTACGCGGGCGGAACGGACGCGTGGGCGGAGAACATGTCGCTGATGTGGACGTTCCGCGGCATCCCCACCCTCTACTACGGATCGGAGATCGAGTTCCAGAAGGGCAAGCAGATCGACTGCGGCCCGTCCTGCCCGCTGGCCAGCACAGGACGCGCGTACTTCGGTGACCATCTCGCGGGAACCGTGAAGGCATCGGACTTCAGCAAGGTCGAGTCGGCGAGCGGGCAGGTCGCCACCACCCTCGACCAGCCCCTGGTCAAGCATCTGCAACGGCTCAACGAGATACGCCGGGCGGTGCCCGCGCTGCAGATGGGCCAGTACTCGACGGAGGGCATCTCCGGCACCATGGCCTTCAAGCGCCGCTACACCAGCGGCTCGACGGACAGTTTCGCACTCGTCACGGTCTCCGACGGCGCCACGTACACCGGTATCCCCAACGGCACGTACACGGACGCCGTCACCGGTGACGTACGGACGGTCTCCAACGGGACCCTGACCGTGGCGGCGCCGGGCAAGGGGAACCTGCGGGTGTACGTACTCAACGGGCCGGGGAAGATCGGCGCCGCCGGGCCGTACCTCAAGTAGCCGGGCCCGCACCGGCGTTGCGCGGGGCGGACACGGGCCGGAGCCCGCGTCCGCCTTGGGCGTCACCGCGAAGTCTCACCATGAGATGCGTCACATTTACCGCCTATTGACCGTCAGGAAACCGCGCAGCAATATCTGTAAACGTTTCCAGCTGCCGGAAACGTTTACAGAAACCCGGAAGTCGCGGACACAGGGGGGCCACAGCGATGCCGAGGACACAGAGCGGCGGTCAGCCGACCATCGTGTCGATCGCCGAACGCGCCGAGGTGTCCATCGCTTCGGTGTCCCGGGTGCTCAACGGCCTCGGCGCCCGCCGGGACACCGTCGAGAGGGTGGAGCGGGCCGCGGCAGAGCTGGGTTACGTACCCAACGCGGTGGCCCGTTCCCTCAAGGACGGCAGGACACGGCAGTTGACGTTCGCGATGCCGGACATCGGTAACCCGGTGTACGTCGCGATGGTCCGCGCCATCCAGTCCGTCACCAAGGCGGCCGGTTACCGGCTGCTGCTGCACTCCACCGACGCCGTGGTCGACGATGAACTCGCCGTGCTGCGCAGCCTGGGCGACCGCACCAGCGACGGTCTCGTCATCTGCCCCATCCGGATCACGGACGAGCATGTCGAGGCGCTGCGCACCGCGGCCGGACCGGTGGTCGTCATCGGTTCGCTGCCCGACGACGTGCCCGTGGACAGCGTGCGCGCCGACTCCGTCGCGGGCGCCGCCCTGGCCGTACGGCATCTGCATGAGACCGGCCGGCGCCGTATCGCCTTCGTCAACGGCCCTCCCGATACGGTGCCCGGCCGCAACCGCGACGAGGGGTTCCGCACCGCCATGGCGGAGTGCGGCCTCGTATACGACGACGCGCTCGTCGTGCACACCGACTTCGGCATCGACTCGGGCGCCGAGGCCGCCGAGCGGCTGCTGGCCGACGATGCCTCCCGGCCCGACGCCGTGTTCTGCGCCAACGACCAGTTGGCACTCGGCGTCGCACGCGCCCTGCACTCCAGGGGCCTGCGCATCCCCGAGGACGTCGCCGTCGCGGGGATGGACGACAGCCTCCTCGCGCAGGCCGGCTGGCCCCCGCTGACCAGCGTCGACCTGGGCTCCACCGAGCGCGGCCGGCACGCGGCCGAACTCCTTCTGGAGCGCCTCCGCACCCCTGACGGCACGCACCCCCTGGCCCCCCGTACCTCCACCGCCCCTCCCCGCCTCGTCGTCCGCGCCTCCACCGCGCCGACGGCAGTCAACAGCTAGAGGACGAGGTCCCCATGAGTCTCACCGCCTCCCGGGCCAAGGCCGTCCCGGGCAGCCGCGGCACCCCACCGCCCCGCACCCCCGCCCAGCGCAGACAGGCCCTCGGGCTGGACCGGGACGCCTGGTTCCTGCTCCTGCCCGCGCTGATCCCGATCCTGGTGCTCAGCGTGGGCCCGCTCCTGTACGGCGTCTCGCTCGCGTTCACCGACGCACAGGCGGGACGCACGGCGGCCACCCAGTTCGTCGGGCTCGACAACCTCCTCGACCTGCGCCACGACTCGCTGTTCTGGGAGTCCTTCCGCATCGGTCTCATCTGGGCGGTGTCCGTGACGGCGTTGCAGTTCGTGCTGGCCATGGGCCTCGCGCTGCTGCTCAACCAGAACCTGCGTTTCCGCTGGCTGGCCCGGACGCTGGCGCTCGTACCGTGGGCGATGCCCGAGGTCGTCGTCGGCATCATGTGGCGGCTCGTGTACCACTCCGACGCGGGTGTCCTCAACAAGACGCTCGGCCAGCTCGGCCTGCTCCACGAGAACGTCGACTGGCTCGCCGACCTCTCCTACGCGCTGCCCGCGGTCATCGCCGTCGGTGTGTGGGCCGGCATGCCGCAGACCACCGTCGTGCTCCTGGCCGGTCTGCAGAACGTTCCCCACGAGCTGCGTGAGGCCGCCCAGTTGGACGGCGCCGGTCTGTGGCGCCGCTTCACCACGGTCACCTGGCCCGCGCTCAAACCGGTCGTCCTCGCGATCACGTCCCTGAACTTCATCTGGAACTTCAATTCCTTCGGCCTGGTGTACGTCCTCACGCAGGGCGGCCCGGGCGGGCAGACGCGGCTTCCGATGCTCTTCGCGTACGAAGAGGCCTTCAAGTACGGCCAGTTCGGCTACGCGGCCGCGATGGGCCTCGTCATGGTCGCCGTGATCGCGGTCCTCCTCACCCTGTTCCTGCGCAAGAAGCTGAAGGAGGACGCGGCATGAGCACGACGTCCGCCCTGCCCAAGGTCCGTGTGCTGCGCATCGCGGGCCGCACCGGCCAGTACGTGGCGCTGCTGGGCTTCCTGGTCTTCCTGGCCTTTCCGCTCCTCTGGCTGGTGTCCACGTCCTTCAAGTCGCCCCAGGAGCTGGGCTCGATCAACCCGAAGTGGCTGCCGGTCGACCCCGGTCTCGGCAACTACCGTGCCGCGTTCGAGGCGCAGCCACTGCTCCACTCGGCGCTCAACAGCCTGATCGTGGCGGTCAGCGCCTCGGTGATCTCGGTGTCGATCGCCGTCCCGGCCGCGTATGTGATGGTCCGTTACAAAACGCGGGTCAGCCAGGCCGGCACCGTCTGGATCCTGGTGAGCCAGATGTTCCCGTTCGTGCTGGTGATCATCCCGCTGTTCCTGGTCCTGAAGAACCTGCGCGTGATCGACAGCCTCGTGGGCCTGATCATCGTGTACGTCGTCTGGAACCTGCCCTTCTCGCTGTGGATGCTCCAGGGCTACGTCAAGTCGGTGCCACGCTCACTGGAGGAGGCCGCGGCGATGGACGGCGCGGGCCGACTGCGCACGCTCGTCAGCGTGGTCCTGCCGCTGCTCGCGCCCGGCCTGGTGGCGACGCTGATGTTCTCCTTCGTCACCGCCTGGAACGAGTTCTTCTTCGCCCTCGTGCTCCTCAAGTCCCCGGAGAACCAGACGATGTCCGTGATCCTCACCCGCTTCCTCGGCGCCGAGGGCGTGGCGGACCTGGGCCCGCTCGCGGCGGCCTCGGTCCTCGCGACCATCCCCAGCCTGCTCTTCTTCGCGCTGCTCCAGCGCCGGCTCGTGGGCGGCATGCTCAGCGGGGCGGTGAAGGGCTGATGCGCGTCCGTTCCAACCGTATGAAGGGGCTGAGCGCCTGCGCCGCCACCGCCCTCTCGCTGGCCCTGGCCGCCGGCTGCGGCGGCTCCGAGCCGGACTCCACCGACGGCAGGATCACCCTCGAATTCCTCAGCCTGGCCTGGCAGAAGGAGTCCGTCGACGCCAACAAGGCGCTCGTGAAGCAGTGGAACGCGACTCACCCCGATGTCCAGGTGAAGTACGTGCAGGGCAGCTGGGACAACATCCACGACCAGCTCCTCACCTCCTTCGAGGGCGGTGAGGCCCCCGACATCATCCACGACGACGCCTCCGACCTCACCGACTTCGCGAACGGCGGCTATCTCGCCGACCTCAGCGACTATCTGCCGCAGTCGCTGCGCGAGGACATCCCGCAGGCCTCGTGGGACACCACGACCTACGGCAACGGAACGTACGGCGTCCCCTTCCTCCAGGAGCCACGCGTCCTCATCGCCGCCACGGCACTTCTCCAGCAGGCCGACGTCCGCATCCCCACGGCCCAACATCCCTGGACCTGGGGCGAGTTCGAGGACGTCAGCAAGAAGCTGACACGCGACAGGAACAACGACGGCACGACCGACCAGTACGGCGTCGCCTGGTCCATGAAGGAGCCGGTCGCCCAGTCCGTCAATCTGTCCCTGTCCACCGGTGGCCAGATCTTCTACAAGGACGCGGACGGCAAGAACGAGATCCGCTACGACAGCGCCGACTCGTCCGTCGCACAGCTGATCGACCGACAGGTCAACGAGGACCGGACCGCGCCCAAGAACGGCCTCGGCATGTCGGGTTCCGACACCCTGCCCGGCTTCTTCGCGGGCCGCTACGCGATGCTTCCGCTCAACTTCTCCTTCCGCCAGCAGGTACAGCAGCAGGCCCCCAAGGGCTTCGACTGGACGGTCCTGCCGATGCCCACCGGCAAGGGGGAACCGACGCAGGGCACGATCCCGCAGACCCTCTCGGTCTCCCAGGACAGTAGGCACAAGCGGTCGGCGGTCGACTTCATCGCCTTCCTCACCCAGGCCGAGCACCAGCTGCAACTGGCACGCGGGGACTGGCTGTTGCCCACCAGCACCAAGGCCCTGAAGGACCCGTCCCTCAACACCGACACGTACGGATGGAAGACCGGCGCCGCCGTCGCGGCCGGACTGCGCCCGTCCCCGGTGCTCGGGGTGCGCGGCTACGCGGAGTGGAAGGACAAGATCGCCACCCCCGCCTACCAGGAGTTCTACAACGGCGCGTTCGGCATCGCGGAACTGCGCGAACGCCTGGCGGACGACGGCAACCGCATCCTCGACCGCTATCAGCGCTGAACCCGAGCACGACCCCAGAAAAGAGCACGAACCCACCATGAGTGTCAGGCTCGACCCCGATCCCGCACCGCCGGCGGACGGCGCACCGGATGCCCGCGGGCGCCGTACCGTCCCCCTCTCCCGGCCCGCCGCCGCGGCTCCGCTCCGGGATCGCGCCCGCGGCGCCCTGCTCGGCCTCGCCGTCGGCGACGCGCTCGGCGCACCGGCCGAGAACATGAAGCCCTCCCAGATCCGCGAGCGCTGGGGCCGTATCCAAGGGTTCGTCTCCGACGACCCGGCCGGTACGGACGACACCGAGTACGCGATCTTCTCGGGTCTGCTCCTCGCCGACCACGGCTCCGCTCTCACCATGGCCCATGTCGAGGCGGCCTGGCACGAGGGGATCGCCGACCGCGACGAAGGGCCGTTCAAGGGAGCCGGGTTCAGCGAGCGCGGCACGCTGGAGAACCTGCGCCGCGGCCTCGCCGCCCCCATCTCCGCTCAGCACCGGCACGCCTGGAGCGACGGCCTCGCGATGCGCGCCGCGCCCTTCGGGGTGTACGCGGCCGGGCGTCCGGCCGAGGCGGCCCGCCTGGTCGCGATCGACGGCACGGTGTCGCACGACGGCGAGGGCATCCTCGGCGGCCGGGCGGTGGCGGCGGGCGTCGCCGCGGCCATGGTCAGCCACACCCCGGACGCGGTCGTCCAGGCCGCGCTGTCCGTCGTACCGGACGACTCGTGGACGGCCCGCTCGCTGCACCGCGCGGTGTCGGCGGCGCGCCGGGCCCGCCGCGACCGCGACGGCACACAGTTGTCGAGGGAGCGAGCGGTGCGCAAGGCCGTCGTCATCGGGGGCTATCCGTGGACGGACCTGGCGCCCGAGGCGGTGGGCCTGGCGTTCGGCGCGTTCGCGGTGGCCCGGGGCGACTTCCGCGAGTCGGTCCTGATCGCCGTCAACATGGGCCGCGACGCCGACACCACCGCCGCCGTGGCGGGCGCCCTCGCCGGCGCCCTGCGCGGCGAGACGGCGATCCCCGCCGACTGGGCGGGCACGATCGGCCCCGTACGCGGCAGTTGCCTCCCGGCCATGGCCGGACGGCACATCCTCGACATCGCGGACCGGTTGACGCCCACGGCACCGGACCGGGCGGGGACAACGGCGTGACGAGACGCCGGGACATCGCCCCCGTACCGCCCTGTACCACCGAAAGGCTCCTCACACTCATGCTCCCCGCACCGGCGGACGCCACCCACCGCATCGAGGGCCTGCTCCTCGGCATCGCCGCGGGGGACGCCGCCGGGTGGCCCTCCGGCCGGCACCGCGCCGCCCGGCTGCCCGACTGGACGCGCCGCCTCACCCGCGAACTGGACACCTTCGCCGAGCAGAACGCGACGACGACCCTGCCCGTCCCGATCGCGCTGAACCAGCCCCCGGAGCCGCTGCGCCTCGGCCCGTCCGACGACGCGGAGTGGGCGGCCTTCACCGCGCACTCCGTCCTCGACGCCTACGCCGACGGCCTCGGGGACCTCCCCGCCGACCAGCGCGTACGCTCCGCGCTCTCGCTCGCGTGGAACACCCTCGCGGACGAGATAGCGGCGGCAGCGGACCGTGCGGACGAGATCGAGTCGGCCGAGATGCCGCTGCGCGCCCGGATCTCCGTACGGGCCGGGCTGGGCAATCTCGCCGCCGGCCTACGGCCGCCCGCGACGGGCCACGACAACCCGCACTACTTCGACGACGCGGCCTGCGTACGCGCCGCGGTCCTCGCGGTCGTGCACCCCGGCCAACCCCAACTCGCCGCCGATCTCGCCGAGTTCGACGCGCGCTACACCCAGGACGGCGACGGCGTGCACGGCGCCCGCGCCATGGCGGCGGCCGTCTCCGCGGCACTCGGCGGCGCGCCCGTCGACACCTGCGTGGACGCGGCCCTCGCCCAACTGCCGGAGGGCACCGAGATCCACCGCAACGCGGTACGCGCCGTCGGCCTGGCCCGCACCGCGGTGACCGCGCACCCCGGCCTGCCCGGCAACGCGTTCGCCCTCGTGCCCGTTCTGGAACACGAGATCGTCGATCACGTCTACAGCTATGGCATCGCCGCGGCCGAAACGGTCCCCGTCGCCCTCGCCGTCGCCACCGCGGCGGCCGGAGCCGTCAGCGAAGCGGTCCCCACCGCCGCCTGTCTGTCCCGCGTCGCCGACTCGGCCCCCGCCCTGGCCGGCGCCCTCACCGGCGCGCTCGGCGGCGGAGACGCGTTCCCGGAGAGCTGGCGAGAGGCCTGCCGCACACTCGCGGGCTGCGCGCTGCCGCGCCTGGCCGGCACCGATCTGATCGGCCTGGCGGAGCGCCTGGCCACCCTGAGCAGCCCGACCAACTCCCCCTCTTCCGAAGGAATTCCCGCATGACCACGCCCAACAACCCGACGAACCCCATCCCTTCGCTGGAGGACCGCGTCACCGGCGCCCTCATCGGAGCCGCCGTGGGCGACGCGCTCGGCGGCCCGGTCGAGGGCTGGACCCCCGAGGCCATCGCCGAGCGCCACGGCGGCCGGGTACGCGGCATCGTGGAACCGTTCCACAAGGACGAGTGGAAGACCGCTCGGCCCATCGCGCCGTACCACAAGGGCGACGGCCACGTCACCGACGACACCCTGATGACCCACGCCCTGATCCGCGTCTACGAGCGGGTCCGCGACCACCTCGACGCGTACGCGGTCGCCGACCACCTCGTCCCCGACCTGATGACCAACCCCCGCTGGATCCCCGAGCTGGAGGCCGAGGCGCTGCCGCTCCAGCGCATCTTCCTCGCGGAGAAGTGGATCGTCGCCCGTATCCACTACGGACATGTCGACCCGCGCGAGGCGGGCGTCGGCAACATCGTCAACTGCGGCGCGGCGATGTACATGGCACCGGTCGGCGCGGTCAACGCGGGCAACCCGCTGCGAGCGTACGAGGAGGCGCTGGAGGTCGCGGGCGCGCATCAGTCGTCGTACGGCCGCGAGGCGGCGGGCGTCTTCGCGGCGGCGGTGGCGTCCGCGTTCACGCCGGGCGCGACGCCCGAGTCCGTCGTCGAGGACGTCCTGAAGCTCGCGAAGGACGGCACGAAGTCGGCGATCGAGGCGGTGTGCGACGTGGCCGCGCACTACGACGACTTCGAGGACGCGCTGGCTCCGCTGCGCGAGGCGGTGGCTCCCTTCGACACGGTCGGCCCCGAGTACCGCAAACCGTCTCTCGGCGCCCGCCGGCCCTCCAGGCTGCACTCCATCGAGGAACTCCCCGTCGCCCTGGGCATGGTGCTCGTGGGCCGCGGCGACTTCCGGCACACGGTGCTCGGCTCGGTCAACTACGGCCGCGACTGCGACTCGATCGCCACGATGAGCGGCGCGGTCGTCGGTGCCCTGTACGGCGAGGAGTCGGTGCCCAAGGAATGGAGCGCGGAGATCGCGCGGGCCAGCAGGCTGGATCTGCACGCCCCCGCGGCCTCCCTCGCCCGGGTCACGCGCGAGGTGTACGCCCGCGACCTGGAGCGGCGCCGCGCCCACGAGGCCGCCTTCACGACGCTCGCGGGGCTCTGATGCTCCGTCTGACCTGGGTACAGCCCGAGGACCTGATCGGACACGAACTGCGTCAGGCGGCCCAGGACGGCCGGGACGCGACGGAGATCGAACGCCGCTGGATCGCGGCGGGCGGCCACCTGGCGCCGGAGCGAGCCGGAGCGTCGCCTGAACCTGCTTCGCCCGAACTCCGCTCGCTCGCCCAGGAGTTGCTGGATGAGCTGGCACAGCTTCCGTCCCCGCTCGCGGCAGCGGAGCCGACCGTGTTCCAGACCCGTCCGGCACGAGAGGACGAGCCGGTCGGGCGGCACCCGGAGCCGGACCCGCGAGCGGAGACGGACCGCCTGCACGCGGCGTGGCTGGGCCGCGCGATCGGCTGCGTCCTGGGCAAGCCCGTCGAGAAACTGCCCCTCGACGGCATCCGCGCCATCGCCCGCTCGACCGGCAACTGGCCCCTGAACACCTGGTTCACCGCACGGAACCTGGACCCGCGGATCGCGGCGGCGTACCCCTGGAACCGCCGCTCCCGCCCCACCTCCCTCGCCGAGAACATCGACGGCATGCCGGAGGACGACGACCTCAACTACCCGCTCCTGGGCCTGCTGCTGCTCCAGCGCCATGGCCACGACTTCACCACGGCCGACGTGGCGAAGCTCTGGCTGGACGAGCTCCCGGCGGGCCGTACGTTCACCGCGGAGCGCATCGCCTACCGCAACCTCCTGGACGGCCTGGAACCACCGCACACCGCGACGCACCGCAACCCGTTCCGCGAGTGGATCGGCGCACAGATCCGGGCGGACATCTTCGGCTGGGCGTGTCCGGGCGACCCGGCGAAGGCCGCCGAACTCGCCTACCGGGACGCGGTGTTGTCCCACACGGCGAACGGCGTGTACGGCGAGATGTTCGTGGCGGCGGCGATCGCGCACGCGGCCGGCCCCGCCCCCACCACGATCCACGAAACCCTCGCCACCGCCCTCGCCCACATCCCGCCGGACTCCCGCTACGCGCGGGCGATCCGCTTCGGCACCGATACGGCGCGGGCGGAACCCACCGGCACTCCGGCCGGCTTCGAGCGGGTCGTCGACGCTCTGCACGCCCGTTACGCCCACGACCACCACTGGGTGCACGTGCTGCCGAACGCCGCCCTGCTCGCCGCCGCGCTCACCCACGCCGACGGCGACTTCACGGGCTCCATCTGCCGTGCGGTGTCGGGCGGTTGGGACACGGACTCCAACGGCGCGACCGCCGGTTCGATCGCGGGACTGCTCGCGGGCGGCCCGGAGGCGCTCGGTGAGCGCTGGACGGTCCCGCTGAAGAACCGACTCGCCACCACGGTCGGCGGCTTCGACGGCATCGGCTTCGACGAACTGGCCCGCCTCACCCTGGAGGCCCGCGGATGACACGTCCGACCGCCCTTGGCCCGGCCGCCATGACCCTGGTCGCCTACGTACGGAAGGCACGATGAACGAGACCCCGCTCCCCCGGCACGACGGCCCGCTGAGCGGCCTGCGCGTCCTCGATCTGGCGACGCTCTTCGCCGGTCCCCTGTGCGCCACGATGCTCGGTGACTTCGGCGCCGAGGTGATCAAGGTGGAGCACCCCCGCAAGCCGGACCCGTCCCGTGGCCACGGCCCGTCGAAGGACGGCATCGGCCTGTGGTGGAAGCTGCTGGGCCGCAACAAGAAGAACATCACGCTCGACCTGTCCACCGCCGGCGGCCGGGAGGTACTCCTCAAACTGGTCGCCGAGTCCGATGTCCTGATCGAGAACTTCCGCCCCGGCACCCTGGAGAAGTGGAACCTCGGCTGGGACGAGCTGTCCGCCGCCAACCCTCGCCTCGTCCTGGCGCGTATCACCGGCTTCGGCCAGTTCGGCCCGTACTCCGGGCGCCCCGGTTTCGGCACCCTCGCCGAGGCGATGAGCGGCTTCGCGGCGATCACCGGGCAGCCGGACGGTCCGCCGACGCTGCCGCCGTTCGGCCTCGCCGACTCGATCGCCGCGCTCTCCACCTCGTACGCGGTGATGGCCGCCCTGCGCGGCCGTGACGAGACGGGCCGCGGCCAGGTCGTCGACATGGCGATCATCGAGCCGATGCTGACGGTCCTCGGTCCGGGGCCCCTCTGGTACGACCAGCTCGGCTACGTACAGCCGCGCACCGGCAACCGCTCCACGAACAACGCGCCGCGCAACACCTACCGCACCGGCGACGACAAGTGGGTCGCGGTCTCGACCTCCGCGCAGTCGATCGCGGAGCGCGTGATGCGCCTGGTCGGCAGGGCCGAGTTCATCGACGAGGAGTGGTTCGCCACGGGCTCCGGCCGTGCCGCGCACGCCGACGAACTCGACGAGGCGGTCGGCTCGTGGATCGCGGCGCACACCCGCGACGAGGTCATGACGGCCTTCGAGAAGGCGGAGGCGGCCATCGCCCCGATCTACGACATCCGCGATGTGATGGCCGACGAGCAGTACCGGGCGCTCGACTCGATCACCGAGCTCCCCGACCCGGACTTCGGCACGGTGAAGATGCAGAACGTCCTGTTCCGGCTCTCCGAGACCCCCGGCTCCATCAAGTGGACGGGCCGCCCGCACGGCGCGGACACGGACGAGATCCTCACCGGGCTCGGCCTGACGGACACGGAGATCACCACGCTGCGCACGGCGGGTGCGGTGTGACGGACCATACGTATCTGACCTGGCTGTACGTTCCCGGCGACCGCCCGGGCGTCGTCGCCAAGGCCCTCGGCTCCGGGGCCGATGTGGTGCTGGTCGACCTGGAGGACGCGGTCGCCCCCGACCGCAAGGGCTACGCGCTCGACGCGACCGCCGAACTCCTCGCCGACAAGCACGAGGTGCCGGTCCACGTCCGCGTCAACGCGCTCGACGGGCCCCTCGCCGAGCAGGAGGTACGCCGGCTCACCCCGCTGCCCGGCCTGGACGCGCTGCGCCTGCCGAAGGTGGCCGGCCCGGCCGACATCACCCGCGTCCTGGACTGGGCGGTCGAAGTGCCGCCCCTGTACGCCCTGTTGGAGTCGGCCCTCGGTATCGAGCACGCCTACACGATCGCGGGCCATCCGTGTGTGCACGGCATCGCGCTCGGCGAGGCGGACCTGCGCGCCGAGCTCGGTGTCACGGACGCGGCGGGCCTCGCCTGGCCGCGCGGCCGCGCGGTCGTCGCGGCGCGGGCGGCGCGACTGCCGCCCCCGCCACAGTCGGTGTACCCGGACGTCCGCGACACCGAGGGCCTGGCCCGCTCCTGCGCCGAGGGCCGCGCGCTGGGCTTCCTGGGCCGTACGGCGATCCACCCGAGGCAACTCCCGGTGATCGAGGAGGCGTTCCTGCCGACGGAGCGGGAGGTGGCGGCGGCCCGCGAGATCGCCCGGACGGCGGCGGCGGACGCGGGCGCCCTGGCCCTCCCCGACGGCCGCTTCGTGGACGCGGCCGTCGCCGCCGACGCGCGGCGGGTGCTGGCACTGGCGGAACGCCGGAGCTGACCCCGCGGACGGGGGTGGCCGGTGGCGGTCAGTCCCGCGGGCCTGGACGAGTAGGTCCGAAGTAGCGTCGTCCGCCCCCGGGCAGACGGGACTTCGGACTTACTCGTCCAGGTCGCGTGCCGGGGTGCCCCGGTACCCCGCGAGCAGCGGCCGTGGGAGCGGTCCCTTGATGCGTGCTCCGCCTTCCTGTTCCTCCCAGGCATGCGCGAGGATGCCCACGCTGCGGGAGAGTACGAACAGGCCGCGGCCGAGCTCCGCGGGAAAGCCCAGCTCGGCGTAGATGATCGCGGTGGCGCCGTCGATGTTCATCGGCACCGGGCGCGTCCGGCCCTCGGCCAGCGCCGCTTCGAGCGCGAGGCCGGCCGCCAGGGCCCGCCCCTGTACCCCGCCCTCCGCGACGGCCTCCCTGACCAGCGCGAGAAGCGGATCGCGCCGTGGGTCGCGGGGGTGGAAACGGTGTCCGAAGCCGGGGACGTAGGCACGGCGGTCCCGGAACCCGGCGACGACGGCGGTGGCGTCCTCGCCGCCGATGACGCGCTCCAGCACTTCCATGCACTGCTGCCCGGCTCCGCCGTGGACGTCTCCGAGCAGGCCGGCGCCGGTGGCCACCGCGCTGTTCAGTCCCACGCCGCAGGTCGCCGCCATCCGGGCGGCGGCGATCGAGGGGGCCTGCGGGCCGTGGTCGACGGCCGCCACCAACGCGGCCTCCAGGAGGCGGCCCTGAACAGGGCTGGGGAGTTCGCCGCGCAGCATCAGCCAGATCTGTTCGGCGAAGGTGATACGGCCGATCAGCTGCTCGACGGGGTAGCCGCGCAGCAGGATCTCGCCGGGGCGGATACGGCTCACCGCTGTCGACCACCAGTCGGTGACGCGGTGTTCCTCGATCATCGCGGGCCCCTCCGGCTCGGTCGCGGTCGCCGGCCCGGTGCCGCGCGGGGTGTCGGGGCCGCTCACACCGCACCCCGTTCCCGCAGTGCCGCGATCTGCGCCGGGGTGTAGCCGAGTTCCGCCAGGACCGCGTCGGTGTGCTCGCCGAGCCGGGGCGGCGGTCCCGCCGGGACGGCGGGTTCGTCGTCCACGCGCAGCGGGCTGCCGAGGACCTTCAGCGGGCGTTCGCGGCCGTCGGGGAAGGGGAGCGTGTGGACGAAGCCGCGCGCGGCCAGGTGGTCCAGGTCCAGCGCGTCGGGCAGCGACAGTACGCGGGCCGCCGGGACGCCGGCGTCGGAGAGGATCTCCTCCCATTCGGCGGCCGGGCGGGCGGCGAGCGCGGACTCCACCTCGGCGCGCAGTGCGTCGCGGTGTGTCTTGCGGTCGGCGGGGTGCGAGAACCGCGGGTCGGAGGTCAGGTCCTCCCGGCCGATCAGGCGGCACAGCGTGGTGAACTGCTGCTGCCGGTTGGCGGCGATGTTCAGATGCCCCGCGCCGGTGCGGAAGGTGCCGGAGGGGGCGGCGGTGAAGTTCTCGTTGCCCATCGGCCGCGGTTCCCGGCCGGTGATCAGGTAGTTGGACGTCACCCAGCCCATCGCGGTCAGCGCGGACTCCAGCATCGATACGTCGACGAACGCGCCTTCACCGGTACGGCCGCGCCGGACGAGGGCGGCGGCGACGGCGTACGCGGCCGCCATGCCGCCCAGGGTGTCGGCGACGGGGAAGCCCGCGCGCAGCGGCGTCGCCTCCGCGGTGCCCGTCACGCTCATCATGCCGCTCAGCCCCTGGATGATCTGGTCGTAGGCGGGACGGTCCCGCATCGGCCCGGTCTGTCCGAAGCCGGAGATGGCGCAGTAGACGAGCGCGGGGTTCTCGGCGCGCAGCGTCTTCCAGCCCAGCCCCAGCCGTTCCATCACCCCGGGGCGGAAGTTCTCCAGCAGGACGTCCGACTCCCGTACCGCGCGCAGCAGTGCCTCGCGCCCGTCCGGGTCCTTGAGATTCACGGTGAGGGAGCGCTTGCCCGCGTTCTGTGCCAGGAAGGACGCCCCGAGCAGCTCGTCGCCCAGGGCGCGGTCGGCCCCCAACTGGCGTGCCAGATCGCCCGATCCCGGCATTTCCACTTTGAGTACATCGGCGCCCTGAAGGGCGAGCTGATAGCCGGCGAAGGGCCCGGCGAGGACGTTCGTGAGGTCGAGGACGCGGACGCCGTCCAGCAGCGCGGTCGTCATCAGGCGGTACCTCCGATGCAGTCGAGGGCGGTCAGGGCCCGTGCGGTGTCCACCAGGGCGGACGTGAAGCCCGCGACGGCCTCGTCGGTGAAACGGGCGGTGGGTCCGCCCAGGGCAACGGCGCCGGTCAGCCGGCCCGCCGCGTCGAACACCGGAGCCGCGGCGCCGGACACGCCCGCCTCCCGCTCCCCGTGGCTGACGGACCAGCCCTGCACGGCGGCCTGCCGCGCACGCTCCCACAGCGTCTCGTCCCATCCCGGATGCGGCGCGCGGGCCGCGACGGCGGCGACGTCCGCGCGCTCCGCACGGGAGAGGAGCACATGGCTGGACGCGCCGGACCACAGCGGCATCTCGGCGCCCACGTGCACGACATGGCGCAGGGTCCGCGTCCCCTCGTGGCGGGCGATGCACACGCGGGTGCCCTGCTGGCGCACGTAGAGGTGTACGGTCTCGCCGCCGCTCGCCTCGCTCAGTTCTTTCAGCCGCTGCAGCGCCTCTTCCGGCAACTGCCAGGTATTACGGGCCAGTTCCGCCCAGCGCAGCAGCCCGGTGCCGGGGACGGTCCGTCCGTCGCCGCGGCTCCAGAGCAGACCGCACTGTTCCAAGGTGTGCACCAGCCGGACCACGGTCGTCTTCGGGAGCCCCGTGGCGCTGACGAGTTCCCGTATGGAACGGCTCGGGTGTTCCGCGTCGTAGAGGGCGAGCAGGTCCACGGCGCGCTGGACGCTGCGGACACCGCCGGCATCGGGTTCAGGCATAGGAATCCTCTTCCTCCGCGAAATAGTCGTCGCCGGTCTCTTGTCAGCGAGTTGCCGCCTCCATAACATCACCGAACCATTCAGCGGCACAAGTGTTCCGCCTGGTGGTACCGCATGGTGATACCGGAGGCGACAAAGGAGTCCCCGATGAGTTCCGAGCACAGCCCACCGACGGACGCGGCCGGCGCCACAGCGGCCGAACGGCCGGTCTTCCAGCCCAAGGTGGCCGTCGCGGCCGTCTTCGGCACGACGGTGGAGTGGTACGACTTCGCCCTCTACGGCACGGCCGCCGCCCTCGTCTTCAACAAGCTCTACTTCCCGGACGCCGACCCGCTCGTCGGCACCACCCTGGCGTTCGGCACCTTCGCCATCGGGTTCCTCGCGCGCCCGCTCGGCGGCGCCTACTTCGGCGAGAAGGGCGACACCGAGGGCCGCAAGAAGGTCCTCGTCACCACGCTGCTGCTCATGGGCGTCGCCACCGCCGCGATCGGCCTGCTGCCCACCTACGCCCAGATCGGCGTGGCCGCGCCGATCGCGCTCACCGCCCTGCGCTTCGTGCAGGGCTTCGCGGCCGGCGGCGAGAAGACCGGAGCACTGATCATCCTCTTCGAGAACGCGCCGCCGAAATGGCGCGGACTCCTGTCCTCACTGCCCGCGATCGGCACGGGCACCGGCACGCTCCTCTCCACCGGCGCGTTCGCGCTCATGACGGGACTGCTGTCCGACGAGGCGTTTCTCAGCTGGGGCTGGCGGGTCCCGTTCCTCGCGAGCGCCTTCCTCACACTGTTCGGTCTGTGGGTACGCGCGTCCCTGGAGGAGACAGCCGAGTTCCAGAAGGCCGGCGTCCTCAAGCGGGACACGGCCGCGCGTCCCCTGCGCCAGCGGTTCCGGGAGAGCCGTTTCGTCGAGGCATGGACCCGCTACCCGCGAGAGATGATCATCGTCATCTGCGCCGGCGCGGCGGAGAACGCCGGGTACTACATCTTCGGCACCTTCTCCGTCGCCTACGTGGAGGACCGCGGGCAGCCCGCCACCGCGCTGCTCACCGGCATCTCGATCGCCGCCGCCGTCAAACTCTTCTCCGTCCCCGCCTTCGGAGCGCTCTCCGACCGGGTCGGCCGACGTCCGGTGAGCATCGGTGGCGCCCTGGTACTGCTCCTGGCCGCCTGGCCGTTCTTCGAACTGATCGACGGCGGACAGCCCTGGGCGACCTGGCTGGCCCTCCTGGTCACCCTGGGCGTCGGGCAGGCCGCGATCCTCGGATCACAACCCGCGTTCTTCGCCGAACTGTTCGACACCAAAGTCCGCTTCAGCGCGGTCGGCGTCGCCAACAACGTCGGCACCGTCCTCACCGGCGGCCTCGCCCCGCTCCTCGCCACCGGGCTGCTGCTGTGGTTCGACCACAGCGTCGTCGGCGTCGTGGCCTTCATGGCCCTGATGAGCGCACTCACCGCCGGCACCGTCGCACTGGCCCCCGAGACGCGCCCGGTAGTGCCACCGGCCGAATCCGGAAGCGGCGAGACCACAGCCCGACGACACGAACCGGCCACCTGACCGGCCGGCGGCCAACCACCCCGGCGCGGCGCGGGCCCCCCACGGCCCCGCCGCACCGGGTGCCGCCGCATCCGAACACCCTCGCAGCAACCGCCGCCGCCTCACACTACGTCCCCCGCCGGGCGGTGGCTGATGTCACGCCGCGCCGCGGGCCCGCGAAGATCGGCCGGGCAGGGTCTAGTCCTCGGCGAGCACCACGACCGAGTCGCCCTCGGACAGCGTCAGTGGCGCGGTCTTGGAGGGGTTGAGGTGAACACCGTAGAGCGGCGGCTCGTCGCTCTGTTGTGCCAGCCGGTAGCCGATCGCCGTCTCGCCACGCTGCCGGGCGGCCTCGATGACCGTGGCGAAGTTCGCCTCGGCGCCCGGGACGAGATAGCCCGGCGCCGGCTTGAGGTAGATCTCCGAGCCCTGGGGGTCGAAAAGGTCGGCGAACACCGCGTACAAATTGCGGTTCTCGCTGAGTTGAGTGAGCAGGAGGCTGATCACTTTCGTGCTGACGATGAAGTCGTCGGCCTTGGTGACCTGCGCGACCTCGCGATTGGCGTCGTCGTTCATCTCGGTGACGATCGAGTACGGGTCGCCGAGCTGGATCTCGATGTCGCGCAGGTGCAGAAGGGTGACCAAGGTACGGTCGTCGGCCCGCCCCGGGTCGATCGCGTCATCCGTCAGCACCACGACGTGGCGGTAGCTCTCCAGCCCCAGGGCCTCCAGCGACGGCCGGTGGATGGGGTCACAGCGCTTGAAGCCGACCGTCAGATTGTCCAGTTGCCCGTTCATGTCCTCCAGG
Organism: Streptomyces scopuliridis RB72; assembly: GCF_000718095.1. GTDB lineage: Bacteria > Actinomycetota > Actinomycetes > Streptomycetales > Streptomycetaceae > Streptomyces > Streptomyces scopuliridis. The sequence continues at coordinate 74,967 of NZ_JOEI01000010.1, read as the reverse complement.
GGTTGCCGGGGAGCCGCGATGTCCACCACGGATCCCGATTTCACCAGACGGTCGAGCAACGAAATGATCTTCGTGGCGCGGGGGTTCCAGCCGATCACCAAGGTGCGGTCCGGTACGGCTGACCGCACATCGGCCGCCGTGATCGCCGACCGCAGGATCGTGGGCAGGTCGGTCGCCCGTTTGATGAGCAGATCGTCCTCGGCGACGATCAACAGCCGGTCTCCGCCCTCGATGACGGTGTCCATCGCCGGGTTGACGAGTATCTTCCCGTCCTCGCGGTGCAGTCCGATGGGTATGCCGAGTTCGAAGGCGTTCAGGGATTCCCCGTAGGTGGAACCGGTCAGCCCCGGTTCGGCCCAGGGGTAGATCTCGTTGCCGATGAAGCTGAGCAGTTCGTTGAAGACCGTGGACAGACCGGACTGCCGATGGGACTGCACGATCAGCCGTACGGCGATGTCGTCGACGTCGATCACCATCGCGGTGTCGCCCGCGGCGAGCCGGGCGGCCGCCAGGTTCGGGGAGTTCTGCACGGCCGCCACCACATTCGGGCGCGTCCCCCGCCACATACGGTTGTTCAGGAGCAACAGCACCTTGATGACATCGATATCGCTGTCGTCCCCGACAGGCGGCAGCACCATGATCGCCTTCGCGGTGTCCGGACTCACCAGCTCCAGATCGGCGCGCTGCAGCGGACTGCCGGAGCGGCAGATCACCCGCGTCTTCCCGGTGTCCGGGATCCGCCGCCGGATCTCGTCGTCCATATCGACCTTGTCGCGGTCGGCGAGGATCACCACGCAGGAGCGGCGCTCGCTCTGATTGGCCTCCACCAACTCCGCGATCACGGTGAAGATCTGGTCCGACCAGCCGAGCACAATGGTGTGCCCGTGCTCGATCAGCCGTGACTTGCCCTTGCGCAGTTCCTGGATCCGGGTCTCCAGCCCCGTCGTCAGCACACCGATGAGCGCGCTGACGATGAAGATCCCGCCGATCGTCACCGTGAGCATAAGGATCAGGAACAGCGGCTGCCCGGTGTCCCCGCCCATCGTGCCCGGATCGAGGGTGCGCAACAGGCTCATCCAGATAACGCCGGGCCAGCCGCCGTTCTCTTCCGTGTCCTTGTGTGCCGCGACGACCACCACACTGGAGACCAGCGTGATCAGCGCTAACGAGGCCAGCCCCAGCCAGCCGATCAGCGCCGGCGTGCCACGGTCCATCGTCCCGTCGAACCAATACCGCAGTCGCGCCCTGAGCGTTCTGTGCATACCGAATCCCTCCATAGCTCCCAACCCGCCAACATGCCCAACAGGGCTGCGAGGGTGGCGTGTTACCCCTTGATCATCTCGTCCGGCCTCCTCGCGACACCAGTCGGCTCCGCGCCTGAGCTGTGACGACGTAACGGAAGCACCGGGGCGACGAGGGTGCGCCGGCCCGCTCGGCGAGGGGGCGGCGAGGGCTCGGCAGGAGGCGGCCCAGGTGGGCCGAGCGGGTCAGCCCGTTTTGCGGCGGACACCGGCGTCCTCCATATTCGAAGAGCACCTCCGCGCTCACGGCCTCGCAGCCGACGGCCGCGTCGTGAAGGAGCCGCGGCAGGCCGCGTTCTCATGCGGCACAGCACGGACGCCCCCAGCAGGCCGTCCGCTGAGTGTCAGGAGGAACGTCGGGATGACCGCGCAGTTCGGGGACTACCAGAACGAGATCTACGAGGGCGGGCTGCGCGGCGTCGTGCCGCCGTTCCCGATGTCGTACGAGGAACTGGAGGCCAGGGCGCGAGCCGCCCTGCCCGCGTCCCTCGTGTCGTATGTCGCCGCCGGGGCCGGCAACGAGCACACCCAGCGGGCCAACGTCGACGCCTTCACCAAGTGGGGGATCATTCCCCGGATGCTGGTGGGCGCGGTACGGCGCGACCTCTCGGTGGAGCTCTGCGGTCTGCGGCTGCCCTCCCCGCTGATGATGGCCCCGATCGGGGTGATCGGGCTGTGTGCCCAGGACGGCCACGGTGACCTGGCCGTCGCCCGGGCGGCGGCCCGCACCGGAGTGCCGATGATCGCCTCCACCCTGACGGTCGATCCCATGGAGGAGGTGGCGGCGCGGTTCGACGGGGTTCCCGGCTTCTTCCAGCTGTACCCGCCGGATGACCGGAAGCTGGCCGAGAGCCTGGTGCGGCGCGCCGAGGCGGCGGGCTTCAGAGGGATCGTGGTCACGCTGGACACCTGGCTCACCGGCTGGCGCCCGCGAGACCTGTCCACCAGCAACTTCCCGCAGCTGCGCGGCCACTGCCTGGCGAACTACACCTCCGACCCGGTCTTCCGCTCCCGGCTCGACCGTACGCCCGAGGAGGACCCGGCCGCCGCGGTCGCCCACTGGGCGAAGACCTTCGGCAACCCGCTGACCTGGGACGACCTGCCCTGGCTGCGCTCGATCACCCGGCTGCCCCTGCTACTGAAGGGCATCTGCCACCCCGACGACGTGCGGCGCGCCAGGGACGCGGGCATCGACGGGATGTACTGCTCCAACCACGGCGGCAGGCAGGCCAATGGCGGGCTGCCCGCCCTGGACATGCTTCCGGCCGTGGTGGACGCCGCGGACGGGCTGCCGGTGATCTTCGATTCCGGCGTCCGGTCGGGCGCCGACATCGTCAAGGCGGTGGCGCTGGGCGCGACCGCGGTGGCCGTGGGGCGGCCGTACGTCTACGGGCTGGCGATCGGCGGCACGGAGGGCGTCGTACATGTGCTGCGCGCCCTGCTCGCCGAGGCGGATCTCCTCATGGCGATCGACGGCTACCCCGCCCTCGCCGACCTCACGCGCAAGGCACTCCGCCCGACCCCGGCTACGGCGGCGGCTCCACGGTGACGTACGAGCGGGGCGCCGGCGACGCCCCGCCCGACCCGCGCCGGCCCCCGCTCAACAAAATCGCCCACACCAACGCCGAGCGCCTCCTGCACCTGGACGAGTAAGTCCGGTGTCCGGCAGGCTCCCTCGGTTCACGGCCAAAAGCCGCTCTTGCGCGGCGAGTTGAGGCCCCCGATACTCCCGAGCAACGCCGGCCGGGGGCGCACGATCCGGCCGGAACGCACGGCCGCCCACGCCGCGCCTCACGGGCCCGTACTCCTCGGAGGGCCCCCGATTCCCCCGGGAGACACGCCAAGTGAGGATCACACACACCCTTCGCCGCGCCCTCGCACCCAGACATTCCCGTCTGCTCGCCGTCGCCACGGGACTCGCCGCCGCCGTGGCGCTCGCCGTCCCCGCCGCGAACGCCGGGACCGTCACCGACGCGTCCGCCGCGAGCAGGCTCGCCGCCGTCGCCGACGCGGTCCTGGACGCCGGCGTGGCGGGCACCGCCTGGTACGCCGACCCCGCGGCCGGCACCGTGGTCGTCACCGCGGACAGCACCGTCTCCGCCGCGCAGACCGCCGCGATCGAGCGGGCCGCGGGCCCCCGCGCCGGTGCGCTGCGCATCGAGCGCACCGCCGGCCGGCTCTCGCCCCAGCTCTCCGGCGGCGACGCCATCTACTCCACGGGCTCACGCTGCTCGGCCGGCTTCAATGTCGTGAGCGGCAGTACCTACTACTTCGTGACCGCGGGACACTGCACCAACGGCGGCTCGACCTGGTACACCAATTCCACGCAGACCACGCTCATCGGCTCCACCGCGGGGTCCAGCTTCCCCAACCACGACTACGGGCTCGTGCGCTACACCAACCCCGCGGTCCCGGCGCCCGGCACCGTCGGAAGCGTCGACATCACCGGTGCGGCCCATGCCACCGTCGGCATGGCCGTCACCTTCCGCGGCGCCGCCTCCGGCGTCGTCAGCGGTGTCGTCACCGGACTCAACGCCACGATCAACTACGGTGGCGGCGACATCGTCTACGGTCTGATCGGCACCAATATCTGCACACAACCGGGCGACAGCGGCGGCGCGCTCTACTCGGGCACCCAGGCCATCGGTGTGCTCTCGGGCGGCAGCGGAAGCTGCTCATCGTTCTTCCAGCCGATCATCCCGGTGCTGAACGCGTACGGCGTCAGCATCTACTGACCGGATCCACTGACCGGCCAGGGCCCGAAACGCCGACCGCCCCCTGCGCTCGGCGCAGAGGGCGGGGGCAGCAACGACAGGGCGAGTATCAGAAGTGCAGGAAGCCGAACCAGTCCTCGACCTCGAACGCCGAGAACTCGGACTCGGTGATCCCCGCGGCGCCGCCCAGGTTTTCGAAGTGACCCGAGGCGCCTGTCGCCTTGAAGCCGGCCTCCGCAGCGGTCACCTCGTGATCTTCCCACGCAAACGCCGAACTGGCGCCGCCCAGCAGAGCGGTGGCGGCGAGGGCGGTGGCGGCGAGCGCCGTACGAATACGCATGTGAGCTCCCTACATCGGGTGAAGCGAACATCGGATGCATGCCCTGGTATACCGCCTTTTCGACAGAATCTGGGACTATGTCACCCGCTCGGCCCACCAGAACAGGACAGACCGCTTCCGCTGTGATCCGGGGGATTCGACGCCCCGGCATTCGCCCCACCTGCGGGGGGAATGGCGAGCTGGTCCGGTCCTGACCGTCCCGATTACGATCGCCCTCATGGCCGACGGGATAGTGGGGGCGTTCACCGGTCTGTTCCGGGGACGCAGGCGCGAGGACGAGATCACTCAAGTCGACGCGGAGATCACCGCGTTCGGGGAGGCGCTCGCCCAACACTCCTTCGTGCCGCGTCAACATGCCGACGACCAAGGGCTCCTCGCCGATTACGAACGGGCCTTGGACGCGTACGAGCAAGCCAAGCGGGACTTCGTCGGCGACCGGAACCTCCGGGACGCGGCCGATGTGATGCGCGCCCTCGACGAGGGGCGACACGCGCTCGCGTGTGTGGACGCGGTAGCCGCCGGCCTGGCGCGCCCCGAACGTCGTCCCCTGTGCTACTTCGACCCCCGCCACGGGCCGTCCACCGGCGAGATCCAGTGGGCACCACCCGAGGGAACGGTCCGGACGGTCTCGGTGTGCGCGGCCGATGCGATACGCCTGTCCGAGGGCATGCCCCCCATCGACACCGGGCGGCGGCCGGACCCCCGCCCGCCCACGCCCTCCGGACGGCGGATCTCCTCACCCCGGCGGTCCGATCCGTACGACGCCTGGCCCGAGGACACAGACGTACCGCAACGCCGGGAGGGCCGGGGTCCCACCGGACTCCAGTTGGTACGGACCGACCGCCGGAAACCCGCGGTGCTGGTGGTCCACCTCGGCCGGACGACCGGGTCCTGGGTCGAGCTGACCAGTCCGGCCGGCCGCGACAGAAAGCCCAGGACAATCCTCACGCACGGCTCCCCGCTGTCGCGGGTGATCGTCCCTGTGGAGGCCGACGGTCAGGACCGGGTGCAGCTCCAGACGCACACCCGGGGCACGTGGCGGGCCTGGCTCCATCCAGTGGAGTGCGTTCCGGTCCTGGAGGACGAGATCAGCGCCGAAGGCTCCTACGTCTTCCGTTACCTCGGCGGCCGGACACCGCTGCGCGTCACCCAGCACGACGGGACCGCGTTCTCGCTCCACGAACTGCGCCCGGACCTCACGCCCGGACGCGCCTTGGTCGAGGGCGAGGGGGCGTTCACGGCAGTGGCCATCCCGAAGAAGCATGACCTGCTGTACGTGCAGTCGCGCGCGGCCTGGACCATCACGCGGGCCGGACGTCCGAAGACCTGAGCACAGTTCGAGGCGAACCTCCGGCAGCGGGCCCCGGTCACGTGGCGTGCCAGCCGGACCAGTGAGTCACCTCGATCTCCACCACGGGTCCTTCCGGGGGGCGGTCGGTGTACTGCCGCTGGTACTTCCGCGTCAGCAGGCCGACGTACCGTGCGGACGCCGCCGAGTCCTCGGCCGTGGGCAGAACGGTGGCCGTTCCGTCCGCGCGTGCCCACCACAGGCGGTCCCAGTCCTCGTCGTAGCCGTCGACGAGGAGGCAGACCTCGGGGTGGGCGCGGATGTTGGCCAGGCGCTTCAGCCGGGTGGAGCGCTTCGGCTTGTGGTCCACCGCGAAAGCCACGGTGTCGCCGGTGAGCGCGAAGACCACGGGGACCAGGTGCGGGCGGCCGGAGGCGTCGATGGTCGCGAGGCGGGCGATCCGCGCCCGGGAGAAGTGTTCCCGGGCCCGGCCGCTCGTCATCCCCGGCACTGCGGCGTCCGACGGCTCACCGGAAGCGTTCCGCTACGCCGGCCACCTCGTCCAGGTAGGCCAGCGTCTCGGCCTCCGGCATCGTGGGCAGATAGAACTGCAGCCGCTCCACATCGATCCGCGTGAACTGCTCGATGATCTCGGGATCCTTCTCCACCGCGTAGACGGTCACCGGCACCTCCCGGCCCGCGACGCTCCGCATCCGGTCGATCCGCGTCCCCAGTTCCTCGGCCGGCATGCTGTTGGCCAGCCAGGCGTCACCGAAGGAGGCCACGCGGTCGAACGCCCCCTCGCCGCCACCCACGTAGATGGGCGGGTAAGGGCGCTGGACCGGCTTCGGCCAGGAGTAGACGGGATCGAAGTCGACGAACTCCCCGTGGAACTCGGCCTTTTCCTTCGTCCAGAGCTCGCGGATGGCCTGCAGCCGCTCGTCCGCGAGCCGGCCCCGGGTGCGCGGGTCCGTGCCGTGGTTCTCCATCTCCTCCCTGTTCCAGCCGACGCCGACCCCGAAGACAGCCCTCCCGCCGGAGATCAGGTCCAGGGACGCCACCTCCTTGGCCGTGATAATCGGGTCCCGCTGGATCACCAGTGCGATGCCGGTGCCGAGCAGGATCCGCTCGGTCACGGCGGCGGCCGCGCTGAGCGCGACGAACGGGTCGAGGGTGCGGTAGTAGATCTCCGGCAGCTCGCCGCCGCCGGGGTACGGCGTACGGCGCTCCGCCGGGATATGAGTGTGCTCGGCGATGAACAAGGAGTCGAATCCTCGCTCCTCGACGGCGCGCCCCAGCGCGGTGGGCGCGATGCCCTGGTCGGTGATGAAGGTCGATACACCGAACTTCACAGCGGCTCCCTTGGATTCCGGGTTCTCGGGGGTTGCGGATCGGTCGCGGAATCTGCGGGGCCCGCGAACTCGCGATCAATGGGCACGTACCCCGATCGGCCCCGGCACAACAATCCGTACGGCCGACCGGGCGATCACCGCTCGGGGCGAGGCAGGGGACTCCGCCGGAGAGATCCTGCCGACGCCTCGGCCCGATAGCGCTCGGCCCACTGGTCGTTGAGTCCGTCTGCCTGGCGCGAGTGCTGCGGCACGATCGCGCCTGCCTCGGACGGGTCGAGTCCCAAGGAAGGAGAGGATGGATCGGGTAACACCGGCCAGGTCGGCGTCAAGCTCCTCGTAGCGCACCAGGTACGGCTGGACGCCGAAGGAGGCGAACCACTCCTCCCATGCCGCGTTGTGTTCGCCGATCATCCGGATCAGCTGACCGATCCGGCCGGCGTCGTAGCAGGCCGGCTGCCCGGTTACGACGACGTTGCCGATTTCGCCGTTTCCGCCGACGTACCAGGCACCGGTCCGCTCGGCGCGCAGCCATGACACCGCCTGCGCCAGCACATCGTCGCGGCCCAGAAATACGAAGCGTTCGCCCGGAAGACGCCGTTGTCGGTCCGGCCGGCGGCGAGCGCGGCTCGTACGTAGTCGAGGTACTCGAAACCGCCCTGGGATGTGCGGGGAATCCCCCGGGCGTCACGCCGGGGCTTTGCCTTTCGCCGGACGGGTCGTTATGGTTTCACACGGTCCTGTTGTCTCCGATAGAGGTGGACGTTGCGCATCTGAGGTTCGCGATCACCGCGCCGTACGGCTCTTGTCGTACGTCTGTCACGTCGCTGCGGCTTTCTGTGCCGCCCGTGACGCCCGCGTGGAAGCGACCTCGGTGCAGGGAGCCGTTCTCTCCGTCTCTCGGACCACCGCACCCTCCTCTTTCCCGGTCTGGTCGCCGCGTGGTGCTCGCATACGAAGCCCCCCGTCCACCGCGCTTTCGACTGCGAGAATCCACATGGCGACACCCACCACCCCCAGCGCCTCCCTGACCTGCTCCGGCCTCTCCTTCCAGTGGCCCGACGGCACCACCGTCTTCGACGGACTGTCCCTCACCATCGGCCGGGGCCGCACCGGTCTCGTCGGCGCCAATGGCACGGGCAAGTCCACACTGCTACGCCTGCTGGCCGGCCTGCTGCGCCCGTCCCAGGGGTCGGTGAGCGCGGGCGGCAGCCTCGCCCACCTTCCCCAGAACGTCACCCTCGACACGGCACTGCGCGTCGACGAGGCCCTGGGCATCGCCGAGCGGCGCGGTGCGCTGCGCGCCATCGAGGCCGGAGATGTCCGCGACACACACTTCGAGACGATCGGCGACGACTGGGACGTCGAGGAACGGGCCCTGGCGACCCTGGGCTCCCTCGGCCTCGGCGACGTCGAACTGGACCGCACCGTGGGCCAGATGTCCGGCGGGGAGACGGTCCTGCTACGGCTGGCCGCCTTGCTGCTGGAGCGTCCCGAAATCCTGCTGCTGGACGAGCCGACCAACAACCTCGACCTGTCCGCGCGCCGCAGACTCTACGAGGCCGTCGACTCCTGGCGCTCCGGCGTGCTCGTCGTCGTCAGCCACGACCTCGAACTGCTCGAACGCGTGGACCGTATCGCCGAACTGCGCGCCGGATCCGTGAGCTGGTACGGAGGCGGCTGGTCCGCCTATCAGGACGCCCTGGCCACGGAGCAGGAAGCGGCCGGGCGGATGCTGCGGGCCGCCGAGGCGGACGTACGCCGACAGAAACGCGAACTGGAAGAGACCCATATCAAACTGGCCCGGCGCCAGCGGCACAGCAAGAAGATGGACGCCCAGCGGCGGGCCCCGAGGATCGTGGCGGGTGAACGGAAACGTTCCGCACAGGAATCGGGGGACAAGCTGCGCGGTCTGCAGGAGGACCGGCTCCATGAGGCGCGCGAGCGCCGGGAGGAGGCCGCGGACGCGATCCGTCACGACGCGGAGATCCGTGTGAGCCTTCCTCATACGGCCGTGCCCGCGGGACGCACGGTCCTGAGCCTGCGTGAGCTGCGCCCCCGGTTCGGCAGGTTGCGCGAGGGCAACCTCCACGTACACGGGCCCGAGCGGATCGCGCTGGTCGGGCGCAACGGCGCGGGCAAGACCACGGTGCTGCGCACGCTCACCGGGGAGTTGGCTCCGCTGTCCGGCGAGGCCAGGACGTTCGTACCGCTGCGGTTTCTGCCACAGCGTCTGGATGTGCTGGACGAGGAGCTGAGCGTGGCGGCGAACGTGGCCCGGCTGGCTCCCGGGGTGGCCGACAACCACATCCGCGCGCAGCTCGCGCGATTCCTGTTCAAGGGAGCGCGCGCCGAGCAGCCGGCGGGCACACTCTCGGGCGGAGAACGCTTCCGCGCCACGCTCGCGGCGATGATGCTCGCCGCGCCGGCCCCGCAGTTGCTGATGCTGGACGAGCCGACGAACAACCTCGACACGGCCAGTGTGCGGCAGCTGACCAGCGCGCTCGCGTCGTACCAGGGCGCGCTGCTGATCGCCAGCCACGATCTGCCGTTCCTCGAATCGGCCGGCATCACCCGCTGGCTGATCCTCACGGAAGAGCTCCAGGAAACCACCGCGGAAGAGGTCCGCGGCCTGCTGGAAGCGCCGGAAGCCGACTGACACCGCCGCGGCGCCCCGATAGAACCGACTGAGTCCCCGCCGACCCCCCACTCGCCTGCTCAGGTCTTACGGATCGCGGCGAGCAGAGCAGGTGAGTGGTAGGCCGTCGAGCTGCCGGACAGCCAGGATTCGAGGTCCGGCGGCTCGGGGCGGGCGCCGCCCAGGGCGTAGAGGCACACCAGGAACGCGGCTTCGGACCGCAGCAGTTCGACCAGGGCGAAGGTCGGACCGATCTGTGCCGACGGTACGGAGAAGCCGGCCAGGAACAGCCCTGGTGTCACGCCCGCGCCCGCGCCGAAGCCCAGGAAGAGCGCGGCGACCGGGACGACCGCGGAGGCGTTCGCCGTGGACGCGATCAGCAGGCGGGACCGAGAGAGAAGGGCCGCGGACCCGTCGCGCGCCGGGCACCGGACACCGGGCACCGGACACCGGGCACCGGGCACCGGGCACCGGGCACGGGCCTCTGCGCCGTCCTCATGGTGCGACGCCCGAGTATCCGGCCGGGCCGGGCCGCCGGCTCAGCGTACGTCCGTACGCCGTGCGCCCGGGACTGACACGCCAGCGCCGAGACGCGCCCCCGGGGTACCCCTCGGCGCTCTGTCCGACGTGCGCCGGCTCAGCCGTCGGGCAGGCTGCCGCACAGATGGTCTATGGCGAACGCGCCGGCCTCCCGCTGCAACTGCCGCTCCGCCTCCAGCTGTCGCAGCAGTCCGTCGAGCAGCTTGTCGTCTCGCGGGTCCTGGAGGAATTCCAGTACGGCCCGCTGAAAGGCCCCTCGGAGAGTCGACGGCATGGCGTCGGAGGCGTCGAAGCAGAGGTCGTCCGCCTTCCGGAACAGATCCAGGACCCTTTCTGTGCCCTTCGTCAGGGCTCCCGGGCCCGCGGTGCGGTCGGGAAAGAAGGGGCGCTCCGCCGGTTTCGCCGCGGCGGCCCAGTCATCACGGGTCTCCCGGGATGTCAGCTGCCTCATGAGCTTCCAGGCCGCGTCGCTCGGTGTGAAGACGGCCGCCATGTCGCCGGAGACCTCGAACGCCGTCTGAGGGCCCGCCAGATCGGGGACGACATCGGAGGTGGGGTCGGGCATCACGTCATTGTCGTAGTAACGGCGGATGAAGGAACCCTGGTGCTCCACAGTGCACTCGCGGCTGTCCAGCAGGCCCTGGCCCCGAACCACGAAGGGGGTGGCGAGGGCGTCCTTGCCCACGTCTTCGCCGCCCGCCTTCAGCAGCGTCTGCCAGGACCGCCACGCCTCCTTCACCGGCCCGTCGTCCCACCTCAGATCGCCGGTGGCCCAGTCCTCGTACACGGAAGGGCCGTACTTCTGCAGGAGCAGATCCTCGATCCAGTCCGTGCCCGGCCAGCCGGACGTGGCGCCCGACGCCATGCCCAGGCACCAGGTGTGGTCCTTGGCCTCGGAGGTGTCATCGAGACGGCTCCATACGATGCTCTTGAGGTCCACCCGCACCGGCACCCAGTACGCGTGCTGGCGCGGCTCGCCGTCCTTGTCCAGCAGTGTGATCCTCGGTGACCACGGTCCGATGGCCGCCCCCGCCACATCCCCCGGCAACGGCTGCGCGTCGCCGTCGCGCGCGTACTCGGCCAGCTCGCCCTGGCCGTTGAGGATCGCCACATCGGGCGGTGTGTCCGTCCGCAGCTGGGCCACGAGCGTCTCGCGGAGGGAGCGCGTGCCCTTGTAGACGTAGGTGTCTCCCGTCCGCTCGGTGATCTTCTTCAGCGTGGCCTCGAACGGCTTCTCCTCACCGTCGGTCCACGGCCCCAGTACCACCAGCGTCCTGTCCTCCTCGGTCGAGCAGCCCGACGACACGAGCGCGGCCACGGCGAGGAGGCAGCAGGCCAGAGCGGTGCGGAGCGAGGGGCGCGTGGTTCTCACGGGGACCTCCAGTGGATCGCCAGGTGCCTCCGGCCGTAGTGGAAGAGTGTGAAACCGCAGGCCACGGTGGTCGCCGCGGCGAGGGCGAGGGCCAGACCGGCGGCCGATGTCCAGGCGCCCGGGTGCGTGTCGCGCAGGTTCGCGGCGAGCAGTTCCTCCTTGTCCTCGATCTGGTTGTCGGCTTTGATCTCGCTCCTGATCTGATTCTTGATCCCGCCCTCAGACGCGGGCGGCACCGAGATACGGCCGAGGCTTTTGGCCGTGTCCCGTACGTACCGCTGCGCCTCGTGCTGGCCGATGGCGCCGAACGCCAGCACCACGAGCACCAGCAGGACAGGCACCGCGTACACCGTCAGCAGCGAGCTCCGTATGCGCAGCTGCCCCCGCACGAAGCTGAGCGTGCCCACGACGGTGAACGTGAAGACCAGCGCCGCCAGCAGCGCCGCCGACGCCGCCCCCACCGGCAGCGCGGACCATGCCGAGAGGTCGTCCACGTCGGCACGCAGCGCCTTTTCCAGGCTCCTGATGCGGTCGAGGAGGGCGGGAGCAGTGGCATCGATGGGGCCCGTGTCTTTGCCCAGCACGCCCGCCGCGTACTCCATGCCGGACTTGCGCAGTACATCGCTCCCGTAGTGGCTGTTGGCCCAGTTGATCCAGCCGTCGTAAGCGACGACCAGCCCCGAGATCACGCGGACCTCCTGCTCCTGGGCCTTGCGCAGGGCCTTTGTCTGCGCGACGTTGTTCAGGCTCTGTGACGCCTCGGTCAGCAGGGCGGGGTACCGCTCGCCGAGCCCGACGAGCGCGATCTGAGCCGGTAGTCCGTGGTCGCCCCTGCCGAGCCGGAGTTCGGCCTCGTGCTGCGCCAGCGTCAGCGAGACCCTGGCATGGGTCAGTTCGACGAGGGCGGGGGCGTAGCGGTCGCGGAGTTGTTCCGTACGGTCCTGGAGGTCGAAGTACGCCGTGGCCGCGAGGGCGAGCACCGTGAAGGCGACGGCGGGCAGCAGCAGCATCCGGCCGAGCAGGAACTGCGCGGTGGACCGCCGGTCGCCCGAGGGCGTGCGCCCGGACGACCAGCGCCACAGCGCCCGCCCCGGCGCCCCCCAGGTCGCACGGCGCCCGAATCGCGCGAACCACCGCGGGACGCGTCCGCCGGCCTCCCGGGCGGAGCTTTCCCGGAGGCGGCGCGTGAGTCGGCGGCTCATCTCCGCTCCCCGGTCGCGGTGGCGCTGTCCGGGCCGGAGGACCCGCCACGGAGCCAGCCGCGGAACAGGCCTCGGTGTGGTTCGCCGCGGCGGTGGCTGAAGGCGTAGGGGCGGGTGCGGTACGCGTTGTCGACCAGCGCCTCGGCCAGCTCGCGGTCCTCGGGCCGTGCGGTGAGCGGCACTTGCTCGGAGAGCCGCAGGTAGCAGGCCGCGAGCTGTTCACGCAGTTCCCGGGCCGTGACCGGGGCGGGGATCGTCTCCGGCAGCTCCGCCAGCTCCGCGTGGAGCACGGCCAACGGCCCGGACTCCGCTTCGGCCAGGTCCGACGCCCTTCCGCCGTGGCCCTTCCCCCTGCGGTCCTGAACCGTACGGCTCGGCGCACGCTCCCGCGCGGTCGTGACCAGCCGGAGCAGCAGCTCCTGGAGATCGGCGCGGAGCCGCTCCTGCGCGTGCCGGTCGGTCAGGCCCTCCTTCAGGGTCAGCCGGTGCAGGGCCACCCACGCCTGCCTGGCGGCGTCCACGGTCGGCGGGGAGCCGTCGGCGGGCGGGTCGGCGAGGATGCGCACCATGGCCGTCCGGGCGGCGGTGCGATGGCGCGAATCGGCGGGGACGGCTTCGAGGCAGTCGAGGGCGAGCCGCGGTTTCCGGTCGGCGAGATGGATACGGGCAAGACCGAAGGCGGCGCCGCCCAGGGCGTGATTGCGGTGCCACACTGCCCCGTACAGCACCATGGCCTCCTTCGGACGGCCGAGCACCTCGTGGCAGTAGCCGAGGGCCAGTTTGGGCGCGTACTCACCGGGGATCGCCGCGTAGACCTGATCGAAGCACTCCAGCGCGGATTCCACCCGGTCGCGGGCGAGATGGAGCAGCCCCTGATGCCAGTGCAGCCGCCAGTCGTACGCGGCGAGAGCGCCGACAGCGACCCGGGCCCGAGTCAGCTCGCGCTCGGCGGCGGCCCGTTCGCGGACGGCCTCGGACGGATGGTCGCGGGCGATCTCCAGATGGAGCCGGCAGCGCAGCAGCGCCCGTTCGGGAGACTCGTCCCAGGCGCTGCTGAGCTGGAGGAGCCCGGCCGGATCGTCGTACGAAGTGCGCTGCAACTCTGTCCAGTTCTCGTCGGCGTCGTCCGGTTTGGGCACCGGCAGCCCAAGAGCGACCTCCGTGGGTCTCGGGGGCCAGGCCGTCAGCCGGCGCTTGGCGTTGCCGCCGTGTCGCCACTGTTCGAGGGGCGGCGCCTTGCCGAGCTCGCCGTCGAGGGCGGCGGGCGCCGCGGCGAAGAGCGGTGACGGTTCGAAGGTCTCCTCGCCGAGCCGCAGCGAGCGCAGCTCACGCAGTACGCCGCGGAGCTGGACGGACATCTCCTCCGCGGTGGCGAAGCGCTCCTCGGGCAGGGGCGCCGTGGCGCGGCTCAACGCCCGTCGCAGTGAGGTCGTTCCGAGACCGGAAGGGTCCTCGGGGACCCGGTCGAGCAGCGCCTGGAGAACGGCCCCGACGGCATACAGATCGGCCGATACGGTCATGTTGGTGGAAGTACGCAGCTCAGGGGCCGGATAGGTCACGGGCCCGGGGGCACCGATCTTCCGCACACCGGCGACATCGATCAGCTTGATGCCGTCGCCGCAGTGGATCACATTGGTGAGGGAGAGGTCGCCGTAGACGAACTCCCTCTCGACGTGCAGATACGTGAACGCGTTCAGGATGCGCAGCCCGTAGACGGCGATGAACTCGTGGACGCGGTAGTCGTGGAAGGGCGCGACGCGCTGCGCGATCTGTTCGGCGACCCATTCCAGCGGTGCGCCGTCGGCGAACTCCATCACGATGAACTTGGCCGTGTTCGCCGGATGGCCGGGGTGCTTGGCGTAGTTGAAGACCTTGATGATCGACGGGTGGTTGAGACTGACGAGCCGCAGACGCTCCGTCAGGGCGGTCTTCGTGGCGCTCGGATCGTCGGGGTCGCGCACCCCCTTGAGCGCCACGGCCCGCTCTTCGAGCATCTGGTCGCGGGCGAGATACACCTGCCCGTAGCTGCCCTGGCCGAGCCTGCCGACGACCCGGTACTGCTGGTGCAGCTCCTGCCCGCGTACGAGACCGGGACCGGGCGCGGCGACGGGAACGCGTGGGCGACGGGGCCGGGCTTCGGACTCGTGGCCGTACTCCGGCTCGTGGTCGTGCTCCGGCTCCGGCTCCGGCTCCGGCTCCGGCTCCGGCTCCGGCTCGACGAAATCGTCGGGATTGCCGACGGTGACGTGCGGCAGATCGGTGAGTCCGTCGCCCGGCGGGAGGACGACGTATCCCCGTGGGGTGTGCGGCAGATCGAGCGACTGTACGGCGTCCTCGACAGCGGTCGTGAGCCGGAACAGTTCGTACGCGACGACCGCGCTGTTGCGCAGTACGTCCCCTTGTCGTAACTCCGCCAAGCGCGCCGCCAGTTGACCCGACAGCGGCTCGGGGGCACGCGCGGTACGCCGGTCCGTCCTCGTCTCCTGGAGCTGACGGCGCCTCCTCTCCAGACCGGCGAGCACGGTCAGCCGTGCGGCGAGGGCCGCCGCACGGCGCTCCGCCCACCGCGGGTCGAGCAGTTCACCGGCGACGCGCTCCAGCAGCGGGGAGTGCGGATCGCGGAAGACGAGCAGCAGCCTGCTGTGGCCGGGCTTCAGCAGCGCGCGGAGCAGAGGCAGGGCCGCCTCCCCCTCCGGCGCCACCCGGTCGATGGAGAGGAAGGCGGCGGAGAGCGGCGGGCACTCCTCGGCGATCCGCTCCAGCAGTACGGCGGTGTCGGCGGCCGGTGACGTACGGTCGCGCAGACCGGTCCGGGCCGCGGTGCGGACGACGAGCTGCTCGGCCGTCCAGCCCGTCGCGTCCAGCGCGATGTCGATCGAGCCGGCCTGCGGATCCATCGGTCCGCCGGTGCGTACCGCTCGCGGATTGCGCTCACGGTCGGCGAGGATCAGCGTCGAGTGGATGGCGAACAGAGCGTCGTGGTCGCCGTCATGGGCGAAGGCCAGCTCCACGGGCTCCGCCACCCGGTCGGGCCCCGCGGCCATGTCGACGGAGGCCGCCGCCTCTGCCTCCGCGCCCACCGCGCGCGCGTTCGCCGGTCCTGGCCGCTGTCGTGTCCGGGTCGGCGCGCCCGTACGCGACGCTCTTCCCGATCCCGATCCCGATCCCGATCCCGATCCCGCTCCCGTTCCCGCTCCCGTGGTGCCCGTGCCGGTCACGGGGCCGCCGTCGCTGAGCCAACGGGTCATCGTCCGGCGCAGCCCGAGGGCACGCTCCAAGCTCCCCGGACCGGGGGCGAGCGGGATGGTACGCGAGACCGCGCGCGGGCCCGACACCAGCAGATCCAGCTTGTCGGTGGGCAGATGCCTCAGGATCGTCTCGGTCGGGATCACATAGGCGTGGCCCAGGGCGACGGGGAAGCGCTCCGTGCCGTGCTGATGTACGAGGATGCCGATGACCCCGCCCGTACCGCTGTGGACCACACCGCTGCCGCTGAAGCCGTGCCGCACCGCGTAGGGCGCCGACTCAGGGTCGAGCTGGACCCACTCGGGGTCGTGCCCGGGACCGCCGCGCCCCATGAGCCGGGCGTTGATGTGCTCACCGCCCGGCAGGTCCTCCGGATAGCCGACGGTGTGCACCAGCGCGTTGCGCGCCGGGATCTGCCGGTGGAGCACCGCGGGCTTCACCTGCGGCGTCCCGGCCAGGCGCAGCAGCGCGAGGTCCGCGCTGAAGTGCGAGGTGGGCGGCCGCAGATATTCGGCCAGTACCTCGGCGTGCAGCGGCTCGGGCACCACGGAGCGGGCTCCCGGGAATTCCGCGTACACCCGCTCCAGCGGCCGGGGCCCGCCGGCGCTCCCCGGGCGGTCCTTGGACAGGACGACATGGGCGCAGGTGAGCACCAGCCCACCGGACAGCAGCACTCCCGCTCCGAGCGGTGCCGCCCCACGGTCTTCCCCCTGGAACAGCCTCACCCGCCAACAGCCGTCCGCCGAAAAATAGTCGGAAGTTCCCCCGGTCTCCCTCATACTCCTCAACGATAGCCACGAGGGGTGACATTCGGCCCCGTCGTGCCGCGTTCGATCGCCGCCACGACATGGTCGGCGTGCGCGCCGACGTACGGCAGAAGGTCGTCCCAGCGCTCGTCCTCGTCTCCGAGACAGATGGCTCGCGCGCGTGCCGGCGGCGGGCGGTGCTCGGCCGGGAGCCGCGCGAGCGCCCAATCGGCGGCGGCGTCCTTGGAGGTGACGGATCCGGTCGCGACGGTCATCCAGACCCTGGCGAGCGTCAGGAGAACGTTGCGGGTATCGGATTCGAGCTCGCCGAGCAGCTCCGGTACGCCGACGTCGCGCAGCCACTCACTGGCGTTCCTTCGTACACGCCAGCTCCGCGACAGCCGCCAGCAGACGGTACACGTCCGAGCGGTCGTTGTAGTGCACCAGCCCGGCCCGTACCGCGCCACCGGTGTCCCGCAGCCCCAACGCGCCGGCCAGTTCCCAGGCGTAGCAGTGCCCGTCCCAGACATTCACCCCGCGGGCGGCCAACCGCTCGGAGACCTCTCTCGGTGTGCGGCCCGCCACCCGGAAGTAGGCGGTCGCGGTCCGGTGCGCGGGCTCGCCGTAGAGCGTGACGCCGGGAAGTTCGGCCAGCCCCCGCCGCATCACGGCGAACAGCTCCCGCTCGGACGACTCCACGGCGGACATCGACCGGAGCAGCCGCTCGCGCCGGTCTCCCGAACCGGGGCCGGCCAGGGCTGCCAGATGGTCGACGGCGGCCGTGACCCCGGCCAGGTCCGCGAAGGGCGCCGTGCCTGTCTCGAACCGGGACGGCACGGCGACCGGCGAACAGACCAGCTTGTCCGGGCTCAGCGACTCCAGCAGCCGCGGGTCCGCGGCCACCGCGCCGATATGCGGACCGGACCACTTGTAGGCGCTCGTCGCGTAGAAGTCCGCGCCCAGCGCCGTGACATCGACGGGGCCGTGCGGGGTGGCGTGGACCCCGTCCACATATGTCAGGGCGCCGACCGCGTGCGCCTTGGCGGTGATGGCCGCGACATCGGGGCGGGTGCCGAGGATGTTGCTGGCCGCCGTCACCGCCACCAGGCGGGTACGGTCGCCGAGCAGCGTGTCGTACTGCTCCACCGGCAGTTCGCCGGTCGCCGGGTCGACCTCGGCCCACCGTACGACCACGCCCGCGCGGGCCGCCGCCTGGAGCCACGGCCGGATGTTCGCGTCGTGGTCGAGCCGGGAGACCACGATCTCGTCACCGCGCCGCCAGGTCGAGCCGAGAGCCTGGGAGAAGCGGTAGATGAGCGACGTGGTGTTGGGGCCCAGGACAATGCCCTCGGGGACCCCGCCGACCAGATCGGCGACCGCCCGGCGGCAGTCGGAGACGATCTCCCCCGCGCGCCGACTGGCCGCGAACGAGCCGCCCACATTGCCGATCCCGGACCGGTACGCGGCCGTGATCGCGTCGATGACGGTGGTCGGCACCTGCGTGCCGGCCGCGCCGTCGAGATAGGCCGTTCCGTCGTCGAGTGCGGGATAGGACGCGCGTACCGCTGCCACGTCGAACGTCATTGCCGTCGGCTCCTCTCGCTGATGACTCGTGCCGGCCCCAGCCTGGCGTGGACCGGACCGTACGGGAAGTGCCGGATCCGGTTCCGGGGGCGGCGGCCCGCTATTCCGCGAGAGCGGCTGTCAGCAGAGCGTGTGTCCCTCGGTCGAACGCGACGAGCCGGATCAGCTCGACGGAGGTTGGCGTGGATCCGACGGTGGCGACGGCGATCCGCGCCGCCCGCTCCGCCGGAAACCCGTACACACCGGTGGAGATGGCCGGAATGGCGAGGGTCCTGACGCCCAGTTCGTCGGCGACCTCAAGGCAGCGGCGATAGCAGGAGGCGAGGGTCTCGGCCTCGCCGTGTTGTCCGCCCCTCCAGACCGGACCGACGGTATGGATCACATGCGTGACCGGTGGGTCGAGGTCGAAGGCGGGGGTCGCCATCGCGTCGCCCGGCCGGCACGGCCCGATCGCGGCGCCCGCCTCGGCCAGCCGCCGCCCGGCCGCCCGGTGGATCGCGCCGTCCACGCCGCCTCCGCCCATCAGCGACTGATTCGCCGCGTTGACGATGGCGTCCACGTCCTGGCGCGTGATGTCACCCTGTACGACCTCGATCAGTGCCATGCGCCCGATGATGCCAGCCGACCCGGCGCATTCCCCGCACAGCGCTACCGCGACGTGGGCTCGGGGCCGGCCCAGAAGGTGTCCAAGGGGTGCGGAGTGGCGGCGGCGATCAGCCGGCGGGCCGTGATGTGGGCCTTGTCCTCGGCCTTCTCGACGCTGCCCACGGCGTGTCCGGCGATCGCTCCCTCGTAGACCAGCAGAAGTTGGTCCACGAGCAGGCAGGGATCGGGCGCACCCGTCGCCTCGGCGAGCTCCAGCATCCTGGCGCGCAGCGCCCGCTTGTGTGCCGCGGTCACGGAGCGGGCCGGGTGCTGCGGGTCGGCCAGCTCGACCATCGCGTTGACGAGCGCGCAGCTGCGGAAGCCCGGCGAGGAGGCCGCCCACGACCGCAGGGCGTCGAAGACGGCGAGCAGCCGGGCGCGCGGATCGTCGCCCGCGTTGTCGACGCACTGGTCGAGCGTCAGCTGCCAGCGGACGTGGCGTCCGTCGAGGTAGGCCAGGAAGGGAGCGGTGTCCATGGTGTTCTCCTCAGCGGTGTTTCGGGGAGATCCGCGCCATTCTTGAGGCCGACGCCGAGGAGCATGTCGTCGAGGCCGCGAGCGCGCTGGTCAGGCGGGGCGGCATCGGTCCGTCCCTGTACCGCGACGCCGAGGACCCCTGGCAGTGGTACGTCGCGACCTCACCGGACACGTCCGTCGCCGACGAGCTGGCCGTTCTCATGGGCACCGGACTGCTGGGCGCCCTGCGGACCTTGAGCCATGACCGGTTCCGCCGCTGCGCCTCGCCGGTCTGCGAGGGGATGTTCGTCGACACCAGCAAGGCCGGGCGCCGTCGTTACTGCATGCCCGAGGTGTGCGGCAACCGGCTGAACGTCGCCAGCCACCGTGCCCGCCGGCTGGAGAGCGCCCGCCGCCGTCCGGACTCGCGGGGCGCAGGCGATACGGACAGCGGGTGAGGCGCTGATCACGCCGACGGTCCTGGTGTTACGGCCGCCGGGCCGCCCGGAGCGCCAGCGCCGCGAGGGCTTCCGGGGCGCCCTTCTGGCCGCGTATTCCGGGAAACGCGTTGATGTCCACGATCAGCGGGGTGCCGTCGCCCGCGTCGATCACATCGACGCCGTACACCTCCAGCGCGAATACGGCACCGACCGTGCGCACCAAGTCCTGCCAGCCGCGGGGCAGGTCGCCGAGTTCGAGGGGGAGCGTCGGGCCCCGCCCTTCCTCGGCCAATTCAGAGCGGCGCAGGGCGGCGAAGACCCGGCCATCGATCACCCAGAGCTTGTGGTCCCAGCCTCTGTTCGCGGTGAACTCCTGGACCACTACGGGCTCCTGGGCCCAGGTGGAGCGCAGTCCGCGCAGTTGCGCGGCGTTGTCGACCCGGGTGACGAGGTCGTGGCGTCGGCTGTGCCGGCTCTTGACCACCAGCGGATACGGCAGGTCCCGCTCGTCGGCGAGTCCTGCCAGGCTCGCCACGGTCCGGGTGGCCGCGAACGGCAGCCCGGCGCGCCGGGCCAGGCCGGCCATCTCCGTACGGTCCTGGCACAGCGCGGTCGCCGCCGCCGAGTTCAGCACCGGGGCCCCGCGCTCCTCGAAGGATCTGGCCAGGGCCAGCGCCCGCGGTGTCCGTGCCTTCAGCAGATAGACGTCGGCGAGCGGGCCCGGAACGGCCGTACCCTCTTGCGCGCCGTCGCCCTCTGACTCCGGGTCGATCGACTCCACCTGGTGGCGGGGGGTCAGCAGCGCGGTCGTGGCGGCGAGCACCGGGTGATCGGGCCGGGGCGTGATCAGGCCGATCCTCATCCGGCCTCACCCGCTGTCGCGGGTATCCGGAACGGAACCCCGGCGGACGTCAGGAGCGAAACGGGCTCCGGTACCGACACCGGAGCCGACTCGGACACCGGCTCCGGCAGCGGGAACGGGCCAACTGCCGCCGCGCCAGGGGCAGTGCCTCCCGTACGCGCCAGCTCAAGCACCGCACGCGCGACGCGCGCCACCGCGTCCGGCACGCGCCGGAAGCTCGGGAAATCGTTCACATCGACGATGACCGGACCGTCCGGGCCCAGCAGCACATCCACGCCGAACAGATCGAGCCCGTAGACCTCACCGGCCTCGGCGACCGTCCTCGCCACCTCCGCCGGCAACGGCACGGACCGCTCCCGCTGAGGCTGCCCGGGATGAAGCGGTGAGGACCGTTCCGTCGCGAACAGTTCGCCACCCACCCCGTACACCTTCAGATCGACGCCCGAGTTGGGTATGTACGGCTGGGCTATCAGCATCCCCTCCCCCGACAGCCCGGCGCTCACCGCCGCCAGCCGGTCCGGCGACCGCACCAGCCGCACCCCCCTTCCCGAACTCCCCTCGGCGGGCTTGACCACCAACGGAAACGCCGCCGCGGGAAGCTCCGCCAGCAACTCGGGGCGCGCGACGGCGTATGTCTCGGGAACCGGAAGTCCCCGGCCGCGGCCGACCACCGCCGCCGCCACCTTGTCCCGTACGCCACGGATCGACCGCGCGTCGTTCACCGTCGTCAGCCCGACCGCCGCGGCGGCCTCCAGCAACGCCAGTCCCGGGCCCCCGGACACCGTCTTCAGTACCCACGCGTCATGCCCGCCCGCGCGTACGACCTCGGACAACCGCAGCAGTGACGTGCCCGGCCGCACCACGTCCACCCGGTGCCCCCACGCACCGAGCTGACGGATCACCTCCACCGGCATGCCGTCGAACCGGTACTGCTCCTCCACCACAAAACAGAACCTCATCGACCCTCCCCCGCAACCCCCGGACATCAACGGACAGCTGACATCTCGGAGCCATGTCCTGCCCCCACCGTAACCGGGCCTCTCACCAGCCCCACGAGCCCCATCTGTCGCCCGACCGCCCGGTACGGGGAACGGCTCCCTCCGCGCCCGGGGTCAGGCGGGGAGGAAGCCGTTCAGGTAGTGCGCGAGCAGATTGTGGCGGCGGCCGGCAGTGGCGAGGCGTTGGGCGACCCAGTGGAGGAAGTCGTCCTCCAGGGCGTCGATCGCGTCGTAGGACGGGTCGAACGGCTCCGGGACCGGCGCCGTATAGAGAAGGTCGAGAGCGATGCCGTGCGGGCCGGTGACCGTGAAGCGCCGGGTGCCGTCCGGTGATCCGGAGTGCCGGACCGTCACCGAGGCGCAGTCCCAGCGGCGGTCACCGTACTGGAACCACAGCGTTCCGGCCTCGGCGAAGAGGGCCGCGGCTTCGCGGTCCTCCCGCGCCGGGCCGGGATGTTGAGGCATCTGTAGCCGCACGAAGCCGTGGCAGCGGCCGGAGGCGGGCGAGACTTCGCCCGACCGGAGGTCCAGCGCCCATACCCGGTCGTGCCGGTCGTAGTCCTGGAGGAGAACTATGTGAGAGCTCATCAGTTGTGCGGCTCCAGGCCGAGTTCACGGTCGACTTCGGGGCTGGTCCGGGTCGCGGCGTCGATGACCTCGGCCCAGCTGCCGTACTTGGCGTACAGCTGATCCGCCGTCGGCCCCAGGGGGTTGCCGTACTTCTTCATGTTGCGCTCCTCCAGGAGCCTGACCGCTTCCGGGGACATTCCGGCGCGGGTGATGTCCTTGGCGTCATTGCGCATGTCCACCATCACCCTGGCGATGTCCTCGTCGGACGCGCCCGCCGCGCGCATCTCGTCCGCCACCTGCCGCATCCGGTCCAGGAGGTGGTGGTACTGGATCCGGACCTCGCGCGCTTCTTCGCGCTCCTCCGGGGTCATCTCCCGGATCCGGCACACCACCGGATCCGTGCTGGTGCACGGCGCGAACGCGGGTGCGCGGTCGGGGGCGGCCACGGAAGCGACCGGCGCGTGGAGGGGGTGAGGCGCTCCGGCCGCCAGGGCGGCGGGAGCGGAGAAGAGGGCCGCGCTCAGCGTCGCGAGGACGGTGAGGAGCAGGAGAACGGAGAGGCGCCGACGCGGGGGCCTTGGCACTGACGCCGTCGCGGGAGCGGGGGCCGGTGCGGAGAGGAAAGATCCTGGCATGGCGGCATTTTCGCGGAACCCGGCGCGCCGGATGTGGAGGCGCGCGCGTCGCCTGCCGGGTCGCATCGCCGGGGCTGCCGGCGCCGCCGCGGCGGCGAACATTATCTGACTACACATAGGTGTAGCCAGGGAGTAGCCTGGAGCCATGACGTCCGAGATGTCCGAAGCGGTGGCGCTGACCGGTCTCCTGGCCGGCCGGGAACGAGAGGGCAGTGATGGATGGTGCCCCCTGGAACGGGCACTGGGTGTCGTTGGGACCCGGTCGGCGATGCTCCTCGTACGCGAGGGGTTCTACGGCGGCCGGCGGTTCGACGAACTGGCGCGCCGCGCCGGAATCACGGAGACCGTGACGGCCAATAGGCTGCGCGCACTCGTCGACATCGGCGTCTTCGCACGCGTCCCCTATCGGGAGGCGGGACAGCGCACCCGGCACGAGTACGTCCTCACCGACATGGGGCGCGCGCTCTTTCCCGTCCTCGCCTCGTTGATGAACTGGGGCGACTCCTATCTGGCGGACGCGAGCGGTGGCATCACCTGGACGCACACCGGCTGCGGCGCCGAGGTCGCACCGCGCGTGCGGTGCGCGGAAGGCCATGACGTCGCCATCGGCGAGACGTCCGCCGTCGCCACGATCACCACACGGCGCCCGGGCCAGGGGCCCGACCGGAACCCGGCCGGGGGCGGAGCGCGGCAGGAAGAACGGCAGGGAGAGTCATGAACGAAGCTGTCATCGTTGACGCGGTCCGCACTCCCCTGGGGAAGGGCAAGCCGGGCGGCGTCCTGTCCGGCCTGCACCCCGTGGACCTGCACGCCCACGCGCTTCGCGCTCTGATCGACCGTACGGGCATCGATCCCGGGCTGATCGACGACGTGATCAGCGGGGCGGTCGGCCAGATCGGGCCGCAGAGCATGAACACCGCCCGCTGGGCGGCGCTCGCGGCCGGACTTCCGGAGTCCGTTCCCGCGGTCACGGTCGACCGGCAGTGCGGCAGCAGCCAGCAGGCCGTCCACTTCGCCGCTCAGGGAGTGATCAGCGGGGCGTACGACGTCGTCGTCGCGTCCGGTGTCGAGTCCATGAGCCGCGTCCCCATCGGCAGCCAGACCGCCGGCCAGGATCCCTTCGGTGCCGCCGTCGCCGAGCGCTATCCGGAAGGGCTCGTCCCGCAGGGCATCAGCGCCGAGCTCATCGCGGCCCGCTGGGGACTTTCCCGTACGCGGCTGGACGCCTTCGCCGCCGAGAGCCATCGACGCGCGGCGGCCGCCTGGAGCGCGGGCCTGTTCGACGCGGAGGTGGCGCCGGTCAAGACCACGGGCGTCGACGGCGCGCCGGTCGAGGCGACCCGCGACGAATCGGTCCGCCCGGGCACCACCACGGAGGTGCTGAGCGCGCTCCGACCGGCCTTCCGCAGTGAGTACTGGGCCGAGCGGTTCCCGTCGATCGGCTGGCAGGTCACCGCCGGTAACTCGTCGCCGATCAACGACGGGGCAGCCGCCGTGCTGATCACCAGCGCAGAGATCGCCGCCCGCCTGGGGCTGCGCCCGCGCGCCCGGCTCCACACCTTCGCGGTCACCGGTGACGACCCCGTCCTGATGCTGACCGGCATCATCCCGGCCACCGAGAAGGCGCTGCGCCGTTCCGGCCTCTCCCTGGACGACATCGACGCCTTCGAGGTCAATGAGGCGTTCACCAGCGTCGTCCTGGCCTGGCTGGCCGAGACCGGTGCCGATCCGCGCAAGGTGAATGTGAACGGCGGCGCCACGGCGATCGGCCATCCGCTCGGGGCGAGCGGGGCGCGGCTGATGACGACGCTGCTCTCCGTCCTGGAACAGACCGGCGGGCGGTTCGGCCTCCAGACGATGTGCGAGGCCGGAGGGCTGGCGAACGCCACGATCATCGAGCGGCTCGGCTGAGCGGCACGCGCGTACGGGACGGCGCTGTGGGGCCGCCGTGCATCCGCGGGCAGTGCGTCTGGAGGCGGAGCGGGCGGGCGCTCGTAGACTGATTGTCTGAAGGCCGTTTCGTCCTCAGGCGATGGTGATGGCATGGCGAACCCGACGATCTTGACCGTCGATGACGATCCAGCGGTCTCCAGAGCGGTCGCCCGCGATATCCGGCGCAGGTACGGCGATCAGTACCGGGTCGTACGCGCCGTCTCCGGGGCGGAGGCGCTGGAGGCGCTGCGCGAGATCAAGCTGCGCGGCGAACGGCTCGCGGTGATGCTCGCCGACTACCGGATGCCGCAGATGAACGGCATCGAGTTCCTCGAAGCGGCTATGGACCTCTTCCCGCTGGCGCGGCGGGTGCTGCTGACCGCGTACGCGGATACGGGCGCGGCCATTGACGCGATCAATGTCGTTGATCTGGATCACTACCTCCTCAAGCCGTGGAACCCGCCGGAGGAGCATCTGTACCCGGTGATCGACGAACTGCTGGACGTCTGGGCGACCACCCCGGATCCGGGGATCACCGAAACCCGGGTGGTGGGGCACCGCTGGTCCGCTCCGTCCTTCGCCGTACGCGACTTCCTCGCCCGCAATCTGGTGCCGTACCGCTGGCTGCCCGCCGACGAGCCCGAGGGCTCCCGGCTGCTGGCCGCCGCCGGAGTGGCCCCCAGCGATGTGCCGCTCGTGGTCACCGCCGACGGCACGTCGCTGGTGGCACCGGCCGAGAAGGAGCTCGCCGCGCATGTCGGACTGAGCACCACCCCCACCTCGGACTTCTACGATCTCGTGGTGGTCGGCGGCGGACCGGCCGGGCTCGGCGCCGCTGTGTACGGCGCGTCCGAGGGGCTGCGTACGGTGCTGGTCGAGCGCGAGGCGACCGGCGGGCAGGCGGGCCAGAGCAGCAGGATCGAGAACTACCTCGGGTTCCCCGACGGCGTCTCCGGGGCCCAGCTGACCGACCGGGCCCGCCGCCAGGCGCTGAAGTTCGGCGCCGAGATCCTCAGTGCCCGCGAGGTCGTCGGGCTGGAGGCGGCCGGATCGGGCCGGGTGGTGCGGTTCGGGCAGGGCAGCGCCATCACCGCCCATACGGTGGTGCTCGCCACCGGCGTCTCGTACCGCCGGCTGGCGACCTCCAGCCTGGACGAGTTCACGGGGACGGGTGTCTTCTACGGGTCCACCGTCACCGAGGCGTCCACCTGCTCGGGCGAGGAGGTCTACCTGGTGGGCGGCGCCAACTCGGCGGGGCAGGCGGCCGTGTATCTCTCCCGCTACGCGCGGCGGGTGCATCTGCTGATCAGGGGCGCCGATCTGACCAGCTCGATGTCCAGCTATCTGATCGATCAGATCAACGGCGTCGACCATATCGTCGTCCACCCCTGGACCGAGGCGGTCGGCGGGAAGGGCGACGGCCACTTGCAGCAGCTCACGCTGCGGGACGTCCGGTCGGGGGCGACGGACTCGGTCGACGCGTCCTGGCTGTTCGTCTTCATCGGCGCCGAGCCGCGTACGGAGTGGCTGGAGGGCGTGGTCGAGCGGGACGAGCGGGGGTTTGTGATCACCGGCCCCGATCTGGTGGCCGACGGGCGGCGGCCGGCCAACTGGCCACTGCCGCGCGACCCGTACCACCTGGAGTCCAGCGTGCCGGGGGTGTTCGCGGCCGGTGATGTCCGTGCCGCGTCGCTCAAACGTGTCGCCTCCGCCGTCGGTGACGGCGCGATGGCCATTTCCCTGGTCCACCGCTACTTGGAGTCACAGTGAGCGCTTCGAACCGTATGACGCCGGCGGAACTACGCACCCTGTTCCTGTTCGAGGCGCTCGACGAGAACCAGCTGGCCTGGCTGTCGGAGCGCGGGAGAGTGGAGCAGCGGACGGGCGGAAGCGCCGTCTATAACGAGGGTGAGCCGGCCACCTGCTTCTTCGTGCTGCTCAGCGGTGCCGTGACGCTCAGCCGACGGCTGCACGGCGACGACATCGAGGTCACCAGGACCGACCAGCGCGGTGTCTACAGCGGGGCGACGCAGGCGTATCTCGGTGACCGCGTCGACCAGGTCTATCCGAACACTCTGCGGGCCGTCAGCGACGCGGAGTTCTTCGTGCTGCCGGCCGATGAGTTCGCCTCAGCTATACGCTCCTGGTTCCCGATGGCGCTCCATCTGCTGGAGGGGCTCTTCTTCGGGTCGCGCGCGGCGGACACGATCCTGGGCGAACGGGAGCGGTTGGTCGCGCTGGGTGCGCTGTCCGCCGGTCTCACCCATGAACTCAACAATCCGGCCGCGGCGGCGGTACGGGCCACCGAGGCGCTGCGCGAGCGGGTGGCCGGTATGCGGCACAAACTCGCCCTGATCGCGGACGGCCGGCTGGACGGCACCCGGCTGCGCGGGCTGGTGGAGATCCAGGACGCGGCGGTCAAGCAGGCCGCGGCGGCAACCCCCCTGTCGGCGCTGGACGCCTCGGACGCCGAGGACGAACTCACGGACTGGCTCGATGAGCACGGAGTGGCCAACCCTTGGGATATCGCGCCCGTCCTGGTCTCCGGGGGCGTCAATGTGCCCTGGCTGGCGACGGCCGCCGAGGCGGTGGGCGAGGACCATCTGGACTCGGCGGTGCGCTGGCTCGCGTACACCATCGACACCGAACTGCTGATGGGGGAGATCGATGACGCCGTGACCCGGGTCTCGGACCTGGTCGGGGCGGCCAAGCAGTACTCCCAGCTGGACCGGGCGCCCCATCAGGTCGTGGATGTGCACGCGCTGCTTGACGCCACGCTGACGATGATGCGGGCGAAGATCCCCGCCGGGATCCGGGTGGTGAAGGAGTACGACCGTACGCTGCCGCCGGTCCCGGCGTTCGGCGCCGAGCTGAACCAGGTGTGGACGAATCTGATCGACAACGCGGTCGACGCCATGGACGGCGAGGGCACGCTCACGCTGGGTACGAGGAGGGAGGGCGACCGGCTGTTCGTGGAGGTGACGGACACCGGGGGCGGTATTCCCCCTGAGGTCAGGCCACGGATCTTCGAGCCGTTCTTCTCCACGAAGTCGGTGGGCGAGGGGACCGGCCTGGGCCTGGACATCTCCTACCGCATCGTCGTCAACAAGCACCATGGCGACATCAGGGTGGACTCGCGGCCGGGCCATACTCGGTTCCAGGTGTGCCTGCCGATCACTCCGGTCGACGACTCGGCCGACCCGGCCGATTCCGCGGACGCGGCCGGCTCCGCTGCCGGGGGCTGACCTCCGCCGGTTACCGCCCTTGTCCCTCCGACCGGCAACCTTTCCTTCCTCGACGGCGACAAGAAGGCGAACGCCCGGGCGCCCGGCGCCCGTTCCCCCTCCTTGCCCTCGAAGGGACACACCCGCATGTCCACGATCATCAGCCGGCGCCGCCTGGCGGCCCTGTTCGCCTCCACCGTCGCCGTCGCCGCCCTGGGCGCGATACCGCAGCAGTCCGCCGTCGCGGCGGAGAGCGCGCCCATCGGCTTCGGTGCGGGCACCACCGGCGGCGGCAACGCGACGCCCGTCACGGTCAGCACGCTCGCCGCGTTCACGTCCGCCGTCGCGAATGACTCCGCGAAGGTCGTCCGGGTCTCCGGGCTGATCACGCTCAGCGGCCAGGTCGACATCGGCTCCAACACCACGGTGCTGGGGGTGGGTTCGGCGTCCGGCTTCACGGGTGGCGGGCTGCGTATCAAGGAATCGACCAACGTCATCATCCGTAATCTCCGGATCAGCAAGCCCGTCGCACCCGCGGACGGCGTCACCGTACAGAAGTCCACGAAGGTGTGGATCGATCACAACGCCTTCTCGGCGGACCGCGACCACGACAAGGACTACTACGACGGGCTACTGGACATCTCGCACGCGTCCGACCATGTCACGGTGTCCTGGAACACCTTCAAGGACCACTTCAAGGGCTCGCTCGTCGGACACAGCGACAACAACAGCGGTGAGGACACCGGGCACTTGCGCGTCACGTACCACCACAACCAGTTCAGCAACGTCTACTCGCGCATCCCGAGTCTCCGCTTCGGCACCGGCCACTTCTACGACAACTACGTCCAGGGTGCCGACACCGCCTGCCACTCCCGGATGGGGGCGCAGATGCTGGTCGAGAACAATGTCTTCCGCGACACGAAGGTCGCGGTGACCACGAACCGCAGCAGCGATGTGGACGGCTACGCGGTGCTGCGCGGAAACGACCTCGGGGGCGCCGCCACCGAGGTCTCCCAGACGGGCTCCTTCACCACGCCGCCGTACAGCTACACGGCCGAACCGGCGTCGAGCGTCGTCGCCTCTGTCACGGCGGGTGCGGGGACCGGGAAGATCTGACACACGCCGGCGCCGGGGCTTCTGCTGCGTGCGGCGTCCGCGGGCACACCGTAGAGAACGTCGCCGAGCCGGTTTGCCGAGTCGGCAAAAGTACTTGCCCGGGGTGTGGCCGCGGCGACATGGTCGGGGCGGCGGTGCTCGTCACGGCGGGGCGCTGACTGACAGCCGACCCGCCGTGGTACGCCGTCGCACGACCGACGCAGGACAGCTCAAGGAGGACGCATGACTCAGCCCGCTCAGGTACCGGACGCGACCCACCGGTCGGTGGATGTTCCGGGCGGCCGGATCCATTTGGTGGAGCAGGGCACCGGTCCCCTGGTCCTGCTGGTCCATGGGTTCCCGGAGTCGTGGTACTCCTGGCGCCACCAGCTGCCGGTGCTCGCCGCGGCCGGGTTCCGGGCGGTGGCCATCGATGTCCGGGGCTACGGGCGCTCCTCGAAGCCCCGCGACATCGAGGCGTACCGGATGCTCGCCCATGTCGCCGACAACGTCGGTGTCGTGCGGGCGCTCGGTGAGGAGACCGCGGTCGTCGTCGGCCATGACTGGGGCTCGACCATCGCCGCCAACACGGCGCTGCTCAGGCCCGATGTCTTCACCGCCGTGGGGCTGCTCAGCGTTCCCTACGCGCCCCGCAACGGTTTCCGGCCGACGGACGCCTTCGCCATGATGGGCGGCCCCGAAGAGTTCTATGTGAGCTACTTCCAGCGGCCCGGCCGGGCGGAGGCGGAGATCGAGCGCGACGTCCGCGGCTGGCTGGCGGGGTTCTACGGCGTGCTGTCGGGCGACGCGGTTCCCCCGGCCGACGGCGGTGACCCGCACTTCGTCCCGCCGGGCGGGAAGCTTTCGGACCGCTTCCCCGACGCCTCCCTGCCCTCGTGGCTCGGCGAGGCCGATCTTGACGTCTACGCGCACGAGTTCGAGCGGACGGGGCTGACCGGCGCACTCAACCGCTACCGCAACATGGACCGGGACTGGGAGGATCTCGCCGCGTGGGACGGGGCGCCGATCACTCAGCCGTCGCTGTTCATCGGCGGTGCGCTCGACGCGTCCACAACCTGGCTGGCCGACGCGATCAAGGCGTACCCCACCACGCTCCCCGGTCTGGTCTCCTCGCACATCCTCGACGGCTGCGGGCACTGGGTGCAGCAGGAGCGGGCCGACGAGGTCAACCGGCTGCTGACCGACTGGCTGCGCTCCCTGCCGGGTCGGGCTCGGCCCTGACGGGGACGACCACGCTCACAACGCGTCGGCGAGTTCCCCGATCTGCTCCGCGAGATGCGGGTCGGGGTGGGGAACGCTGCCGAACTCCTCGTCCTCCTCGATCGTCAGACGCTGTACGGCCGCGCGCAGCGCGGGGCTGGGCGGGCGCCGGTGGTGTGTGGTGGGATAGCAGACGCTGAGCCGCCCCGCCGGGAGCGCCACGAGCCCGGAGTCGAGATCGGCGGCCTGATCCGCCCAGTGCGCGGCGTCGCGTCGCTCACCTCTGCCGAGGTGGAGGAGATAGAGGCAGTAGGCGGCCGTGGGGTTGCCCGCGCCGGCCGCGAACTGCCACCAGAACTGGGCGCCTTCGTGCCATCCGGCCAGATTCAGCAGGCAGGCGAAGTGCAGCGCGCCGTCGGGGTCGATTCGGCGGGAGTTGGCGAGCCTGGCCAGCTGCCCGGCCGCGTCGATGCCGTGCAGCGCCTCGGCCGACAGGGCGTGCAGATCCTTGCCCGCCTGATCGTGGACGGTCGGGAAGAAGCCGGCCGGAGCCGCCGGGTCGGGACGGGCGATACCGGCGCTACGGGCGACGGGGCTGTCGAACATGAGGGTGTCGGCGACATCACGGGCGATCTGTGCCTTGGAGGCGGCGAGGTCGTACTCGGCGAACGCGTCGGGGATCACAGCGTCTTCCAGGACTTCGTCGATGCCGCGCGGGGGCTGCATGGGGTTCACTCCTTCTCCTTGCCGGCGTCCGCGTACAGGGGCAGACCGAGTTTCTGGGCGATACGCCGTTTGGCCAGCCGCCGATGGGAACGGACGGTGTCGCGCTCCACGCCCATGATGCGGGCGACCCGGTACGAGGGGTAGCCCAGTACGTACAGCAGCACGATCACGTCGTACTGCCGCTCGGGCAGCGAGGCGATGGCGGTGTAGAGGCCGAGCGAGGTCTCCATCACCTCGAACTTGCACCGCACCGACTCCAGCACCGCGCGGGCGGTGCGCTGGAACGCGGCGGTCTCCACCAGCTGGGGGTCCAGGCCGGCCAGCCGCAGATGGGTGTCCACCCGCGCCTTCAGCAGCGCCCACGCGTACGCCTCCGGGCTCTCCGCCCGCATGACGCGCTCCCAGTTGAGGGCCAGATGGGAGAAGCAGCGGCGTACCACCGCGACGGCGGCGGCCTTGTCGCCGAGCATGGCGTGGGCGTAGTTCAGATACGCCTTGACATACAGATCGTGGAAGGCTTCCAGGGCGGGCGGCAGGGTGTACCGCACCTCGGCCAGATATTCGCCGTGGTCGTCCGGCGACGGGAGATCGGTGTTCACGGCTGGGCCTCCTCGTCATGGGCGGCGGGCGTGAGCACTTCGGTCCGGGGAGCACGGGGAGCACCGCGGTGGTGGTCCTCTATCAGCGCGGCGGCTCCCACCCGCACCCCGGCGCGCAGCAGACGCCGCGTCAGGTAGCGCAGGTCCGAGGCGAAGACGCGCACGGCGGTGGCGAGCACCAGCAGGGCGAAGACGTCGTTGGGCGTCACGGCATGTCCTTCTTCTACTGAGCAGCACCCTCGAACCCCCGCTGGTGCTGGAGGACTTCGATGTCCTCAAGAAGCAGCTTTTCGGACCGGGGTGGTCAAACGTGCAACGCGACACCCAAGAAAAAATACGGAAAGCGATCGTCCCCTTACATGCAGGCACCATCTCATCCGCCCCATGCGCCACACCGCGTGAGCGGTCGAACACCGTCAGGCAGGCTCCGACCTGCGTCGACGCGACGGCGCGGACCGAGCCGCCGCCAATCACTCCCGCGTCGACTTCAATCCACAATCGATCCGAATGTGGCGCAGATCACTCAGTTGTGGCGCACTACCTGGCACGTACTCTCAGCCGACGTGGGCGAGGTGCTCGCCGGGGGTCTCGGGAGCGGCCGTGACCTCGGGGGCGGAGACCAGGATCGAATGCTGAAGCCGACGCAGCGCGCCGGAGGGCTCCAGGCCCAACTCCCGTACGAGGGTGGCGCGCAGGCGCTGGTAGACATCCAGCGCCTCGCCGCGGCGCCCTGAACGGTGGAGCGCCAGCATGAACTGGCCGTGCAGATTCTCATGACTGGGGAACCGGCCGACGAGCACGGTGAGTTCGGCGAGCAGTTCCCGGTGGCGGCCGAGCCGCAGATCGGCCTCGATGCGCTGGTCGAGCGCGCAGAGCCGGCTCTCCTCCAGACGTCTGGCCTCCATGTCCAGCTGCGCACCGCCCTGCACACCGGCGAAGGCCGCCCCGGTCCAGAGGGCGAGCGCCGCACGCAACTGCCGTGCCGCGTCCGGGAAATCACCGGCGTCCATCGCCCGGTACCCCATCCCGGCGAGCCGGTCGAACTCACGGACATCGCTGGTGCCGCCACCGCTGTTCAGGAGATAGCCGCCCGGCAGCGTGACCAACACGTCCTTGGCGGTGCGCCGTTCGCCCTCCCCCGAAGCCTCCGCGTCACGTTCCAGGGCCGTCGCGATGAGCGCGCGCAGTTGCAGCACATACGTCTGGAGAGTGGTGCGGGCACTGCGCGGCGGCTCCCCCGCCCACAACTCCTCGATCAGCGCGGCCACGGGCACCACCCGGTCGGCGTGCAGCGCCAGCAGTGCCAGGACCTGCCGGGGCTTGGGGGCGGTGGGCGTGATCGAGATTCCGTTCTCCCGTGCGGCCAGCGTGCCCAGTACGTCGATGTCCACGCCGTCTCCCCTGCGGATGCGAATGAGACCAGTGCTGAGACCAGTGCGCCCGGCGCGTCCGGAAGCCCCTCAAGGGCGCGCTTGCCGACGCTCGTCGATTCAAAATCAGCACCGACCCTTTGTCAATATGAAACCGTCCGTGCTGTTTTTTATGGGGCAATCCGGCGACGGATCAGGGCCTAGAAATGAAACCGGCTGGTATGTATCTTCACTCGGCGAGGGTGCACCCATCACCCCTCGCCGCCGCGCCTCTGTGGAGGACATATGTCCGCGAGCACATTCCAGGTGAAGCACGGACCCATCAGCCACCTCCCCGAAGGGGACGGAAGGGCCTCGGCCATCGGGCGGGCACTGTCCCGTTTTCCCTCCCTCACCACGACCGTTCCGAAGGAGTTCGTCCATCGCGCCGCCGTGGCCGAGGTCCTGCTCACCGGCTGGGAGCGAAGAGACGACACCCGCTTCGGAGTGACCGCGCAGTGGCCCCGCGGCCACAGCTTCTTCGCCCCGATCGACGGTACGCATTACGATCCCCTGCTGGCGACGGAAACAATCCGGCAGGTCGGTTCTCTTCTGGCGCACGCCGAGTTCGATGTCCCGCTCACCCATCAGTTCCTCATGCGGGACCTCGCGTTCACGGTCCGGCCCGAGCACCTGCGCATCAGCGGCGCTCCCGCCGGACTCGACATCGACATCACGTGCACCGAGGTGCGGTGGCGCGGGAAAAAGCTGGCGGGGCTGCGGTACGAGGCCGTGCTGAGCCGTGACGGAGAGATCGCCGCCACGGGCAGCGCCTCCTACACCTGCACCACTCCCGAGGTCTACCGCCGCCTCCGCGGCGACCGCACACGCTGTGACGACCGGCCCCAACTCCCCCTCACCGCACCGGTCTCGCCGCGGAGTGTGGGACGGATGTCGCCCGCGGATGTGGTCCTCTCCCCCACCGACGCGCCGCACCAGTGGCAGCTGAGAGTGGACACCCGCCATCCCACACTCTTCGACCACCCCGTCGACCACATACCGGGCATGGTCCTCATCGAGGCCGCCCGCCAGGGCGCGGCCTCCGCCCTGGCCACCTCGCCCCTTCTGCCCACCGGCATCCACAGCGAGTTCACGCGCTACGCCGAGCTGGACAGCCCCTGCCTGATCGAAGCGCACCACATCGCTTCCGGCGACGCGCGCACGGTCCTGGTCACCGGCCACCAGAACGGCTTACCCGTCTTCACCTCCACCGTGATGACCGCACCGCTTCCGGGTCACTGACGTCGTCCCCCGAGGCGCCGGCCGGTCCCTCTCCCCCACGTCGCTCTCCGCGTCACAGGGCCCGGCCAGGGCTCGGTCAGGACCCGCCGTACAGCCCGCCGCGTTTCCGGCCCGACCTCCCGCGAACCACGCTCTGTAAGATACGGACTCGACGGTTTGTTTCACACTGTCGAACAGTTTATGAACCCTGTGCGTGGGAGGTGGAGGCATGGCCAGACAGGACCGCGCCATCCGTACCCGTCAGACCATCCTGACAGCGGCGGCGAAGGTATTCGAAGAACGCGGATACCAGGCAGCCACCATCACGGAGATCCTCACCACCGCGGGCATGACCAAGGGCGCGCTCTACTTCCATTTCCCGTCCAAGGAAGACCTCGCTCTCGGCGTACTGAGCGAACAGGACCAGCGGCTGACGGTCCCCGCGCGCGCCTGCAAGATCCAGGAAGCCGTCGATGTCATCACACTCCACGCCCACCGGCTCCAGACCAACCCCATGGTCCGCGCCGGGGTGCGACTCTCCCTCGACCAGCAGGCACACGGACTCGACCGCACCGGCCCCTTTCTCAACTGGAGCCGTGTCATTGGCGGGTTGCTGGAGAAGGCACGGGAACAGGGCGAGCTGCTCCCCCATGTGAAGCCCGCCGAGACGGCCGATGTCATCGTGGGCTCCTTCGCCGGCATCCAGGCCATGTCCCAGGCGCTCACCGGCTATCAGGATCTCAACAACCGTGTCTCCGCGTGGCTGCGCCATCTGCTGCCCAATATCGCTCTCTCCTCCGTCCTCACCTCCGTGGATCTGACCACCCAGCGGGGCGGGGCCGTCATCGCGGAGATCGAGGACGACACGGAGGACCCTCCACGCCCGGCCACCGAACGGGAACCGGCCACCGGCTGACGGAGTACGGCCGTCCGACGCGGGCGCTCACCTCGGCCCGCCGAACCAGTCGCGCAGCGCCTCGCCCAGACCCGCACCGTCCGCAGCCGCGCCGCTCGGAGCACCGTCCGAAGCAGCGCCCGGAGCACCGTCGTCCGGGGACCAGGCGACATAGCCGTCGGGGCGTACCAGCAAGGCGTCGCAGGGCAGCGCCGGTACGGGCTCGGCCCGCACCACCCGGAGGACATGGGCCCAGCCGCGGGCCTCGGCCGCGTACGGAAGGCCCCGCTCGCCGAACAGCAGAAGCAGCGGCCGGCCGCCGCGCAGCAGCCCGATCACCTCCGCCGGGCCCGCCTCCGTCACCAGCGCGGTGTTCCACAGGAACCGTCCCTCCCACCGCGAGGAACGGCCCGGCCTGGGCGCGACCACTGTGTCCTGCCCGCTGATCATGTCGCTGAGATGCCGAGCCCCGTCCTTGCCTCCGTCCCCGCTGTCTCCCTCCTTCTCCTCGTCGCCCGTGAGCAGCCCGGCGAACAACGCGCGCAGCGGGTCGAGTTCGGGGCCGGGACGCATCAGGGCGACCTGGACGCGGGTGTTGTCGATGACCCGGCGGGCGGCGGGCCCGCGTTCGTGGTGATACGTGTCGAGCAGACCGGCGCCCGCGGTGCCCCGCACGGTGAACGCCAGCTTCCAGCCCAGGTTGAGCGCGTCCAGCAGACCGGTGCTCAGGCCCTGTCCGCCGATGGGGAAGTGCACATGCGCCGCGTCACCGACGAGCAGCACCCGCCCGGCGCGGTATCTGTCCGCCAGCCGCGCGAAGTCACTGAACCGGCTCAGCCGGCTCGGGGCCGCCATCTCCACGTCGTATCCGGCGATCCACGACACCCGATCGCGCAACTCGGCCGGCGTGACCGGGGTGTTGCGGTCGCCGGGCCCGCCCGTCCAGTCGAGCGTACGGACCAGAGTGCGCCCGTCCGCCATGGTCTTGGTGACGATCCAGCCTCGGCGGGTACGGTGCCAGCCGAGCGGCGGGATCCGCTCCCCCGTGAAGCGGACCAGCCCCATCAGCGCGGACACCGTCGCGGGGCGAGTCTCCGCCGGGATGCCCGCCCATGTACGGACCGCGCCGTGTGAACCGTCGGCTCCCACCAGGTACGCGGCGCGGAACACCCGTACGCCTTCCGGTCCTTCGGCCATGACCTCCACGCCCTCGGGGCTCTGCCGCACCCCGGTCACCCGGTGCTCACGTAATACCCGCACCCCGACCGCTCGGGCCCCCGCCTCGAAGGACCGCTCCAGAGCCGCCTGGGATTCCTTCAGGAGAGGCTCGGGTTCGGACGCGGGGGCGGTGATACGGAGCCCCGGCAGGCCGGCGAAATGGAACGGCCGCGAGACGGTGCCGTCCGCCGCCGCGTCGGGCGCCGGAAAGTAGCCGCGCCGCGCCAGGGACTGCACCGTCCGCGCGTGCACGGTGGTGGCCCTGGGCCGGTCCGATGTGGCGGCACGGACTTCGAGGACCACGGTGTCGATGCCGTACGCCCCCAACTCGGCGGCGAGCAGCATGCCGACCGGTCCGCCCCCGACGACCACGACCTGCGCGTCTTCCGCGTTTCCCGCGTCTTTCGCGTCTTCCGCGACCGATATCCCGGACTTCTCCACCCCGGCCCCCTCTACCCCGTCGATCCCGTCCGTCCCACGGATCGGAACCTACGTCCCGGGCCCCACCGGCATCAATACCGCCCGCCGCTCGGCCGAATGGGTGAATTCACCCCCGTGTCGGCCGGTCTGTCCGTCGAACTTCACCACTGAGCGGCGATCGCGGGCTATGGTTTTCTCAGTTCGCGGGTACGAATCCCGCCGCCGGCCCCGGCCGACGTGATCGAGCAGCACGACGCCCCCTCCGACGGAGGGGGCGTTCTTGTTGTGCGGCGTTGTGCGGCCCAGCCTGTGTGACTCAGTCCTTCTCGGTCCCGGTCCCGGTGTCCGTTCCCGTACCGGGTTCCGGGGTGGGGAACGCTTCCACGAGACGGTCCGGCGCGGCCTGCCTCCAGGAGTCCACGAGGATGTCGCGCAGCTCGTCCAGATCCTCCAGCGCGCTCAGCCGTACCCGCACCCACGCGGAACTCGCCTCGTGCGGCGGCACCCAGAACTTCTCCGGCTCGGCCGCGATCAGCTCCGTCCGCTCGTACCGGGGGCAGCGTACGGCGAACGACGTCTGATCGTCCGGGACCGTGACGAACATCTTCCCGGCGACACGGAACGTGGGCATGCTCCACGCCTCCTTCTCCACTGTCTGTGGGAGGGACAGCGCGATACGGCGGACTTCCTCGGCATCAATCACGGTCACGGCCACCATGGTAGATGCCGTCCGGCGCTCGGCCCCCGCCGGTTCTACCGGTGTGCGAACCACCCCGCGGCGGGCAGCAGTCGCGTGTCGTATCCGAAGAGCGCCTGGTTCTCCCACGCGTTGCCCGAGGAGGGGTCCTGGGGGTCCCAGCCGCTCCCGTTCACCGCGGTCCAGGCCGGCTCCCAGTAGACGACGCCCAGACCACGACCACCCGGGACCGCCTCGACGACGTTCATGACATCGCGCAGATTGGCCGCCTGGCCGGCCGGAGTCGCCGGATAGCCGGCCGGCAGCTGGCTCGTGGAGGACACGTTGTTCTCCAGGAAGTCACCGTTGGCGAGTGTGTGGGCGTAGGCAGTCTCGGCCACGAGCACCGGCTTCCCGTACCGCGCGGCCACATCGTCCAGATTGGCCTGAAGGCCGGAGAGCGGGCCGTGCCAGTAGCCGTAGTACGACAGCGCGATGACATCGAACGGCACCTGGCGCGCGACCGCCTGGTCGAACCACCAGCGGGTGCCCGCGTTGTCACCGCCCTTGGCCAGATGCAGGGCGACCTGGGTGGTGGAGGAGACGGCCTTCGCCGCCTGGGCCCCGGAGGTGAGCAGTCCGGCGAGCTGGGTCCAGTTGTCGGTGGAGCCCTCCGGCCACAGCATGCCGCCGTTGATCTCGTTGCCGATCTGCACCATGTCGGCGGTGGTGCCCTGGGCCTTGAGGGCGTTCAGCACATCGAAGGTGTGGTCGTAGACGTCGGTGCGCAACTGGCTGTACGTGTGGGAGGCCCAGGCGGCCGGCTTGTTCTGCTGCCCCGGGTCGGCCCAGCGGTCCGAGTAGTGGAAGTCGATCAGGAGCTTCATGCCCTCGGCCTTGGCCCGCTTCGCCATCGCCAGGATCCGTGCCTTGTTGTTGTAGCCGTCGGCCGGGTTCACCCAGACCTTGAGCCGTACGTAGTTCATCCCCGACCCGCGCAGGATCCGCAGGGCGTCCGCGCTCGTGCCGTCGGCGGCGCGGTAGGTGGCGCCGAACGCCTCGTTCTTCGCGAGCGTCGAGAGGTCGCCGCCCTTGACGGCCAGACCCGTGGCGCCGGACGTGAAGGTGAGATCGTCGAAGTTGGCCCACTCCCCCGCGTGGGCGTCGGAGTTGAGGCTGACGGTGCAGTTCCCGCCGCTCACCCGTACCGAGGTGACGATACGGATCCACTCGCCGTTCGGCGTGGGCGGCAGGTCGGTGCGCTGTTCGGCGCCGCCGCAGTTGCGCAGGGCGATATAGGCGGCGCTCTGGCCGCCGCTGGAGCGGACCCGGGCGCTGAGTGTGTACGTACCAGCGGCCAGTCCCGTCAGATACTGATACGTCTCGATCTTGTAGGCCGAGGCCGACCAGTGGGTGAGCCGGCGGCTGCCGCTGTAGCCGCCGTTCTCGCTGAAGGAGGCGGTGTTCTGGCCGGTGGCCGAGTAAGTGCTCCAGCCGGCCGGGGTGGTGGTGCCGGTGGGGTCGGCCTCGAATCCGGCGTTGCCGAGGCTGTCGGCGGCGTGTGCCCGCTGGGCGGGCAGGACGGTGAGGAGCAGGGCGCCCAGCACGCAGAGCGCGGCGGCGGCGCGTGGCGAGCGCCAGGTCCAGGTGCGAGGTGCGAGGTGCATCGTCGATGTCCCTTCGATGGGTGACGGGGCTCAGTCGTCGAGCTTCACGACACGTACCGCTCCGGCGGGCAGGCCGAGCCGGCCCGCCGCCCTTTCGCCGGTGAGGAGTTCGGTGCCGTGCGCGGGCAGTGGCACCTTGGTGTCCGTGCCGGTGTGGTTGACGGCGAAGAGGTAGTCGCCGCCCTCGCCGGTGCGGCGTACGACCTCGATGTCGCGCGGCAGGCCGGTGCGCGGCGCGATGCCCGCGTCCTCGGCGGCGGCGTCGAGGATCGTGTCGAGCGCGCCGGAGTCCAGCCGCGTGGAGACGTACCAGGCCGTACCCCGGCCCAGCCGGTGCCGGGTGATGGCGGGACGCCCCGCGGCGAGCCCGTCGGCGTAGGTCCAGACGGTCTCGGCGCCGCGCGGGACCACGAACTCGCTCCAGACGTCACCGGTCAGCTCCGCGCCGTCGGCCGCGGTGAGCCGGACCCGTTCGCCCTCGCCGAGGGGCGAGAACTCCTCGACGGTGAGGCCGAGGACCTCGCGCAGGACGCCGGGATGGGCGCCGGGGTGGACGGCGTCGTGCTGGTCGACGATTCCGGAGAAGTACGAGACGACGAGCGTGCCGCCGTTCTCGACGTACGTACGGAGGTTGCGTCCCGTGGCCTCGCCGGCGAGATAGAGGGCGGGCACCACGACGAGGGGGTAGCCCGACAGATCGGCTTCCGGGTGGGCGAAGTCGACGGTGAGATGGCGGTCGTAGAGCGCCTCGTAGAAGGTGTCGGCCCGTTCGCGGGCGTCGTGGTCCTCGCTCGGGCGCCATTCGAGGCGCTGCGCCCACCAGGACTGCCAGTCCCAGACCAGGGCGGCGTCGGCTGCCGTCCTCGTACCGCGTACCGTCGCCAGGCCCCCCAGCGCGGCGCCGAGTCCGACGACCTCGCGCCAGACGCGGCTGTCGGTGCCCGCGTGCGGCAGCATCGAGGAGTGGAACTTCTCGGCGCCGCGCCGGGACTGGCGCCACTGGAAGAACATCGCGCCGTCGGAGCCCC
The DNA here is from genome assembly GCF_000718095.1 of Streptomyces scopuliridis RB72. Taxonomy (GTDB): domain Bacteria; phylum Actinomycetota; class Actinomycetes; order Streptomycetales; family Streptomycetaceae; genus Streptomyces; species Streptomyces scopuliridis. The sequence goes on along the minus strand of NZ_JOEI01000010.1, from coordinate 34,710 downwards.
GGGCCACATGGGCGAGGCTGTTCCTGGCCATCTGGCCGGGCGCCTTGGCCGGGTTGCGCGGCTGCCAGTTGACGCCGCTGGTGGAGTGTTCGAGCAGCAGCCAGGGGGCGCCGCCCGCCACGGAGCGGGTGAGGTCTGCGGCCATGGCGAGGTTCACATGGGTCCGCCGGCCGTCGGTGATGAGGTAGTGGTCGTTGGTGACGAGGTCGACCTCGCGTCCCCAGGCCCAGTAGTCGACGGAGTCGCACTGGCTGAGCGCGGTCATGAAGTTGGTGGTGACGGGGATGCCCGGGGAGTGCCGGTGCAGCAGGTCGCGCTCCCGTACGAAGTTCTCCCGCATGGTGGCGTCGGCGAAGCGGGCGTAGTCGAGGCGCTGGGCGGGGTTGCAGACGGTGGGGGTGGCGCGGGGCGGTTCGATCTCGTCGAACGAGCCGTAGCGCTGGCCCCAGAAGGCGGTCCCCCACGCCTCGTTGACGGCGTCGACCGTGGAGTACGTGGCGCCGAGCCAGCGGCGGAAGTGGACCGCGCAGTTCTCGCAGTAGCAGGCGCTGACAGGGACGCCGTACTCGTTGTGGACGTGCCAGAGCGCCAGCGCGGGATGGCTGCCGTAGCGGCGGGCGAGTTGTTCGGTGATGGCCGCGGCGGCGGCGCGGTACGCCGGTGAGCTGTGGCAGATCGCGCCGCGTGAGCCGAACGCGTACCGCGTGCCCTCCCGGCTGACGGGGAGCGCGTCGGGGTGGGCGCGGTAGAACCAGGCGGGCGGGGCGACGGTGGGGGTGGCCAGGTCGATACGGATGCCGTGTTCATGCAGGAGGCCGATGATCCGGTCGAGCCAGTCGAAGTCGTAGCGGCCGGGCTCGGGCTCCAGCAGGGCCCAGGAGAAGATGCCGAGACTCACCAGGTTGACGCCGGCCTCGCGCATGAGGCGGACGTCCTCCTGCCAGACCTCCTCCGGCCACTGTTCGGGGTTGTAGTCCCCGCCGAACGCGAGCCCTTCGAGACCCTCGGGTGCGGTGTCCGGCATGGAAATGCCTCCTGTGCTGCGTGCGCTGAGGAACGCAGGTGTGGGAACGGGTTGTGGGAACGTGCACACACATGGGCGGCGACGCAGATCCAACATAACCGCACAGGAACAACCATTGACAAGTGTCCGGGACGTTTCTCTACTGTGAACGCTCACAGAGCACGACCGGTCCGCCGCAGCCAGGTCGGGGACCATCGTCAGGGGAGAAACACCATGCAATTCACCACGCGCGGACGCCTCATGGCCACATGCCTCACCCTCGCGCTCGGCGCCACCGCCCTCGCCGCCTGCGGCTCGGGCGACGGAGACGACGCGGAGTCCGGGTCGGACGGTCCCGTCTCGCTCACCTACTGGGCCTGGGCGCCCGGCATGGACAAGGTCGCCGACATCTGGAACACGACGGAGGGCAAGAAGACCGGCGTCACGGTCACCGTGAAGAAGCAGGCGTCCGGGGACGATCTGGTCACCAAAATCATCACCGCGGCCAAGGCGAAGAAGGCCCCTGACCTGGTGCAGGCCGAGTACCAGGCGCTCCCGACGCTCGTCAGCAATGACGTACTGGCGGACATCTCCTCGGAAGTCGGCGACGCCAAGGGCCAGTTCGCCCCGGGCGTCTGGCAGCAGACGACGCTCGGCACGGACGCCGTCTACGCGGTCCCGCAGGACTCCGGGCCGATGATGTTCTACTACCGCGAGGACCTCTTCAAGGAGTACGGGCTGACGGTGCCCACCACCTGGGACGAGTTCGCCGACGCCGCCCGCGCCCTGAAGAAGAAGGACCCCTCCAAGGCGCTGACCACCTTCTCCAGCAATGACGCGGGGCTCTTCGCCGGTCTGGCGCAGCAGGCGGGCGCCAGGTGGTGGACGACTCAGGGCGAGACCTGGAAGGTCGGGATAGCCGACGCCGCGACGGCGAAGGTCGCGGACTTCTGGGGTGGTCTGGTCAAGGAAGGCGCCATCGACAACCAGCCCATGTACACGCCCTCCTGGAACAAGGCGCTCAACACGGGCAAGCAACTCGCCTGGGTGAGCGCGGTATGGGCGCCCGGCACTCTGACCACCGCGGCGCCGGACACCAAGGGGAAGTGGGCGATGGCCCCGCTGCCGCAGTGGAACGCGGGAGAGCACAGGACCGGCAGCTGGGGCGGCTCCTCCACCGGTGTCACCAACGACTCGGGCCACAAGAAGGCCGCCGCGCGGTTCGCCGCCTGGCTGAACACGGACAGCCGGGCACTGGCCGCGCTGGTGAAGGAGGGCGGGATCTATCCGGCCGCCACCGCCGCGCAGACGGGCGGCGCGCTCAGCGCGGCCCCCGGCTTCTTCCCCAACCAGCCGGACTTCTACGCACAGGCGGCCGAGATCGCGAAGACCACCGCGCCCTCCGCATGGGGGCCGAATGTGAATGTCGCGTACACCGCGTTCCGTGACTCCTTCGCCTCGGCGGCCAAGAACAAGTCGGACTTCGGCGCGGCCCTCGGCGTCATACAGCGGGACACCGTCGCCGACCTGAAGAAGCAGGGCTTCGAGGTCACCGGCTGATGGCCACGGACCTCCGTCGCGGTGGGCCGCGTCCCGGCAGGTGGCGGGTGCGGGGCGCCCCGTACGCCTTTCTCCTGCCCGCCGTCGCGCTGTTCGCGCTCTTCTTCGCCCTGCCCATCGGTTACGCCCTCTATCTGAGCCTGCGAAAGGTCGAGGTCAAGGGGCTCGGGCTGGGCTCGGGAGCGCGACAGGAGGTGTGGGCGGGGCTCTCCAACTACACCGCCGCGCTCTCCGACTCCGAGCTGCTCTCCAGTGCGCTGCGCGTGCTGGGCTACGGCGCGATCGTCGTGCCGTCGATGCTGGGGCTCGCGCTCGTACTGGCGCTGATGCTGGACGCCGAGCGCACCCGGCTCGGCGGTTTCTCGCGGCTCGCGATCTTCCTGCCGTACGCCGTCCCCGGGGTGATCGCCGCGCTGATGTGGGGCTTCCTCTATCTGCCGGACGTCAGCCCGTTCCACTATCTGCTCGACAGGGCGGGTCTGCCGGCGCCCGATCTGCTGGACGGCGGGCCGCTCTATGTGGCGCTGGCCAATATCGCGCTGTGGGGCGGCACCGGCTTCAACATGATCGTCATCTATACGTCGTTGCGCTCGATCCCCGTGGAGATCTACGAGGCGGCCAGGCTCGACGGCGCCTCGCAGCTCCAGACGGCCCTGCGGATCAAGATCCCGATCGTCGCGCCCTCGCTGGTGCTGACCTTCTTCTTCTCGATCATCGCGACGCTCCAGGTGTTCAGCGAGCCGACGACGCTCAAGCCGCTGACCAACTCGCTGTCCACCACCTGGTCCCCGCTGATGAAGGTCTATCAGGACGCCTTCGTCAAGAACGACATCTATTCGGCGGCGGCCACCTCGGTGGTCATCGCCGTCATCACCCTCGTACTGTCCTTCGGCTTCCTCAAGACCGTGGGCTCCCGTTCGAACCGGGGAGAGACCCAGTGACCGCTCCCGCCACCCGCCGTATCGCCTGGGTGCCGACCGTGGCGCTGCTGGTCGGCGCCCTGTACTGCCTGCTGCCCGTGGCCTGGGTCGTGGTGGCGGCGACGAAGTCCGGCCGTGAGCTGTTCTCCACCTTCACCTTCCTGCCCGGCACCGGCTTCACCGACAATGTCGCCGACCTGTCCGCGTACCGCGACGGGGTGTACTGGCGGTGGATGCTCAACTCCCTCTTCTACGCGGGGTTCGGCGCCCTGCTGTCGACCGCGGTGTCCGCGCTGAGCGGCTACGCGCTGGCGGTCTACCGCTTCCGGGGCCGCGAGACCCTCTTCAACGTCCTGCTGGCGGGCGTACTGATGCCGCCGGTCATCCTGGCCGTACCGCAGTATCTGCTGATGGCGAAGGCCGATATGGCGGACAGCTATCTGTCCGTGCTGCTCCCGCTGATCCTCTCGCCGTACGGGGTCTATCTCGCCCGGATCTACGCGGCGGCGGCCGTGCCGCCCGATGTGGTGGAGGCGGGGCGGATGGACGGCGGCGGCGAGTGGCGGATCTTCCGGTCGGTGGCGCTGCCGATGATGGTGCCGGGTCTGGTGACGGTGTTCCTCTTCCAGTTCGTCGCCGTGTGGAACAACTTCCTGCTCCCGTACATCATGCTCGGCGACGACCAGAAGTTCCCCGTCACCCTGGGTCTGTACACCCTGCTCCAGCAGGGCTCCAACACCCCCGCCCTCTACACTCTGGTGATCACCGGTGCTCTGCTCGCGGTGCTGCCGCTGATCGCGCTGTTCCTGGTCATCCAGCGGTTCTGGAGCCTGGATCTGCTGTCCGGGGCCGTAAAGTCCTGACGCGACAGGCACGATCATGAGAGAACGACACGTATGAGCCGCACGGGCAGCAACGGCCGGCGCAAGCCGCCCACGATCCATGACGTGGCACGGGAGGCGGGTGTCTCACGGGGCACCGTCTCGCGCGTGCTCAACGGCGGCCACTATGTGAGCCCGGCAGCGGAGGAGGCGGTCAACGCCGCGATCCGCAAGACCGGTTACGTGGTCAACCGGCACGCGCGCAGTCTGATCACGGGCCGGTCCGACTCGGTCGCCTTTCTGCTCACCGAACCGCAGGAGCGCTTCTTCGAGGACCCCAACTTCAATGTGCTGCTGCGCGGTTGTACGCAGGCGCTGGCCGACCACGACATTCCGCTGCTGCTGATGATCGCGGGTACGAAGGACGAACGGCGCAGGATCACGCGGTACATCACGGCCGGCCATGTGGACGGTGTGCTGCTGGTGTCCAGTCACTCCGGGGACCCGGTCGCCGAGCAACTGCGCGCGGCGCGCGTCCCGCTGGTGGCCTGCGGCAAGCCGCTGGGACAGAGCTCGCGGGTCAGCTATGTCGCGGCCGACGACCGGGACGGCGCGCGGGAGATGGTGCGCCATCTCGTACGGAGCGGACGCCGGCGGATCGCCACGGTGACCGGTCCGCTCGACACCCCGGGCGGCACCGAACGGCTCGCCGGGTACCGGGACGTGCTCGCCGAGGCCGGTATCGAGGCCGATGAACGGCTGGTCGCCACCGGGGACTACAGCAGGGCGAGCGGCGAGTCGTGCGCCGCCGAACTGCTGCGTCGGGCACCGGACATGGACGCGGTGTTCGTCGCGTCCGACCTGATGGCTCAGGGCGTGCTGAGCGCGCTGCGGGACGCGGGCCGCCGGGTGCCCGACGATGTGGCGGTGGGCGGGTTCGACGACTCACCGGCGGCGCTGGACACCCGGCCCGCTCTCACCACGATCCGGCAGCCGTGGGACCGGATCAGCTCGGAGATGGTGCGGGTGCTGCTCGCGCAGATCGGCGGGGAGGACACGTCCACGGTGATTCTCCCCACCGAACTGGTGCGGCGCGGATCGGCCTGACGCGCCCCTGGCCGCCGACGACCCCTGGGCCAAGCGCCGCTCCCTCGGGCTGGACGAAGTCCGGGAGCGGACGATCCTCGTCGACCGGCGCACCGGCACCACCACGGCCGGTCTCTGGCCGGACGGCGCCCGGCCGACGGTGGAGTTCACCCAGGACATCGACGACTGGCTGGCGTTGATCGCCACCGGCCGCAGCATCGGCATCACCCCGCAGAGCACCGTCAGCCAGTACCGACGCCATGGGATCGTCTTCCGGCCGCTGCGCGACGCGCCGCCGATCGTGGTCCGGCTCATCTGGCCCCGGCACGACCCCCACCCGGCGACGGACGCCGCCGTCACCCTTCTGACCGAGCTGTATCAGCCGCCCCGGTGAGCCCGCGCATCCGCGGCCGGAGAGCCCGTACGCGCGCCGTGAGTGAGCTCTCCCGGAGGGGTGCGCGCACGCCCGCGCTTCAATGTTAGGGTCACCTTACTTTTTGGATGGTGAGGTTCCGCCCGGTGGACAGCCGGTCGCGGAGAGGCAGTGAGGGCGGCACACATGCGCGAGGGCACGATCGGTTCGAAGGCCCGCGGGGCGTGACGGCGGACTCGCTGACCGGCGTGGAGACCGGGAAAGCCGGTCGTGCGGTCCGGAGCCGTCCGCTGCTCGCCGTGGGTCTGCTGCTGACGGCGGGTGTGCTCGCGGTGGCGACCTGGGCGAGTCTGGTGGTCGGTTCGGGAGACGCCGGCGCGGGCGATGTGGTCCGTGCGCTGCTCGATCCCGATCTGTCCGACAAGGGGCAGCTGATCGTGCGGGAGGTACGTATTCCGCGTACGGTCGCCGGTCTGCTGGCGGGCGCGGCGCTGGGCCTGGCCGGGGCGGTGATGCAGGGGGTGGCCCGTAATCCGCTGGCCGACCCGGGCATCCTCGGGATCAACGCGGGTGCGTCGGTGGTCGTGGTGTTCGCGATCGGTGTGCTCGGGCTGACGGAGCCGTCGCGGTACATCTGGTTCGGGTTTCTCGGTGCGCTCGGCGCTGCCTTGCTGGTCTATGGCATCGGCTCGCTCGGCCGGGAGGGCGCCACGCCCGTGAAGCTCGCTCTCGCCGGCGCGGCGACCAGCGCCGTACTCGGTTCGCTGACCACCGCCATGCTGCTGACGGACCGTCAGACCTTCGATCAGTTCCGCTTCTGGCAGGTCGGCTCGCTCGCCGACAGGGATCCCCACGTGCTCTGGCAGGCGCTGCCGTTCATCGGTGTGGGCGCCGTGTTCGCGCTGGCGCTCGGTCCACGGCTGAACGCCCTCTCGCTCGGTGACGACCTCGCGCGGGCGCTGGGGCAGCGCGTGGGGGCGGCCCGGCTGGCGTCGGCCGCGGCTGTGGTGCTGCTGTGCGGCGCGGCCACCGCGATCGCCGGGCCCATCGGCTTCGTCGGCCTCCTCGTCCCGCATGCCGCGCGGGTCGTCACGGGCCCGGACTACCGCTGGATCCTGCCGTACAGCCTGCTTCTGGCGCCCGTTCTGGTGCTGGTCTCGGACATCGTGGGGCGGGTCATCGCCTCACCCGGCGAGGTACAGGTGGGGATCGTGACGGCCGCCATCGGTGCGGTGCCCTTCGTGATGCTGGTGCGCCGCCGCAATCTGGTGGAGCTGTGAGGGAGTTGGCGTCGGACGTGACGGGTGACACGGCCGGAGAGATACGACCCCCGGGCGGTGCGCTCACGGAGGAGCGGCTGGCCGGTGCCGTACGGGAGGTCGCCCTGGTCCGCCGGGCGGGCCGGGCCCGTGCCACCGCCGTCTCCGCCGCTTTGCTGGCCGCCGCGTTCGCCGCGCTGTGTCTGGCGCTGTCCGTGGGCGATTTCGTCGTACCGCTCCGCGAGGTCGTCGCCACCCTGGCCGGCGGGGGCGACGCAGGTTCCCGGTTCGTCATCATCGAGCTGCGGCTGCCGCGCGCGCTGACCGGTCTGCTGGTGGGGGCGGCGTTCGGGCTGTCCGGGGCGGTGTTCCAGACGCTGCTGCGCAACCCGCTGGCCAGCCCCGACATGATCGGTATCACCTGGGGCGCGAGCGCCGCGGGTGTGCTGGCCAGTGCGGTCTTCGGCGTCAGCGGTTTCCCGCTCTCGGTCTGCGCCCTGGCGGGAGCGCTGCTGACCGCGGTGGCGATCTACGCACTGGCCTGGCGCGAAGGCGTCGCCGGATACCGGCTCGTGCTGGTCGGTGTCGGCGTCGGGGCGGGGTTGTCCAGCCTGGTCTCGTATCTGCTGACCAGCTCGGCGGTGACCGAGGCGCAGAAGGCCCTCGCGTGGCTGACGGGCAGCCTCAACGGCCGGTCCTGGGAGCAGATGTGGCCGCTGCTGGGGGCCATGGTGGTGCTCGTACCGCTGACCTTCCTGGCGGCGCGCTCATTGCCGGCGATGCAGCTCGGGGACGACACCGCGCGGGGCCTCGGCACCCGGGTGGAGCGCGGCCGGCCGGCGCTGATCGGCTGCGCGGTGGCACTCGCGGGGGTGGCGACGGCCGCGGCGGGCCCGGTGGGTTTCGTGGCCTTCCTGTCCGCGCCGATCGCACGCCGGCTGCTGCCGCGCCAGGGCGCCGCGCTGCTGCCCGCCGCGCTGACGGGGGCGCTGATCGTGAGCGTCGCGGACTTCGCGGCACAACATCTGCTGGGCTCCGTGCAGTTCCCGGTGGGCGTGGTGACGAGCATGATCGGTGCCCCGTATCTGCTGTGGCTGCTGGCGCGCTCGAACCGTGTGGGGAAGGGCGGCTGACCGATGGAACGGAAGGATCTGCGCATGGGTGCGGAACACACGCTGGCGGCGCGGGACGTCCGGCTCGGCTACGACGGCCGCGAGGTCGTCAGCGGGCTGAGTCTGGACATACCGCCCGGCGCGATCACCATGATCGTCGGCCCGAACGCCTGCGGTAAGTCCACCCTGTTGCGTTCGATGGCCCGGCTGCTGGCGCCGTCCTCGGGCAGTGTGCTCCTGGACGGCAGGAGCATCCAGGAGATGCCGACCAAGGAAGTGGCGTCGGTGCTCGGCATCCTGCCGCAGAGCCCGGTCGCGCCGGACGGCATCACCGTGAGCGATCTGGTGGGCCGCGGCCGCTATCCGCACCAGGGGTGGTTCCGCCGCTGGACGGCCGAGGACGACACGGCCGTGGCGCGGGCGCTGCTCGCCACCGATGTGCTGGAGCTCGCCGGGCGGCCGGTCGACGAGCTGTCCGGTGGCCAGCGGCAGCGGGTGTGGATCGCGATGGCGCTCTCCCAGCGTACGGACATCCTGCTGCTGGACGAGCCGACGACGTTCCTCGACATCAGCCACCAGCTCGATGTACTGGACCTGCTGACCGATCTGAACCGTGAGTACGGCACGACCATCGCGGTCGTCCTGCACGATCTGAATCTGGCCTGCCGGTACGCCGACCAGCTGGTCGCGATGAAGGACGGGCGGATCGTGGCGGAGGGCGCGCCCACGGAGATCGTGACGGCGGAGCTGGTCACGGAGGTGTTCGGGATGCGCTGTTCGGTCGCCGAGGACCCCGCCTCGGGCACGCCCATGATCGTACCGATCGGGCGTCATCACATCACCCCGGTTCAGGCATGATTTAGGGTAGGCTAACCTAAATCCATGGCATCGCGAAAGAACCCCTCCGCTCCCCCCGCACACCGCTCCCGGCCGGCTTCCGTCGCGCTGTGGGCCGTACTCGCCGCCCTCGTCGTGGGGTTGACGGCCTGCGGCACCACATCGGACTCCGGCAGCGCCTCACCGGAGGCCGCGTCCGGTGCCGAGGACGGTGCCTTCCCCGCCACCGTCGCGACCAAGTTCGGCGACATCACCCTGAAGCAGCGGCCCGAGCGCGTCGTCGCGCTGGGCTGGGGCGACGCCGAGGCCGTGCTCTCGCTCGGCGGTCAGCCCGTCGGAGCCAGCGACTGGCTGGCGTTCGGCGGCGACGGGGTCGGCCCCTGGGCGAAGGGCCTCTACAAGAAGAGCCCCCGGATGATCGGCACACTGGAGCCGGAGTTCGAGAAGATCGCGGCCCTCAAGCCCGATCTGATCCTGGACACCAAGTCCAGCGGCGATCAGTCCCGTTACGACACGCTCAGCAAGATCGCGCCCACCGTCGGCGTCCCGAAGGGCGGCGACCAGTACAAGATCTCGTGGCGCGAGCAGACCGAGATGGTCGCGACCGCCCTCGGTGTTCCCGGGAAGGGCGAGGCGCTCATCTCCGAGACCGAGAAGAAGTTCCAGGACTCGGCCGCCGCCCACCCCGAGTTCAAGAACAAGACCATCACCCTCGGCTCCCGGACCAGCGACGGGTTCGGCGCGTATGTGCACGGCACGGGCCGCGTCGACTTCGTCGAGCGCCTCGGCTTCAAGAACAACCCGGAGGTCGACGCCAAGGCAGGCGCGTCGTTCTACATCGATGTCTCCCGCGAGAACCTCGATCTGCTCGACGCCGATCTGACGGTGATGACCCCCATCGGGATCCCCGCCTCGAAGATCGCCGACGACCCGCTGTACCGGGCCGTCCCCTCCGTCAAGGCGGGCCGTTCGGTGGTGTTCGACGACGAGACCCTCAGTGCGGCCTTCTCGACGGACTCGGTGTTCTCGGTGGCGTACGCGCTGGAGAAGGTCGTCCCGCTCTTCGCCGAGCCGCTGAAGTAGCCGCTCCCTTCGACACCGGGCTTTCACGCCGGTGCGCGGCGGACGTGTGGTGTTTCTGAGATTTCCGTTAACTGTCGCGTGCGCCGCCGCATCCTGGGCACGGGCACTGAATGGACACCCCACCCACCGCGGACGCACGAGGCAGCGCGGGCACCGCTGCCGTACACCTACCCGACCGGGCCGGACACCACGCCGCCCGGCCCGGTGTCGCTCTGGCTCTCCTCCCACGACGGGTCGAGGGCCGGCTCGTCAGGGGCGGGCGCGGGTTCCCCTCCGCGCTGCGGGCCGACGGACGGGTCCGGGGCGTGGACGGGCTGCGGGCGCTGGCCGTCGGGGTGGTCATCGTCTACCACCTGGAACCGGGCCTGCTGCCGGGCGGCGCCCTGGGGGTGGATGTCTTCTTCACCATCAGCGGCTTCGTCATCACGCGGCTGCTGCTGGCCGAGTTCGCCCGTACCGGCGACGTCGCCATGCGGTCCTTCTACTGGCGGCGCTGGCTGCGACTGGTCCCCGCCCTGCTGGCGGTCTGCGCGGTGTGCGCCGTCCTTGCGCTCACCACGCGGCTGCCGAGTTTCGACGGCGCGTGGGCGGCGATCGTGCTGGCCGCCACCTTCCTGATGAATATCGTCAGGGCCGCCCAGCCCGGCACCTATTCGAGCGACACCTCTCTGCTGTCCCACACCTGGTCGCTGAGTGTGGAGGAGCAGTTCTACCTGTTCTGGCCGCCCGTTCTGGTGCTGCTCCTGCGGCGGGTCGGCGCGCGGACCGTGCTGCTCTGCGCCACGGCGCTGTGTCTGCTGCCACTGGTCTGGCGCTTCATCCTGTGGAACCCGACGGCGGCGCACCGCATCTACAACGGCGTCGACACCCGCGCGGACCAGCTGCTGGCCGGTGCGGTCCTCGCGGTCCTGGTGGCCCGGCTGCATACGGACGACCCGCGGCTGGCCGCGCTGCGGCGATGGTCGGCGCGGCTGGCCTGGCCCGCGCTGGGGGTCCTGGCGCTGATCGTCTGGTACGTACCGATGACCGGCGCCAGCGCCTGGACGATGCCCTGGTACACCGTCGGCTTCCTGGTGACCGCCGTGCTGTCGGCGACGGTGGTGGCGGCGCTGGAACTCCAGCCGCGTACCTGGCTCTCCCGGGGACTGTCCCTGGCCCCGCTCGTCTGGGTCGGCCGCAACCTCAGCTACGGCCTCTATCTGTGGCACTACCCGCTCAGCCGGCTGGTCTCCGATCTGGGCGTGGACGCCGCGTGGCACGCGACCGCCACGGTCGCCGCCAGCTTCGCCGCCGCCACGGCCTCCCACTACCTCATCGAGAAGCCGCTCACCCGGCGCAAACAGCCACGGTCGGCCGCCGTCCCGGCCGTCACCGTCACCTGACGGCATGACGGCATGACGGTGTGAACGGTGTCACGGGACGGGTTCGTACGAGACCGTACGGGACAGGACGCGTCCGCCTGCCGGGGTGGTGATGACCGGCGCCGTCTCAGGCGACGGTGGTCAGGGACTGGATGCCGTGCAGCTCGGTCATCACATCGCGCAGCGAACGGCAGTCCTTCGGGACCGGGGGCAGCACGGGCATCGGGGTATCCCGGCCGCCCTCCAGCGCGTCCGCCATCGCGGCCAGCGCTCCGGTCACCCACCGCGCCTCGGTGGGCGTGGGCCGGGGCACCCCCTGCTCGACGCGTACGGCGCAGACGGTGGCGGCGTCGACGATGCGCTCCGCGCGCGCCATGACGGCCAGCCAGTCGTGACGGTGTGCGCGGTGGGGCCCCGGCAACTCGGCCGCGGCCGTCTCCGCGGCGGCCCGCGCCTCGGAGAGCGCCCGGTACGCCGCGTACCGCAGCGCGATGCCCGTCGCGTCTCCGCCACGGGGCGCCGCCACTGTGCCCGAAGCGCCCGCGGACGTGGCGGGTACGGAGGTGGCGGGTACGGAGGTGGCGGGTGCGGTCCCGGGGTCGTCGAGTACGTGCCGCAGATACCGCTCCGTGCGGCGCAGCGCGACGGCGAAGCGGTGGCCGACCCGCACACGCGGGTCCGTCAGATGCGGAAGGTGGCCGACGAGCAGCACGATCCCGCAGGCGAGTGCCGTGTCCAGCAGCCGGGCGGCGGTCGCCTCGGTGTCACCCACCGCGTATACGAAGGAGAGGACGAGCAGCGTCACCACCGCGGTCTGGAAGCCGAAGTGGCGCGTGGCGACCGGGATGAGCGCACCGCCCGCCACGACCACGGCGACCAGCCACCACAGGCCGCCGAGTCCCGCCATGGCCAGGGTGAGGACCGTGAAGACGAGCACGCCGGTGGCGGTGCCGGCGACGCGGTTGACCACACGGGAGAAGAGCGGCCCCAGATCGGGCTTCACCAGAAACGCCGCGGTGGCCGGGAGCCAGTACCAGTGGGTCTGATGGAGGCTGAGCGCGACGGCGGCGCTGGCCGCGACGCAGAGCGCCACGCGCAGCGCGTTCTCGCGCCTGGCGGGGGCGAACGCGCGGCCGAGCGTACGGAGCGAGCCGGGCGCGGTCAGCTCCTTCAGCGCCCGGCGGGCGCCGCGCGTGTTCAGGGACGGACGCGGGGGGCGCGGCGGACGCGTCGGCTCGTACGGTACGGGCGTCCGCCCCGGCGCCGTACGGTCGAAGGTCACCGCGGCGGCCAGCAGCGCCCGGTCGAACGCGCCGCGCTGGACCGTGTCGGAGACGGGGCTCGCCAGCGCGCCGGGGGCGGAGTCGGTACGTACGGCGGCGGCCAGCAGGCGCGGTGCGTCCGCCACTTGCCGGGGCAGCGGCCTGCCCTCCCACAGCAGCGCGATCCCGGCCTCGCACAGGGCGGTGGCGGCGGCGAAGCGCTCCGTTATCCGGTACGCCTGGGCGGAGCCGCGGCCCTCGCGCCGGCCGGGGAAGGCCCCGGGGAAGGGCCTGGGGAAGGGCCTGGGGAAGGGCAGCAGCCGCATCAGGCGCAGCGACTCGTCCGCGCGGTGCTGTGCGGCGATCAGCCGCCTTCGGGCGGGCTCCGCGTCGGGTCCGCCGAGGGCGTGGAGGGCGTCGGCGAGCGCGTCGAAGACCGCGGCGACGGCTTCGCGTTCCCCCTCGCGGCGGGCGCCGCGCCGCAGGATGTGGCGCGGGGCGCGCAGCAGGAACCGGAGCAGCAGGAGCCAGGCCGCGCCGCCCAGATAGCAGACGGCCTTGAGCCACGCGGGGCCCGGTATCGGCATCCCCGCGCCGATCGCCGCGGTGACCAGACACTGCATGGCCGCCGCCGACCACACCGGGCCGGTCACACTCAGCGCGCCGGAGAGCCAGCCCACCGCGAAGAGCGCGGGTACGGCGCTCCAGCGGCTCCCGGCGTCGGCGAGCAGTCCCCCGCACAGCAGTCCGAGGGCGCCGCCGACGGCGGGCAGACCGATGTGGACCACGCCGGTACGCCGCGTACCCGGCCGGTCGTTGACACCGGCGAGCATCGCGCCGAGCCCGGCGAGGACCGCCTGGCTCAGGTGTCCGGTCAGCAGGCCGAGCGCCAGCAGCGGTCCGGCGCTCAGGGCGCCGCGGAGCGCGGCGGTCCACGGGATGGGCGCGGAGCGCCAGCCCAGGGGGTGCGTGAGCCATGCGGGCATGGACCGCCCGGTGGAGGCAGAGGGGCGGGGGAAAAGCGGTGCGGACACAAGTCTCCTGTACGACCGGCCTTGTCGAGCGAGGGAAGCAGACCGGCGGGCAGCAGCGACCGCGTGTCCCCGACCGTAACACCAACGCTTGTCTTTCGAGCTGCCGTTCTGTTACGCGCGGATGTCGCACGCGTTCCAGGGCTGTGCGGCTCCCGGCCGCCGAGGCCCCCGGCTCCGACCGACCGCCGGGTTCCACGTGCGGCCACACTGCCTGGCCGCGGAACCAATTCCCACGGCATCTTCTCGGCGGGCGCTTCGCTCCTCGGTCTCACACCACCCTTGCGTCAAGGGGGAGTTGGGCTGCCGAGGCGGCCGTTTCACACCTCGGCGCACGGGCTCGACACCCCGAACCCCGGGCCGTACGGCGCTCATCCGTTACCAGTCACAACGCAACAGAGCCTAGTCTGCTCTCCAGCGGTCACCAACGGGGGCAACAACAGCGGTGACACGGAACGAGAGGGCTTCACCATGACATCCCCGTCCAACACACCGGACAGCATCGAAACCACGACGGCGCTCCTGCGCGATGAACTGCCGCAGCTGGAAACACAGCAGCAGTCACTCGAACGGGAACTGGCCGGCGTCACCGAGCGCCTGGAGTCGGTACGTACCGCCCTGGGCGCCCTGCAGGCACTCACCCATGCCCCCCAGGCGCTGGAGACCGTGCCGGAGCAGCGGACCGAGGAACCGTCGGCCGTAGCGGCTCCCGCCGCGCAGGCTCCCGTCGTGGAGACCGTTGTGGCGGAGACTCCCGCCACGGAGGCACCGGCTGAGGAAGCCTCCACCGAGGAAGCCCCCGTACCCGCCGAGGAGAAGCCGGCGCCCGCACCCGCCAAGGCGGGCAAGTCCCGTAAGTCCGCGTCGGCGTCGGCGCGCACCTCCGGCGGGGGTTCCGGGGCGAAGTCGCAGGCGCCCAAGGAGCGGAAGAGCAGCCCGGCCAAGAAGTCCGCGCCCGCCACGGCCACGAAGACCCGTGCGGCGAAGAAGACGGCCGCCCCCGCCGCGGCGGACGAGCAGGCGAGCGGACTGACCGAGCAGATCCTCGCGGTGCTCGCGGCGTCCGCCGGCAGCCCCGTCCGTGCCCGCGATGTGGCACAGGCGCTGGGCCGTGACGGCACCCCCGGCAGCATCAACGCGGTACGCAGCACCCTCGACCGGCTCGTCGGCACCTCGCGGGCCCACCGCGCCGGCCGCGGCCTCTACCAGGCGTCCGCCGGCTGAGGATCCGTCTGATCGCCCCCCACACAGCACCTGTGTCCGCCTCTCGTATCGAGGTCTCTTCCGGACCGGCCGTGGCTCAGCCACGGTCGGTCCGGATTCGGTTGCGGCCGGGGGATTAAAAGCAGGGCGTGAGGGGAAAGGCGCCGTCCGGCGAATCCACGGCGCCCGACTATGCACCCGGCACTTCTCGGCCACATTTTCCGGCTGATTCCGGCCGACAGTATCCGCGACCGCAGTTGCCCCGTCCGGAATCGCCGGTCGAATCGGTCAGCAAAACCACACGCGGCGGTGGCCAAACCCACACGGTAACCATTCCCTTCGAACATCGGGCTTCGAAATGTGCCGCACAGCACAATTACTGTGGGCCGCTCACTCTCCATGGCGCGGGGCACCTGTCGTAGAGACGAAGTGAAACGTTTTTCGCACGCCATCGACGCGAAATAGCACATACATGTGAACTCCACTATCGCCACGCCGCCGGGTTCACTCACCGCGCGGCGGCGGCACACGCCTTCGGCGCGGTCTTCGGCAATGCCCCGGCAAACAGACAACCGGGACGGCACAAGCGGACTCGGCGAGAGGGATTTTACGGTCGCATGACCAACCGAACGCGCGACGGATACCGGGCGAAATAGCCGGCGGAGCGGATCGGTGAAGGAAGCCGGACAAGAACGCGGAAACCCGCCGGACCGTGGCGCCCGGTCGAGGCGTCACGGTCCGGCGGGTCGATGCGCGGTGCGGCGGGTGGCTGCGCGGTGCGGCGGATTCCCGCGATATAGGCGGTATCAACCGCGGCGGACAGAGCCGTTGGCGGCCGGCTCCGCCGCCGTGGTCACTTGATGAAGTCCTCGACGACCTTCGGCGGCCAGGTGCCGACGTTCAGCACGCCCATCGAGTAGGCCCGGGAGACCAGCGCGGCCCGGTTGGGCACCCTGAGCTTCCGGAGCAGCCCTGTCACGTGGTACTCCACGCCCTGCCGGCTCAGATAGAGCCGGGAGGCCAGCGGGATCGTGGACAGACCAGCGGCTATGCCCTCAAGAATGCGCGCGTCGATCTCGGTGAGGATCTTCTTCTGGTTGGTCAGCACGCCCGCGTCCTCGGACCCCTCCGAGGAGCGCATGAGCACCAGGATCGCGGCCACGTCGGGGGTTTCCCCGCTGACGGCCGCGGCCGTCAGCGTCCCCGCGAACGCGGAGTCCTCGGGTCCCACGGCCACCACATGCGAGGCGAACCGCTGGCGCTTGCCCTCCACCAGGCGGGAGAACTGGCGCATCAGCGGCTGCTGGACGCTGGGATGCACCAGATCGCGGAAGCTACGGCCGCAGACGCCTGCCGAGGAGTCGCCGAACCGGCGGAAGAACTCCTCGTTCGCCTGCTGGATGGTCAGAGCCGGGTCGAGCGAGGCCATGCACAGCCCCGGCTGGTCGAACTGCTGGGCGCGTCCGTGCCCGTTCTGGTCGGGTTTGAGGTCGCTGGTTGTGACCTGCGCCGAATCTGCGAGTGCAGCAATCGCCACGAGACCGCCATCCTTTCGGGTCCCCCCGATTCATTGGGAATACTCAACATCGTTATGCGGGTCGGATAACACCGGCAGTCGGTCTCACGTGACCTCATTGGCGGGTTATCCATTTACTGAATTGAGAGTAGGTAGCTTTGTGGTGGCCCGTCAACAAGACCCCTGTTCACATGGCTAAAGCTGTGGTCCCACCCCGGGAAGGTTCGGTCCGCAATGACGATGTCTACGGTGGGAAAAACCCGGCATGCCGGGCGGGACGGATTGGCGAGGCATCCGCTCAATTCAGCCTTGTTTGAGGTTCTCTTGAGGTTCGCGTAGCATGCCGGGCCGAACCAAGCCGCGCAGGCGCCGCACAGGCCACAGCGGCGCGTAGCATGCTGTTAACAGTTACCCGCGGGAGTCTACGCGGGAAGAGCATCCGCCAGCTCATGCCGGCCCGAGATGCCGAGCTTCCGATAGGAATTCGTTAGATGTTTCTCGACGGCACGTGAACTCACGCCGAGTTCACCCGCAATTTCCTGGTTGGTGAGCCCGCGGCCGACAAGAGTGATCACCCTGCGCTCGCTGCGGGTGAGGACGGCGGTCTTCGGCGCGGAGGCCGTACCGAGGCCGTGCTCGGCCCGCTCGACCAGCCAGGGAGCACCGCAGGCCGCCGCGAGGGTGCCCGCCTCCCGTAGTGCCGCCTCCGCCTCGGGGCCGCCGCCCAGCTGCCGGCCCAACAACACGAGTGTCCTGGCGAGTTCCAGTTCGAAGGACGAGTCGCGCAGTACGGCGACCGCTTCGCGCAGCAGCGGGACGCCCTGCGCGCCCTGGAGCCAGCCCTTCAGCCGCAGGGCGCGGCCGAGCCCGGCGGGTGCTCCCCATGCCGTGGCCCAGGCGAGTTCCTCCTCGGCGAGCCGCAGCGCGGACCGGGAGTCGCCGAGCCGCTGGTAGAGGCCGATGGCGTGGGGACGCCATGGGAAGAGCGCCGAGTTCCGCCAGCCGGAGACGTCCAGTTGACGGCCGCAGGCGAGCAGGCTCTCCAGCGCTCTGGAACGCAGTCCCCGCTGGGCGTCCACCGACGCCTGGAGTATCTGGAGTGCGGCCGTCAGGGCCAGCCCGGCCGTCCGGCGCCGGCGGGCCCTGGCGAGGATCCGTTCGCTGAGCGCCGGGTCACGCAGTTCGAGTGCGACCGTGGAGAGGATCATGATGGAGGCCTCGCGCCAGTCCGTCTCGGCCGACCCCATGGCACGCTCGACATATTCGCGCGCCTGGGTGGGCCTGCTCTGCGAGACGAGGACGAACGCCCGTTCCGCGAGGAGGAGGACGCTGTCGGCGCCGGTCGCGTTCTGCCAGCGGGTCTGCTGCTCGGTCGACAGCCACGAGCCCACGTCCTGTACCGACTCGGCGGCGAAGAGGGTGACGACGACCAGCGGCAGCGCGGTGTGCGCGCCCGCCGAGGTGGCCGGTTCGCGTTCCAGGATGCGGCCGCCCGTGCGCGCCGCCTCGGCCGCGGACAGCCGGCCGGTGAGAGTGCCGGAGAAGAGGAGCACGGCCATCAGCTCACGTTCGGCCGCGGAGCCGAGCGGGGGGTCCTCCCCCAGTTCGCGCAGGCGTTCCATGGCCGAGGCCAGCTCCCCCGGGTTCTCGTGCCCGCAATGCCTGAGCCGGGCTTCGAGCCGCAGGGCCATTTCCCGCGCCTGACCGTCCAGTTCGGCGGGCGAGCCGAGTTCGTCGCTGACGCCGCGCAGGAGCGCGGCGGTGGAGGGGGGTACGGCGCCGAGCAGCGGCGGCGGAATACGCAGCGCGGCGGCGGCCCGGTCCCTGACCGTGGTCAGCAGAGGCATCGCCTGGACGATATGGCGCTGACAGGCCTCGGGGTCGAACCCGCGCTCCGCGGTGGCCAGTTCGACCAGCAGTCTGGCCCGGCTCTCGTCCTGGGGGCGGTGGCCGAGCAGCGCGCGGCGCAGATAACGGGCGGCGGTCTCCGGCGCGCCCCGGCGCAGCGCGGTGTCGGCCGCGGCACGCAGCACCATCACCGACCAGGGGCGGCCGAAGGTGGTGACGGCCATCAGATGGGCGGCGACCTGCTCGGCGGGACGGCCGCTGCGGTAGAGCAGGTCCGCGGCGGCGGCGTGCCAGCGTTCCCGTTCGGCCACGGTCATCGCGGATTCGATGGCGTCCTGGACGACGCGGTGGATGAAGCGCGGTTCGCGCGCGTCGGCCAGCAGCCCCGCCTCGCGGAGCGCCCGCCGGGCGGCGCCGAAGCCGATCTCGTCCAGTCCGGCGAGTTCCGTGATGAGCTCGGGGTCTCCGTGACCGCCGAAGGCGGCGATCGCCGCGGCCGTGTCCCGTACCGCCCGTGGCCGGGTCCGCAGATAGCTCGCCAGCCGCTCCCGCAGCCCCGCGGGCCGCAGGGCGCGTACCCGGTCGGCGTGGTCGGCGGTCGGCTCGTGGCCCCGTGCCTCCATGCCCAGCAGTAGGGACATCAGGAACAGCGGGTTGCCGCCGGTCACTTCATGACAGGCGCGTACGTACTCCTCGTCCCCGGGTGCGCCGGACCGTTCGCGGATCACCGCTCGGGTGGCGTCGCGCGACAGCGGGGCGGGGCGCAGTATCTGGGTCGAGGAGGCGGCGATCTCGCGCACCAGGGCGTGTCCGGCGCCCTGGTCCCCGTCCCGGAGCGTGCAGACGAGCACGACCCGCAGCCCCCGCAGCCGTTTGGTGAGGTAGGCGAGCCAGCGCAGGGAGGGGATGTCCACCCACTGGAGGTCGTCGACGAGGATGAGCAGCCTGGCGTGTTCGCTGATGTCGGCGAGGAGCGAGCGCGGACCGTGCAGGGTCGCCTCGGACGCGGCGCCGGCCGGGCCCCCGGCGCCCGCGCCGTCGGGCGCCTCCCCCATCGGCATGTCCTCGGCGAGCGGCCGGCCGGCCGGAGTGTCGTCGGCGCCGAACATCAGGCCGGAGGCCCGGCCGGGTTCGCGCGCCCAGCGCTCGCGGTCCGCCTGCGAGGCGCCGGAGAGCAGACTGTCGAGCAACTGCCGGACCACACCGAACGCGAAGTCCCGCTCCATCGGGGCGGCGTTCGCCCGCAGGACTCGTACGTCCGTACCGGAGACGACACCGGGCAGTCGGCGCAGCAGGGCGGATCTTCCGATGCCGAGTGGTCCGCACAGCAGGATCACCGATGAGGTGCCCTCGTCCGCGGCGCTCAACGCGGCCCCCACCCGCGACAGTTCGGACTCCCGCTCAAGAAGCATCGCTCGGCCGCTCTCCCATGTTCCGCACCAGCACGCACAGTTCCTCGCGTCCGGTGATACGCAGCTTTCGGTACGTGTTGCTCAGCCGCAGCTCGACGGTGCGTCTGCTCACGGAGAGCAGCTCCGCGATCTCGCGGTTGCCGTGGCCGCGTCCGGCGAAGGTCGCGGTGCGCTGTTCGGCCTCCGAGAGCGTGGTCCACTCCCGGGGCAGGGCGGGGGGCACCGGTCCGGCCGGCCTCTCCAGCCGTTCGGTGAGCCCGCGCACCGCCGTTGCCAGCCGGCTCGACGGATGAGGCGTGGTGAACGCGGAGAGCCGGGCGAGGGAGAGCGCGGCGGCCCGGCAGTCGCCCTCCTCCAGCTCGCAGGAGGCCAGTCGGGCCAGCGCCCACGCGTAGGTCAGCCGGGCGGGTGAGTCGCCCAGGACGCGGACCGCCTCACGGGCGGCGATCACGGGCCTGCCGCCGGCGCCGGTCATCGGGGCGGTCCACAGCTCGGCGAGGCCGAGCGCGCTCGCCGAGCCCCACCGGCGGGCGAGTCTCAGCTCCTCCAGGCTCAGCCGCGCCGCTTCCTCGCGGTCGCCGAGGGCGTAACAGGCCTCGGCCGCCTGCGGGCGCCAGCACAGCAGCGCCGGATTGTTCCACTGTCTGCGCAGCAGCCGTCGGCCGCTCTCCTTCGCCAGCTCCATCGCATCGGTCCAGCGCCCGTCGACGGCGGCGACGCGCGCCCTGCCGAAGAGCAGGGCGGACCAGGCCACGCCCTCCTCCGCCCCGGGCGGCGTGGGCGCGGCGGCGAGCGCCCGCGCGCACTCCTGGCGGCCGGCTTCCACCGCGGTCGAGATACGCAGGGCCGTCAGGCTCGGGGCGATCAGCGGATGTCTGCTCGACATCGGCAGGGCCCGTTCGGCGGCGTCGAGGTCCCGCTCGACGGCGTCGAGCCGGCCGGCGCGCAGGGACAGTTCGGCGCGCGCCGTCAGGATCCGCGCGGTGGCCGCTCTGCGGTGGTCGCGCCGTACGACGGTGAGCAGCGCGTCCAGTTCCGCGGCGGCCTCTTCGTGGTCATCGGTCAGGATCAGCGCCCGGCAGGCGGCGAGCCGGGGCAGTACCAGCGGGGTGTCGGGGCCGTCGCCCGCGAGGGCGGCGCGGGCCAGCGTCCTGGTCGTCTCCAGGTCCTCGCCACGTACGGCGAGCTGCCAGGCGCGTACGCCGCTCTGGACAGGGGTCGAGGGGCGGCCGGGCAGTACGGGCACCTCGGGCACCATCGGTTCGGTGTCGTCCCGGGACTCGTCGGCGAGCCAGAACAGCGCGATCAGACTGTCGCGTTCGCCGGGCCGGACGTCGCACAGCGCCTCGGCCGCCGCGCGGCGTGCCCAGTCGCTGTTGCCGCGGGCGAGTCCGAGGTCGACGGCGCGGGCGCGCAGTCCTTCGGGGGCGCCGCTGCCGCCCCGGACGAGTTCGCCGAGCCTTCGGTCCCCCGCCAGGGGCGCCGACATCGCTTCGGCGGCGGCCAGTTCCAGGGTGAGCCGGGCGCGCTCGCGCGGCTCCAGCGGTTCGCGCAGCGCGCGGGAGAGATACGCGGCGGCCCGGCCGTGGTCCTCCGCGTTCAGGGCGGCGGTGAAGCTCTCGCACAGCGTGCTGACCACCCAGGGGGCTCCCAGCGGCGGCGTACGGAGCAGGATCTGCGCGACGTCCTCGTCGTTCGCCCAGGCACGGTGGGCCAGTTCGGCGGCCCGGGAGTACAGCTGGGCCCGTTCTTCGGTGGCCATGTCCTCCAGCAGCCGGGCCTTCACCGCGGGGTGGCGTACCTGTGTTTTCGTTCCTCCGGAAACGGTGAGTCCCGCCGCCTCCAGCATCACGTGCAGTTCCTGGCCGCGTACGGGCCTCAGCCCGGCCAGCGCGCGGACGAGGGGGAAGCTGAGCAGCTCGCCGCAGACGGCCAGCGCCCGCAGCAGCGCCACGGCTTCGGCGGGCAGGCCGTTGAGCGAGCGCGTCGCGTGGTCGCCGACGACGGCGGCGGTGATCGTACGCAGCTCGGGCAGCCGGGCGGCGACCGGTTCATGGCCCTGGTCGGTGAACTGGCGCAGCACCTCGCGCAGTACGGCGGGGTTGCCCTCGGTGGCCGCCGCGGCCGTCGCGGTGAACCGCTGGTCGCCCGGGGTGCCGCAGACCGTCTCCACCACGGTGGCGACGCCGTGTTCGGTCAGTCCGCGCAGCACGAGCTGCTTGCTGGGGACCGGGGAGGCGGGCAGCAGGCTGAGCCAGTCCCGGCCCTTGGCCGACACGCCGCTCCCGCTCGCCAGCACCGCGACCGGTGTGTCCGGGGTCAGCCGCCGGACCAGCGCGTGCAGCCAGCGCAGGGAGGCGGGATCGAGCCATTGGGTGTCCTCGATGACCAGCAGGGTAGGCATCGTCTGTGCGAAGTGAAGGGTTCCGTCGAGTCCGGGCAGCGGACCGGGCTGCCGGTGCTCCATCAGTTCCCGCAGCGAGCAGCCGGCCGGGCCGCCATCGGCCTGGCCCTGGCCTGCCATCGATGTCATGAGTTGCGCGATCACGCCGTAGCGCACCTCACGTTCGGCCGGGGCCGCCTGGGCGTGCAGCACACCCAGTCCGCCGCCCTGGGCGCGCCGGGCGGCCCATCTCAGCAGAGCGTTCTGTGCGTGGCCCGGTCTCCCGGTCAGGGTCACGATGCCCGCGCGTCGTCTGCCCAGCGAGGTGAGCAGGGAGGTCAGCGCCGCCTGCTCGCGACCGCGTTCGAGCAGGTCCACCCCGTCTCGACGGGTGTCCGGTCCGTATGTCCACTCCAAGGACCGCGTGCTCAGACAATTGTCGTTCCGGCCAGTCACACGCACCGCCTCGCCCCGTTCGCTTCAGCGTCGCCAGCGTGATTCGGATACCCAGCCCGGTGGTTGCCCATCGGGGACATCGGGCGTGCGCAGAACGGCGCCCAGTTCGGTGCGCCCGCTCACGCCCAGTTTCCGGTACACGCTGGTCAGATGTGTCTCAATGGTGCGTACCGTCACGAACAAGGTCTCCGCGATCGAGCGGTTGCTGGCGCCCGCCGCGGCGAGGCCGGCCACCCTGCGTTCCATTCCGGTGAGCATGTCGAGCGGTGAGGCGCTCATCTTCCGCATCCGGCCGCCGGCGGTGACCAGCAGCCTGCGGGCGACGGCGGCGAGCGCGAGGGCCCCGCAGCGCTGGGCGAGGTCGGTGGCGGTCCGCAGATGCTCCCGGGCGCCGCGCTGGTCGCCGGTCTTCAGCAGGGCGCGGCCGAGGACGAATTCCGCTTTGGCGTGCTCGGCTCTGGCGGGCGAGCCGGCCAGGGTGAGGACCGCTTCGGTGAGCGGTTCGATGCCCGTGCCGCCGGGGGCGATCACGCCGCGGGCGAGCGCGGCGAGTCCGAGGGCGCGGGGGGTGCCCCACCGCTGGGCCAGCTCGCCGCCGTACTCGGTCATCTCCCGGGCCTCGTCGCCGCGGTTCATGACCGCGAGCAGACACGCCGCCTCGGACCACCACGGCAGAAACGCCGGATTGCTGAACCGGGACTCCTCCAGCGATCTGCCGCATTCGAGGTAGAGACCGAGCGCCGCCTCCCGGTCGCCGAGCGCCCATCGGGCGCGGGCCCGCGCCATCAGCGACCAGTGGTATTCGATGACGAACCGGTCGAGACCGCCCCGTTTGATACCGCGGAGCACTTCCTCGGCCCGTTGGGCCTCGCCGCGTTCGACGAGCATCGTCGCGAGCGCGATCTGCGGCAGCGCGGCGCCGTCACCCCATCTCTCCTCGCCGATGATCTCGATGGATGTCTGCGCGTCGGCCAGCGCGTCGGGGAACGCGCCCGCGCCGTGCAGCACCAGAGCGCGGGTGGACAGCGCGAGCACGAAGGTCCAGACGGCGGCGTTGTCCTGGCTGTGCTGGAGCATGCGGTCCAGCGCGTCCAGCGCCTCGTCGACCTCGTCGGCGAGGCTGAGCGCGAACGACGAGGCGAGCAGGGGCCAGCTCTCCAGCTCCGCCCCGGGCGATCTCAGCGCGCGGCGGGCCTGTTCGACCGTCAGCTCCGCCGAGCGGCCGTCCATCGCGGTCAGTACGGTCATCATCGCGAGCATCTGGCGCTGGGCGGGCGTATCGCCGGGAGGCGCGGTCAGTAACGCGGCGCGGTCCAGGGTCGCGGAGACGGTCGCCTTCTCGTCCGCCCCGACGATCAGCAGGACCGATTCGACCAGCGTGTGCAGTTCACGGTCGGCGGGATCCGGGCCCGGGCCCAGCTCGGCTTCCAGCTCCGCCAGGACCTCTTCGAGGACCCGTACGCCGGCGGGCGACCGCTGAACGGCCAGGCAGACCAGTCCGTACCGCACGGCGACCATGGCCCTGGCGCGTGGGTCATCGGCCAGCGACAGCGCTTCCTCCAGCAGCCGGATGGCCTCCGCCGGATTGATCTCCGCGAGGGACGTGGCCATCTGGATACGTACCGGCACGCTGTGCGGCTCCATCTCCAGCACGCGGTGCAGATAGCGTACCGCGGCCTCGGGAGCGCCACGGCCCTCGGCCTGGACGGCCGCGTCGCGGAGCACCGCCGGCATCCACGGCTGGGTCAGGGCGGGCAACAGCATGAGCCGGCCCGCGACTTCCTCGGCGGGCCGGCCCGCATCACTCAGCAGCAGGGCGGCTCTGGTGCGCAGCCCGGCCAGCGCCTCGGCGCCGAGGGGTTCCAGTACGGCCGAGCGCACCACGTCATGCACCAGGTCAGCCCGGTCCGCGGCGAGCACCTCGGCGCGCCGCAGGGCGACAACGCCCTCGGCGACGAGCGCGGAGGGCACGTCGGCGAGCATGCCGACCAGATCGGGGGACTCCTCGCCGAGGACCGCGATCGCCCGGGCCACCTCGCGCACCCAGAGCGGCTGATTGTCCAGCAGCGCGCTCACGGAGGACGCGATCACCTGGCCGCCCACCTCGGCGACTCTCCGTACGCCCTTCTCGTCGGGCTGCACTCCCTCGGCGCGCAGCTCGCCCAGGAGCCGGCTGAGAGTGAGGGGGTTGCCGCCGGAGACGGCGGCGGCGCGCTCGGTGAAGGACGGTTCGACGGGTGCCTGGAAGATCTGCCGGGCCATCTCGCCGACGGCCGCGTGCGTGAGCGGCGCCAGCCGCATCAGGGCTGGCCGGCGCTGCGCGGCGATGTCGGCCAGCGCGGAGTGGGCGACCGGCTCGGCCTCGCTGCGGTGGGCGAGCACCACCAGCAGCGGCAGATCGTCCGCGCGCCGCAGCAGGAAGTCCACCCAGCCCAGGGAGCGTTCGTCGCACCAGTGCACATCGTCCAGTACGAGCACGAGCGGGCGGTCGACCATCAGATTCGCCGCGAGCCAGTACAGCCCGTGCAGCACCGGATAGGTGGCGGACGCGCCCAATGTCTCCTGCTCGAACGGTCCGGCCGTGAGGGCGGGCAGCGCGCGACGGGCGAGACCGCGCAGCAGCGGGGAGTTCCTGGCGTCCTCGCCGCTGAGCCCCAGCGAGCCGAACAGCTCCCGTACGCCGCCGTATCCCGCGCCCGCGGCGACTTCGCCGCACGAGCCGTACAGCACGGCCATGTTGCGGCACGCGTCGCTCTTGAGGAACGCCCGCAGAAGGCTGGTCTTGCCGATGCCCGCGGGGCCGGACAGCATCACCAGGCCCGCCCGCCCGGCGCGCGCGGCCTCGGCATGGCGGCTCAGCGCCCGCAGCTCACGGGCGCGTCCGACCAGAGTGCTGGACAAACCGGAGAGATCGGCCTGGTCCAGCATCATGGTCTCCTCGCCTCTCGGGGGACACAACAGACGCGATGACTCGTCGCCGCGTCCCGCAGCATCCCGCACAACTCGCAAAAACAGCTGAACGTTCCACGATCGACGGCGCGAGGTTGCATGATCACAGGATCCCGCAACCCACGAAGCCCACGAAGCCCGTTTCGGCACTTGGGGACTACCCAGCGCGAACTGGATCAAGCACTACTGTCCGCTGGACGCCACTGCACCGTCCGGGAGTTGGTGGCGCGCCCGCCCGGAGCGCCCCCCGCACTCCGGGCAGCACCCCACTCCGGAAACCCGGATGTCCGGATAACCGGATGATCCGGATGACCGCACGAGAAGACATTCTTCCAGAGCGATAAGGGCGACCGCGCCAATGCACGGCTGAGGGGCTCTTCAGGGGGCACACACCACCCGATGGTGTTGATCACCCGAGAGATGTTGACCACTCGGAACCCCTGATCACAGGGGTGGGCGGCACAGACGGGTCGGTCGCTCAGCGAGATCGGTCGCTCAGCGGGATCGGCGGACTATGCCTGAGCGGAGAGATGTTTCCGCAGGAGCGCGATCACCGCCGGCGCCTGGGAACTGAGGAAGAAGTGCCCGCCGGGGTAGACCTTCAGGTCAAAGGCTCCCGTGGTGTGGCCACGCCAGTCCTCGGCCTCGTCCAGCGTGGTCTTCGGATCGTTGTCGCCGGTCAGCGCGGAGATCGGGACCCGGACCCTCGTCGCTGGATCGCAGCGGTAGGTCTCAATGGCCTGATAGTCACTGCGGATCGCCGGGAGGATCATCCGCAGGATCTCCTCGTCGCCGAGCAGCGCCGTATTCGTACCGGAGAGCAGCTTCAGCTCGGCGACGATGCCGTCGTCGTCGCGCTGGTGCACACTCTCGTCCCGGTGGCGCGACGGGGCGCGCCGGCCGGAGGCGAACAGATGGGAGAGCTCACCGCCATCGGCCTCGAACCGCCGCGCGACCTCGAAGGCGATCGTCGCGCCCATGCTGTGTCCGAAGAACGTGGTCGGCCGGGCGCGGAGCTGCTTGCGCAGCGCCTCGTAGATCTGATCGGCCATGACCCCGAGATCGCCGGGGCTGGTCTCCTTGCGCCGGTCCTGACGGCCGGGGTACTGCACCGAGAACACCTCGGCCACGGACGACAGTTGAGCGGAGACCGGGAAGTAGAAAGACGCCGAGCCACCCGCGTGGGGGAAACAGAAGAGTTGTTCCGAGCTGGCCGGCGCTGGATGAAAGCACCGCGCCCAAAGGCTCTCCTCGGTGGACGTCGTCATCGTGTTGCATCCTCCTAGGGGTGGGCCGAGCGATCCGGACCGCGCTGCGGTCCGGGCCTCCGGGCCGGTGACAGCGGGACATGACGGGACGTGACACACCGCGGGCGCCATGATCTCACCGACGCGACCGAACGTTCCATGCGGCACTCCTACCCAACAGAGCGGCCGGACGACTCACATCACCCGACTCGCGCTCTCTCCGTCACCGACCGCCACGTGTCGGCCCGGTGACCGACCACCCCATTCCACTAGGACGGACAGTGGGAAATTCCCTAGTCTCTGCAGGGACATCGGTGACGGAACCCACTCGTGAGTGAAGGAACCGCCTTCGATTCGCCGGTCGTTCGGGGGGTCCGGGAGACGTGAGCCGTCTCCCGGACCCCCCGTGGTTCAGGACAGACCGAGTTCGTCGTCGAGGAGCGCGAACACATCGTCGTCCGACGCCGCCTCCAGATCGAACTCGCCGGAGCCGTTCGCCGACTCCTGCCGCAGCGCCGCCCACTTCGTCCTGAGCACCTCGATGCGTCCGGCGACGTGCTTGAACTCCTGCGCGTCGACCGTCATCTCCGTGATCGCCTTCTCCAACTGGTCGAGAACGGCGAGCACCGAACCGGCCCCGGTGACCTCCTCGGTCACCAGCTGGGAGTGGAGATGGTCCACGACCGCGGCCGGGGTGGGGTAGTCGAACAGCAGGGTGGCCGGCAGCCGCAGCCCTGTCGCCGCGTTCAGCCGGTTCCTGAAGTCCACCGCCGTCAGGGAGTCGAAGCCCAGCTCCTGGAACTGCCGCGAGGCGCCGACCGCCGTACCGTCCGCGTGTCCGAGCACCACGGCCGCCTGATCGCGGACCAGCGTCAGAAGAACGTCACGGCGCTCCTCGTCGGTCAGTCCGGTCAGCCGCTGCCCGAGCGATTCGGCCGACCGCGGAGCGGCCGTCGCCGACCGCCGGGACGGGGTCCTGATCAGACCGCTGAGCAGGGCCGGGATCTCGCCCTCGGCAGCGTAGTTACCCTGCCCCGCACCACCGAACACACCGGCCACGGACGAGAACACCACAAACGCGGCCAGACCGAGATCGCGCGTCAGCTCATGCAGATGCCACGCCGCGTCCACCTTCGGCCGCAGAACCGTATCCAGCCGCTCCGGCGTCAGCGAACCGATCACGCCGTCGTCCAGCACGCCGGCGGCGTGTACGACCGCCGAGACCGGATGGGCGGCGGGTACGGCGGCCAGCACGTCGGCCAGCGCTCCCCGGTCGGCGACATCACAGGCCGCGGCCGTGACCTCGGCACCGAGCGTCTCCAGCTCCTCGACGAGGGCTCCCACTCCCTCCGCGCCGGGACCGCGCCGGCTGAGCAGCAACAGCCGGCGTACGCCGCGTTCCGCGACCAGGTGCCGGGCCAGTACGGCGCCCAGACCGCCGGTTCCGCCGGTGATCAGTACGGTGCCGCCCCGCTCCCAGCTCTCTCCCGCGCCTGCTGTCTCACCGTCTGTCTCCCCATCGGTCGGGGCGACCGGCTCGGGGAGGGGTACGCGGTCCAGCCTGGCGGCCCTGACCTCGCCCCCGCGGAGCACCAACTGCGGCTCTTCGGAACCGAGAGCGCGGGCCAGCGGGGTCAACGCGGCGGCACCAGCCGCCGGTTCGAGATCCAGCAGTCCGAAGCAGCCCGGATTCTCCGACTGCGCGGACCGCACCAGACCCCATACGGAGGCCGCCGCCAGGTCGGCGACAGCACCGCCGTCCACGGCCACCGCTCCCCGGGTGACGAACACCAGCCGCGAACCGGCGAACCGGTCCTCGCCCGGCCACTGCTGGAGCTGCCCCAGCGCCCGGGAGACGACCTCGCGTACCGAGTCGGGTACAGCCACTGCCCCGGCACCGTCCGGTTCGCTCAGGACGGGCACCAGCACGACATCCGGCACCGGGCGGCCAATCCGTCGGCGAGTCCCAGCACGTCCGGTCCGAGCACGACGACCGACCCCGGAATGTCCTGACCGGAAGTGTCGGCGGCGGCCACGGAAATCGCGTCCTTACCGACCGGAGCCAACCGCACCCGCAGCGCCGAAGCACCCGTCGCGTGCAGCGACACGCCCTCCCACGAGAACGGCAGACCACCACCGCCCCCGTCACTGTCGCCCGCCAGAAGCGAAGCGTGCAGAGACGCGTCCAGCAGAGCCGGATGCAGACCGAACGCGGCCGCGTCACCCTCCGCACTCTCCGGAAGACTCACCTCCGCGAAGATCTCACCATCACGCCGCCAGGCCGCCCGCAGACCCTGGAACACCGGACCGTACGCGAACCCGATCTCCTCGAACCGCTCATAGCAACCCTCAACATCCAGAGCCTCGGCACCGGTCGGCGGCCACACCGTCGCGTCGAACCCGGTCTCCGCCCCCTCGGAGCGGCCGGCCAGCGACCCGGTGGCGTGCTGGGTCCAGGGTGCGTCCGCCGCGTCCGCCGGGCGGGAGTAGATCCCCACCGAACGCCGGTCGGACTCATCGGGCGTACCGACCGCGACCTGTACCTGCACCGCACCACGCTCGGGCAGGGTGAGGGGCGCGGCGAGCGTCAGTTCCTCCACGCGGTCGCAGCCGACCTCGTCACCGGCCCGGATCGCCAGCTCAAGCAGAGCAGTGCCGGGAAGCAGAACCCGGCCCATCACCGCGTGGTCAGCCAGCCACGGATGCGACTGAACGGACAGCCGGCCGGTGAACAACACGCCTTGGCTCGCAGCCAGTTCGACGGCCGCGCCCAGCAGCGGATGCCCGGCGGAACCGAGACCGGCCGCGCGCACATCACCGGCGGCGCCGGACTGCGAACCGGCCGGCCAGAACCACTGGTGCTGGAAGGCGTACGTGGGCAACTCGACCGGCCGCGCCCCCGTCCCCGCGAAGAACCCGGTCCAGTCGACCGTCGCACCACCGTGCGCGTGTACGCGAGCCAGCGCGGTGAGGGCGGTCAGCTCCTCGTCCCGGTCCTTGCGGAGGATCGGGACGATCGCCGCCTCTTCCGGCGCGGATTCCTGGGCCATGGCCGACAGCACACCGTCCGGGCCCAGCTCCAGGAACGTCGTCACACCCTGCTCGGCCAGCGTCCGTACCCCGTCCGCGAAGCGGACCGCCTCACGGACATGCCGAACCCAGTACTCGGGCGAGGACAGTTCCTCGGCCGACGCCAGGCCGCCGGTCAAGTTCGACACCACGGGAATCCGGGGCGCCTCGAACGACAACTGCTCCGCCGCCGCACGGAATCGCTCCAGCATCGGCTGCATCAGGGGCGAGTGGAAGGCATGCGACACCCGCAGGCGCGTGGTCTTCCGGCCCTGCTCCTCCAGCCGCGCCGCCACGGCCAGGACCGCTTCCTCATCGCCCGAGACAACGACCGAGGCGGGACCGTTGACCGCGGCGATCGACACCTCGCCCGACAGCAGCGGGGTGACCTCGTCCTCCGTCGCCCGTACCGCGACCATCGCACCACCGGCCGGCAGCGCCCGCATCAGCTTCGCCCGCGCCACGACCAGTGCGCAGGCGTCCTCCAGCGAGAACACCCCCGCCACATGCGCGGCAGCGATCTCACCGATCGAATGACCCGCCACGAAGTCCGGCTTCACGCCCCACGACTCCACCAGCCGGAACAGCGCCACCTCTACGGCGAACAACGCGGGCTGCGTGAAGCCCGTGTCGTTCAGCGATTCGGCGTCCTCGCCCCACATCACCTCGCGCAGGGGACGCTCCAACTCGCCGTCCAACGTGGTGAGTACGGAGTCCAGCGCCTCGGCGAACACCGGGAACCGAGCGTACAGCTCGCGGCCCATACCGAGCCGCTGGCTGCCCTGACCCGAGAACAGCACCGCAGTCCTGCCGCCGAGCACCGACCCCGACACCGCCGACGCATCCCCGTCACCGGACGCCAGGGCGCTCAGTGCACGAACCACGTCATGGGAGCCGCCGGAATCACTCGCCAGCACCACCGCGCGGTGCTCGAACACCGAACGTCCCGTCGCCAGCGAGTACCCGACATCCACCGGCCGCAGCGCCGGCCGCGCCTCGATGGAGGAGAGCAGCCTGGCCGCCTGGGCCGCCAGCGCCTCCGGAGTCTTCCCCGAGAGGACCCACGGCACCACGGCGGGCGCCGCGGCCTCCGTCACGGCCGGCTCGGCCGCGAACTCGGCCACCGGCTCGGGCTGTTCGAGGATGACGTGCGCGTTCGTCCCGCTGATCCCGAAGGACGAGACACCCGCACGCCGTACCCGATCGGTCTCCGGCCACTGCGTCTGCTCGGTCAGCAGTTCCACCGCGCCCGCCGACCAGTCGACATGGCCGAGCGTCGTCCCCGTACCGTGCGCCTCCACCACATCGACGTCGTCCATGGACAGTCCGCCGCTGGCCAGCGCCTGACGGATCACGCGCTGCTGCGAAGGACCGTTGGGGGCGGTGAGTCCGTTGGACGCGCCGTCCTGGTTGATCGCGCTGCCGCGCAGCACCGCCAGCACCTGATGGCCATTGCGCCGTGCGTCGGACAGCCGCTCAAGCACCAGCATGCCGACACCCTCCGACCAGCCCACACCATCGGCCGACTCGGAGAACGCCTTGCACCGGCCGTCGGGCGACAGACCCCGCTGCCGGGAGAACTCCACGAAGGTGCCCGGGGTCGACATGACCGTCACACCGCCGGCGAGCGCCAGCGAGCATTCGCCGCCGCGCAGCGCCTGGGCCGCCAGATGCATCGCGACCAGCGACGACGAGCACGCCGTGTCCACCGTCACCGCCGGACCCTCGAACCCGAAGGTGTACGAGACGCGGCCCGAGGCCACGCTTCCCGCGCTGCCCTGGCCCTGGTGTCCTTCAAACTGTTTGCCGTTCAGTGTGGTGCCGTAGTCGTTGTACATCACACCGGCGAACACACCGGTCGCACTGCCCATCAGCGACACCGGATCGATGCCGGCCCGCTCGATCGCCTCCCACGAGGCTTCGAGCAGCAGCCGCTGCTGCGAGTCCGTCGCCATCGCCTCGCGCGGCGACATCCCGAAGAACGCCGGGTCGAACTCGCCCGCGTTCTCCAGGAATCCGCCGGAGCGGGTGTACGACGTGCCCGCGTGGTCCGGGTCCGGGTTGAACAGCCCGTCCACGTCCCAGCCACGGTTGGCCGGGAAGCCGGAGACCGCGTCGGTGCCCTCGGTGACCAGCCGCCACAGATCCTCCGGCGAGGCCACCCCGCCCGGGTACCGGCAGCTCATGCCCACGACCACGATCGGATCGTCGGCCACGGGCGGCAGCATCCGGACCGGGATCGTGGTCTCGGCCTCGGTGCCGAACAGCTCGTCCCTGAGATGGTCCGCGAGCGCTGTCGCGGTCGGGTAGTCGAAGATCAGCGTGGCGGTCAGCCGCAGACCCGTCACCGTACTCAGCCGGTTCCGCAGCTCCACGGCCGTGAGGGAGTCGAAGCCCAACTCCCGGAATTGAGAGGTGGCGTTGACGGCCGCCGCGTCGGCATGGCCGAGTACGAGGGCGACCTGACTCCTTACGAGATCCAGCAGTGCTTCGTGCCGCGCGGACGGAGACAGCCCGGCCAGCCGGCCGAGAAGCCCGGTGGCGGTGGCGGTGGCGGTGGCCGATCCGGCGACCGCGCTCCGACGGCGGCGGGTACGGATCAACGACCTGAGCAGCGGGGGAACTTCACCCTGTGCGCGGCAGCGTAGTTACCCTGCCCCGCACCACCGAACACACCGGCCACGGACGAGAACACCACAAACGCGGCCAGACCGAGATCGCGCGTCAGCTCATGCAAATGCCACGCCGCGTCCACCTTCGGCCGCAGCACCCGGGCCAGACGCTCGGGGGTCAGTGAGCCGATGATGCCGTCGTCCAACACACCCGCCGTGTGCACCACGGTGGTCAGCGGGTGTTCGGACGGTACACCGGCCAGCAGCCCGGATACGGCGGACCGGTCGGCGAGGTCGCACGCGGCGACCGTGACCCGCGCGCCGTGCGCGGTCAGCTCGGCGACCAGTTCGGCGGCGCCGGGTGCGTCCGTACCCCGCCTGCTGGCCAGCAGCAGATGGCGCACACCGCGCTCGGCGACGAGATGCCGGGCCAGAACGCCGCCCAGACCGCCCGTACCGCCGGTGATCAGGACCGTACCCTCGCTGTCCCAGGCCGGTCCGGCGGCCTGGCTCGCGTCGGCGCCGGTGGACACGGGTGCGGGTACGCGGGTCAGTCGTCCCGCGTGGATCGCGCTGTCGCGGACGATCAGCTGCGGTTCGTCGGAACCGAGAGCCTTCCTCGCTTCGGACAGAGACGTCAGGTCGGCCGGGAGATCCAGCAGTCCGAAGCGGCCCGGGTTCTCCGTCTGAGCGGATCGCACCAGACCCCGTACGGAGGCCGCCGCCAGGTCGGCGACAGTGCCGCCGTCCACGGCCACCGCTCCCCGGGTGACGAACACCAGCCGCGAACCGGCGAACCGGTCCTCAGCCAGCCAGCCCTGGACCAGGGCCAGGGCCTCGGCGGTCAGCGCGTGGGCCGACTCCGCGACCCCGTCCTCGGACGACGTACCGTCGATCGGCCAATCCGTCGGCGAGTCCCAGCACGTCCGGTCCGAGCACGACGACCGCTGACCGGAAGTGTCGGCGGCGGCCACGGAAATCGCGTCCTTACCGACCGGAGCCAACCGCACCCGCAGCGCCGAAGCACCCGTCGCGTGCAGCGACACACCCTCCCACGAGAAGGGCAGACCACCACCGCCCCCGTCACTGTCGCCCGCCAGAAGCGAAGCGTGCAGAGACGCGTCGAGCAGTGCGGGGTGCAGACCGAACTTGGCCGCGTCAGCCTCCGCACTCTCCGGAAGACTCACCTCGGCGAAGATCTCACCGTCGCGACGCCAGGCGGCGCGCAGGCCCTGGAACACCGGACCGTACGCGAACCCGATCTCCTCGAACCGCTCATAGCAACCCTCAACATCCAGAGCATGGGCGCCGGTCGGCGGCCACACCGTCGCGTCGAACCCGGAGTCCGCCGCACTGGCGTCGGCGGTCGTCAGCGCGCCGGTGGCGTGCTGCGTCCAGGATCCGTCCGCCCCGTCCTCGGGCCGGGAGTAGATCCCCACCGAACGCCGGCCCGACTCGTCGGGGATACCGACCGCGACCTGCACCTGCACCGCACCACGCTCGGGCAGGGTGAGGGGCGCGGCGAGCGTCAGTTCTTCCACGCGGTCGCAGCCGACCTCGTCACCGGCCCGGATCGCCAGCTCAAGCAGAGCAGTGCCGGGAAGCAGAACCCGGCCCATCACCGCGTGATCGGCCAGCCACGGATGCGACTGAACGGACAGCCGACCTGTCACCAACGCGCCCTCGATCTCGGCGAGTTCGACGGCCGCACCGAGCAGCGGATGCCCGGCGGAACCGAGACCCGCGGCCCGTACATCCCCGGAACCACCCAGCGGGCCCGCCGGCCAGAACCACGTGCGCTGGAAGGCGTACGTGGGCAACTCGACCCGCCGCGCCCCCGTCCTCGCGAAGAGCACCGGCCAGTCCGCCGGAACTCCCCGGACGTACAGCTGGGCCAGCGCGGTGAGCGCGGTCGACTCCTCGGGCCGGTCCTTGCGGAGGATCGGTACGGTCGTGGCGCCGTCCGGTACGGATTCCTGGGCCATGGCCGACAGCACACCGTCCGGACCCAGCTCCAGGAACGTGCTCACGCCCTGCTCGGCCAGCGTCCGTACCCCGTCCGCGAACCGGACCGCCTCACGGACATGCCGAACCCAGTACTCGGGCGAGGACAGTTCCTCGGCCGACGCCAGGGCGCCGGTCAGGTTCGACACGACCGGGATCCGGGGCGCCGCGTACGACAACCCCTCCGCCACGGTGCGGAAGTTGTCCAGCATCGGCTGCATGAGGGGCGAGTGGAAGGCGTGCGAGACACGCAGACGCGTGGTCTTACGCCCCTGCTCCGCCAACCGCGCGGCCACCGACAGG
>NZ_JOEI01000009.1 GCF_000718095.1 Streptomyces scopuliridis RB72 | reverse complement strand
CCGCGAACTACAGACCCTCCTCGCAACCTGGACCGGCGCCTGCCCCACCTGCCACCGCGACATACCCACAGCAAAGCC
Source organism: Streptomyces scopuliridis RB72 (assembly GCF_000718095.1). Classification (GTDB taxonomy): domain Bacteria; phylum Actinomycetota; class Actinomycetes; order Streptomycetales; family Streptomycetaceae; genus Streptomyces; species Streptomyces scopuliridis. The sequence goes on along the minus strand of NZ_JOEI01000009.1, from coordinate 467,288 downwards.
CAGGTAGCTCCGCTACAAGGGCTCCCGGCCGCCTTGCGATCACACGCACCGGACGCCGCTCCGACCGGGCAAACATTGCCGGTCGCGGCACTAGGTCCTGCTTGGATTGCGTGGGGCTCAGGGCAGCGGCGCGGCGCTGTCGGGGTCGGTGAGCGGGCCGAGGAGGTCCCCGTACCGCTCCAGCCGCCCCTCGATGTCCCCCAGCCGGAAGACCAGCTGCCCGGCGTCCGTACAGCCGGCGACCTCTTCCCAGGTCACGGGCGTGGAGACGGTCGGCTCCGCCCTGGCGCGCAGCGTGTAGGGCGCCGCGGTGGTCTTCGCGGCGGCGTTCTGGCTGTGGTCGACGAAGACCTTCCCGGGCCGCAGCGAGCGCCGCATCCGGTGCACCACTAGCTCCGGCATCGCCGCCTCCGCCTCGACGGCCAGACCCTTGGCGTACGCCGAGACCTCCGCGGAGGGGGCGCGCTCCAGTGGTACGAGGACATGCAGCCCCTTCGACCCCGAGGTCTTCACGTACGCCTCCAGCCCGTCCGCACCCAGCCGCTCCCGCAGCCAGAGCGCCACCGCGCAGCACTCCACGGCGGTGGCGGGCGCCCCGGGGTCCAGATCGAGTACGAGCCTGTCGGCGCGCTCGGGCGCGTCGGCGCGCCACTGATGCGTATGGAACTCCACGACCAGGTTTGCCGCCCACATCAGCGACGCGAGGTCCTCCACCACCACCTGCCGGCCGGTGTCGGCCGTCCTCCTGGGCACCTCGGCGATCCGTACCCAGTCGGGCGTACCGGGCGGCGGGTTCTTGGTGAAGAAGAGCTGCCCGTCGGGCCCGTCCGGGTAGCGGAGGAAGGAGACGGGCCGGTCGGCGAGATGGGCCAGCAGGGGGGCCGCCGTACGGGCGTAGTAGTGCAGGACCTCGCCTTTGGTGGTGCCGGTGGCGGTGTAGAGGACCTTGTCCAGATTGCTGAGCGCCAGGCGTCGCCCCTCCACCTCTGTGATCGGCGTCATACGATGAGAATCCCATATATTTCGTGAATCTCGGATGAAAGGGATGGAACGTGCGATCCATATGGAACGGCGCGATCTCCTTCGGGCTGGTCAGCATCCCGATCAAACTGGTCAACGCCACCGAGAACCACTCGATCTCCTTCCGGCAGATCCACAAGGCGGACGGCGGCCGTATCCGCTACAAGAAGGTCTGCGAGCTGGACGGCGAGGAGGTGGCGACGCCGGAGATCGGCAAGGCGTACGAGGATGCCGACGGGTCCATGATCCCGATCACCGACGACGATCTGGCCGCGCTGCCGCTGCCGACGGCGAAGACGATCGAGATCGTCGCGTTCGTCCCGGCGGACTCGATCGATCCGCTCCAGATGGACACGGCGTACTACCTCTCCGCCGCCGGAGTGCCCGCGGCCAAGCCGTACACCCTGCTGCGCGAGGCGCTGAAGCGCAGCCAGAAGGTGGCCGTCGCCAAGTTCGCCCTGCGGGGGCGGGAGCGGCTCGGGATGCTGCGGGTGGTCGAGGACGTGATCGCGATGCACGGCCTGCTCTGGCCGGACGAGATCCGCGCCCCGGAGGGCGTCGCGCCGGAGACGGACGTCACCGTACGGGAGGCCGAACTCGACCTGGCCGACGCCCTGATGGACACGCTCGGCTCGGTCGACCTCGACTCGCTGCACGACGACTACCGGGTGGCGGTCGAGGAAATGATCGCAGCCAAGGCGGAAGGCGCGCCGGCACCGGTATTGGAGCCGGCGGCGGGCGGGGGAGGGAAGGTCCTCGACCTGATGGCGGCGCTGGAGAACAGCGTGCGCGCGGCAAAGGAGGGGCGGGCGGAGGGCGACGAGGTCGCGGAGGTGACGCGGCTCCCGGCGAAGAAGACAGCGAAGAGGGCGGCGTCGAAGAAGACGGCGGCGACTCCGGCCGCGAAGAAGACCGCGTCCAAGTCGGCGTCGAAGACAGCCGCCAAATCGGCCACGAAATCAACCACGAAGACAGCCGCCAAGACAGCCGCGAAGACAGCTTCGAAGTCGGCCTCGAAGACAGCCTCGAAGACGGCCTCCGGCGGCAGGAAGCGCGCCTCGGCCTGAGCGGAGTCCCCGGCGGCGCCCTCGCCCCGGATGGCACACTGCGCGAGTGGACCGAACGCTGCGCATCGTGCTGGCCGAGGACAGCGTGCTGCTCCGAGAAGGCCTGATCGCCCTGCTGGACCGCTTCGGCCACAAGGTCGCCGCGGCGGTGGGCGACGCGCCCGCCCTGCTGACGGCGGTGGCGGAGCACACCCCGGACATCGTGGTCACCGACGTACGGATGCCCCCGGGCTTCCAGGACGAGGGCCTCCACGCGGCGGTCCGCCTCCGCGAACGGCAGCCCTCCCTCCCGGTGCTCGTCCTCAGCCAGTACGTCCAGCGCACCTACGCCGCCGAACTCCTCGACTCCGGCGACGGCTCCGGCGTCGGCTACCTCCTCAAGGACCGCGTGGGCCAGGTGGAGGACTTCGAAACCGCCCTCCAGTCCGTGGCCTCCGGCGGCACGGTCGTCGACCCGGAAGTGGTCCGCCACCTGCTCCGCCGCCGCCGAGACCCCCTGGAACGCCTGACCCCCCGCGAGCGCGAGGTCCTCGCCCTGGTCGCCGAGGGCAAATCCAACGCGGCCATAGCCCGCCAACTCGTCGTCTCCGAGGCAGCCGTGGGCAAACACATCGGCAACATCCTCGCCAAACTGAACCTCCCCCCGGCCGACGACACCCACCGCCGCGTCCTGGCGGTCCTCACCTACCTCCGCGCCTGACCCCTCACTCCCACCCGGCCCGCCGGACCTGGAAATACCTGTTCACAGCCACCCCACCGAAGCTGGTAGGGTTTCTTTCGTCGCCAAGCACCACGGCGACGCGCCCCCGTAGCTCAGGGGATAGAGCAACGGCCTCCGGAGCCGTGTGCGCAGGTTCGAATCCTGCCGGGGGCACCTTGTAGGAGGTGCCCAAAGACCCCGTCACCAGCGGAAACGCTGAGGCCGGGGTCTTCGCGTATGTGCAGGCGGATGCCGCCGGAAGCCGCCGTATGCCGGGGTCCGTGGACGAGCTGTGGACAGGATCTTGGGGCATTCCCGCAGGTGATGAGACTCGTTGGAGCCAAGCGGGCCCACTCCTCCTTATCGTCGTCCCGGTCTTGGACCACGCCGCGGGTGGGGAGCCTGAGCGTTGCTGGGGGCCGTCGTGCCGTCTTCAGCCGCTGCTCGCGGGCAGATGAATGGACGAGTTGGGGGATCTCGTGGATGTGACCACGCTTGCCGGGCCAAAGATTGGTTCACCGGCCCACTGTCCGACGGGGTGTACCTGTTGCGGGTCACCCTGCGCCACGACCTCGGCGTCGAGGTCGAGCCCGACTTCGAACGCACTCGCACGCAGATGCTCGCTGCGCTCGACAGCGAGCGGAGGAGCCTTGAGCGCCTGCTCGCCTCCGAACAGGCCCAGGCCACGCGGGTCAGACGACTCATCGAGCCCGAGCCGCAGCGCATCGGCGGCCGCACGGTCCTGATCGCGGAGTACGTGGGGGACGAGCGGGAAGCCGACGCTGCGACAGCCGGGCCGCCGCTATGCCCAGTCGGCCCCGGACAACCGAAACGGTCCGCCGAAGAACTCGACGGGCTGTCACGAAAGATCGAGGTCAGCGGCGTTGGGCTCATTTCCGAGATCGGCGCCTGCGGGATCCGGGACAGCGCCGTGAGTGAGTCCACTGGCCGCTGGATCTTGTCCTACGCCGACCAGATTCGCCGCATGAGTTCCCGCGTCCCGTGCGAGGCGGGGAGCCGGTGGAAGATTCCCGGACTCTCGCGGTGGATGACATCAATTCCGTAGCGGTGCAGCAGTCCGGCATCGGCGCGGGACGGTGAACTCGGGAACAAGCCTGCAAGCCGCTGAATCGGCTGTGGGCTGTGCGGGGCGTAGTCCAACAACTGACCAAGGGCTTGGCGTATGTGGTGGTGGGTGGGCTTGCTCTTGGCTTCTATCAGTTCCGCGTCACCCGCGTTCTCGACGTATATGTCACTGACTCCCGAGGGGCAGTAGAAACGCGTCGGGATCTGGCCTTGAGCAGTGAGGTGCAGCTTGAATTCGCTGACGAGCTCGGATTCGAGGCGCTCGACGACGACCAGTCGGCGGGTACGTTCGTAACTGGCGGTGCGGGTACGCATTTCTTCCGCCGCCGCGACGCGCACGGCTTGCCGGGACGAGGAGTCGCGGGACTCGGGCGGGCCATCGGTGGCCCGGCTCCATTCAGTACCGGGCGTGATCATGAACTCTTCGAGAACCGACCGGGCCTTGTCGTCCCGCAAGACCATTTGACCGGGAAAGTTATGGGCCGGCTTGTAGCCAATGGTGGCGTTGAGTTGGGAGTAGGGAATGTCTGCGGGGACGACGTCCAGCAGGCTGTACACGGTGTGCCAGCTCTTCTCGCCGTGCTTTGGCGGCCACAACAGATCGGCGAGTGAGCGATTACGGAAGACCGCGCCGACTTCGCCCACCGCACGGACCTGATTCTGTCCCGTGAAGAGGACGATGTCCCCCGTCGCCACATCGGCCATCTTCTTGTCGTGGCTCGCGGTGGCTCCCCAGAAGCGGGCACGCTCCTCCGGGTGCAGTGCCGTGAGCTGCTCACGCTGCTCCGGGGCGAGCACCTCGACGTAACGGTGCTCGGTGAAGGGGATTTCCTGGTCGACCGTGTCGGACCAGTGGCGCCGGGTTCCGGAGCTTCCGTACGACGGGGATATCAGCACCCGCATCACGCGCACTTCCTTCAAGGTAGACAACAAGCTTGGAGGACAGGGTAATTCAGCCCCATGTGCCCGAAAGCGCGGTCTGTCACTGCTCTCATGGCTGCGGGAGGAGCCGAGCCCAATGGGGACAGTCGACGACCTGGTCGAGCAGCCGCGCCGACTCCGCACTCGGGTACCGCGGTGGCCCGGCGGGCGCCGGGACGGGGGCGTCCGCCGCGACGCCGGGGGCGTCATCCCGTCGCCGCGCCAGGCGTGCCGACGCACTCGATGCCTGGTGCCTCGGGCAGGTGTCCGCCGCCGCATGTGGCACGCGGTGGCACGGTGCAGCACCCTTCACGTAGGATGCGTCGTATGACCGCGCAGCCAGAGATCACCCAGCGTGATCTCCGCAACAGATCCAAAGAGATCATGGATGCCGTTCAGAGCGGGCAGTCGTTCACGGTCACCCGCGACGGGCACCAGATCGGTGAGCTGATCCCGCTACGGCGGCGCAGGCGATTCGTGCCACGGGGAGAGTTCGCGGCGATGTCCCGCACCGCGCCCGACATCTCCATTGATGCCTTCCGTGCGGACCAGGACGGCACAGCCGAGCAGGAGACGGACGACCCCTATGTCCGTTGAGCATCCACTCCCCGCTGGGGGGCAGCAGCATCGACAGGGCCTGCTCGACACCAACATCATGATCCTGCGCAAGTGGGTGGACCCGGCGGAGCTGCCTGAAGAGATGGCAATCAGCGCCGTCACTCTGGCCGAGTTGTCCGCTGGACCCCATGAGGTCCGCAGGAACGAGGAGCAGAGCGACTATGACGAGCACGCCGAGCGGGCCAGGAGGCTCGATGTGCTCCAGCGCGCCGAGAACGAGTTCGATCCCATCCCCTTCAGTGCTGAAGCGGCCCGTATCTACGGCAGGGTCTGCGCCGGCGTGATCGCCGCCGGCCGCAAGCCGAGGCGCCGCGTCGCGGACCTGATGATCGCGGCCATCGCGATCGCCGAGGATCTGCCGCTGTTCACCACGAACCCGGATGATTTCAAAGGACTGGACGAGGTCCTTACGGTGGTGGCGGTGACGCGTCCGAAGGTGCTCCACGACCGGTGATCCGGGCAGTGTCCGGCCGCCAGGTTCATCGCGTGGAGAGGCACGGATTCGATCGGTTCCGGCTGCCGGTGGCCTGCCCTGACGTGTCCACTGACGGCGGGGGTCCGCGGCCGTGTCGGTTGTCCCGCGCGCACCCCTGCCCACCCCCATGAGGCAGGTGTGCGCGCGGTCCATGGGATCGCTTCCGGACCGTACGGAAGCGTCAGCACAGTGACCAAAGAAACGCTATCGCCGAAGCCCCTCGACGTGTGACGGTCAATCGACCGACAAACCGATGAGGGACAGCGACAGGTGGGGCACCGCGTGGCACATGAGCCGGATGACTCTCAGGCCCCGCCCGGACCCGCCGAGAGGAGGGGGTCCGCCGGGGAAACGGGTCCCGGCGACAGGATCGGGCCCGCCGAGCGGGAGTTCGTGCGGTTCGCTTACCGCTACGCGCATCGCATCCGGGCGGTGGTGGTCTGCTCCTGCGCCGTTCTGGCCGTGCCGGCGATGCCCGCCGATCGTATGGCCGTCGCCTCGGCCATCTCCTGCGTCGTGCTCGGCTGGAGCGTTCTGCACTACCGGCTGGGGATGGCGGGGGTCCGCCCCGGGGGGTTGCTCGCCGCCGACATGGCGGTCCTGACCGGCCTCTGCCTGACCCAGGATCTGACGATTCCGGACAGCCAGACCATGTACGGGAGCACCTGGCTGCTGGTGGTCGTCAGCATCGTGGCCGTCGGGTACCAGCTGATGTACCCGGCGGGGCTCGCGCTGGCGACGGCGCTGCTGCTGTCCGTCGTGGATCTGGCCGGTGCCATGCTCGACCGCCCCGACGGCTGGGACTACGCGGTCCCCAATGTCAGCTGGCTGCTGGTGCAGAGCCTGCTCGCCCAGGGGCTCTACCGGCTGGTGCTGCGCGCGAGCAGAGCCGCCGACGCCGTCGGTACGAAGGCCGCCGCCGCCCGGCGCCGGCACGAAGTGGCGCAGGCGCAGCGGTCGGCGGAGCGCGAGCATCTGGCGACCCTGCACGACACCGCGTGCGCCACGATGCTGATGGTCTCCGCCCATGGCCAGTCCCTCCGGCCGGACATACTGCGCACCCAGGCGGCCAAGGACCTGCGTCGCCTCGCGTCGGAGCGGGCGACGTCCGGTGAGACGGATGTGGCACAGGAACTGATCGCGGAGACCGGCGACCACCGGCTCGCCGTACGCGCCGAGTTCGACGGCTCGCTCGGCCTGATGTGGCGCCCGGCCGTCGCGGCGCTGCGCGGCAGCCTCGGCGAGGCGCTGCGTAACGTCTCGCGCCACGCGGGCGTCAACTCCGCGACCGTGACCGCGACTCGGGAGGGTGACACCGTCACGCTCGTCATCAGCGACGACGGTGCCGGATTCGATGTGACGCGGGTGCCGCCGCACTGCCAGGGGCTGGCCCGCTCGGTCGTCGAGCGCATGGCCGCCGTCGGGGGCCGGGCTACGGTCGACTCCCGGCCGGGGCGTGGCACCGCCGTGCGCCTGGAGTGGCCTCATGTCTGACGAGCGTCCGCCGAGGACTGGCCCCTTGGCGCCCGGCTCACCGCCGCCCGCGACGAGTTCGTCACCGTCAGGCTCACGGCCGTCCCCTCCCCTCGACCGCGAACGACCCGCCTCCGATCCGCTCACGGACCGCATCGCCGCCGGCATGCTCGGCGCGCTGCGGCTGGCGGGGCTCGTCATTCTCTCCGCCGTCCACTTCGGGCTGGCGCTCCCCGCCCTGCTGGCCAACCTCGACGGCTACCGGCACGCCTGGGTGCAGCTGACCGCGTTCGGCCTGCTGACGCTCATCATCGCCATCGACGCGCTCCTCGGAGCGGCCGGCCGGCGCAGACCGCGACGCTGGGTCGCGGCCGGGCTGGTGTGTTCGCTCGCGACGGCTGTCGTCGCCACCAGCCAGCTGCCGGGCGACCACTTCCTCGCCACCCCGCACTGGACGTTTCTGGAGATCGGCTGGTTCGGTGTCCTGCTGCTGTTCGACGCCGGTCTGAACGCGACGCTGCTCTTCCTCGGGCTCCATGTCGTCGTGACGCTCGGGCAGTTGCTGCTCGCCGGGATCCCGTCCCGGCAGGCCGCGGCCGGTATGGCCGTCAGCGCCCTCGCCATCTGCGCGTTCCAGATCGCCGCCGCGGTGATGGCCAGGCTGCTGCGGGAGTGCGCGACGACCGCCGCTGCCACGGCACGGGAGCAGGAGCGGGTACGTACCGAGGCCGCGGTCTCCGCGCAGGTCCACGCCGACCAGCGGTCGCGCTACCGCGATCTCGGCCGCTCCGTACTGCCCCTGCTGACCGGGCTGGCCGACGGAACACTCGACCCCGGGGACCAGCGGGTACGCCGCCGATGCGCCTTCGAGGCCGCCCGGCTACGGCGCCTCTTCGCCGAACGGGACCACGCGTCGGACCCCCTGCTCCATGAACTGCGGGCCGGTATCGGGGTGGCAGAACGCCATGGGGTCGATGTGCAGCTCGCCGTACGGGGCGCGTCCGCTCCGGTGCCCCGGCATCTGCGCCGCGCGCTGACCGAGCCCGTACTCGCCGCGCTCGCGACCGCCGAGCACAGCGCGCGGGCCACGGTCGTGCGCGGCGGCGGGCAGGTACGGGTCAGCGTGGTGACGGACGCGCCCGGGACGGACATCCCGGAACCGACCGAGCGCGGTGTCCGCGTACGTACGGTACACAGCGAGGGCCGGCTTCTCGTGGAGGCGTCGTACACCCTGCACACGCCGTCCCCGTCGGGCGACGTTCACGTCCCCGAAATCCGGAGCGCTCAGAGCTCGTCCAGCGAGGTCAGCCCGTCCTGAATGGCCCTCGCGACCAGATTCGCCTTGGTCGTCGCGGGCCGCCCCGCGTTGGCGTACTTGATCCGTACCCGCTCCAGATAGGTGTTCACCGTACGTACGGAGATGCCGAGGCTCTCCCCGACCATCGCCTTCGACTCCGACTGGAACCACTCCAGCAACACCTCCACCTCACGCGGGGTCAGCGCGGGGCGGCCCTTTCTGGCGTCGCTGCCGAAAGCACCGGCGAGAGCGGGCGGCGTGTAGGGCCGGCAGTCGGCGGCGGCCAGGGTGGCCGCCATGAGATGCCGCTCGCCCTCCGCCTTCGTCAGATACGTGAACGCGCCCAGATCCAGACAGGTCAGTGCCGTCTCCTGGCTTTCCTGCATGGTGTAGATGATCACCTGGCGCTCCCGCGCGACCAGTTGCTTCAGCTCGGGGTACGCGGGCACCCCGTGGGAGTGGGAGAGCTGGAGATCGAGCACCACCACATCCGCCGCCCGGCCGGGCCCGGTCATGGCGACGGAGAGGTCGGGGCCCTTGGCCGTGACGGTGATGGGCCGTTCCGACGCGGCGTACCAGGACTCGATCCCCGCGAGCACCACGGGATGGTCGTCGATCAGCGCCACGCTCACGGGCTCGTTTTCCGGCATGCCTCATCCTCCTCCCAACCGGCGCCGCCCCACCATGCCCCGCCGAACCCGTGTACGCCGTGAACACACGTCGTCTCGTACGCCTCCCAGGTCTGACCCGTCACCCGTCACGCCACCGCGCACCGCCCCCGCACCGGACCAACTCCGGCGCGGGGGCGGGGCGGGGGCGGGGGAGCGGGGATCAGCCCTTGGCGTACGGGGAGTCGGCCGCCAGGGTGCGGATCTCCGGGAGCGCGGAGTAGAGCGCCTTGCCCGGGCAGAGCGTCGCGTAGCCGTCGCGGTGTCCTGAGACCGTGTAGAGCGAGGCCTGCTGGCCCGTCTTGTACACGCCCGTGTCACCGGCGGCGGTGAGCGTCACCTTGGCCTTGGGGTCGACTCCGTCAAGTCCCAGCTTCCAGGCGGTGACGTCGGCGACGGCCTTCTTGGCGGCGGCGGTCGGGATGCCGCCGTTCTCGTAGTCGCCGAGCACGGAGACGCCCGAGGAGTCGCCGTTGAAGCCGTACGTGTGCGCGCCGCGCACGCGCTTGTCGGTGCCGCCCGCGCGGCCCTCGAAGACCGTGCCGCACTTGTCGACGAAGAAGTTGTAGCCGATGTCGTTCCAGCCGTTGGTCTTCACGTGGTACGTGAGGATCGCACGGATGATCGCGGGGGACTCGGCGCAGTCGTAGTCGTTGGTGCCGGCGGTGTGGTGTACGAAGACCGCGTCGACCTTGTCGATGTACTCGGCCGGGTCCTTCACCAGCGATTCGTCCGCGCCCCACTCGGCGCGGCTGACGATCGGCGGGGCTCCGGGGGCGGGGGAGCCGGTCGGGGACTGCGAGGCGGCCGGGTCCTCCTCGGTGGCGGTCGGGTCCGGCGCGGGGTCGGTGGACGGCTGCTCGGCCGGTTCGGTCGCAGGATCGGTGACGGGGTCGGTGGCCGGGGGTGTTTCCGGGTCGGTCGCCGGGTCGGTGGTCGGGGCCTGGGAGCCGCCGCTCGCGCCGCCGTCCGTGCCGCCGTCTACGCCGCCGTTCGCGCTGTCCGTGGGCGTGGCCGTCGGCTCTTCGGTGCCGCCGTCCCCGCCGTCCGTGGTTCCGCCGGAGCCGCCGTCCGTACCGCTGCCGCCGTCCGTACCACCGCTCGTGGAGTCCGAGGGGTCGGTGGTCGGTTCCTCGGCGGCCGGGGCCGAGGTGGTGCCGTCGCCCGGTTCGGCGGGGGCGGAGGGCTCCAGGCCCCCACCACCTCCGGTCGTACCGGTGCTCCCGGTCCCGCCCGTCGTACCGCCGTCAGTGGCGGCTCCGTCGCCCGGCGCGATGTCCGAGGGGGACGCGGCCGGCTCGCCCGACGGGGCGGGGTCGGTGGTCGCCGTCGTCTGCTTGCCCGGTGCCTTGGTGTGCGCGGGCTTCGCGCCGCCCTTGCCCTTGCCGTTCCCCTTGGCCGTCGTACCGGGGTCGATCATGTCGAGCCGTGCCCCGTCGGGCAGGGGCTTCTTCTTGCCGTTTGCGCCCCCGCGTACCTCGACCGCGTCCGAAGGGCCCACCCACAGCGGCTCGGAAGCACCGCGTACGCCCGCGCTGTCGCCTTCTGCCGTCTCGGGCGCCGAAACGCCGAAGTCGAGGTCACGCCAGTCCCGCCACTGACCGGACTCCGCGTCGCGGGTACGTATCTGGGCGGTGCCCTCGAAGTCGGACTTGCGGTCCTTCCATGAGACGCCGATCAGCGAGAAGGCCTCGGTGTTCGTGCGCGGCAGATCGATCGCGTACTTGTCGGCGCCGCCGAGCGCGAGGGTGTGCGCCGTGGCAGGCCGGGCCGAGCCGACGCTTTCCAGATCGTCGCCGCCCCCGCCGGTGCCAACAGCGACGACCGCCGCTCCCGTACCGCCGAGCACAACGGCGCCCACCGCCAGCCATACCGAACGCTTTCCGGCGATCTTTCTGGTGGATTCCGCGCGGGCTCTCTTCGAGCTCATATCCTTCTCCTGGTTTCGTCGCCGGCCGTGCCAGAAGGCGGGCGGTTCCGAATTCGGTGTCATGGGCCCGGCGGTTATACAACATTGGCCGGATCATGCACACGCGCGGCGACAAATCGGGCATTCATTGGGTTCGTTGAGATCGTCCGTAGGAGGATTCAGGGTGGAGCGCCGGTCGATGGATCTCACGGGGTACGAGGAACGGGCCAGGCGCGGCCCCTGCTTCGTCTGCGCGTTCCTCGCGGGGGACCCCGCGTTCCGGCACGAGACGGTGTACGAGGACGAGGAGCACGTGGCCTTCCTCGACCGCTATCCGACCCTGCCCGGCAAGCTCCTGGTCGCGCCGAAGGCCCATGTCGAGCAGGTCGTCGGGGACTTGGACGAGGCCGCGTACACCCGGATGATGCTGTTCGTACGGACGGTCGCGCTGGCGATGGAGGACGTACTGGCGCCCGAGCGCACGTACCTGCTCTCGCTGGGCAGTCAGCAGGGCAACGCGCATCTGCACTGGCACATCGCCGGGCTGCCGCCGGGGGTGCCGTACGAGCGGCAGCAGTATCACGCGCTCATGGCCGAGCACGGCGTACTGGCCGCGCCTCCCGAGGAGAACGCGGCCCTGGCCGAGAGGCTGCGCCGGACGGTGCGGGAAAGGCTGGGGCATGGACCTCGATGAACTCCAGCGCCGCGCCCTGCGCGTCCATGACCTCTATGACGAACTGAACCTGCGGGAGCGCGGCCGGGTCTGGACGCGCGAGGAGTTCATGCTCGGGTTCGTCGGGGACGTCGGCGATCTGGCGAAGCTCGTCATGGCGGAGGAGGGCGCACGCGAGATACCGGGCGGCGGGCGCGCCGCTCTGGAACACGAACTGGCCGACTGCCTCTGGTCGGTGCTGATCCTGGCGCACCGGTACGGCGTCGATCTGGACGCCGCGTTCCTGCGCACGATGGACGGACTCGACCGGTCGATCAGCGATCAACTGGTCGGCGATCAACTGGTCGGCGACCAGCCGGGAAGCGACCAGCCGGTCAGTGGCCAGCCGGTCACTGACCAGCCGGTCGGCGCGCCGGGAAAGCGCGGCGGCGGGCCAGTGTGACCGTGGCCAGGGCGCCCGCGATGAGTGGGAGCGCCGTCCAGGGCAGCGCGCCCGCGCCGGCTCCCGCCGACTCCAGGACCACCCCGCCCGCGAGCGACCCCGCCGCGATGCCCGCGTTGTAGACGGTGGTCTGCATGGCGGTCGCGACATCCGCCCTGTCGGGGCCCGAGATATGGACCAGCGCCGTCTGGATCAGCGTGGGCGCCCCGCCGAACGCGACGCCCCACGCGGCGACCGAGGCCAGCAGGACCACGGGGTGCCGCCCGGCCAGGCCCAGCGCGGCCATCGCGACCGCGATCAGCGCGAGCGCCCCGAGAAGGGCCGGGCGCGGGTGGCGGTCGATCAGGACACCCACCAGCCAGATCCCGCCGACCGTGGCGACGCCGAACACGAACAGGACCACTCCGGTACGGCCGAAGCCCGCGCGCTCGGTGAACGGCGCCAGATAGGTGTACAGCGCCTGGTGCCCGAGCAGCAGGAGCAGCGTGGTGGCCAGCACCGCGGGGATGCCGGGCACGGCCGCGATCCGGCGCACCGGCACGCGGTCGGCGGCCGGTTCGCCGGGGAAGTCGGGGACCTGCCGGTACACCCAGCCCACCAGGACGAGCGCCAGCACGGCCACCGTCGCGAAGGCCGCGCGCCAGCCGAGCTCGGCGGCCAGGGCCGTACCCGCCGGGATGCCCAGGGAGAGCGCGACGGTGATACCGGCCAGCACGATGGCGATGGCGCGGCCCCGGCGCTCGGCCGGGGCCATCCGGGCGGCGTACCCGGCGAGCATCGCCCACAGTGTGCCGCCCATGACCCCGGCCAGCAGCCGGGCCGCGAACGTCAGCGCGTATACGGACGAGAGCGCGGTGACGGCGTTGCAGAGCGCGAAACCGACGAGCGCGCCGATGAGCACCGGGCGGCGGCGCAGGCCGCGCAGCGCGGCGGTGAGAGGTATCGCGGCGAGGAAGGAGGCGGCGGCGTACCCGGTCACCAGGAACCCGACCCGTCCCTCGGACACCTGGAGGCTCCGGCTCATGCCCGGCAGCAGCCCGGCGGGCAGCAGTTCGGTCATCACGGCGGTGAACGCCGCCGTGAACAGCGCCAGCAGCCCCCACAGGGGCAGCTTCGCCGCCGTACCGGAAACGGGCACAGCTGTGCGCTTCGAAGTCGATGCGGTGGACATGCGACCATGGTGAAACCTTCACATCAGTGTGAAGGCAAGCGGCGGAGAAGCAGGCAGGCGGGGAGCGCCATGAAGATCGGTGAACTGTCCCGGCGCACCGGCGTCCCCACCCGGATGCTCCGCTACTACGAGGAGCAGGACCTGCTCCACCCCGAGCGCGCCGACAACGGCTACCGCTCCTACGACACCTCTGCTGTCCACCGCGTCCAGCAGATCCGCGGACTGCTCGACTCCGGGCTCACCACCGAGATCATCCGCCGGATCCTGCCCTTCCTCAGCGGGCCCGACCAGATCCATCTCCACCCGGAATGCCTGACCCCGGAGACCGCGGGGCTGCTGCGCGACGAGGCCGAGCGTATCCATCAGCGCGTCGAATGCCTGGCCCGCAACCGCGACGCCATCTACGCCTATCTCGCCGCCGTCCAGCCGTCGGAGGAGGCCGCCGACAACGCCCCCGCCGCTATACCGCGTCGTTCGGACGGGACATCCGCAGCGCCAGCTCGCGCAGCAGATCCTCCGAGGTGATGTCCGTACGGCCGCTGTCATGGACCTCGGCCAGCTGCGCGAAGACGTACGTGAACGCGCCGATCAGCTGCATCATCGGCGGCAGCGCGGCGGCGGTCACCGCGTGCGCCGCTTCGAGCGGGGTGGACTCCGGGGAGACCGTGAACGACGGGAAGACCTCGGCGAGCAGCGAGCCGATCTGCCCCTCGCCCGAGCCCCGCTCGCCGCCGACCGCGCCGCCCTCCACACCGATATCCCCGTCCGTGTCCCGGTTGGCGGTCCGGATCCACTCCGCGGACTGCGTGAGAATGCCGATGGCCCTGAGAACGACTTCGCTCTGCTCCATACACCAGAGCCTATGGGGGCGCGGCACAGAGGCGCCCGCTCGGGCACCGTGCCCGCGTCGCCCGCCCGAGGTGGAAGTGGGCAAAACCCGGACGCGGCACCGGGTTCGGACCTACTCTCAAGTGGTGTCGGGCGAGTCCGGCCGGGTGCTTGTTGTCGACGACAACAGGGTCATCAGGCAGCTGATCAGGGTCAATCTCGAACTTGAGGGGTTCGAGGTCGTGACCGCGGCCGATGGTGCCGAGTGCCTGGAAGTCGTCCACGACGTCATGCCCGATGCCATCACTCTCGATGTGGTGATGCCCCGCCTCGACGGTGTCCGTACCGCCCAGCGGCTGCGCGCCGATCCCCGTACCAGCGATCTGCCGGTCGCGATCATCAGCGCCTGTACGCAGTACGAGGTGGAGTCCGGCATAGCCGCCGGTGTGGACGCCTTTCTCGCCAAACCCTTCGAGCCGGCCGAGCTGATCCGTCTCGTACGTCGGCTGACGCTTCGGGAGGGCCCGCCGTCCCTGGATGGCAGACGGGACGGCAGACGCGGTGCCGGGCGGGCCGGAAGCGCCCGCGGCTGACCGCATCGCGAAACCGGTTCGCGAAGGGGCCCCCCTCCTCCCATACGCTTGTCCCGTGACCCCCGCCGAGCTCTCCCGAACCGTACGGCGCGCCGTGTGCCGCGCGGTCGAGGACGACGCCCTCCCGGGGCCCGTGCCCGAACGGGTCACGGTCGAGCGGCCCCGCCCCGGCGGCCGGGGGGACTACGCCAGCAATATCGCGCTGCGGCTGGCGGGCCCGGCCGGGCGCCCGCCCCGCGAGGTCGCCGAGATCGTGCGTGCGAGCATCCTGCGCTCCGCGGCCGACTCCCCGACGAGCCCCGGCGCGGCTCCCGGTATCGACCGCATCGAGATCACCGGCCCCGGCTTCCTGAACTTCACCCTGGCCCGCGACAGCCGCGCCGAGCTGGTCCGTACGGTCCTGCGCGCGGGGCCGCGCTACGGCTACGGCGACGCGCTCGCCGGTACGAGCGTGACCCTCGCCGCCTCCGACGAGCCCAGGGCCGCCCTCTGGACGGACACGGTCGTGGAGCTGCTCCGTAGCCAGGGCGCGCGGGCGGAGATCGTGCCCGGAGCCGGCGAGAGGCTGCGCCCGCTGCCCGCCTCCGTCGGCGACGCCCCCGCCGGCGACGACCTCTTCGCCCGGCTGGGCCCCGACGCGGCCCGCTGGGGGCTGCTGCGGCCCGCCGCCCACGACCGCCCGCAGACCGGCGCGGAGCTGCTCGTGCAGCGCGAGAGCAACCCGCTGTTCCAGGTGCGGTACGCGTACGCCCGTACGCGCGCCCTCGCGCGCAACGCGGCACAACTCGGCATCACCCCCGCTCCGACCCTCGACGAGACCCCCGAGGTCACCGGCCACGACAGCGCCACCGCGCTCCTCCTCACCGCCCTCGGCGACCACCCCGCCGTCCTCGAAGCCGCCGCCCGGCTGCGCGCGCCCGACCGGCTCGCCCGCCGGCTCGAACACACCGCGGACGCGTTCCTTCGCTTCCAGGAGACCTGCCGCCCGCTGCCCCTCGGCGACGAGAAACCCTCGGCCGCCCACCGCTCCCGGCTCGCGCTCGCCGACGCCGCCGGGGCCGTGCTGGCCGGCGGCCTGTCCCTGCTCGGCATCGATGCCCCCGCATACCTCTGAAGAGATCCAAGAGAGCCAAGAACATGAGCCGTTCCGCACACCCCGCAGGCCCCCGTCACGCGGATGTCCTCACCGAAGGCCACTACACCGCGCCCGCCGCCGACCTCAACGCCCTTGACGAGAAGGTCTGGTCGCGTACGGTCCGCAGGAACGAGGACGGGGTGGCGACCGTCGCGGGAATCGAAGTGACCAGGCTGGCCGAGGAGTTCGGCACCCCCGCGTACTTCCTCGACGAGGCGGACTTCCGCGCCCGCTGCCGCGCCTGGGCCGATGCCTTCGGCAAGGACGCCGATGTGTTCTACGCGGGCAAGGCGTTCCTGTCCCGGGCCGTCGTCCGCTGGCTCCACGAGGAGGGCCTCAACCTCGACGTCTGCTCCGGCGGTGAACTCGCCACCGCCCTGGCGGCCGGCATGCCCGCCGAGCGGATCGCCTTCCACGGCAACAACAAGTCCGCGCGGGAGATCGAGCGGGCGGTCTCCGCCGGCGTCGGCCGTATCGTCCTCGACTCCTTCCAGGAGATCGTCCAGGTCGCGCATATCGCGCAGCGCCTCGGCAGGCGCCAGCCGGTCCAGATCCGGGTGACGGTCGGCGTCGAGGCGCATACGCACGAGTTCATCGCCACCGCGCACGAGGACCAGAAGTTCGGGATCGCGCTTGCCGACGGGCAGGCCGCGGAGGCCGTCCGGCGGGCCCTCAAGCTCGACGGGATCGAACTGATCGGTATCCACTCGCACATCGGCTCGCAGATCTTCGACATGGCCGGCTTCGAGGTCTCCGCCCGCCGTGTCGTCCAGCTGCTCGCCGAGGTACGCGACGAGCACGGCGTGGAGCTGCCCGAGATCGACCTCGGTGGCGGCCTCGGTATCGCGTACACCTCCGAGGACGATCCTCGCGAGCCGCATGACATTGCGAAGGCCCTCAGCGACATCGTCACCCGCGAGTGCGAGTCCGCCGGGTTGCGCACCCCGCGGATCTCCGTCGAGCCGGGGCGCGCGATCGTGGGCCCCACGGCCTTCACCCTGTACGAGGTCGGCACGATCAAGCCGCTCGAAGGGCTGCGGACGTATGTCAGTGTGGACGGTGGCATGTCCGACAACATCCGTACGGCCCTGTACGACGCCGAGTACAGCGTGGCGCTCGTCTCCCGCCGCTCCGACGCCGAGGCGATGCTGACGCGCGTCGTCGGCAAGCACTGCGAGAGCGGCGACATCGTCGTACGTGACGCGTTCCTGCCCGCCGATCTGGCACCCGGTGATCTGATCGCCGTCCCCGCCACCGGCGCGTACTGCCGCTCGATGGCGAGCAACTACAACCACGCGCTCCGGCCGCCCGTCGTCGCCGTCAGGGACGGGGAGGCCCGGGTGCTCGTCCGGCGTGAGACGGAGGAAGATCTTCTGCGTCTCGATGTCGGTCACTGAAATACATGTCTCGCAATCTGGACGGGGCACAGAAACTCCCGTCCAGTGAGTGAGACTGGTTCGGATTCCTGCTTTGAACAGCTGTGATGGATGAAAGGCGTAGGTCGGATGATGCGTACGCGTCCGCTGAAGGTGGCGCTGCTGGGCTGTGGAGTGGTCGGCTCAGAGGTGGCGCGCATCATGACGACGCACGCCGGCGACCTCGCGGCGCGGATCGGGGCCCCGGTCGAGCTGGCCGGGGTGGCCGTCCGGCGCCCCTCCAAGGTGCGTGAGGGCATAGACCCCGCACTGATCACCACGGACGCGACCGCGCTGGTCAAGCGCGGCGACATCGATGTGGTCGTCGAGGTCATCGGCGGGATCGAGCCTGCCCGTACGCTGATCACCACCGCGTTCGAGCACGGCGCCTCGGTCGTCTCCGCGAACAAGGCGCTGCTCGCCGAGGACGGCGCGACGCTCTACGCGGCGGCCGAGCGGCACGGCCGGGATCTGTACTTCGAGGCGGCCGTCGCCGGCGCCATCCCGCTGATCAGGCCGCTGCGCGAGTCCCTCGCCGGGGACAAGGTGAACCGGGTCCTCGGCATCGTCAACGGCACCACCAACTTCATCCTCGACCGGATGGACACCGCCGGCGCCGGGTACTCCGAGGCGCTCGACGAGGCCACCGCCCTCGGCTACGCGGAGGCCGACCCGACCGCGGACGTCGAGGGCTTCGACGCCGCCGCGAAGGCCGCCATCCTCGCCGGGATCGCCTTCCACACCCGGGTGGGCCTCGACGACGTGCACCGCGAGGGCATCACGGAGGTCACCTCCGCCGATCTCGCCTCGGCGAAACGGATGGGCTGCACCGTCAAACTCCTCGCCATCTGCGAGCGCGCCGCCGACGGCCGGTCCGTCACCGCGCGGGTCCACCCGGCGATGATCCCGCTCAGCCATCCGCTCGCCTCCGTGCGCGAGGCGTACAACGCGGTCTTCGTCGAGGCCGAGGCGGCCGGACAGCTGATGTTCTACGGCCCCGGCGCGGGCGGCTCCCCGACGGCGTCCGCCGTGCTCGGCGATCTCGTCGCCGTCTGCCGCAACAAGCTCAACGAGGCCACGGGCCCCGGCGAGTCGGCGTACACCCAGCTGCCCGTGAGCCCCATGGGCGAGGTCGTGACGCGCTACCACATCAGCCTCGACGTGGCCGACAAACCGGGTGTACTCGCCCAGGTCGCCACGGTCTTCGCCGAGCATGGTGTATCGATCGATACGGTACGTCAGAAAGGCCGACAGGACGGCAACGGCGAGGCCGCCCTCGTCGTCGTCACCCACCGCGCGCCAGACGCCGCCCTCTCCGGGACCGTCGAAGCGCTGCGCAAGCTCGACACCGTGCGCGGTGTCGCCAGCATCATGCGTGTTGAAGGGGAGTAAGGGACCCATGACCAGCATTGGCGCCCGCGAGGGCACCCACCAGTGGCGCGGCATCATCGAGGAGTACCGGGACCGCCTCCCGGTGACGGACCGCACGCCGATCGTCACCCTCCGTGAGGGTGGTACGCCGCTCGTCCCCGCGCAGGTGTTGTCCGAGCGCACGGGGTGTGAGGTTCATCTCAAGGTCGAGGGCGCCAACCCCACCGGATCCTTCAAAGACCGTGGCATGACCATGGCCATCACCCGGGCCAAGGAGGAGGGCGCCCAGGCGGTCATCTGCGCCTCCACCGGCAACACCTCGGCCTCGGCCGCCGCCTACGCGGTACGCGCCGGAATGGTCTGCGCCGTGCTCGTACCCCAGGGGAAGATCGCGCTGGGCAAGATGGGCCAGGCGCTCGTCCACGGCGCGCGCATCCTCCAGGTCGAGGGCAACTTCGACGACTGTCTGACGCTGGCGCGCTCGCTGTCCGACAACTACCCGGTGGCGCTGGTCAATTCGGTCAATCCGGTCCGTATCGAGGGCCAGAAGACCGCCGCCTTCGAAATCGTGGACGCGCTGGGCGACGCCCCCGACATCCATGTGCTGCCCGTCGGGAACGCCGGCAACATCACGGCGTACTGGAAGGGCTACACCCAGTACGCCGCCGACGGCCCCGCCGCGAGCACCCCGCGCATGTGGGGCTACCAGGCGTCCGGCTCCGCGCCGATCGTGCGCGGCGAGATCGTCAAGGACCCGCACACCGTCGCGACCGCGATCCGGATCGGCAACCCGGCGTCATGGCAGTACGCGCTGGCCGCCCGTGACGAGTCCGGCGGCTTCATCGACGAGGTGACGGACCGGCAGATCCTGGCCGCCTACCGGCTGTTGGCCTCCCAGGAGGGCGTCTTCGTCGAGCCCGCCTCGGCCGCCTCCGTCGCCGGTCTGCTCAAGGCCGCGGAGGAGGGCAAGGTCGACCCCGGCCAGCGCATCGTCTGCACCGTCACCGGAAACGGTCTCAAGGACCCGGACTGGGCGGTCGCGGGGGCGCCGCAGCCGGTCACCGTACCGGTGGACGCGGTCGCGGCGGCCCAGCGCCTGGGCCTGGCGTAGGGCCGGTACGGGCACGGTCCGGCTCCTGCGCGCCGATGTCGGCGCACAGGAGCCATGCGACACGCATCGTGCGCCTCCTGTGCGCCCTATGTCGCCATGGAACCTTCCTTCGATAGGCTGTACTCAACCCGCCCCGCCGCATATGCCGCGGTGTTGCCCCTGTGGCCCTCGGGTGTTCCGTATGTCCATGGACATCTCGCAGCCGTCCCTGTCTCGCAGCCGAATCCCGTAGCCCCGCAGTCACCACCTCTGTAGTCCCGCAGTCACAAGGAGAGTCGTCAGAGCGATGGCCGGTCCCGCGTTCCGCGCCGCCGCCGTACGGGTGCGCACCCCCGCCACCAGCGCCAATCTCGGCCCGGGCTTCGATGCCTTCGGCCTGTCGCTGGGGCTCTACGACGACGTGGTCGTCCGCGTCGCCGACTCCGGCCTGCATGTCGACATCGCGGGCGAGGGCGCCGAGACGCTTCCCCGCGACGAGAACCACCTGCTCGTACGGTCCCTGCGCACGGCCTTCGAGCTGCTCGGCGGGCAGCCGCGCGGCCTGGAGCTCGTCTGCGCCAACCGCATCCCGCACGGCCGCGGTCTGGGCTCCTCGTCCGCCGCGATCTGCGCCGGGATCGTGGCGGCCCGCGCGGTGACCATAGGCGGCGACGCCCGGCTCGACGACGCGGCGCTGCTCGAACTGGCCACCGAGATCGAGGGCCACCCCGACAATGTCGCCGCCTGTCTGCTCGGCGGGTTCACGGTGGCCTGGATGGACGGCGGAGCGGCGCGCGCCATCAGGATGAAGCCCGCCGATTCCATCGTTCCGGTGGTTTTCGTGCCCGGCAGCCCGGTTCTCACCGAGACCGCGCGCGGCCTGCTGCCGCGCACCGTCCCCCATGTGGACGCGGCGGTCAACGCCGGTCGTGCGGCCCTGCTCGTCGAGGCCCTGACCAGGCGCCCTGAGCTGCTGCTGCCGGCCACCGAGGACCGGCTGCACCAGGATTACCGGACCCCGGCGATGCCGCAGAGCGTCGCGCTGGTCAACCGACTGCGCGCGGACGGCGTCCCCGCGGTCATCTCCGGCGCGGGCCCCACGGTCCTGGCGCTGGTCGAGGACGGTGCGGCCGACAAGGTCGCACGGCTGGCGGGCGAGGGGTGGGCGGCCAATCGGCTCTCCCTCGACGCCGCGGGGACGAGCGTTCTGCCGCTCGGCTCGTAGCCACAGGAGATTGCCGGTGAGTGAGAGGGGGAATGTTTGTTGGAGCCGGTAGTGTTAACCTCAAGTCTGCAACCGACGTCTTTGAGGCGCGGTGCTTCGTGTCCCGCTTCGGGACCACCCTTCTTCCGGGAGCCTCCCCAACTGCCTGAGCAGCCTGCCTGAGCAGTTTTGAGCACGCACCGGAACCGGCACGACACCCCCCGTTTTTCCCAGCGGTGGGCCGAGCAGGGGGACCTCGGGCCGGACCCATGGCACGTATGCACGTTTGCAGATCTCTCCGCCATACCCGGCGGGACCACCGCCCCGGCACGGTCCACAAGACAGGACCGCAGTCGGACAGCACAACCGGTCGCCGAGCCAGAAGGCCGACGTCCGCTCCAGGGAAGGACCCTTCGTGAGCGACACCACCGATCTGATGGGCGTGACTGCCGACAGCACTGTCGACACGACCGCGCCCGCCGAAGGTGCTGCCACTGGCACCACCGCACGGCGCCGCCGCTCCGGCACCGGCCTTGAGGGCATGGTCCTGGCCGAGCTGCAGCAGGTCGCGTCAGGCCTCGGCATCAGGGGCACCGCGCGGATGCGCAAGAGCCAGCTGATCGAGGTCATCAAGGAGGCGCAGGCCGGGGGCTCGTCCGCCGCCAAGAGCGCCGACTCCGGCAGCGCCGACGCCGAGACCAAGCCGAAGCGGCGCGCGACCTCCAAGGCCCGTACGGGCGAGGCCGCCGAGGAGAAGTCCGGCAAGGCCGAGAAGGCCGTGGCCCAGCAGCAGATCGACATCCCCGGCCAGCCCGCCAGTGACGATCAGCCGACGGGCGAGCGCCGCCGTCGCAGGGCCACCGCGCAGGCGGGCAGCCCCGAGACCGCCACGGCAGAGGCCCCGGCCGATGTCAAGGTCGAGGCCCAGCCCGACGCCAAGGCCGAGGCGGCCGTCTCCGCGTCCGCCACCGGCTCGGCGCAGGCCGAGGCCGACGGCCGGCGCGGCGAGCGCCAGGACCGCGGCCAGCGCGGCGACCGTGACCGCGGCGAGCGCGGCGAGCGCGGCGACCGCCGTGACCGCCAGCGCGACCGCCGGGGCAAGGGCGACGACCAGCAGGGCGGCCAGGGCGGTCAGCAGCAGGGCGGCGGCCGTCAGCAGCGCGACAACCGCGGCGGCGGCCAGAGCCAGGGCCAGAGCGGCGGCCAGAACGCCGGCCCGCAGGACGACTTCGACGACGAGGCGGGCGGCCGGCGCGGCCGGCGCGGGCGCTACCGCGACCGCCGTGGCCGTCGTGGCCGCGACGAGTTCGGGCCCGGCGAGCCGCAGGTCGCCGACGACGATGTGCTGATCCCCGTCGCGGGCATCCTCGACATCCTCGACAACTACGCGTTCATCAGGACCTCCGGCTACCTGCCCGGTCCGAACGACGTGTACGTCTCGCTCGCCCAGGTCCGCAAGAACGGTCTGCGCAAGGGTGACCATGTCACCGGCGCGGTCCGCCAGCCCAAGGAAGGCGAGCGCCGCGAGAAGTTCAACGCGCTGGTCCGCCTCGACTCCGTCAACGGCATGGCGCCCGAAACCGGCCGCGGCCGGCCGGAGTTCCAGAAGCTGACGCCGCTCTACCCGCAGGACCGGCTCCGGCTGGAGACCGACCCGGGTGTCCTGACGACGCGGATCATCGACCTGGTCGCCCCCATCGGCAAGGGCCAGCGCGGCCTGATCGTGGCCCCGCCGAAGACCGGTAAGACCATGATCCTCCAGGCCATCGCCAACGCGATCACGGTCAACAGCCCCGAGTGCCATCTGATGGTCGTCCTCGTCGACGAGCGTCCTGAAGAGGTCACCGACATGCAGCGGTCGGTCAAGGGCGAGGTCATCTCCTCGACCTTCGACCGCCCGGCCGAGGACCACACCACCGTCGCCGAGCTGGCCATCGAGCGAGCGAAGCGTCTGGTGGAGCTGGGGCACGACGTGGTCGTCCTGCTGGACTCGATCACCCGTCTGGGCCGTGCGTACAACCTCGCGGCTCCCGCCTCCGGACGCATCCTGTCCGGTGGTGTCGACTCGACCGCGCTCTACCCGCCGAAGCGCTTCTTCGGCGCGGCGCGCAACATCGAGGACGGCGGCTCGCTGACCATCCTGGCCACCGCGCTGGTCGAGACCGGCTCGCGCATGGACGAGGTGATCTTCGAGGAGTTCAAGGGCACCGGCAACATGGAGCTCAAGCTCGACCGGAAGCTCTCCGACAAGCGCATCTTCCCGGCGGTGGACGTGGACGCGTCCAGCACCCGTAAGGAAGAGATCCTGCTCGGCAGCGACGAGCTCGCCGTCGTCTGGAAGCTGCGCCGGGTGCTGCACGCGCTGGACCAGCAGCAGGCGATCGAGCTGCTGCTGGACAAGATGAAGCAGACGAAGTCGAACGCGGAGTTCCTGCTCCAGATCCAGAAGACGACGCCCGGCCCCGGAAACGGCAACGGCAACGACTGACGGAGACCGACTGACCTGGACCGACCAGGTCCGCCGGTCACGAAACCGCCCCTTCGCCACGGCGAGGGGGCGGTTTTCCGTGACCGGCCGCCCGGAGACCTTCGCCACACCCCCGGGACCGGCCCTGTCCGGCCCGTGGGCGGCTCCGTACGCCAAAGACGCAGGTGACCGCCGGTGCCCTCACCCGGGCGGCGCAGCGCCCCGGCAGGCTCCCTCGCCCTGTGAGCCCGGGGCGGCCACAGCGTGCTGTGCAACCCTTCTTGATGCTTCACTGTCTGTACAAGTGGTGATGAAACGTCCCACATCGCACGGCGGGAGGTAACGGAATCGGCGCGACGGACAGAGGGAAACCATGACCGACCGGAGCGACAGCCGAATACGTGGCGGCGGCAAGCGCCGCAAGACCTCGGGCAAGCGCCGGCGCGCGACCACCGTCGTGGCGTGGTCGGCCGCGGGTCTGGTTCTCCTCGGCGGATCCGGGATCGGTTACGTCTATTTCAAGCTCAACGGCAACCTCCTGGGCATCGACATCAACGCCCAGCTGGGCCGCGACCGCCCGGCCAACGCCGACAACGGCTCCGAGGACATCCTCGTCCTCGGCTCGGACTCCCGGTCCGGCGCGAACGCCGCGTACGGCAAGGACGGCGGCGGCGCCCGCTCCGACACTGCGGTGATCGTCCACGTCCACAAGGGCCACAAAACGGCCAGCGTCGTCTCGATACCGAGGGACACCCTGATCGACCGCCCCGAGTGCACCGACTCGAAGGGCGCCGCCGTGCCCGGCGCGCAGTTCGCCATGTTCAACACGGCGTACGAGGTCGGGGGGCCCGCCTGCGCCGTGAAGACCGTCGAGAAGATGTCCGGCATCCGCATGGATCACTACATCGAGGTCGACTTCACCGGTTTCAAGAAGCTCGTCGACCAGCTCGGAGGCGTGAAGATCACCACCACGCGGGCCATCGACGACCCCAAGAGCCATCTCACACTCGCGCCCGGCACCCACACCCTCGACGGTGAGCAGTCCCTCGGTCTCGTACGGACCCGCCACAGTGTCGGCGACGGCAGCGACCTGGGCCGGATAGAGCTCCAGCAGGCGTTCATCAAGGCGCTGATCGAGCAGGTCAAGAGCATCGGCGTGTTCAGCAACCCGAAGAAGCTGTACGACCTCGCCGACACCGCCACCCGCGCGATCACCCCGGATTCCCAGCTCGATTCGGTCGACAAACTGATCGGATTCGCCGGCGGACTCAAAGACCTCGGGGCCAAGGACGTCAAGATGATCACGCTCCCGGTCCGGTACGACCCCGCCGACCGGAACCGCGTGCTGCCCCTCCAGGCCCCCTCGCAGCAGGTCTGGAAGGCGCTCAGGGAGGACAAGCCCATCCCCGCCTCCGCGACCAAGGACTCCGCGGGCGACCGGGGCGACGCGAACGGCGTGGTCGAGAGCGGCTGACCGGCCCGCTTGCGGGCACCGGCTTTCCGTAGGTGTGGGGCGGAATCCGGAATACTTTCCGCCGCACCCCCGTTTTGGGAGATACGGCCGGTCCTGGCAGACTGGTACGTCGGTCCCGGTTCACGCACGCGCACTCCGTACGTGCGACCCGGTGCCCTCCCCGCCCCCGCGCGGGGATGTTCCCTAGGAGAACCCCTTGAAGCGCGACATCCACCCCGCGTACGTCGAGACCCAGGTCAGCTGCACCTGCGGTGCGTCGTTCACCACCCGGAGCACCATCGAGTCCGGCACCATCCGTGCCGACCTCTGCTCCGAGTGCCACCCGTTCTACACGGGCAAGCAGAAGATCCTCGACACCGGTGGCCGCGTGGCCCGCTTCGAGGCCCGCTTCGGCAAGGCCGCCGCCGCCAAGAAGTAGCGAGCACCCCGCGCCGGTTCTCGGTGCCCCGATGACCGGGGCGCCGAGACCGGCGCTTTGGCGTCCCGAAGCACCTTTCGTACGAAAACCAGGAGCCCCCGATGTTCGAGGCGGTCGAGGAACTGATCGGCGAGCACGCCGATCTGGAGAAGAAGCTCGCCGACCCGTCGGTCCACGCGGACCAGGCGAACGCGCGCAAGCTCAACAAGCGTTACGCCGAGCTCACCCCGATCATCGGCACCTACCGCTCCTGGAAGCAGACCGGCGAGGACATCGTGACCGCCCGCGAGTTCGCGGCCGACGATCCCGATTTCGCCGCCGAGGTCAAGGAGCTGGAGAAGCAGCGCGAAGAGCTGACCGAGAAGCTCCGCCTGCTGCTCGTACCGCGCGACCCCAGCGACGACAAGGACGTCATCCTGGAGGTCAAGGCCGGCGCGGGCGGCGACGAGTCCGCGCTCTTCGCCGGCGACCTGCTGCGCATGTATCTGCGGTACGCGGAGCGCGTCGGCTGGAAGACCGAGATCATCGACGCCACCGAATCCGAGCTGGGCGGCTACAAGGACGTCCAGGTCGCGGTGAAGACCAAGGGCGGCAACGGCGCCACCGAGCCCGGACAGGGCGTCTGGGCGCGGCTGAAGTACGAGGGCGGGGTGCACCGCGTACAGCGCGTGCCGTCCACCGAGTCGCAGGGCCGTATCCACACCTCCGCCGCCGGTGTGCTCGTCACGCCCGAGGCGGAGGAGGTCGACGTCGAGATCCACGCGAACGATCTGCGGATCGACGTCTACCGCTCCTCGGGACCCGGCGGCCAGTCCGTCAACACCACCGACTCCGCCGTACGGATCACCCATCTGCCGACCGGTGTCGTCGCCTCCTGCCAGAACGAGAAGAGCCAGCTCCAGAACAAGGAGCAGGCACTGCGTATCCTTCGCTCGCGGCTTCTCGCGGCCGCGCAGGAGGAGGCGGAGAAGAACGCGGCGGACGCCCGGCGCAGCCAGGTGCGGACGGTCGACAGGTCCGAGAAGATCCGGACGTACAACTTCCCGGAAAACCGGATCTCCGACCACCGCGTCGGTTTCAAGGCGTACAACTTGGACCAGGTGCTCGACGGAGACCTGGACGCGGTCATCCAGGCCTGTGTCGACGCCGACTCCGCAGCGAAGCTCGCCGCCGCCCAGTAACCACTCTCGCAGTCCGGAGGAACCAGCGTGCAGCCACTTTCCGGTGGGCACAGCGACCCTCAGCGGCTCCGTCGCGGGCCCGCCAGCCGCAGCAGCCTGCTGCTCGCCGAGGTGGCCCAGGCCACCCAGCGGCTGGCGGACGCGGGCGTGCCCTCGCCGCGCTTCGACGCGGAGGAGCTCGCCGCGTATGTGCACGGCGTCAAGCGGGGAGAGCTGCACAACGTCAAGGACTCGGACTTCGACGCCCGCTACTGGGAGGCCGTGGCCCGCCGCGAGGCCCGCGAGCCGCTCCAGCACATCACCGGACGCGCCTTCTTCCGCTATCTGGAACTCCAGGTGGGGCCCGGCGTGTTCGTGCCGCGCCCGGAGACCGAGTCGGTCGTCGGCTGGGCGATAGACGCCGTACGCGCCATGGACGTCGTGGAGCCGCTCATCGTCGACCTGTGCTCGGGCTCCGGCGCGATCGCGCTCGCCATGGCACAGGAGGTGCCGCGCTCGCGCGTACACGCCGTGGAGCTGTCCGAGCAGGCCCTCGCCTGGACGCGGAAGAACGCGGAGGGATCCAGGGTGACCGTCCACCAGGGAGACGCTCTGAGCGCCCTTCCCGAGTTCGACGGCCAGGTCGATCTGGTCATCTCCAACCCGCCGTACATCCCGCTGACCGAGTGGGAGTACGTGGCTCCCGAGGCCCGTGACCACGATCCGGAGATGGCCCTCTTCTCCGGCGAGGACGGCCTCGACACGATCCGCGGCATCGAACGCACCGCGCACCGGCTGCTGCGGCCCGGCGGTCTGGTCGTCGTCGAACACGCGGACACCCAGGGCGGTCAGGTGCCGTGGATCTTCAGTGAGGAATCCGGCTGGGCGGACGCCGCCGACCACCCCGATCTGAACAAGCGACCGCGCTTCGCGACGGCCCGTAAGGCCATGCCGTGACCGCGACGGCGCCAGTGACCGCGACGACCGCTACAGCCGCAGAGACCGCCGCACCGGCAGTGAACCGGGCATCAGACCACAGGAGGGCCGGCTAAATGGCACGGCGATACGACTGCAACGACGCGACCGACCGTACGACGGGTCTGCGCGAGGCCGCGTCGGCCGTCCGCCGTGGTGAGCTGGTCGTGCTGCCCACCGACACCGTCTACGGGATCGGTGCGGACGCCTTCAGCTCCGAGGCCGTCGCCGATCTGCTGGGGGCCAAGGGGCGCGGCCGCAATATGCCCACCCCTGTCCTGATCGGCTCCCCGAACACCCTGCACGGCCTCGTCACCGACTTCTCGGAGCAGGCCTGGGAGCTGGTCGACGCGTTCTGGCCCGGCGCGCTGACCCTCGTCGCCAAGCACCAGCCGTCCCTCCAGTGGGACCTCGGGGACACCCGAGGCACCGTCGCCATCCGGATGCCGCTGCACCCCGTCGCCATCGAACTGCTCACCGAGGTCGGCCCGATGGCCGTCTCCAGCGCCAACCTCACGGGACACCCGGCCCCCGAGGACTGCGACGCCGCGCAGGAGATGCTCGGGGACGCCGTCTCCGTCTATCTCGACGGCGGCCCGACGCCCGGCAACGTGCCCTCCTCGATCGTCGACGTCACCGGCAACGTTCCGGTGCTGCTGCGGGCCGGTGCCCTCGACGCGGAGGAGCTCCGCAAGGTGGTACCCGACCTTGAGGTGGCCAATTGACCGCCCCTGAGGGGCGTGGCATAGCGGAGACCGCATTCACCGGCAACACCTTCCGCATCCTCCACGTCAGCACCGGCAACGTCTGCCGCTCGCCCATCACCGAGCGGCTGAACCGGCATGCCCTGACCGTCCGCCTCGGCGAGCGGCTCACCGGCGGCCTGATCGTGGAGAGCGCGGGCACCTGGGGGCATGAGGGCGCGGCCATGGAGGCCAACGCGGAAGCCGTACTGGCCGACTTCGGCGCGGACGCCTCCGGCTTCGTCGGCCGCGAACTGCTCGACGAACACGTCATCCGCGCCGACCTGGTCCTCACCGCGACCCGCGACCACCGCGCCCAGGTGATCTCCATGGGCCACTCCGCAGGGCTGCGCACCTTCACGCTCAAGGAGTTCACCCGGCTGGTGCGGGCCATAGACCCGGCGACGCTGCCCGACCCCCTCGACGAGGGGGTGGTCGAGCGCGCCCGCGCCCTGGTCCGCGCGGCGGCGGCGCTGCGCGGCTGGCTGCTGGCGCCCACGGCGGAGGCGGACGAGGTCTACGACCCGTACGGCGCGCCCATCACGTTCTTCCGCTCCATCGGCGAGGAGATCCACCAGGCGCTGGACCCGGTTGTCACAGCGCTGACGGGGGTCCCGGCGCGGCCGGGGTTGCTTTAAAGCGGGCCGCCGGGGACAGGCGGCCTCGCCATCGCGCATCAGCGTTCCCACCGGCCTACATTGGAAGGCACGCAACCCCTCCGAGGTCCGGAGTCCGCCATGGCCGTCGTCACCGCCCCCCGAACGACCGCGCCGGACATCCTGCGCCGGCAGGATCCCGAGATGGCCGAGGTGATCCTCGGGGAGGCGCGTCGGCAGGCGGACAGTCTCCAGCTGATCGCCGCCGAGAACTTCACCTCGCCCGCCGTTCTCGCCGCGCTCGGCTCCCCGCTCGCCAACAAGTACGCCGAGGGCTATCCAGGCGCCCGCCACCACGGCGGGTGTGAGCTGGTCGACGCCGCCGAGCGGATCGCGATCGCGCGGGCGAAGGCGCTCTTCGGGGCCGAGCACGCCAACGTACAGCCGCACTCCGGGTCGTCCGCCGTCCTCGCCACGTACGCCGCCCTGCTGCGGCCAGGGGACACCGTGCTGGCCATGGGGCTGGCGTACGGGGGGCATCTCACCCATGGCGCGCCCGTCAACTTCTCCGGCCGCTGGTTCGACTTCGTCGGGTACGGGGTCGACGCCGAGAGCGGGATCATCGACTACGCGCAGGTGCACCAGCTGGCGCGGACGCACCGGCCCAAGGCCATCGTCTGCGGCTCGATCTCGTATCCCCGGCATATCGACTACGAGACGTTCCGCGAGATCGCCGACGACGTCGGCGCGTATCTGATCGCGGACGCAGCCCATCCGATCGGGCTCGTCGCCGGGGGAGCGGCGCCCAATCCCGTGCCGTACGCCGATGTCGTGTGCGCGACGACGCACAAGGTGCTGCGCGGGCCGCGCGGCGGGATGATCCTCTGCGGCGAGGAGTACGCGGAGCGCGTCGACCGGGCGGTGTTCCCGTTCACGCAGGGCGGCGCGCAGATGCACACGATCGCGGCCAAGGGGGTCGCCTTCGGGGAGGCGGCGGCGCCCGCGTTCACGGCGTACGCGCACCGGGTCGTGGCCAACGCCCGTGCGCTGGCCGAGGCGTTGGCCACGGAGGGTTTCCTCATCACTACGGGTGGTACCGACACGCATCTGATCACCGCCGACCCGTCGCCCCTGGGAGTGGAGGGCAGAACGGCCCGCGGCCGGCTGGCCGCCGCCGGGATGGTGCTGGACACCTGCGCGCTGCCCTACGCGGACGGGCGCGGCATCCGGCTGGGTACCGCCGCCGTGACCACCCAGGGCATGGGAGAGGCGGAAATGCGCCGGATCGCGGCCCTCTTCGCCGCGGCGCTGCGTGAGGATGTTGCGGAGGCGCGGGGGGTCCGCGGTGAAGTACGGAGCCTGACCGGGCGTTTTCCGCCGTATGGGACCCTTTCCTGAATGAAACATCCGGGGGCGGGAAGCCGTGCAACCATCTCGCTCATTGTGTAGTCCTCGCTCATAACGCGACTCGGTTTCCATCGGTGGATCCGGAGCGGGCTAGTGTGTGGGGCTGAGATGGCCAGCGATTCCTGTGGGGCAGCCCGTGCGTGATTACCTGCTGACGCTCTGTGTGACGGCTGCGGTGACCTATCTGCTGACCGGCCCGGTGCGGAAGTTCGCCATCGCGACCGGAGCGATGCCGGAGATCCGCGCCCGCGACGTGCACCGCGAACCGACGCCGAGGCTCGGCGGCATCGCCATGTTCTTCGGCCTGTGCGCCGGACTGCTCGTCGCCGACAACCTGCAGAACCTCAACGGGGTCTTCGAGCTCTCCAACGAACCGCGCGCGCTGCTCTCCGGCGCCGCGCTGATCTGGCTGATCGGTGTCCTCGACGACAAGTTCGAGATCGACGCGCTGATCAAGCTCGGCGCCCAGATGATCGCCGCGGGCGTGATGGTGATGCAGGGTCTGACGATCCTGTGGATCCCGGTGCCCGGTATCGGCATGGTCTCGCTGACCTCCTGGCAGGGCACACTGCTCACCGTCGCGCTGGTGGTGATCACCATCAACGCGGTCAACTTCGTGGACGGTCTCGACGGCCTCGCGGCCGGCATGGTCTGCATCGCCGCCACGGCCTTCTTCCTGTACACCTACCGGCTCTGGTACGGGTACGGCATCGAGGCCGCCGCCCCCGCCACGCTCTTCGCCGTCATCCTCATGGGCATGTGTGTGGGCTTCCTGCCGCACAACATGCATCCGGCGCGCATCTTCATGGGCGACTCGGGATCGATGCTGATCGGTCTGGTGCTCTCGGCGGGCGCGATCTCCGTGACGGGTCAGGTCGACCTGGACGTCCTGAAGGTCTTCGAGGGGTCAGGGCGCGCGGCCACACACGCCGCCCTGCCGGTCTTCATCCCGCTGCTGCTGCCGCTGACGATCATCGCGATCCCGTTCGCGGACCTGGTGCTGGCCGTCGTACGCCGCGCCTGGAACGGCCAGTCGCCGTTCGCCGCCGACCGGGGCCATCTCCACCACCGGCTGCTGGAGATCGGTCACTCGCACAGCAGGTCCGTCCTGATCATGTACTTCTGGTCGGCGCTGATCGCGTTCGGTGTGGTCCTGTACTCGGTGCACTCGGCGTCGATGTGGATCCTGCCGGTCGTCGTCGTCCTGAGCGCGGTGGGGCTGGTGCTCCTGCTGCTGCCGCGCTTCACACCGCGGGCCCCGCTCTGGGCCCAGGCCTTCGTACCGCCGCGCTACCGGCGCCGCAAGCGGGCGGCGGCCGAGCCGGACGGCTCGCACGAGGAGATCGTTCCCGAGCCGGTCCCCGAGCCGCTGGGGGCGCAGGGAATGGCGGCGGAGCGTACGCCTGTTCCCGCCGGCGTCAACGGGGCGACCGCCCTCGGCGCTCGTTCGCGTTTTTCCGACAGAAGAAAGGCCGATTCCAGGCGTTGAGCCTGGGGCCATTACACTCGTCGGAGCCCAATACCAGACACAACGCACCGCTGTCCTGCACACACGCGCGGGTTAACTCTCATGTGTGACAGTCAGCACACCACCATGGTAAAGACCTCATCAAATAGTTTGTGATACTGTTCACGAGACCCGGCGACAGAGCCGAAGGACCGTAGTGCGACGGTCCGTTGGCCCGAGAAACCCTCTCTCGGACCGGGCCTACGCTCGTCCATGACGACACCATCTGCCCCACCCATTCAGCGGAGCTGCCGCCATGCCGTCCAACGACGTCCGGAACCTCCTTCACGCCGCCGTGCCCACTGCTGCCGCCGGCGTTGTCGCCGCTGTGGTCAGCGGTGTGGTCGCGGGGGGCAAGGGAGCTCTGGGGGCCGCCGTCGGCGCGCTGTTGGTGATCTTCTTCATGGGGATGGGGCTCACGGTTCTCCAGCGCACGGCCAAGTCGCTGCCGCAGTTGTTCCAGGCGATGGGGCTGATGCTCTACACCGCCCAGCTGTTGCTCGTTTTCATTTTCGTGGCCGCCTTCAAGGACACCACGTTGTTCAACCCGAAGGCGTTCGCTCTCACGCTCGTTGTGACGACCCTCGTCTGGGTCGCCGCTCAGGCTCGCGCGCACATGAAGGCCAAGATCCTCTACGTCGACCCCGAACCCTCGTCCGCAGGAAAGGCCGAGAAGACGGGGTCGTCGGCGTGAGAGGTAGGGCCGGGATAAGTGCCCGTTCGGGATCCTGCTATCGTCCGGTGCCAACTGCGGCATTGCGGGCGCGGGCATCCGAGCTGACGCCTGTTCTCACGCGAGGCTCAACGCCCGACCGCCGTCCCCACATCCGTTACACCAGTCCAGTGCCGAACCGCGGCTGCGCGCCGCGCCGACACAACGAGGTTGCCGTACCTATGCGCCATGCTGAAGGAGCCCGCGGTGAGTGCTGACCCGACGCAGGTGCTCGCCTTCGAGACCGACTGCCACATCTTCGCTGACTGTGGCTTCCCGGCACCCGGCCTGCACTCGTTCCTGTTCAAGCCGATCTTCGGCAACGCGGACAGCAACCTGTACTTCAACAAGCCGATGCTGCTGGCGCTGCTCGGCTCCATCATCATCGTGGGCTTCTTCTGGGCCGCTTTCCGTAAGCCGAAAGTTGTCCCGGGCAAGCTTCAGATGGTGGCCGAGGCCGGCTACGACTTCGTTCGCCGCGGGGTCGTCTACGAGATCATCGGCAAGAAGGAGGGTGAGAAGTATGTACCGCTCATCGTCTCGCTCTTCTTCTTCGTCTGGATGATGAACCTCTGGTCGATCGTTCCGGTCGCCCAGTTCCCGGTGACATCGATCATCGCGTACCCGATCGGTCTCGCACTGATCGTTTACGTCCTCTGGGTGTCACTGACCTTCAAGCGGCACGGATTCGTCGGCGCCTTCAAGAACTTCACGGGCTACGACAAGTCGCTCGGCGCGGTGCTGCCGATGTCCATGACGATCGAGCTCTTCTCGAACCTGCTGGTCCGGCCGTTCACGCACGCGGTGCGACTCTTCGCCAACATGTTCGCGGGCCACACGCTGCTGCTGCTCTTCACCATCGCGAGCTGGTACCTGCTCAACGGCATCGGCATCGCGTACGCCGGCGTCTCGTTCGTGATGGTCATCGTGATGACCGCCTTCGAGCTCTTCATCCAGGCCCTTCAGGCGTATGTCTTCGTGCTCCTGACCTGCAGCTACATTCAGGGCGCGCTCGCCGAGCAACACTGAGCCCGTCCTCACTCCAGACCCCACAGCCGTCCGGTGGCCAACCCCCACCGGTCCGTGAAAGAGAAGGAAGAACTGGCATGTCCTCGACTCTTGCCGCCGTATCCGGTTCGCTCGGCTCCATCGGCTACGGCCTGGCCGCCATCGGCCCCGGCGTCGGCGTCGGCATCATCTTCGGTAACGGCACCCAGGCCCTCGCCCGTCAGCCCGAGGCCGCTGGTCTGATCCGTACCAACCAGATCCTCGGTTTCGCATTCTGTGAGGCGCTCGCCCTCATCGGTCTGGTCATGCCGTTCGTCTACGGCACGTGATCTCACCATCACGACCAGTCCACTAGACGAAAGGCACTGATATGAGCCCGCTGCTCACTATCGCGGCTGCGGAGGGTGAAAACCCCCTCGTTCCGCCGATTCCCGAGCTCGTCATCGGCCTGCTCGCCTTCGTCATCGTCTTCGGCCTCCTCGCCAAGAAGCTCCTTCCGAACATCAACAAGGTTCTGGAAGAGCGTCGCGAGGCCATCGAGGGCGGTATCGAGAAGGCCGACGCCGCCAAGACCGAGGCGGAGAGCGTCCTTGAGCAGTACAAGGCGCAGCTCGCCGAAGCCCGGCACGAGGCCGCCAGGCTCCGCCAGGAGGCGACCGAGCAGGGCACCGCGATCATCCAGGAGATGAGGGCGGAAGGTCAGCGGCAGCGTGAGGAGATCGTCGCCGCCGGTCACGCCCAGATCGAGGCCGACCGCAAGTCCGCGGCCAGCGCGCTGCGCCAGGACGTGGGCAAGCTCGCCACCGAACTGGCCGGCAAGCTCGTCGGGGAGTCCCTTGAGGACCACGCCCGGCAGAGCCGCACCATCGACCGCTTCCTCGATGAGCTTGAGGACGGCGCT
This sequence comes from Streptomyces scopuliridis RB72, assembly GCF_000718095.1. Taxonomy (GTDB): domain Bacteria; phylum Actinomycetota; class Actinomycetes; order Streptomycetales; family Streptomycetaceae; genus Streptomyces; species Streptomyces scopuliridis. The sequence continues at coordinate 432,764 of NZ_JOEI01000009.1, read as the reverse complement.
TCGAAGGCCGAGGCCACGCGATGAACGGAGCGAGCCGCGAGGCGCTGGCCGCCGCGCGTGAGCGTCTCGACGCGCTGACCGACAGCACGTCGGTCGACGCGGCGAAGCTCGCCGAAGAGCTGGCCGCCGTGACCGCGCTGCTCGACCGTGAGGTCTCGCTGCGTCGGGTCCTGACCGACCCGGCGCAGGCCGGCGAGGCCAAGGCCGAGCTGGCCGGACGGCTGCTGAGCGGTCAGGTGGGCGGTCCGGCCGCCGATCTGGTCTCCGGCATGGTCCGCTCCCGCTGGTCGCAGCCGCGTGACCTGGTCGACTCGGTGGAGGAGCTCTCGGCGACCGCCGAGCTCACCGCCGCGCAGCAGGCCGGTTCGCTGGACAACGTGGAGGACGAGCTGTTCCGGTTCGGCCGGATCGTCGAGTCCAGCCCCGCGCTGCGGGCCGCGCTGACCGACCGGTCGGCGACGACCACCGCCAAGACCGGGCTCCTCAACGGTCTGCTGGGCGGCCGGGCCAATCCGGCCACCGAGCGTCTGGTAGTGCGTCTCGTGACCCGGCCCCGGGGACGTAGCCTGGAAGCGGGTCTCCAGACCCTGTCCCGGCTCGCCGCGGCGCGCCGGGACCGGTTGGTCGCCGTCGTCACCTCGGCCGTGCCGCTCAGCGACGGACAGAAGCAGCGTCTCGGCGCCGCTCTGGCCAGGCTGTACGGCCACCCGATGCATCTGAACCTGGACGTGGACCCCGAGGTCCTCGGCGGGATCTCGGTGCGGGTCGGCGACGAGGTCATCAACGGCACCGTCGCGGACCGTCTCGAAGAGGCGGAACGGCGACTCGCGGGCTGACGACGGACGGCGGAGCCGTCCGCGGACGCAGGCAGACGCAGGCAACAGAACAGAGCAACACCAGCGGCCCGGTTGGGCCGTGCAGAAATTGCAGAAGATTCCTGGGGGTCGCCCCCAGACCCGCAGACCCCCAAAGAAACTTCGGGCCCAACAAGGAGAGCAGGGAACCCAGATGGCGGAGCTCACGATCCGGCCGGAGGAGATCCGGGACGCGCTGGAGAACTTTGTCCAGTCGTACAAGCCGGACGCGGCCTCGCGCGAGGAGGTCGGTACGGTCAGCGTGGCCGGTGACGGCATCGCGAAGGTCGAGGGTCTTCCCTCGGCCATGGCGAACGAGCTGCTGAAGTTCGAGGACGGCACCCTTGGTCTCGCCCTCAACCTTGAGGAGCGCGAGATCGGTTCGATCATCCTCGGCGAGTTCAGCGGTATCGAGGAGGGTCAGTCGGTCACCCGTACCGGCGAGGTCCTCTCCGTCGCTGTCGGCGAGGGCTACCTGGGTCGCGTGGTCGACCCGCTCGGCAACCCGATCGACGGCCTCGGCGAGATCGAGACCGAAGGCCGCCGCGCCCTGGAGCTGCAGGCCCCGGGCGTCATGGTCCGTAAGTCGGTCCACGAGCCGATGCAGACCGGCTACAAGGCTGTCGACGCCATGGTGCCGATCGGCCGTGGCCAGCGTCAGCTGATCATCGGCGACCGGCAGACCGGCAAGACCGCTCTGGCCGTCGACACGATCATCAACCAGCGCGACAACTGGCGCTCGGGCGACACCAACAAGCAGGTCCGCTGCATCTACGTCGCCATCGGCCAGAAGGGCTCCACCATCGCGGGTGTCCGCGGTGCGCTGGAGGAGGCGGGCGCCCTTGAGTACACGACGATCGTCGCCGCCCCCGCGTCCGACCCGGCCGGCTTCAAGTACCTGGCGCCGTACACCGGTTCGGCCATCGGCCAGCACTGGATGTACCAGGGCAAGCACGTCCTGATCATCTTCGACGACCTCTCGAAGCAGGCCGACGCCTACCGCGCCGTGTCCCTGCTGCTGCGCCGTCCGCCGGGCCGTGAGGCCTACCCGGGCGACGTCTTCTACCTGCACTCGCGTCTGCTGGAGCGCTGCGCCAAGCTCTCCGACGACATGGGCGCCGGTTCGATGACGGGTCTCCCGATCGTCGAGACGAAGGCCAACGACGTGTCGGCGTTCATTCCGACCAACGTCATCTCCATCACCGACGGACAGTGCTTCCTGGAGTCCGACCTGTTCAACGCCGGCCAGCGGCCCGCGCTGAACGTCGGTATCTCGGTCTCCCGAGTCGGTGGCTCCGCCCAGCACAAGGCCATGCGGCAGGTCTCCGGCCGACTGCGTGTGGACCTCGCCCAGTACCGTGAGCTGGAGGCGTTCGCGTCCTTCGGTTCCGACCTGGACGCGGCGTCCAAGGCGTCCCTGGAGCGCGGTAAGCGCATGGTCGAGCTGCTGAAGCAGCCGCAGTACGCGCCGTTCCCGGTGGAGGAGCAGGTCGTCTCCGTCTGGGCCGGCACCAACGGCAAGATGGACGACGTACCGGTCGCCGACATCCGTCGCTTCGAGAGCGAGCTGCTGGAGTACCTGCGCCGTGAGCGCAAGGACCTGCTGACCAGCATCGCCGAGGGCGCCAAGATGTCCGACGACACGATCCAGTCGATCGCGGACGCCATCACCGCCTTCAAGCGGCAGTTCGAGACCTCGGACGGCAAGCTCCTCGGCGACGACGCGCCGGCCGTCAGCGTCTCCAAGTGACGACGGAAGGGACCTGACTCATGGGAGCCCAGCTCCGGGTCTACAAGCGTCGCATCAAATCCGTCACCGCGACCAAGAAGATCACCAAGGCGATGGAGATGATCGCCGCCTCGCGCATCGTCAAGGCGCAGCGCCAGGTGGCGGCCTCCACTCCGTACGCGACCGAGCTGACCCGCGCGGTCACCGCGGTGGCGACGGGGTCGACGACCAAGCACCCCCTGACCACCGAGGCGGAGACGCCGACCCGCGCCGCGATCCTGCTCATCACGAGCGACCGCGGACTGGCCGGCGGCTACTCCTCGAACGCCATCAAGGCGGCGGAGCGGCTCACCGAGCGGCTCCGCGGTGAGGGCAAGGAGGTCGACACGTACATCGTCGGCCGCAAGGGTGTCGCCTACTACGGCTTCCGTGAGCGCAAGGTCACGGACTCGTGGAGCGGCTTCACCGACAGCCCGACGTACGCGGACGCCAAGCAGGTCGCGGCTCCGCTGATCGCGGCCGTCCAGCAGGACACGGCCGAGGGCGGCGTGGACGAGCTCCACATCGTCTTCACCGAGTTCGTCTCGATGCTGACGCAGACGCCGGTGCAGCACCGGCTGCTGCCGCTCAGCCTGGACAAGGCGGCCGAGTCAGTAACATCAGCGGCTGCCGCCGCGGGGGTTACCAAGGGCGAGATCCGTCCGCTCTTCGACTTCGAGCCGTCGGCGGAGGACGTCCTCGACGCCCTGCTGCCGCGCTACGTCGAGAGCCGTATCTACAACGCGCTGCTCCAGGCCGCCGCTTCCAAGCACGCTGCCACCCGCCGCGCGATGAAGTCGGCGACCGACAACGCCGGGGACCTCATCAAGAGCCTCTCCCGGCTTGCCAACGCGGCCCGCCAGGCCGAAATCACCCAGGAAATCAGCGAGATCGTCGGTGGCGCGAGCGCACTGGCCGACGCGACCGCGGGGAGTGAAAATTAATGACGACCACTGTTGAGACGGCCGCACCCACGGGCCGCGTCGCCCGGGTCATCGGCCCGGTCGTCGACGTGGAGTTCCCCGTCGACGCGATGCCGGAGATCTACAACGCGCTGCACGTCGAGGTCGCGGACCCGGCCGAGGAGGGCAAGCTCAAGACGCTGACCCTCGAAGTAGCCCAGCACCTGGGCGACGGTGTGGTCCGCGCGGTCTCGATGCAGCCCACCGACGGTCTGGTTCGCCAGGCCCCGGTGACCGACACGGGCAACGGCATCACCGTCCCGGTCGGCGATGTGACCAAGGGCAAGGTGTTCAACACCCTCGGTCAGATCCTGAACGAGCCCGAGGCCGAGTCCCAGATCACGGAGCGCTGGCCGATCCACCGCAAGGCCCCGGCCTTCGACCAGCTTGAGTCCAAGACCGAGATGTTCGAGACCGGCCTGAAGGTCGTCGACCTGCTGACCCCGTACGTCAAGGGCGGCAAGATCGGTCTGTTCGGTGGTGCGGGCGTCGGCAAGACCGTCCTCATCCAGGAAATGATCATGCGTGTGGCCAAGCTGCACGACGGTGTTTCCGTGTTCGCCGGTGTCGGTGAGCGCACCCGTGAGGGCAACGACCTCATCGACGAGATGACCGACTCGGGCGTGCTGGACAAGACCGCGCTGGTCTTCGGCCAGATGGACGAGCCGCCGGGCACGCGTCTGCGGGTGGCGCTCTCCGCGCTGACCATGGCGGAGTACTTCCGCGATGTGCAGAAGCAGGACGTGCTGCTCTTCATCGACAACATCTTCCGCTTCACCCAGGCCGGTTCCGAGGTCTCCACGCTGCTCGGCCGTATGCCGTCCGCGGTGGGTTACCAGCCGACCCTGGCGGACGAGATGGGTGTGCTCCAGGAGCGCATCACGTCGACCCGCGGTCACTCGATCACCTCGATGCAGGCGATCTACGTCCCCGCGGACGACCTGACCGACCCGGCCCCGGCCACGACCTTCGCGCACCTCGACGCGACGACCGTGCTGTCGCGTCCGATCTCGGAGAAGGGCATCTACCCGGCGGTGGACCCGCTGGACTCGACGTCCCGCATCCTGGACCCGCGCTACATCTCGCAGGCGCACTACGACGCGGCCAGCCGCGTCAAGGGAATCCTGCAGAAGTACAAGGACCTCCAGGACATCATCGCGATCCTCGGTATCGACGAGCTGGGCGAGGAGGACAAGCTCGTTGTCCACCGGGCCCGTCGCGTCGAGCGCTTCCTGTCGCAGAACACCCACGCCGCCAAGCAGTTCACCGGCCTGGACGGTTCGGACGTGCCGCTCGACGAGTCGATCGCCGCGTTCAACGCGATCTGTGACGGGGAGTACGACCACTTCCCCGAGCAGGCGTTCTTCATGTGCGGTGGCATCGAGGACCTGAAGGCCAAGGCCAAGGAACTCGGCGTCTCCTGACCCGTCGGCGCACGGAGGGGGGCGGGTACCTCCCGCCCCCCTCCGTCGCTCTCTTATCGACACCCCATAGAATTGAAGCCAACACCCGGCGATACGGCCGGGTGGTGACCCGAGGAGCCACCCTTGGCTGCTGAGCTGCATGTCGAGCTGGTCGCCGCTGACCGCAGTATCTGGTCCGGCGAGGCCACCCTGGTCGTCGCGCGCACCACGTCCGGCGACATCGGCGTCATGCCCGGTCACCAGCCGCTGCTCGGTGTGCTGGAGTCGGGCCCGGTGACCATTCGTACGAGTGAGGGCGAAACGATCGTGGCCGCTGTCCACGGCGGTTTCCTCTCGTTCGCCGACAACAAGCTTTCGCTGCTGGCGGAGATCGCCGAGCTTGCGGATGAGATCGACACCCAGCGCGCCGAGCGTGCGCTGGAACGCGCGAAGTCGGATGCCGACGACGCCGCCGAACGGCGCGCCGACGTCCGACTGCGTGCGGTGGCGGTGCGCTGAGCGCTGTCACCACTGATTTATCCTCAGCCGCGGCTCGTTCCGGATCCCTCCGGACCGGGTCGCGGCTGAGGCGATGCGGGTGCGGTTCCTGTTCCGGTACTGAATGAGGCGAGGAGGTCGGTGTTTGATGGTCCTCGCTCTGCTCATTTGCGGACTGGTCGTCGTACTGGTTGCGGTGGGGCTCTTCGTCTTCGGTCTGCGCCGGCGGCTGATCCAGCGCTCCGGCGGGACGTTCGACTGCAGTCTGCGCTGGAACGTGCCGGCGGAGCCCGATCTCTCCGGCAAGGGCTGGGTGTACGGCGTCGCCCGCTACAACGGCGACCGCATCAACTGGTTCCGGGTCTTCTCCTACGCCCCGCGTCCGCGCCGTACGCTGGAGCGCTCCGCGATCGAGGTGCTGTCGCGCCGCGCGCCCGAGGGCGAGGAGGAGCTGGCGCTGCTCTCCGACGCGGTCATCCTGGGCTGTGCGCACAGCGGGGTCCGGCTGGAGCTGGCGATGAGTGATGACGCCCTCACCGGCTTTCTCGCCTGGCTGGAGGCGGCTCCGCCCGGACAACGGGTGAATGTGGCCTGAGCCCCGCTCAGGGCCCTGGCAAACACACTGAAGGGGGCGGCGCTCGGGCGCCGCCCCCTTCCTATGTGCCGTTCCGGCTATCCGAGACCGCTCTTGATCGCGGTCACCAGCTCGCCGTTGGCGGTGTCACCCGTGAAGTCCCAGAAGAAGGCGCCTCCCAGGCTCTGCTGGTTCGCCCAGGCCATCTTGGACGTGATGGTGGCCGGGGTGTCGTAACTCCACCAGTTGCTGCCGCACTTGGCGTACGAGGTGCCCGCGATGGTGCCGGTGGGCGGGCAGGTGTTCTTGAGGACCTTGTAGTCCTCGATCCCCGCCTCGTACGTACCGGGAGCGGCGCCGGTCGCGGTGCCGCCCGGTGCGTCCTGGGTCACGCCCGTCCAGCCGCGTCCGTAGAAGCCGATACCGAGCAGCAGTTTGTTGGCCGGCACGCCCTGCGCCTTGAACTTGGCTATCGCCTCGGCGGAGTTGAAGCCCGCCTGCGGGATGCCCGGGTACGAGGTGAGCGGGGAGTGCGGGGCCGTCGGGCCCTGCGCGGCGAAGGCGCCGAAGAAGTCGTACGTCATGACGTTGAACCAGTCCATGTACTGGGCCGCGCCCGCGTAGTCGACCTTGTCGATCTTGCCGCCGGCCGAGGCGTCCGCCGTGGTGGCGGCCGTGACCAGGTTGTTGGGGCCGAACTTGGCGCGCATGGCCTGCATCATGTTCTTGAACGACGCGGGGCCGCTGGTGTCACAGGTCAGACCGCAGGCGTTGGGGTACTCCCAGTCCAGGTCGATGCCGTCGAAGACATCGGCCCAGCGCGGGTCCTCCACCAGGTCGTAGCAGGACTGCGCGAAGGCGGCCGGGTTCTGTACGGCCTGGCCGAAGCCGCCGGACCAGGTCCAGCCGCCGAACGACCAGAGGACCTTGATGTGCGGGTACTTCGCCTTGAGCTTGCGCAGCTGGTTGAAGCTGCCGCGCAGCGGCTGGTCCCAGGTGTCGGCGACGCCGTCGACGGACTGGTCGGCGGTGTACGCCTTCTCGTAGTCGGCGTAGGAGTCACCGATGGTGCACTTGCCGCCGGTGACATTGCCGAAGGCGTAGTTGATGTGGGTGATCTTGGCCGCGGAACCGGACGTGTCCAGGTTCTTGACGTGGTAGTTCCGGCCGTAGACGCCCCACTCGGTGAAGTAGCCGAGCTTGACCTTGCCGCCGGGCCCTGGACCCGGGCCCGGGTCGCCACCGGTCGTACGGACCGCGCGGGCGCCGCTGAGCGGGCCCGTCTGGTCGGCCGTGTCACGGGCCTGGACGGTGTACGAGTAGTCGGTGCCCGCGGTCAGACCGGTGTTGGTGTACGTCGTACCGGTGACCGTGGCGACCTTCGTGCCGTCCCGCAGGACGTCGTAGTTCTTGATGCCGTTGTCGTCCGTGGCCGCGGTCCAGCTCAGCTTGACCGAGGTGTTGGTGATCTCGCTCGCGGTCGGGGTGCCGGGGGCCGAGGGCGGGTTGTCGCCCGGGACGCCGGGGCCGCCGTCGCACGAGCCGCCGTTGAGCTTGCAGCCGGCCGGGGCGCCCGCCCCGGTGCCGTTGAAGCCGAAGGTGACGGTCGCGCCGGGGGCGAGCGTGCCGTTCCAGGTCTTGTTCTTGGCGGTCCAGTGGTTGGCCGCTCCGGTGATGTCGGCGTCCCAGCCGGAGGTGACCGCCGTACCGGCCGGGAAGTCCCACTCGACGGTCCAGGAGCTGAGGCTCGTGGTGCCGGTGTTCTTCACCGTCCACTTGCCCTCGAAGCCCGTGCCCCAGTCGGAGACCTTGGTGTACGAGGCGGTGGCCGAGGCGGCGGCCTGTGCGGGGGTGGCCAGCCCGACGAGGGCGGCCAGAGGCAGCAGCAGCGCGGTGAGGCCCGCGACGGCTCTGGATCTGAATCGGGGTCTGTGGAGGGCGGGTTGGGAGTTCAAGCGTGCTCCTCAGGTGAGTACAGGACAAAACGGGGTGGTCCGTGCACTGCTCACCCTGCGACGGCTCACCGCAGTGTGTGCGGTGAGAGTAGGAAGGTCTGGACCACTCGTCAATAGGTCCAGACCAAAGGTGAGGAGTTGCTGGTCAGATTCCCAGTTCCTGGGCGAGGACGGCGGCCTGCACCCGGCTGCGCAGCTCCAACTTGCCCAGCAATCTGCTCACATGGGTCTTCACGGTCGCCTCGGCCATGGTGAGGCGACCCGCGATCTCGGCGTTCGACAGCCCCTGGCCCAGGCACGAGAGAACCTCGCGCTCCCGGCGCGTGAGGACGTCCAGGATCGCCGGATCGGGCGCGCCGGCGGGGCGTACGGGCGTCGGCGCCGCGAATTCCGCGATGAGCCGGCGGGTGACGGCCGGGGCGATCAGGCCCTCGCCGCGCGCCACCGTCCGTACGGCCGCGAGCAGTTCACCGGCCTCCGCGTTCTTCAGCAGAAAGCCCGAGGCCCCGGCCCGCAGCGCCCCGAAAACGTACTCGTCCAGATCGAAGGTGGTCAGCACCAGCACATCGGCGAGCCGCTCCGCGACCACCTTCCGGGTCGCCGACACCCCGTCGAGCCGGGGCATCTGCACATCCATCAGCACCAGATCGGGCCGCAGCTCCCGGGCCCGCGTGACCGCCTCCTCGCCGTCCGACGCCTCCCCGACGACCTCGATGTCCGGCGCGCTGCGCAGGATGAGCACCAGCCCCGCGCGTACCGCCGACTGGTCCTCCGCGACCAGCACCCGGATCGTCATGCTCTCTCCCGCCCTTCCACGACCGGCAGTTCGGCCCGTACCAGCCAGATCTTTCCCCCGTCGGCCGCGGTGACGGGACCCGCCTCGAAGTCTCCGTCCAGCAGCTCGACCCGCTCGCGCATCCCGACCAGACCGGCGCCCGACCCCGGCGCGCGCGGCCCCGGCCGGTCACCGAACGGGCTGCGGACCCGTACCGTCAGCGCGCGCTCCGCCCCGTCCAGCTCGACGGTGATCGTGCCGGGAACCGCGTGCTTGAGGGCGTTGGTCAGCGACTCCTGGATGATGCGGTACGCGGCCAGATCGATGGGCGTGGGCAGCCCGGCGCCCTCGTCGCGCCGGTCGTCCAGGGTGAAGCGCAGCCCGCTGGAGGCACCGTTCGTACGGGCCTGCTCCAGCAGCGTGTCCAGCGCCCGCAGCGTCGGCGCGGCGGACACCGTACCGGTGTCGTCGCTCTCGCGCAGCAGCCCGATCAGCCGTCGCATCTCGGCCAGCCCCTCGACGCTGTTCTCCCGGATGACGCCGAGCGCGTCCCGGGACGTGCGCTCGTCGTCCAGCGAGAGCGCGGCCGTCGAGTGGATGGCGATCGCCGAGAGATGGTTGGCGACCATGTCATGCAGCTCACGGGCCATCCGCGCGCGCTCGGCGGCCACCGCCTGGGTCCGGTCCATCTCGGCCAGCAGCGCCGTCTGCTCGGCCCGTAGCCGCGCCGACTCGGCGGCGTCCCGGTGGTTGCGTACGAGAACGCCGGTACTGGCCGGAAAGAAGCTGATCAGCGCGGTGACCACCCCGATCAGCAGCGCCTCGGGCGTGCGCAGCCAGGTGACGAAGCCGATCGTCACCGCGACCGTGATCAGCCCGGTGGTCCAGGGGATACGGCGGGCGGCGGCGGGTGTCCCGTACAGCACGGCCGCGTACATCACGTCCGTGAACATCACCACCGTCGCCAGACTGCCGATGGTGAACTGATCGGCCACCAGCGCGAGCGTGCCGATGACCAGCGCGGTCTGCGGCGCCGACCTGCGCAGCAGCTCCAACGCCGCCATGACGGTCAGCGGCAGCAGCACCCAGGCCCCGGGCAGCGGTCGGCCGCCCTGGGTGTGCAGCCCCACGGCCCACAGGGCGATGCCGCCGACCAGACCGGCGAGGGCGATCAGCGCGTCGACGCGGTGCGGCCGGTGGGACCGGTGGGGCCGGTGCGGGGGTACGGACGCGGCAGATCGGGGAGAGGCGATCATCCCTCCATCCAACACCGCCCGCCGGGGACCGGCGTCCCCATCCTGGCCGAGGCCCGGGTACATCGAAGGATGCAGTCGCGGTTCGTCACTGACGACGACGTGCCGTGGCCCCGCGGACGCGAGGCTGGAGCCGACAGAGAGGAGAGGCGCCGTGATCGTCACACTGATCGTCGCCTGCGAGGTCGGCTTCTGGGTGCTGCTGGCCGCCGGGCTGTTCCTGCGCTACGTGGCCAGGATGCCGCGGCTCGGCGGGGCGGTCCTGCTGCTGGAACCGCTGCTGGAGGTCGTGCTGCTGGTGGTCACGACCATCGACCTCAGGAACGGCGCGGAGCCGGACTGGAAGCACGGTCTGGCCGCGATGTACATCGGCTTCACCGTCGGCTACGGCCACTACACGATCAAGCGGATCGACGGCTGGGTCGCCCATCGTTTCGCCGGCGGCCCCCCGCCGGTCAAACCGCCGCGGTACGGCATGGCCCGCGCCCGGTACGAGGGCATGCTGTGGCTCCGTACGGCCCTGGCCGCCGCGGTCGCGGTCGTCCTGCTCCAGATCGCGATCTGGTACGTGGGCGACGCGGGCAGCACGGAGTCGCTGACCGCGTGGCAGCTCAACGCGGCGCGCGTCGCCGGTATTCACGGCGTGATCGCCCTGACGTACACGCTCTGGCCGAAGAAGCCCCCGGCGGACGCGGAATCCGTCCGCGTGGAACGGCCGTCGTCGATGGGGCAGCGCTGAGCCGGGGGTGCCCGGTGGGTGTCCCGATGGGTGCCGCGGTGGGCCCACTGGTGGGCCTCCTCACCGGGTTCGTGGCTGAGGAGGCCCGGCATTCCAGGTCGGTGCCCCTCAGCCGATGGCGATCCTGGGGTGATGGGCGGGCTTGATCCAGGACATGATCCGGTCCATGGTCGCCCGGGGGACCGCCATGCGCTACGTCGGCGCCGCCCACCCGGAGCGAACAGCCAAGCTACCTCGGCAGGCGTCACATGGAACGGCGGCCCGGCCCCGCGCGTGTGCGCGGGGCGGGCCTCTGGCGTCAGTGCGCGTCACCTTGCCTGCTGTTGGTCACTTCGCCTGGGCGAGCCAGACCGCGTCGGGACCGGCCGGGAATCGCAGCTGGCCGGTCGTGTCGTGCACGGCTCGCCACACCGCCTCGGCGACATCGGTCTCCTTGGTGAACAGGTCCTGGCCCGTGAAGGAGTCCATGGCCTTCTTCGCCCACGGTGCGTAGGGCGCCGGCACCAACTCGTCCGGTGAAGCGCCGTTCGTCGCCCTGGTGGCGAAGTTCGTCGTCAGGCAGGCGCCCGGCTCGACCGTCTTCGCCTGCACACCGAACGGCGCGAGTTCGAGCGCGAGGGACGAGGTGAACCCCTCGACGGCCATCTTGCTCGCCTTGTAGACGGCTGAGAGCGGCATGTGGCCCAGCACCACGCTGGAGGTCACGTTGACCACCACGCCGGAGCCGCGCTCGCGGAACTGGGGCAGCACCGCCTGCGTGGTCGCCATCACACCGAAGGTGTTGGTCTCGAAGACCTCCCGTACCTGGGCCATGGGGGTGCCCTCGAACACGCTGATCGAGGGGACGCCCGCATTGTTGACCAAGACGTCGATGGGTCCCGCCGCCTTGAGCGCGGCGGCGATGCTCGCGGGCTTGGTCACGTCGAGTTCGACGATGCGGAGCCGGTCCGACTCGGGCAGGACGCCCGCACGAGGGGTGCGCATCGTGGCGATGACGTTCCACCCCTGCGCGTGGAAGTGGAGGGCGATCTCCCGGCCGTATCCGGACGACGTACCCGTGATCAGAACTGTCTTCATGCTGTGCCCCTCGGCGATGTGATGGGATCCGCGGAGCACAGGCATTTTCCTGCTCCGCAGAAGAACTGGCAATCCCATTGAATCGCTCTGGCCTGCGGGAATAGTAGAACTATCCTCGCTCCCCCTTGCGTAATCCTCTCAGGGCAGGACACCAGTGGGGGCGCGAACGGCATCGCGCAGGCGGGCGGCGTCCCGGCTGGGCGGCGCGCCGAACTGGCGGCGGTACTCCCGGCTGAACTGTGACGGGTTGTCATAGCCGACGCGGTGGCCGACTCCGGTGACATCGCCCGGGTGGGTGGCGAGCAGCAGGCGGGCTTCCTGGAGCCGGATCTGTTTCTGGAACTGGATGGGGCTCATCGCGGTCACCGCCTGGAAGTTGCGGTAGAAGGCGGAGGCGCTCATGCCGGACATCCGTGCCACGTCCTCGACACGGAAGGGCTGCGCGTAGTGCTCGCGGATCCAGCGCACGGCCCGGGAGACGTGGCTGAGGCTGCTGTCGGCGAGGCCGAGCTGGCGGACCGTTGTCCCCTGCTCGCTGGTGATCAGGCGCCACAGGATCTCGCGTTTGACCAGCGGGGCGAGTACGGCCCGGTCGCGGGGCTCGTCGAGCAGCCGCAGCAGCCGGACCACCGCGTCGAGCAGCGCGGGCGGGACATCGCTGACGGCGATTGCCGAGGGCGTGCCGCCGCCGGCGCGGGGGGCGTCTCCGGGGCCGGCCTGGAGGAGCAGCTCGGCGACGGCGGACGGTTCCAGCGTGAGCCCGAAGCCGAGCGCCGGCTGTTCGGGGTCGGCCTGGGTGAATTGTCCTGTGACGGGCAGGTCGACGGATGCGACCAGGTACTGCCCGGGACCGTACTCGTAGACCCGGTCGCCGAGAGCAAGCCGTTTGGCGCCCTGGGCGATGACCGCCAGCACTGTGCCGGACATGGACGGGGCCGGCGGGTCCGGGCGGTCGACCTTCGAGACGAGGACGCCGTCGATGGCGGTGGTCCAGTCGGGCCCGGCGTGCCGGGCCAGCAGGGTGCGGAGCTCTTCGAGGTGCATGCGTCCATTGCAGCACCGTTGCGGGCCATGGCTCCCGTACTCGCGAGGATCGTGCAAGTGCGGGCGAGCATCGTTCTAACGTTTCCGCAGGTCAGCTCGTTTGAATGGAGTCACCGAACTCCAACACCGACCGAGAGGGCAAGCATGATCGCCAACTATGGCTTCAGCGCCACCCTGACCGCCAGGCCCGGCATGGGCGACCGGCTGGTCGACCTCCTGCTGACCGGTCTGAACGAGGGCAGCCCCGGCGCGAGCGAACACTGCGTCGTCTACCTGGTCTCCCGCTCCGCGTCCGATCCCGGCGTCGTCCACGTCACCGAGGGTTGGACCAGCGAGGGCGACCATCACCGGATCTTCGCCGGTGAGGCCGCCCAGGCCATCGTGGCGCAGATCGACCCGCTGCTGGCCAAGGAGCCCGAGTACACCGACTACGTCCCGGTCCGCGGCAAGGCCGCCTTCTGAAGCCCCGATCAATCCCCCCCGGCCTGCCGCCTCGGCGCCCGCCGAGGCGGCACCCTCCTTGCCCGGCCGTCCGGCACCACCACGAAAGGCAAACGACCATGACCATGGCACGACCCGCCCTGGACCCCGAACTGCGTGAGCTCCTGGCCGACATGCCCCTCATGTCCCGGCTCAACCCGGAAGTCCTCGCGCAACTGCGCCAACTCCCCTCGACACCCATCGAATCCCTCCTCGAACACCGACAGGTCGACCGGCGCGAGATCACCGTGCCCGCCAAGGACGGTGCCCCGATTCCTCTTTCGGTCCTCAGCCCTGCGAACACCGATCGGACCACTGCCGCACCCTGCGTCTACTGGATCCACGGCGGAGGGATGGTCATGGGAGACCGCTTCTCCCAGATCGACATCCCGCTGGAGTGGCTCGACCAGTTCGGCGCGGTCGTGGTCTCCGTGGACTACCGGCTCGCGCCGGAGGCCACCGGCGCCGTCCTGGTCGAAGACTGCTATCAGGGATTGCTCTGGGTCGCTGAACACACCGCCGAACTGGGCATCGACCCCGCCCGGATCGTCGTCGCGGGCACCAGCGCGGGAGGCGGCCTCGCCGCCGGCGTCACCCTGCTGGCCCGCGACCTCGGCAGCCCGGCGATCGCCGCGCAGATGCTGATCTGCCCCATGCTCGACCACCGCAACACCACCATCTCCAGCCGCCAGTACTCCGGCGTGCCCGGCGTCTGGACCGGTGAGATGAACGCGTTCGGATGGGGCGCGGTCCTCGGCGACCTCACCGACGCCGAGGTGTCCGAATACGTCTCGCCGGCGTTGGCCGAAGATCTCTCGGGCCTGCCGACCACCTACATCGACACCGGCTCCGCCGAGGTCTTCCGTGACGAGGACACCGACTACGCCACCCGCATCTGGGCGGTGGGCGGCCAGGCCGAACTCCACGTCTGGGCGGGTGGCTTCCACGGCTTCGACGCCCTGTACCCGCAGGCACACATCTCGACCACAGCCCGCCGAACCCGCACCGACTGGCTCGCCCGACTCCTCGAACTGCGCCGCATAGCGCCGCTGACTCCAGTCGACGGTGATCGACCATAGCTTTCACGGATACGCGGTCAGACCCATTTCCAAGAATCGCCATCAACATGCAGAACCCGCGCGTCAGGGCTCCCCAATCGGATGACCGGCGCGCGGGTTCTCGCTCGCTCCCCTCCAGGAATCTGCGAACCTGCGCGCTTCCTACCGGTACAACTCCAAGTGCTGGGACGCACAGTCCGGTACGTACGACATGGGCTTCCGCGACTACAGTCCGGGTCTGAACCGCTTCACCACCCGGGACATGTACACCGGCGCCCCCGCCGACATGAACCTCGGCGTGGACCCGTACACCGGTAACAGGTATGCCTTCACCGGTGGCAATCCGACCAGCTTCGTCGAACTGGACGGCCATCTGGTCTGGTTCGCCGTTCTGGTGCCCGTGGCCGCGGTCGCGGTCGTCGCGGTGGCCGCTGTGGTTGTGGTGGCAGCCGCAACCGTCGCCATCGAGGCGGCCATCGACACGATCGACGAAGCCATCGACGAGGCCATGGAGGAAGCCGACGACGAGTCGGCGCCGGCTCCGACCACGCAACCGAGACCCGGGCCCCCGGCCGGGTGACGGCTCGGGCACGGACACGGACAGAACCGCGTGGAGCCCGGCGTCAGCGTTCGCCGCCCGGGACCCAGAGCACGTCTCCGACCTCCTTGTTCGCCACGCGGGCCAGGATGAACAGGAGGTCGGAGAGGCGGTTCAGGTACGTCGCCGTCAGGGCGTTCATGGTCTCGCCGTGTACGTCGAGCGCCGCCCAGGTGGAGCGCTCCGTGCGACGTACGACCGTGCATGCCTGGTGCAGCAGGGCCGCGCCCGGGGTGCCGCCGGGAAGGATGAAGCTGCGCAGCTTCTCCAGCTGCTCCAGGAAGTGGTCGCAGTCCGCCTCCAGCTTGTCGATGTACGGCTGCTCGACGCGCAGCGGCGGAAACTTCGGCTTCTCCACCACCGGGGTGGACAGGTCCGCGCCCACGTCGAACAGATCGTTCTGGACGCGGACGAGGACCTTCACGAGTTCGGGGGGCAGCTGCCCCAGGGCGATCGCCGTACCGATGACCGCGTTGGCCTCATTGGCGTCGGCGTACGCGGCGATCCTCAGATCGGTTTTGGCGGTACGGCTCATGTCGCCGAGCGCCGTCGTGCCCTTGTCGCCGGTGCGGGTGTAGATGCGCGTCAGATTGACCATATGGCCAGCGTAGTTAGGCGCCCGCTTTCCGGAAGACCCGTGTACCGACGGTGACGGATATGAGCGTGAGCGCGACCGCCATCAGGACCCCGTACAGCATGGCCGTACCGGCGTAGTCGCCCACGTAGCCGGCCCGGACCGCGTCCACCAGGTAGCGGAACGGGACGAAGTGCGACAGCACGTCCAGCCAGCCCGGTGCGAGCGCCATCGGCAGCATCAGTCCGGAGAGCAGCATCGAGGGCATGCTCACGGCGTTGATGGTGGGACCGAACTCCTGCGGTGTGGCGACCTTCAGGGCGAGGGCGTACGAGAGCGAGGCGAGCGCGATCGTCAGTACCGCCACGAACGCGAAGCCGATGACGACGCCGGCGAGCGGCGCGCGCAGCCCCATCAGCAGGGCGGCCAAAACCAGCAGCACCGCCTGGAGGACGAGGAGCGCGGCGTCCCGCAGCACCCGTCCCAGCAGCAGGGCCGGCCTGCTGACGGGTGTGACCCGCATCCGCTCCACCACACCGAGCTGCTTCTCGACGATGACCGAGAAGCCGGCGAAGAGCGCGCCGAACAGGGCGAGCTGGAGCAGCAGGCCGGGCACGAGGACCTGCCAGGAGTCACCCGCGCCACCGAGCGGCAGCCCGGTCAGCAGTGGACCGAAGAAGAGCAGATAGAGCAGCGGCATCAGCACGCCGAAGAGGATCTGGAACCGGGAGCGCAGGGTCTGGCGGGCGTAGCGCCCGAAGATCAGCGCGGTGTCGGACAGCAGCGCGGTCATCACGTATCTCCTGTGGCGGGGAGCCGAAAAGTGCTCACACGGCTACGGGTGTGGCGTCCCCCGGGGCGATCCCGCGCCCGGTGATCGCGAGGAAGGTGTCCTGGAGGGTGGCGTCGGGGGAACCGGCGTACGCGCGCTTGAGCGCGCTCGGGGTGCCCTCGGCCACCACCACGCCCCGGTCGACCACGATCAGCCGGTCGGAGAGCTCGTCCGCCTCGTCCAGATAGTGCGTGGTCAGAAAGACGGTCGTGCCATGCCGCTCGCGGATGGAGCGGATCAGATCCCACAGGTCGGCCCGGCTGCCCGGGTCGAGTCCGGTGGTCGGTTCGTCGAGGAAGAGCACTTTGGGACGGTGGATGAGCCCCAGCGCGATGTCGAGCCGGCGCCGCTGGCCGCCGGAGAGCGCGCCGCACGGGCGGTCGAGCAGTTCCACGAGGCCGAGATCGCGCGCCAGTTCCCCGGCCCGGTCGAGGGCGGCGGTCCTGCCGAGGCCGTAGAGCCGTCCCTGCGTGACCAGTTCCTCGCGTACGGAGATCTGCGGATCGACGCCGCCGGCCTGGGCGACGTACCCGATCTTCCGCCGGACCGCCTCCGGCTCGCGCTCCAGGTCGAAGCCCGCGACGGTCGCCGCGCCCCCGGTGGGCGGCAGCAGGGTGGTGAGCATCCGCAGGGTCGTGGTCTTGCCGGCGCCGTTGGGGCCGAGGAAGCCGATGATCTCGCCGGGGCGGACGGTCAGATCGATGCCGCGAACGGCCTCGACGGGTCCGTTCTTGGTCTGGAAGGTCCGGGCGAGCCCGGCCGTACTGATGATGGGCATGGCCCCAGAAAAACAGAACCTCTTAAAGTTTGCAATGACTCCAAGTTTTCACTCATGACGGCGGAGCCTAGGATGGGGCCATGTCCGAGGGCCTCAGGGAACGGAAGAAGCGGCAGACCAGGCAGCACATCTCGGATGTGGCCACGGGCCTCTTCCTGGAGCGCGGCTTCGACGCGGTGACGATCGCGGAGGTGGCCGAGGCGGCGGACGTCTCCGTCAACACGGTGTACAACTACTTCGAGGCGAAGGAAGATCTCTTCCTCGACCGCAGCAAGTCCGTCGTGGACCGGCTCTCCCGCTTCGTACGGGCCCGCGGCAAGGGTGAGTCGGCCTCGGACGCCGTCTTCCGCGAGTTGCGCGAGCTGGTCGAGGCCGTGTCGCCCGCCATCGGTCTCTTCGAGGGGTACGCACGCTTCATGGAGGTCGTGCACGGCTCGCACACCCTCGGCTCCCGGCTCGGGTTCCTCCAGCACGAAGTCCTCGTCGACCTCGACAGGACGCTGCGCGAGGAGACCGGCGCCGACGAGGACGACACGCTCCCCACGCTCGTGGCCGGCCAGCTCTCCTGGGTGCACGGGACGCTCATGGGGCGGATCGCCCAGCGGATGCTGGAGGGCGCCGAGCCTGGCCCGGCCTCGCGCGAAGCGCTCGTTCTGCTGGACGACATGGAAGCGGTACTGGGGGAGAAGGTGCTCAAGTACGCGGTGCGCGACGCCTGATGGGCCCCGCCGGTGTGATGTCCGTCATGTGAGACGTGACGCGCATCTCTTCGGCGTCACTTGGCCGTCCGCGACCGCTAACCTCCGGCAGAGAGCGCAAAGTAAACAGGCGTTAAGGCTGAACAGAAGCCGAACAAGAAACGTGGGGTGCGTCGTGGCACGGAAGCTCGCCGTCATCGGGGCCGGACTCATGGGGTCCGGTATCGCGCAGGTCTCGGCGCAGGCGGGCTGGGACGTCGTCCTGCGGGATGTCACCGACGCGGCGCTGGCCCGGGGCATCGACACGATCAGGGCCTCGTACGGCAAGTTCGTCGCCAAGGGCAAGCTCGAAGAGGCCGACGCCGACGCGGCGCTCGCCCGGATCACCACGACCACCGATCTGGACGCCGCCGCCGACGCGGACATCGTCGTCGAGGCCGTCTTCGAGAAGCTCGACGTCAAGCACGAGATCTTCCGTACGCTCGACAAGCTCGTACGGGACGACGCCGTCCTCGCCTCCAACACCTCGGCGATCCCGATCACCAAGATCGCGGCCGCGACCCGGCGCCCGGAACGCGTGGTCGGTACGCACTTCTTCTCGCCGGTGCCCATGATGCGCCTCTGCGAGCTGGTGCGCGGCTACAAGACGAGCGACGAAACCCTCGCCACCGCTCGGGAGTTCGCCGAGTCGGTGGGCAAGACCTGCATCGTCGTCAACCGCGATGTGGCGGGCTTCGTGACCACGCGGCTGATCTCCGCCCTCGTCGTCGAGGCCGCCAAGCTCTACGAGTCGGGCGTCGCGTCCGCCGAGGACATCGACATCGCCTGCAAGCTGGGGTTCGGCCACGCCATGGGCCCGCTCGCCACCGCCGACCTGACGGGCGTCGACATCCTGCTCCACGCGACCGACAACATCTACACCGAGTCGCAGGACGAGAAGTTCGCACCGCCGGAGCTGATGCGCCGGATGGTGGACGCGGGTGACATCGGGCGCAAGAGCGGGCAGGGGTTCTACAAGCACTGAGCCGCGTCACCGGTACGCACATATCACCCCACAGGGTGAATTCGATATCGGTTCGCTTACAGACGGCAACTTCTTGGGCCGCGCGGCAGTCAGTTGTTGGAAGACAGAACAGACTACGGAGCACGGAAAGTACTCTCGGGGAGCGCATATGCACATCAGGGGCGACCACGCCGAGCTGGTCGTCGGGGGCCGCCTCGACGTACGCAGCGCGGCGGACGCCCGTACGGTCCTGCACTCGGCGGTCGACGACGGCGTCGGCGATCTGGTGCTCGACCTGACCGCACTGGACTCCTGGGACGCCACGGGACTCGGCGTCATCATGGGAGCCCACCGACGCGCGGGGCGGTGCGGCCGTAGGCTTGTGCTGCGCGGTGTCCCGCCGCAGATGCAGCGACTGCTGGTGGCGACCCGATTGCACCGCATTCTCGCCATCGAAGGCGGAATCGCCGCAGAATCGCTCCCTCGGGTCTGACCGTCCCACATCGCGCAATTCTCATGAGAACGTGATGTCTTGGACGGCGTGGCACCCCGGCATACGCGGATACCCTGCGGAGGTCTAGGGTTCGGCCCGTCTGCCGATTGACCGACCCGTGGACGCAGACACCGGCACCAGAAGCGACAGATGGGCGTGTGAGGCCGGGGGGCATCGCACGCCACGATCTGGGGAGCTTTTCACCATGGACCCGATAGACCGGGGACCGGAAGAGTACGGTCACGACGAACGCGCGGGTGAGAGCGCGGACTCGGCACGTCCGGCGCGCGCCGAGATCGTGCCCGCGGTCACGCCCGCCACGTCTTCCCATGTCACCCCCGCCCATGTCACGCCGGCCGTGGCGCATCTCAAGGGCGCCGGGCCGGTCACCACCCCGCCGCCCGCCCGCACGGTCCAGCTGATCTCCGGCGAGTACCTGCTCACCGTCAACCCCATCGACGGCAGCGAGATCGAGCTCTGCCCGCCCGGCCGACAGCCCCACGCCCCCGCGCGGCGCGCCGCCGCCGAACGCGCCGATCTCCAGCGCGCGGGCCGGCCCTCCGTACCGCCGGGACCCGCCGCACCACCCCTCCCGTTGCTGGAGCGTGGCGCGGAACGCGAGCGGCTGGCGGGGCTGCTGGGGCGCGGCCGGTCCGTACGTCTCACCGGCGCGCCGGGCTCCGGCCGTACCACACTGCTCGATGTCGTCGCCGCGGACTGCGCGGACCTCGCGCCCGACGGTGTCGTACGCCTCTCCGGCCACCGCCGCACCACCACCGAGCTGCTGTACGAGCTGTACGCGGCCGTCCACCACTCCGCGCTCTGCCGCCCCGACCGCGCCGGACTGCTCGAACTGGTCCATGACATCGGCGCGGTCGTCGTCCTGGACGATCTGGAACTGGGCGGGGAGGCGCTGGACGAACTCCTCGCCGCGACCCCCGAATGCGCCTATCTGCTGGCCGCGACCCCCGACACCGAACCGCCCTCCGCGGACGCGGGCCTGGAGGAGGTCGCCCTCGGCGGTCTCGGCCGCGGCTCCTCGCTGGAGCTGCTTGAGGGCGTCGTCGAACGGGCCCTCACCGACGAGGAGGCGAACTGGGCGGGTGACCTCTGGTTCGAGTCCGAGGGCCTCCCCGTGCGCTTCGTCCAGGCGGGCGCGCTGCTGCGCCAGCGCGACCAACTGCGCGGCAGCTCCGAGGCGTCCGACGAGTTCGAGCCCTTTGTGCGGCCCTTCGAGCGGATCTCCGACGACGCGCCGCCGCATACCCCCGACGGCTACGACATTCCGCTGCCCACCCTCGGCGAGGGCGCCGCGCCCGCGGTCCTGCTCGCCTCCCGGCTGAGCGAGGCCGCCCGCGCCACGCTGCGCTTCGCGGTCGCGCTCGGCGGTGAAGTCCCGCACCAGGCGCATCTGCCGGCCCTGGTGGGCGACACCCACGCGGACGCCGCGCTCGGCGAACTGATGAGCTGCGGCCTCCTCACCCCGGTCGGCCCGCGCTACCGGCTCGCCCCGGGCGTCGCCGCGCAGTTGGAGGCGAAGGGGTACGCGGACGACGCCGTGGCCCACGCGCACACCGCCGCCCAGCACTACGCCTGGTGGGCGGGGCACCCCTCGGTCACCCCGGAGCGCGTCACCGCCGAGGCGGACGCCATCCTCGCGGCGATGGGCCCGTTGGTCCCGGGACAGGAGTCGGGACACCCGAGCGCGGCCGTCCTGCTGGCCCGCAGCGCGGCGCCCGCCTTCCTGGCCGGTCTGCACTGGGGAGCCTGGGAGCGCGTCCTGCGGTCCGGCTCCGAGGCCGCCAGGATCGCCGGTGAGGTCGCGGAAGAGGCGTACTTCCACCACGAGTTGGGCGTCCTCGCGCTCTGCGTAGGAAATCTGGACAGGGCCCGCGCGGAGCTGGAGGCGTCGATCGGGATGCGCGGGGCCGTCGCCGACAAGGTCGGCACGGTCGCGGGACGCAGGGCGCTGGCGCTGGTCACGGACCGCGAGGGCGGACGGCCGGGTACGTCGGCGAGGGCGGCGTTGCCGCCGGGTGCGGGCGAGGCGGTGCCGTTGGGCTCGGGGCCGGGGTTCGTCCCCGAGGTGGCCCTGCCTTCGGTCCCGGAAGAGAGCGTGACGCTGGTCACCCGGCGCGAGCCCCCGGCGCTCGGACCCGGCACCGCCCCGGTGTCCGTACCCCTCCGCCGCCGCCCGGCGCTCGGTGCCCGCCGCAACCTGGTCGCGGCGGGAGCGGGCGCGGTGCTCGCGGCCGTGCTGGGCACGGTGGTGACGCTGGGCGCGACCTCAGGAAGCGACAACACCCAGACGGACAAAGTCCGTACGGAACAGTCCCCGGACGCGGACAACGGCGAAGGCGACCTGCCGGCCGACCAGCCCGTCGACGAGGCGCCCCCGAACCCGGACGCCCAACTCCCCGCGCCGAGCACCTCGGGAAGCGCCGTCCCCTCGGACAGCGCGAGCCCGTCCGACTCGGCGTCCCCCTCGGGCACGCCGTCGGACAGCGCCTCGTCGCCCGGTGACACCCCGTCAGAGCCGGGCAGCCCCTCAAAGCCTCCGTCGAAGCCCCCGACCTCCCCGAGCAAGCCACCGAGCAGCCCGCCGACCCCGCCGTCGTCCCCGCCGCCGAGCCCGAGCGACGAGCCGACGGAGGAGCCCTCGGACACGGCGCCGCCGCCGTCGTCACCTCAAACGACGGTGAGCGGCCCGAACCCGGCGCTGTCGGAGGCGTCGCCGGAGCCGGGTCCGGCGTAGCAGGCGGGTCCGGAGGGCGTCGTCGTCGTTGGCCGACGCCGCTCTCCGGGTGCGGGTTGTCGCCGGGTGGCGCTCCGGGGCTCGCGCCCGGGACGGCATGCTGTGCTTTCCCGGGGGACAACCCCCAGAACCCCGTACGGCGCGCAGCTGCCCACAGTCAGAAGACGGGCGGTCGGGCGCCACGCATCACGCTTCAGTGTCCCGGACACGACCCCTGCGCGCCCCCTTCACCGCCCGCACAAGCGGCCCGTGGCCGGCTGGACATGCGCTACGGGTTCAGCACGACCTTTCCGGCGACGGTGCCGGACTCGGCCAGCCGCAGGGCGTCCGCGACGCGGGTGAGCGGCAGTTGGGCGGCGATCTGGGCGGTGACGTCACCGCGCTGGAGGGCGGCGAAGACCTGGGTGAGGTCGGAGCGCAGCCGGGCCCGGAACCGAGCTTTGGCCAGGGCGCGCCCGGCCCAGACGTTGAAGAAGTACGCGCGGCGGCGGTTGGGCAGCGCGTTCCACAGCCACACCCGGCCGAGCAGCTTGAGCACGGGCCACTGCTTGGAGCCCTCGTCGTCCCGGGTGGAGGCGCTGCCGTACGAGACGAGCGTGCCGCCGGGCGCGAGGAGGCTCCAGGAATCGACGATGCCCCGGCCGCCGACGTGGTCGAAGACGGCGTCCACCCCAGCGGGGGCCAGCTCGCGGACCCGCGCGGCGACGTCCTCGGTGCGGTAGTCGATCGGAGTGACGCCCCGTTCCCGCAGGGCGTCGTGGTGGCGGGCTGACGCCGTACCGATCACCTTCACGCCTGCGGCGTGGGCGAGTTGGATCAGGACCGAGCCGACGCCGCCGTTGGCGCCGTGCACCACGATGGTCTGCCCCGCGCGGATCCGTGCCTTGCGGTGCAGCATCTGCCAGGCGGTGATGCCGTTGACCACCAGGGTCTCCGCCTCCGCCGCGCCGATTCCGGCGGGAACCTCGACCGCGTCCGCCGCGTCGACGAGCACATGGCTGGCCCAGCCGCCGACCTTGACCAGCGCGGCCACCCGGGTGCCTGCCAGGTCCGGTTCGACGCCCTCGCCGGTCGCCACCACCGTGCCGACCAGGTCGTACCCGGGCACGAAGGGGAACGCCGGCTGGTCGTAGTACTTGCCGCGGCGCATCTGCTGCTCGGCGAAGGAGATCCCGGTCGCCTCCATCCGGATCACGACCTGCCCCGGGCCCGCGGCGGGGACGGCTCCGCGCCGGATCTGCAGCCCTTCCGGCTCCACCTTGCCCGGCAGGACGACCTCGACGAGTCCTTCAGCGTTCATGACGACCTCCGTTACTTGATCTCGCGTTCGTTATAAGTTGTAACGCCACGACAGGGGAGTGTCAATAGGTCGCGTGATAGCCTCTAACTAAATCTTGATGATGTAGTCGCGCAGGTGTGGAAGGTGGCAGGTCATGGCAGAACCGGGCACGAAGACCCCACGCGAGCGCTACCGCGGTCAGGTGCGCGCGGAGGTCAAGGAACGCGCGTGGGAGCAGATCGCCACGGCGGGGGCGTCAGCGCTCTCCCTCAACGCGATCGCCAAGCAGATGGGCATGAGCGGCCCCGCGCTCTACCGGTACTTCGCCGGCCGCGACGAGCTGATCACCGAGCTCATCAGGGACGCGTACCGAAGCCTCGCGGACACCATCCGCGCGGCCCACGACTCCGGCGCCGACGTGGCCGGGCTGGCGCACGCCCTGCGGGCATGGGCGCTGGCCGACCCCCACCGGTACTTCCTCATCTACGGCACACCCGTCCCGGGCTACCACGCGCCCGACGACATCACCGCCATCTCCTCCGAGATCATGGCGACCCTGCTCGACGCCTACACCGCCCAACCCTCGGACCGTCCCACGACGCCGTTCGCCACGCACCTCGAAGACCACCGCCAGTGGGCGGGCGACCACCCGGCCTCACCGGCGACCCTCCACCGGGCCCTGACCTTCTGGACCCGGCTCCACGGCGCGCTGTCCCTCGAACTCACCGCCGGGGGGAGGGGGTCGGGGTCGGAGGAGGTGCGTGTCCGGACGTAAAGCGTCGCAGCTCGCGCGGAGCGCGGTGAGGAAAGCAGTCCGGACACGCACCTCCGGAGACCCCGGCACCCGGCACCACCCACCGCGCCCCGCACCACAACGCACCCCGCACCCCGTACCCCCGCCGGACGGCGCACCGCCCCGGCACCCGGCACCACGACGACGCACCCGTACCCCCGCCGGACGGCGCACCGCCCCGGCACCCGGCACGAGACACCGCGACCCGCACCACGACCCCCCGCCGGGAGGCGCACCGCGCCCACGCCCCCCCCGCCGGGAAGCGCACCGCCAGACGGCGACCCGTCAGAACAACCGCAACTTGTCGTCCTCGATGCCCCTCAGCCCGTTGTAGTCCAGCACCACACACCCAATACCCCGGTCCGTCGCCAGCACCCGCGCCTGCGGTTTGATCTCCTGCGCCGCGAACACCCCCCGCACCGGCGCCAGATGAGGATCCCGGTTCAGCAGCTCCAGGTAGCGCGTCAGCTGTTCCACGCCGTCGATCTCACCGCGCCGCTTGATCTCCACCGCCACCGTCACGCCGTCCGCGTCCCGGCACAGGATGTCCACCGGCCCGATCGCCGTCGGGTACTCGCGGCGGATCAGCGTGTAGCCCTCGCCGAGCGTCTCGATCCGGTCGGCCAGCAGCTCCTGAAGGTGTGCTTCTACGCCGTCTTTGATGAGGCCGGGATCGACGCCCAGTTCGTGCGAGGAATCGTGGAGGACCTCCTCCATGGTGATGATCAATTTTTCGCCCGCCTTGTTCACGACGGTCCACACACCGGCGTCCGCGTCGGCGCCTTCCTTCAGCGTGCAGGGCGGTGACATCCAGTTGAGGGGTTTGTACGCCCGGTCATCGGCGTGGATCGACACACTTCCGTCGGCCTTGACCAGGATGAGGCGGGGTGCGGAGGGCAGGTGGGCGGTGAGCCGGCCCGCGTAGTCGACGGAGCAGCGGGCAATGACGAGGCGCATGGTCGGCAACGCTACTCGACTGCCGCCACCGCGCGCGATTCGCCCCGGAAGCCCCGTTCGTTGTTGGCCGGTTGTGTTCCCATTCTGCTGGTGTGGTCCGGACAGCGCGCCTAACGTGGATGCAGGAGGTCGCCGGTCGTGCACGCTGCGTCGTCGTCGCCTCCTTCCCTGCCCGTAAGACCCCGCCTCCCGGGGTCGCGAGAGGAGAACCCATGTCGCTCGACGTCTCACCGGCGCTGTTGGATCAGGCCGAGCGAGGCGAGGTCGACGAAGCGGCTTTCGTCGACTGCGTCCGGACCTCCCTGCCCTACGCATGGGAGATGATCAGTTCTCTGGTGGCACAGCTGAAGGTGGACGGTGGACAGTTCGCCGACAACCAGACGCCCCCGCCGGACGAGCAAGCACGTGGTCAGCTGTTGCGCGCGCTCGCGAGTGATGCCATTCGCGGCGCGCTGCAGCGGCACTTCGGGGTGCGTCTCGCATTCCAGAACTGCCACCGTGTCGCGGTGTTCCCGCTGGACTCCTCGGTCGACGAGCGGCTGGCCCGCTTCACCTCGGTGAGGGCCCAGTTGCTCAACCAGTCACCCGAACTCCGGGACTGCTGACGCCTCTTGCTGCCGCTCCGCACCGTGTCCGGTGGCCATGGTGTCGGAGCGGCAGCGTCGCTCAGGCGAGTTGGGGCAGTACGTCCGCGCCCAGCCGCCGTACGTTCTCCTCCGTCGTCGCCAGATCGCCCGAGCCTTCCACGAGCAGGGCGAAGCGGGTGATGCCGGTGCGCTCCGCGGTGGCCGCCAGCCGGTCCGCGGCCAGCCGGGGCGGGCCCACCGGGTGGAGGCCGCAGAGCAGTTCGGTGTACTCCACAGGGTCCCGCATCGCGCGGATTCTTCCGTCGACCGTGACATGGGCGCCCAGGCCCTGGCGCAGCCAGCCGGGCATCGCCTTGACGAGCGTCTCGGTCGCCTCCGCGCGGCCTTCGGCGATCTGCGCCACCCCGGCCGACACATGCGCGGCGCCGGCGATCTCGTCCGCCGCACGGCCCGCCGCGCGCGCGTGCGTACGCCACAGGGCGACCATCTCCGCCTTCTCCTCGTCGCCGCAGTGCATGCCGAGCAGCATCGGCAGGCCGTGTTCGGCGGCGAGTCTGACGCTCTTGGGGGAGGTGCAGGCCATGACGGTCTCGGGGCCCGTGCTCGGTTCGATCAGCTCGTCGGGGCGCGGTACGACGGGGACCTCGCGGAAGCGGAACCGTTCCCCCGACGCCTCCACGCGCGGCTCGCGCAGCCAGCGCAGCAACAGGGCGAGGGATTCCGGGAAGTCCTCCTCGTAGGCCCGCAGGCCGGTGCCGAAGACCTCCAGATCGACCCAGGGGCCGCCGCGCCCCACACCGAGCGTGAACCGGCCGCCGGAGACGAGATGCAGCAGCGCCGCCTGCTCGCCCAGCGCCACCGGATGTACGTTCGGCAACACGCTGACCGCCGTCCCCACCCGGATGTGGCGGGTACGGCCGAGGAGCACGCCGGCCAGGGTCACGGCCGACGGACAGACGCCGTACGGCACGAAATGGTGCTCGGCGAGCCAGACCGAGTCGAGCCCGGATTCCTCCGCCAGCTCCGTGGTGCGCACCGCACGGTGCAGCGCCTCCCCCTGTCCCTGGCCCGGGAACTGGGCGGCCAGTACAAAAGCTCCAACACGCATCGCCTTCTGCCTCCTTGCGGCCGACGCGACTCCCCCTACTGGCAACAACGTCTGACACGTGCCAAAGGCACGGCCCGCTTTGGAAATTCTTGCGATTGTCCGGTCAGTGCCGTCCGTACGCATGGCGGACTCACGCCGCGAGGGACGTGTACCCCATGTCGCGGGCCGTAGGCTGGAGCGGAACCGTGCTGTCTGCCCCGTGAGGTGTCCTGTGTCCCCGCGCCGCAACCGCCCCCGAGGCGGCGAGAACCCGACCGAGCGAGCAGGCGAGGCGGGGGACCGGTACGGCGGCTTCCAGCGGTCGGAGTTCTGGGAGGGCGAGAACTGGTCGGTGCGCCATGTCGCCGGGGCGAGCGCCGCGGGCAAACGCTACCGCTGCCCCGGCTGCGACCAGGAGATCCCCGGCGCGGTGCCGCATGTGGTGGCCTGGCCGGAGTACGGCGGTGTCGACGACCGTCGGCACTGGCACCAGGCGTGCTGGAACGCGAAGGACCGCCGCACCACGCGGGTGCAGCGGTCCCGTAACGCGCCGAAGTACTGACCGGACGCCGGTCACCGGCAGAACGCGGGACGGATCAGACGTCGCGCTTGTCGAGCGAGAAGAACGCCGCCACCATCGCGACCGCCGTCACGCCCAGCAGGATCCACAGCGGCTCCCAGCCCGACGGCCCGGAGACGCGGATACTGTCGCTGTAGAACGCCGCCATCTGGTTCGGGATCGAGTAGTCGAACATGAACTCGCGCAGCGCCGTGAGCGAGTCCGAGAACATGAACATCGCCAGCACCAGCGGCAGCAGCACCACACCGATCATGATGGTGATCGCCCCGGCGGAGTGCCGGATCAGCGTGCCGATCGCCAGCGAGAGCAGCCCGAGCGTCGCCAGATAGAGGCTGACCCCGGCCGTCGCCCGCAGCCAGGCTCCGCCGTCGGGCGACTGCGCGCCCAGGATCGAGAGCTGGAGCGCCGACACGGTCATCGTGATCACCATCGAGATCACGAAGACCAGCAGGAAGAAGACCAGCGACTTGGCCACCAGCACCCGGCCCCGGCTCGGGCAGGCGGTGAGGGTCGTACGGATCATGCCCGTGCCGTACTCCGAGGCGATCGTCAGCACGCCCAGCGTGATCACGCACATCGAGCCGAGCAGCACACCGAAGAACCCGAGGGAGAGCACTTCCTGGCCGCTGGGAATCTCCGGCTCGCTGGAGACGGTGGAGATCACCAGGGCGGTGAGCAGGCCGATGCCCAGCATCAGCACGATCATGACGCCGAGGGTCCACATCGTGGACCGTACGGAACGGAGCTTCGTCCACTCGGAGGCCAGGGCGTCGCCGAGATGGGCCCGGCGGACCGGGATCGGCGAGGTGTAGCCGGCCGAGGGGCCGCCCTGCCACTGCGGGGACTGCTGCGGCGTCTGGGGCTGCGGAGGCTGCTGGTACGGGGTCGTCATCGGGCGTCCTCGTTGCTGTCGCTCTTCGTCATGTCTGCGGCGGGCGCCGCCGCGGGAGCGGCCGGCGGTGCGGACGCGGGTGCCGACGCGGGTGCCGACGTCGGTGCCGAGGCCGGGGGAGCGCCCGCGTACGGGTTGGCACCGGGCGGCGGCGGGGCGTACCAGCCCTGCTGCGGCACCTCAGGGACGACGGGCGCCACCGAGCCCTGCGGGGGCCCGTAGCCGGGCTGGTACGGCGGCTCGAAGCCGGCCAGCGCGTCGGCCGTCGAGCGGTAGTCCACGGCGCTCTGGGTCATCCGCATGTACGCCTCCTCCAGCGAGGCCTGGTGCGGCGAGAGCTCCCAGAGGCGTACCTCCGCCTCGTGCGCCAGATCGCTGATCCTCGGCAGCGGCAGCCCCGTGACCCGCAGAGCCCCGTCCGGCTCGGACAGCACCTGGCCGCCCGCCTCGGCGAGCGCCGTGGTCAGCTTCTCGCGCCGCTGCGGATCGGTCTCCGGGGTGCGTACGCGAGCGAAGTCCGCGGAGTTGGCCGAGATGAAATCCTTGATCGTCATATCGGCGAGCAGCTGACCGCGCCCGATCACTATCAGATGGTCGGCGGTCACCGCCATCTCGCTCATCAGATGCGACGAGACGAAGACGGTACGGCCCTCGGAGGCCAGCTGCTTCATCAGATTCCGGACCCAGAGGATGCCCTCGGGGTCCAGCCCGTTCACCGGCTCGTCGAACAGCAGCACCTGCGGATCGCCGAGCAGCGCCGCCGCGATCCCGAGCCGCTGGCCCATACCGAGCGAGAAGCCCTTGGAACGCTTCTTGGCCACATCCTGGAGGCCGACGACCCCGAGCACCTCGTCGACCCGCGCGGCCGGGATCCCGGAGAGCTGGGCCAGCGACAGCAGATGATTGCGCGCGCTGCGCCCGCCGTGCACCGCCTTCGCGTCGAGCAGCGCGCCCACCTGGCGCGGAGCGTTCGGCAGCTGCCGGAAGGGATGTCCGCCGACCCGTACCTCGCCGGCGGTCGGCCGGTCCAGCCCGAGGATCATCCGCATCGTCGTCGACTTGCCGGAACCGTTGGGGCCCAGGAACCCGGTGACGTATCCGGGCCGTACCTGGAAGGAAAGGTTGTACACGGCCGTCTTGGCGCCGTAGCGCTTCGTCAGGCCGACTGCCTCGATCATTCTCCAGCCCCATCGACAGGTCAGGTCGTCGGGGCAGTGGCCGTTCCTGACCTAAAGCCCCCGTAAGAGTTACGAGGATATCTATGCCTTGACGGTTCCAGCCAAGTCGTTACGACGGGGCGTCGCCGGGTGATTCCCTCGTACGGGATGCCGCGAGGGAGCCATATCCCCTCGGCACGAGCCTACGCGTCCCGCTTCTTCATGACCGCGTATCCGCCCGCCAGCGCCGCCAGCACCCACAGCGCCATGATCCCGAGACCGGCCCACGGCCCGTAGGGGGCCGGACTGGAGTTCAGCGCGTTCGGGACGACCTGGGTGATCTGGCGGCCGGCCTGGTCGGGGAAGTACCGGGCGACCTCCTTGGCGCCGGGAACGGCCGCCAGGATCTGCGAGACCAGGAAGAAGAACGGCATCAGGATGCCGAGCGAGAGGATCGAGCTGCGCAGCATCGCCGCGATCCCCATCGAGAAGAGCGCGATCAGCGTCATGTACAGCCCGCTGCCGGTCACCGCGCGCAGCACGTTCGGCTCGCCGATGGTCGTACCGTGCTCGCCGAGCAGCGCCTGCCCGACGAAGAACGCGAGGAATCCGGTCAGCACCGCGACCACCAGCGCCAGCACCCCGGCCACCAGGATCTTGCAGAAGAGGAACGTGCCGCGCCGGGGTACGGCGGCCAGCGAGGTGCGGATCATGCCCGAGGTGTACTCGGAGCCGACCACCAGCACCCCGAAGACCACCATCGCCAGCTGGCCGAGGACCATCCCCGAGAAGCTGGTGTACGTCGGGTCGAAGGTGGCCCGCTCCTCCGGGGAGAGATCCCCGAACTGGGAGTTCACCACCGCGGACAGCGCGGCGCCCAGGGCCACGGTCACCACGAGGGCGCTGATCAGCGTCCAGGTCGTGGAGGAGACCGTACGGATCTTGGTCCACTCCGACTGGAGGACCGCCGGTACCGATGCCATGTCAGACCCCCTCGCCCCGCCGGTCCTCGCCCGGCTGGTCCATGCCCCATCGCGGCCCCGCGTGGGCGTGATACTCCACGGACTCCGCCGTCATCCGCATGAACGCCTCTTCGAGCGAGGCGCGCTCGGAACTGAGCTCGTGCAGCACGATCCCGTGCCGCGCGGCCAGTTCCCCCAACTCCTCGGTGGACGCCCCGTCGACCTCCAGCAGGCCGCCCTCCGCCTCGACCACGGTGAACCCCTCGTCGCGCAGGGCCTCTTCGAGCCGCGCGCGCTCCGGCGAGCGCAGCCGCGCGTAACTGCGGGAGTTCTCCTGGATGAAGTCGGCCATCGACGTGTTCGCCAGCAGCCGGCCCTGGCCGATCACGATCAAATGGTCGGCGGTCAGCGCCATTTCGCTCATCAGATGGCTGGAGACGAAGACCGTGCGTCCCTCGCGGGCCAGAGCCTTCATCAGATTGCGTACCCAGTGGATGCCTTCGGGGTCCAGACCATTCACCGGTTCGTCGAACATCAGGATCTCGGGATCGCCCAGCAGCGCAGAGGCGATCCCCAGCCGCTGCCCCATTCCGAGGGAGAAACCCTTCGGCTTCTTCTTCGCGACGGCACTCAGCCCGACCATGTCCAGCACCTCGGTCACCCGGCTCGCCGGGATGCGATTGCTCTGCGCCAGACAGAGGAGATTGTTGTACGCGGTGCGCCCGCCGTGCATCGCCCTGGCCTCCAGCAGCGCCCCGATGTGCTTGAGCGGCTCCGCCAGCTCGCGGTAGTGCCTGCCGTCGATCCGCACCGAACCGCTGGTCGGGTTGTCCAGATCGAGCATCATCCGCATCGTGGTCGACTTGCCCGCGCCGTTGGGGCCCAGAAAGCCCGTCACCACCCCCGGTCTCACCTGGAAGGAGAGCTGATCGACCGCCACCGTGCGGCCGAAGCGTTTGGTGAGCCCGTGGACCTCGATCATGCGGACCAACCTAAGACGGCACAAAGCCCCCCGCCACCGGAGTGGCGAGGGGCGTTGCGCGATCGTTGTCCGATCGGAAAGCGGTCTCCGACCGGGCGGTCGCCCTGGGTCAGCGGGACTGCTGGGCCGGGACGCCGCGCGAGATCGGCTCGTCGTCGGCCGGGGTGCCGGCGGCGGCCACCGCGGCACCGGTCAGCGTGGCCAGCATCTCGCGGACGTTGGTCAGCTGGGCGTTGATCGAGTCGCGGCGGTTGGTGAGCGCCGCCAGCTCGCGCTCCGACTCGCTGCGGATCCGGTCGGCCTTGGCGTTCGCGTCCGCCACGATGTCCTCGGACTGACGCTGGGCCGTCTCGACGGTCTGACGCGCCCGGCGCTCCGCGTCCGTACGCAGCTTCTCGGCCTCCAGACGCAGCTGCTCGGCGCGGTGCTCGATCTCGGCCAGACGCTTCTCGGCCTTCGCCTGACGCGACGCCAGATCGCGCTCCGACTGCTCACGCCGCTTGGCGAGGTTCGTCTCGAAGTCCGCGGCGGCCTGGGCGGCCTTGGCGCGGGTCTCCTCGAAGAGCGCGTCGGCCTCCTCGCGCTTGGACTGCGCGTCCTTCTGCGCCTCCGAGCGCAGCGTAGCGGCGTCACCCTTCGCCTTCTCGACGATACGGACGCCCTCGTCCTCGGCCTTGGCCTTGCGCTCCGAGGCGAACGACTCGGCGTCGTTGCGCACCTGCTGCGCCGCCGACTCGGCCAGCTCGCGGTGCTGTTCGGCCGCGCGGCGGGCCTCCTCGCGCAGGTCCTTCGCCTCCTCCTCGGCGAGGCGGAGGATCTTCTCGACGCGGGCGCCGAGGCCGGCGTACGACGGCTCCGCGTCGCTGACCTGGGCCTGGGCGTTCTGCGTTTCGAGGTGGAGCTCCTCGATGCGCTTTTCCAGAGAGGTGATGCGGGCCAGGGCACTGTCACGGTCGGCGACGAGTTTGGTAATGCGGTCGTCCACCTGACCGCGGTCGTAACCACGCCGCACGAGCTCGAAGCCGAATGGGGAGGAAGTGTCGCTCATGGGGTTCCTGTCGAATGAGACCGGTGAGGTGATAGGGGGAATCCTAGGGGCCGAAGCGGCGTGTCATCGAGCTGATGCAGGTTTGATATGGAGAATGTCCAGCCTTTTGAGTGGCAAGTGCGTCTCCGGGCCATGTCGGCCGCGTCACGGCACTAGCTGTCGGAAGATTTTCCACTCGAACGGGTGGTCCCCGCCGCCGCACCCGCCTTGACGGGGTTGTCCTTCGCGGGCACGGCAGGTGCCTCGAACGATTCCAGCGCTTCGAGCACGTCCTGAACACGGGAGATCTCGGCCTGGATGTCCTCCCGTCTGCGGACCAGCACATCGAGTTCGCGCTTGCCGTCGTCGACCGTCTGTTTGGCCTGCTGGGCGGCGTCCGCACGCAACTTCTCGGCTTCCCTGATGAGTTCGGCCTTCTTCAGCTCGGCTTCCTTGAGCAGCCCCTCGGCCTTCTTCACGGCGGCGATCCGGACCTTGCTCGCCTCCGAATTGGCCTCGGCCACCAGCGTCTTGGCCTTCGCATCGGCCTCCGCGCGCTGCTCGTTGGCCGCCTTCATCAGATTGTCGACGCGCTCTCCCGCGGTTCTCAGCTGCTCGGACGTCTCGCGCCTGGCCCGCTCGTGCAGTTGCTCGATCTCGCCCTCGACACGCACGCGCAGCTCCTCGGCCCGGTCCCGGACGGCCGTCGCGTCCCGGCGCGCGCCGACGAGCAGTTCGTCCGCGTCCGTACGGGCCCTCTCCACCAGGGAGTTGCCCTCGACGGTCGCCCCCGCGGTGATACGGCCCGCCTCCTTGCGGGCGGCCCCCACCATCGTATCGGCCTGCGTCTCGGCCTCGGTGGCGGCCCGAAGCGCCTCTTCCCGGGCCTTGTTGATGAGCTGGTCAGCCTGTTCGGCGGCGTCCGAGCGGCGCTTGGCCGCGTCCTTGCGCGCCTCGTCCAGGAGCCAGTCCGTCTCCTCCTGGGCCTCGTTCCTGAGCCGTTCCGAGGCGGCCTCGGTCTCCCGCTTGAACTGCTCGGCCTCGGCCCGCAGCCGCTCGGCGGCCTGCTGCGCGGCGCCCACCGTCTCGGCGGCCTCCGCGCGCATCCGCTCGGCCTCGCTGGTGGCCTCGCCGATGAGCCGGTCGGCCTGGCCCGCGGCGTCGCCGCGCATCCGGTTGGCGTCCTCGCGGGCCTCGGCACGGGCGCGGGCCGCGTCCTGCTCCGCCGAGGCGAGCGAGTCCGACGCCTCGGTCCGTACCCGCTGCGCGTACTCGGCGGTGTCGGCACGCAGCCGCTCCGCCTCCGCGATCGCCTCGCCGACGGTGCGTTCGGCGAGCGCCTGCGCGGCGTCCGCCTCCTCCTGGGCCCGCAGCCGGATCCGGTTGGCGTCCTCGGTGGCGCGCTCCCGCTCGGCGTACGCGTCCGCGCGTACCCGGTCGGCCTCCTCCCGCGCCTCCGTCTTCGTCCGCTCCGCCGCGTGCTCGGCGGCGGCCCGCAGTCCGGCGATCTCCTGCTCGGCCTGGTCCTGGAGACCGGCGACGGAGTCCCGTACCTGCTGGGCGGTCTGCTCGGCGGCGGCCACCAGTTCCGTGGCGCGGTAGTCCGCCTCCGAGACCAGCCGCTGCGCCTCGGTCTGCGCCTCCTCGACCCGGTTGCGGGCCGAGGCGAGCAGTTCCTCGCTCTGCTCGCGGGCCCGCTCGCGCTCCTGGTCCGCCTCCGCGCGGGCGGCTGTCAGCGTCTGCTCGGCCTCGCGGCGGCGGCGGGTCGCCTCCTCCTGCGCGGCGGCGAGCGCCTCGGCGGCCTCGGTGCCCACCCGCTCGGCCGCGGCGGCGGCCTCGCTCCTGATCCGGTCGGCGCTCTCCTGCGCCTCGTTCTTGAGCCGCTCCGCCTCCGTGGCGGCCTCGGAGCGCAGCCGTACGGCCGCGGTCTCCGCCTCGGCGCGGGACTGCGAGGCGTCGGCGGCGGCCTCGTCACGCAGCCGCTCCGCCTCCTGCTCGGCCTGCGCCTGGAGCGTACGGATCCGCTCGGCGGCCTCGGCACGCAGCCGGTCGGTCTCCTCGGCGGCCTCCCGCCGGATCCGCTCGCTCTCGGCGCGGGCGTCGGTGAGCGCCTCCTCGGCGGAGGACAGCCGCTGTTCGGCCTCCGTGTGCAGCCGCGTCAGCTCGCCGGCGGCCTCGGCCTTACGGGACTCGACGCCCCGCTCGGTCTCCTCGCGCAGCTCGGCCGCGGCCTGTTCGGCGGCGGCCTTGGTGGCCTCGGCCTGCTCCTCGCCCTCGGCGCGCAGCCGGTCGGCCTCGGCGCGGGTGCGCTCCAGGGTCTCCTCGGCCTGCCGGCGCAGCGTCGTGGCGCGCTCGATGGCTTCGGTGCGTACCCGCTCGCTCTCGGTGGTGGCGCCGGAGCGCAGCTCGTCGGCGTCCGCCTTGGCCTTCGTCAGCAGTTCCTCGGCGGACCTGGCCGCCTCCTCGATCTGCTGGACGGCCTCGCGGCGCGCCTCGCCGCGGATCCGCTCGCCCTCCGCGACCGCCTCGGACCGCAGCTGCTCGGCCTCGCCGCGCAGCCTGCGGGCCTCCTCCTGGAGCTCGACCGTCTTGGCGCGGTACTCCTTGGTGTCGTCCTTGGCCGCGCCCTTGAGCTGGTCGGCCTGTTCCGCCGCCTCGCCGCGCAGCCGGTCCGCCTCGGCCTCGGCCTCGCGGCGGATCCGCTCGGCCTCCTCGCTCGCGGACTTGGTGGTGGCCTTCGCGTCGGCGGACGCCTTGGTCAGCACCTCTTCGGCGGTACGGGCCGCCTTGGCCAGCTGGGCCGCGGTGTCCTCGGCGGCGACCGTACGGGCCTTCTCGGCGGCCTCCGCGACCAGCTTCTCGGCCTGCGCGCGGGCGTCGGCGAGCGCCTGCTCGGCCTCTTCCTTGGTGGCCTCGGCCTCCTTCGTCGCCTCGCCGACCAGCCGCGCGATCTCCGACTTGGCGGTACGCGTGCGCTGCTCGTTCTGCGACTCGGCGGCGGCCAGCCGCTTGACGGCGGTCTCCTTGGCCTCCGCGGCGACCTTCTCCGCCTCGGCGCGGGCCTCCCGCAGCCGCTCCTGCGCCTCCTGCATCCGCTGCTCGGCCGCGCGGCCCAGCTCGGCGGCCTGCTGGCGGGCCTGGTCGGCCTCGGCGGTCGTGGACGTACGCAGCTGCTCGGCGTGGGTGGTGGCCTCCTGCGCCTGCGAGGAGGCGGCGTTCAGCAGCCGCTCGGCGTCCCTGCGGGCCCGCAGCAGGATCGCTTCCGCTTCCGAACGGGCGGCCTCGGAATCGGCGCCCAGCCGCCGCCGCGCCTCCTCGGTGACCCGGGCGGCCTCCGCGCGGGCGGCGGCCAGGGACTGCTCCGCCTCGGCGCGGGACTCGTCGAGCAGCCGCCGGGCCTGGGATTCGGTACGGGCACGCAGCTGCTCGGCCCAGGCGACGTTCTCGTTGACATGCGACTCGACGGTCTGCCGGCGCTCCGCCAGCTCCTGGTCGAGCCGCTGCCTGCGCTGGACGGCCTCGGCGTGCAGCTCGGCCTGGAGCCTGGCCTGGTGCTCGGCGTGCTCCTGGAGGATGCGCTGCGTCTGGGCGCGCGCGTCCCGCAGCTCGCGCTCGGCGTCCGCGCGCATCTGCTCCGCCTGCATCTGGGCGTTGCGCAGGTGCTGTTCGGCCTGATAGCCGAGGTCCCCGCTGTCGTACGACGAGGGACGGGTCGCCAGCGTACGGCGCGCCTCGTGGAGCTTGGCGCGCAAGACCTCGACCTGGTAACCGAGGTCCTCGGCGTGCTGGACGGCCTTCTCCCGCGCGGTCTTCAGCCGGTCCATCTCGGCTTCGAACCGCGAGAGGTGGTCGTCGTCAGCTCGGTGGCTCTCCTGGCGTTCGTAGCCCCGCACTGCGCGGTCCCATCCGTCCCCTGGTCGCAACTGCCCAATTGAGCACCGTTCGCGGCGAACGGCCCCCCGGGGAATGGTGACAGATCTACGGCAGGGGCGCGGCCCCGGCCCGGCCCCGGCCCGGAGCGCCCCACTCTACCGGGCCGGGAATCCTTAAGGTCAGTGCTCCGGGCGGGAGGTGACCAGTTCTGTGAGTACGCCGTGGCAGTCCTTGGGGTGGAGGAACGTGATGCGGGAGCCCATGGAGCCGGTGCGCGGCTCGTCGTACAGAACGCGTACGCCCTTGTCACGGACCGACTGGGCGTCACCGTCGACATCCGCCGTACCGAACGCGATGTGGTGAACGCCCTCGCCGTTCTTCGCCAGCCATTTCCCGACGGCCGAATCCTCCCGGATGGATTCGAGGAGCTGGAGGTACGAAGCCCCGCCGTCGGACGTCTCGTTGATCTTGAGCATGGCCTCCCGGACGCCCTGCTCCTCGTTGACCTCGGTGTGGAAGACCTCGAAGCCGTAGGTCGCCCGGTAGAACTCGACGGTCTTGTCGAGGTCGAAGCAGGCGATTCCGATGTGGTCGATTCGCGTCAGCATGGGGACAGTGCAGCGGTACCGCGGTGATTACGCAACGTGCGCGCGATCACACGCGCTGCCTGATGACCCACGGGAGAACCGCTCAGTACATTGAAAGTAAACCCTCGTTCACTCCTCAGCTGTACGCAAAGGGGATCGCGTCTCATGTCGGATACGAACACCACCACGTCTGTGATCGTCGCGGGCGCCCGCACCCCCATGGGGCGGCTCCTGGGCTCGCTGAAGTCCTTCTCCGGCGCGGAGCTGGGCGGCTTCGCGATCAAGGCGGCGCTGGACCGGGCCGGGATCAGCGGCGACCAGGTGCAGTACGTGATCATGGGCCAGGTGCTGCAGGCCGGGGCAGGGCAGATCCCGGCACGTCAGGCCGCGGTCAAGGGCGGCATCCCGATGAGCGTCCCCGCGCTCACCGTCAACAAGGTCTGTCTCTCCGGACTCGACGCGATCGCGCTGGCCGACCAGCTGATCCGCGCCGGCGAGTTCGAGGTGGTGGTCGCGGGCGGCCAGGAGTCGATGACCAACGCCCCGCATCTGCTCCCCAAGTCCCGTGAGGGCTACAAGTACGGAGCGATGGAGATGCTCGACTCCATGGCGTACGACGGACTGACCGACTCGTTCGAGGAGATCGCCATGGGCGCCTCGACGGAGAAGCACAACACCCGGCTGGGCATCGCGCGCGCCCCGCAGGACGAGTTCGGCGCCCTCTCCCACCAGCGGGCCGCGGCGGCCCAGAAGAACGGGGTCTTCGAGGCCGAGATCACCCCCATCGAGATCCCGCAGCGCAAGGGCGATCCGGTGCTGTTCGCGCAGGACGAGGGCATCCGCGCCGAGACGACTGTGGAGTCCCTGGCCAGGCTGCGGCCCGCGTTCGCCAAGGACGGCACGATCACGGCCGGCACGTCCTCGCAGATCTCCGACGGCGCGGCGGCGGTCGTGGTGATGAGCAAGGCCAAGGCCCAGGAGCTGGGCCTTGAGTGGATCGCGGAGATCGGCGCGCACGGCAATGTGGCGGGCCCGGACAACTCGCTCCAGTCCCAGCCGTCGCACGCGATCCAGCACGCCCTGAAGAAGGAGGGCCTCGGCGTCGAGGACCTCGACCTCATTGAGATCAACGAGGCGTTCGCGGCCGTCGCGGTGCAGTCAATGAAGGACCTCGGGGTTTCCCCGGAAAAGGTGAATGTGAACGGCGGCGCGATCGCCCTCGGACACCCCATCGGCATGTCCGGCGCCCGGCTCGTCCTCCATCTCGCGCTGGAGCTTAAGCGGCGCGGCGGCGGGACCGGCGCGGCGGCGCTGTGCGGCGGCGGCGGCCAGGGCGACGCGCTGATCGTGCGCGTGGCCAAGTAGGAACCGAGCGGGACGAAGCGGTACCGGTGCGGATACCGACCGAAGGAACGGAGCTGTGATGCAGGACGTCCCCGAGCTGGTGGCTCAGGCACGGGAGGGCCGGCCGCGGGCCGTGGCCCGGCTGATCTCACTGGTCGAGGGGGCGTCCCCGCAGCTGCGCGAGGTGATGGCCGCGCTGGCACCGCTCGCGGGCAACGCGTACGTCATCGGCGTGACCGGATCGCCCGGTGTCGGCAAGTCGACCTCGACCTCCGCGCTGGTCTCCGCGTACCGCAAGGCGGGCAAGCGGGTCGCGGTCCTGGCCGTCGACCCCTCGTCCCCCTTCTCCGGCGGAGCGCTGCTCGGTGACCGCGTCCGGATGTCCGAGCACGCCTCCGACCCCGGTGTCTATATCCGCTCCATGGCCACCCGCGGCCATCTCGGCGGCCTGGCCTGGGCCGCCCCGCAGGCGATCCGGGTGCTGGACGCGGCGGGCTGTGACGTGATCCTGGTGGAGACCGTCGGGGTCGGCCAGTCGGAGGTCGAGATCGCCTCCCAGGCCGACACCTCCGTGGTGCTGCTCGCGCCCGGCATGGGCGACGGCATCCAGGCGGCGAAGGCCGGGATCCTGGAGATCGGCGATGTGTACGTGGTCAACAAGGCGGACCGCGACGGCGCCGACGCGACGGCCCGTGAGCTCAACCACATGCTGGGCCTCGGCGAATCCCGGGGCCCCGGCGACTGGCGGCCGCCCATCATCAAGACCGTCGCCGCGCGGGGCGAGGGCATCGACGAGGTGGTGGAGGCCCTGGAGAAGCACCGTGCCTGGCTGGAGGAGCACGACGCCCTCACCCGGCGCCGCGCCCGCCGCGCCGCCCATGAGGTGGAGACCATCGCTGTCACCACGCTGCGCGAGCGCATCGGCGATCTGCACGGCGACCGGCGGCTCGGCGCGCTGGCGGAGCGGATCGTGGCGGGGGAGCTGGACCCGTACACGGCGGCGGACGAACTGGTGGCGGGGCTGACGGACGGGGCGTGACGGGCGGGGCCCGACGCACCGGACCGCCCGGCCGTGGTGGCCGGGCGGAGTGCGGGTGAGCGTCTGTGGGCTCAGTCGTCGTAACGGTCGTCGCGGCCGTCGTCGTCACCGTGGTCGTCCCGGCTGTCGTCGTCGCGGTCCACGGTGACCTTGCCGGTCTTGGCGTGGACGTTCAGCTCGTGCGTACGGCCGTCCTCGCCCCGGACGTCGATCTCCCAGCGGCCGTTGTGGTCGTCGTCGATCTCGGCGGAGGTCACCGTCCCGGGTACGGAGGCGAGGGCGGCGGCCATCGCGCGGTGGACATCCACGGAGGCGGCGCGCAGCGCGGCACGGTCGTCGCGGTGGTCGTCGTCCCCGTCGTCGTCGCGGTCGACCCGTACCGTGCCTGTGGCGGCGTCGACCCGCAGTTCGTGCCGGCGGCTGTCCTTGCCGAACAGGTCGATCTCCCAGTGGCGTTCGCCGTCGTCGTCCCGCTCGACGGAGGCCACGGCGCCCGGGTACTCCTTCAGGGCCGCGGCGGCGGCCTCGCTCGCGGTCAGGCCCGTACCGCTCCCGGCGGCCGGCTGCCGCTTCACCGTGGAGTCCTTCCCCCTGTCCTGGGAGTCGTCCTGGGAGTCGTCCAGGATGTCGTTCCCGGAGTCGTCCGAGCCCGTCCCCAGCTGCGCGACCGGTGCCGGCGGCGTCGCCGTACCCGTGGTTCCCCGGCTGTCGTCGCCTCCCATGGCGACCGCCGTGTAGGTGCCGCCGCCGATCAGTGCCGCCGCGGTGATGGCTGCGATGACGAGATTGCGCTTCATGAGGGGTCCTCCCCGAGTCGGTCCGTCTCCGTGTGGAACGACTTCAATGTGGCGGAGGGAAGCTGAAGCCAGCCTGAAGCCACCTGAAGTGATCTTCAGGTTCCGTTTGGGAAGCTGAGGCCATGCGCTTGTTGATCGTGGAGGACGAGAAGCGGCTCGCGGTGTCGCTCGCCAAGGGGCTGAGAGCCGAGGGCTTCGCCGTCGATGTCGTCCACGACGGCCTCGAAGGGCTGCACCGGGCGGGCGAGGGCGTGTACGACCTGGTCGTACTCGACATCATGCTGCCCGGCATGAACGGCTACCGCGTCTGCGCCGCCCTGCGCGCGGCCGGTCATGACGTACCGATCCTGATGCTCACCGCGAAGGACGGCGAGTACGACGAGGCGGAGGGGCTGGACACCGGCGCCGACGACTATCTGACCAAGCCGTTCTCGTATCTCGTGCTCGTCGCGCGGGTCAAGGCCCTGCTGCGCCGCCGTGGTTCGGCCGGCGCCTCGCCCGTGCTGCGGATCGGCGGTCTCAGCGTCGACACCGCCGCCCGCCGGGTCTTCCGGGACGGGACCGAAGTGGCGCTCACCGCCAAGGAGTTCGCCGTCCTGGAACAGCTGGCGGTCCGGGCCGGGGAGGTGGTCGGCAAGCCCGAGATCCTGGAGCACGTCTGGGACTTCGCCTATGACGGCGACCCCAACATCATCGAGGTCTACATCAGCGCCCTGCGGCGCAAGCTCGGCGCCCCGGCCATCCAGACGGTGCGCGGCGCCGGGTACCGGCTGGTCGCGTCATGAGCGCGGGCGGACGCCGGTTCGCGTCCTCCGTACGGGCCAGGGCCTCGCTCGGCGCGACGGCCGTCGTGGCGGTCGCGCTGGTGGCCGCCGGGATCGCGGTCGTCCTCTCGCTCCGCTCGAACCTCACCGGCCAGGCGAACCGGAGTGCCGACGCGGCGGCGCGCGAAGTCGCCCTGGACATCGCCTCCCTGGTGCCCGACCAGTCGTCGTACGCGGGGCTCGACCTGCCGGACGACGTGGAGCACCCCGTCCAGGTGACCGACGAGGCCGGCCGGCTGCTCATAGCGAGCGAGGACCTCCAGCGGATCAGCGGTACGGGGGTGTCCGCGGTGACCCCTGCGAAGAGCCCCGCCCCGGGGGGCACCGCCGCGCCCGGTGACGACGATGACGACCACGGATCCGGCGACGACCACGGGGGCGACGACAAGGGCGGCGACGACAGCGGTGGCGACGACGACCCCGCGGTCGGCGAGATCAGCGACCGCACCTCCTACACCGACGGCGGCGCGACGGTCGACGGCAAGACCGGTGACTACCGCTTCGCCAAGGTCGAGGTGACCGACCGCGCGGGCGAGACGGTCGTCGTCCACGCGGGCGCCTCGCTCGCGGACCGGCAGACCGCGGTCAACACGACCACCGTCTCCATGCTGCTGGGGCTCCCCGTCCTGCTGCTGGTCGTCGGGGGAGTGACCTGGCTGGTGACCCGGCGGGCGTTCCGGCCCGTGGAGGGCATCCGGCGCGAGATGGCGGCCATCACCGCCTCGACGGATCTCTCCCGGCGGGTGCCCGAGCCCGCCTCGGACGACGAGGTGGCCAGGCTGGCCCGTACGACCAACGAGACCCTCACCGCGCTGGAGGCCGCCGTCGAGCGGCAGCGCCGCTTTGTCGCGGACGCCTCGCACGAACTGCGCAGCCCCATCGCCTCGCTCCGTACCCAGCTCGAAGTGGGCGACGCCCACCCGGAGTTGCTGGATGTGCCGGGCGCGGTCGCGGACACCGTACGGCTCCAGCAGCTCGCCGCGGATCTGCTGCTGCTGGCCCGGCTGGACGCGGGGGAGCGGCCGGGCCGGGCGCGGTTCGACCTGGGCGCGTTGGTGCGCGAGGAGGTCTCGCAGCGGGCCACGGACCGTATCCCGGTCACGCTCGATGTCCGGCCGGGGCTCGAAGTCGCGGGTTCACGTGGTCAGTTGGCCCGGGTGCTGGGCAATCTGCTCGACAACGCCCAGCGTCACGCGCTCGCGTCGGTCACCGCGTCCGTGTACCGGGCGGGCGGTCAGGTGGTGCTCGCGGTCGCCGACGACGGCTCCGGGGTGCCGGAGGCGGAGCGCGAGCGGATCTTCGAGCGGTTCGTACGGCTCGACGACGCGCGCAGCCGTGACGACGGCGGCGCCGGTCTCGGGCTGGCCATCGCGCGCGATGTGGCCGCGCGCCATGACGGCACGCTCACGGTGGGCCGGGCTCCGGAGGGCGGCGCCCAGTTCGAGCTGCGCCTGCCCGGGGCGGACGGCGCGAACACCACCGGCGCCTGAGCCGGGCAGCGCGGCGGCCGGGCCCTCGACCGGGGCCCGGCGGCCACCCCCGTATCAGCCGTATCAGCTCCTGCCGCGCCGTCCGCGCAACTGCTCGGCCACCGGCGTCAGCGACGCCCGCAGCTCCGCCAGCGCCTCGGGCGTGAGCAGATCGATGAAGTGCTTCCGTACGGACGCGACATGGTGCGGCGCGACCTTCTGCATGGTCTCCATCCCCTGGTCCGTCAGGACCGCGTAGAGCCCGCGCCGGTCGGACTCGCAGTTCTCGCGGCGGACCAGCCCCGCGGTCTCCATCCTGGTGATCTGATGGGAGAGCCGGCTCTTGGACTGGAGCGTGGTGGCCGCGAGGTCACTCATCCGCATGCGCCGTTCCGCCGACTCCGAGAGATACACCAGGATCTCGTAGTCGTTCATGGTCAGGCCGAACGGCTGAAGGTCTTTCTCCAGCTGGTGCGTCAGCAGTTTGTTGACATCCAGATGGGTGCGCCAGGCGCACTGCTCCGCGTCGGTCAGCCAGCGGGTTGCGGTCTCGGTCTCCATGTATGGATTCTACCTAAGAAGTTGAAATCTGTACGAAGCCTCCGGGTGTGACACCGCGCACCCGATCACCCGCCAGGGGCGCAGGCGTTCGACGTCACACTCCGCAGACTACCGCTCACAGCCCGAAGCGACGCTGGAGATCGCCGAGCTGCCCCGGCATCCGGGGCGTGGACCCCTGTGACCCCTGATGTCCGGAGTGTCCCGAGGGGGCGCCGCCCGGCACCCCGGGCTCCGAGGTGACCGCGCCCAACGGCTGTTCGGCCAGCAGGAGTTCCGTCGACTGCAACAGCACCGTCCCGGCCCCGACGAACTCGAACTGATGCTCCTCGCCCGACGTACCGCCGATCCCCGTCAACGACCGGATCCCGCCCAGCACTCCGGACATATACCCATGATCGTAGTGGTGGCAGGGGGACGGGCAGTCCGCCCAGCCCACCAGCGCCTGCGGATCCACCCGCAGGGGTGGCTCCATGAAGACCACGGGCCCGTTGGACGCCGCCACGAACTTCCCCGTACCGATCAGCGTCAGAAAGCCCGGCACGATCGACTGCTTCAGTGCCAGCGTGGGCTGGTACGCCAGCAGATTCCCGGACCGGATCGTCAGATTGCCGTCCTCCAGGTCGAACGAGTTGACGTCGAAGGCGCGGTCGGCGAGCAGCATCTTGCCGCTGCCCTCCGCCACCACCCAGTCACTGGCGTGCAGCGGTGAGTGGAAGCTCGTGCGCACCAGCCGCTCGAACCGGCCGTGGCCGATGCCGTCGAAGTTGATCTGCCCGTAGTAGGCGATCATCTTCCCCTTCTGCAGGAACCACTGGCTCCCCTTCAACTCCACACAGAAGGTGTACGCGTTGACGTTGTCGTCGCTCGGCAGCGTCATCGGGTCATGGATCACGGGCGCGCTCACAGCTTCTCCTCCGACGCCTGGACGTACACCGCGCCACTGCCGCTCAGCTCCAGCTGGAACGCCT
The DNA here is from genome assembly GCF_000718095.1 of Streptomyces scopuliridis RB72. Lineage (GTDB taxonomy): Bacteria > Actinomycetota > Actinomycetes > Streptomycetales > Streptomycetaceae > Streptomyces > Streptomyces scopuliridis. The sequence goes on along the minus strand of NZ_JOEI01000009.1, from coordinate 388,828 downwards.
CGCCGGAGCCGCGCCCGACCATGTCGCGCCAGCCGAGCGCCGTGGACAGCTTGTTCCGTACGTCGCCGTGATGCGCGACATACGCCTGCGGGTCCACATGGACCTCCCGGCCGGGGGCGATGGGCACCTCGATCACCCCGCCGTGCGCCATCACCGCGACCGCGCCATGACCCTTGAGCGTGGTGGTGAACAGGCCCTGGCCGGTCACCTGTCCGCGCACCATGCCCATGACCCCGCCCTGCGAGCCCATGAACATCGTGCCCTGCTGGAGGGTCCCGTCGAAGGCGAGCAGCCGGTCCGCCTCCACATACAGGGTGTCGCCCGCCAGATTGATGACCTGGATGTGATGCCCGCCATGGCCGAACATCACCGTGCCGCTCCCTTCGACCGTCATCAGCGGGGTCGCCTCATTGGCGACCCGCCGTCCGATCATGGACATCAGACCGCCCTGGCCGCCCTGGATGTTGGGGGTGAAGCCGACCTCGCCGCGGTACGCGAGCATCGCGCCGCGCTGGCTGAACATCTTCTGGCCGGGCAGGACCGTCGCCTCGACCATCTTCGAGTTGATCTCACGGAACGGCATCAGACATCGCCCCCGATCGTGTTCCGCTCGCTGGGCTGTACGTAGACGAGCCCGTCGCCCTCGAAGCGGATCTGGAAGGCCTCACCCGAGCCCTCGCCCATGAACGTACGGAATTTGACGCCGGACTGGAACTTCTGCTGGAGGTTGCCCTGGTGCGCGATATACGCGCCGGGGTCGACGAAGAGCGGGTACTGCGGTGTCACCCGCAGGATCACCGCCTCGCCGTCCGACATGATCGCGGCCTGGCCCATGCCCTCGACGGTGGTCGTGAACAGGCCATTGCCGGACGCCCCGCCCCGCAGCCCCGTGAACGATGTGCCGGTGCGCAGCCCCGCGTCCGTGCACAGCAGATTGCTCGCCTCGACGAAGAGCTTGTCGCCGTGCAGCGAGACAAGGCTGATCTCGCTCGCGCGGTCGGCGAAATAGCAGGTGCCCTGGCCCTTCACCTCCATCACGGTCATCTGTTCGCCGGTGAGCCGGCGGGTCACCATCCCCCGCAGACCCTCACCGCCGCCGGTCATCTTCTTGAACGTCATCCGGCCGTCGTACGCGACCATCGAGCCGTTCTTCGCCTTGACGGCGTCGCCGGTCATGTCGACGGCGAGCACCTTGCTGCCTTGCAGTCGGAACTGAGCCACGGATCGAAGGTAACGGGCGGCACCGACAGCGAACAGGGCCCATGGCCGGACCCTGATAACGGTCGGGCAAAGCCGTGCTGCCACAATGAGAGCGCGCTTGTGCACACATTCACAAGATCACGTCTGCCCCCGATGCCGAAGGTGCCTCCTCGTGGACATCAAGACCGCCTCCTCCCTCCATCGCCTCCGTCTGGTCTCCGCCCCGGAGGCCGTGTCGTTCCTGCTGCTCCTCGTCTGCTCGGTGCTCAAGCGCACGACGGACTTCAACGCGGTCCCCGTGATGGGCGCCGTCCACGGCCTGCTCTTCGTGCTGTACGTGGTCTTCTGGCTGGACGCCTGGAACCGCACCAAGTGGTCCTTCGGCACCGCGGCCCTCTACTTCGTCCTCTCCGTCCTGCCGGCCGGCGGTTTCTTCGCCGAGCGCAAGCTCAAGCGCGCCGCCGACGACGCGGTCATCGCCTCCCGCGCGCGCCGCGAGGGTACGGTGAGCGCATGATCGTCGCCTTCTCGGTGAGCCCGCTGGGCGTGGGCGAGGACGTCGGGGAGTACGTCGCCGACGCCGTCCGTGTCGTCCGCGAGTCCGGGCTGCCCAACCGTACGGACGCCATGTTCACCTCGGTCGAGGGGGAGTGGGACGAGGTGATGGACGTGGTGAAGCGGGCCGTCGCCGCGGTCGAGGCACGCGCCGGACGGGTCTCGCTCGTCCTCAAGGCCGACATCCGGCCGGGGGTCACGGACGGTCTCACCTCGAAGGTCGAGACGGTGGAGCGCTACCTCGCCGGCTGAGCCGTACGCGTTAACCTCCGCACCGAGTACCGCTCGCACGGCCGCCTCCAGTCGACACGCCGGTAAATGTCCCTTTCTGTGGGGATATCAATCTGGTGCGACAGCTGGAGGCATCCGTGCGGCCGGACGGTTCCGAGTACGACTACGACGTCCACAGCTGCCTGGCCGGCCCGCTCAGGGAACCGGACCTGGCCGTTGCCTACCGGGTGCGCTACCGGAGTCTGCTCGCGCGGGAACCCCACCGAATAAGAGCCGTCCTGCTGATGGCCCTGGCGCCGCTGCTCTCCGGCGCCCTGCTGGTCTATCTGGTCTGGCCCACCCACCGCACCGAGCGCGACGGCGGCGACCGCTGGCTGGTGGTCCTCGACCACGTGATGCTCGGCTCGATCGGGCTCATCGCCCTCTTCATGCTCGTCAACGTCACGTCGGTCGCCCACGCCACGATGGTCGCCAGGGACCCCATACCCGTCCCCGCCGAACCGGGCACCCGCGTCGCGTTCCTCACCACGTACGTCCCGGGCAAGGAACCGCTCACCATGGTGCGGGCCACGCTCGAAGGAGCCGTACGGCTGCGCCACAGCGGCCCGCTCGACATCTGGCTGCTGGACGAGGGCGACGACAGCGCGGCCAGGGCGCTCTGCGAGGAGCTGGGGGTCCGCCACTTCACCCGGCACGGCATACCGGAGTGGAACCGCCGGCGGGGCGTGCACAAGGCGCGCACCAAGCACGGCAACTACAACGCCTGGCTCGCCATGCACGGCGAGGACTACGACTTCTTCGCCTCCGTCGACACCGACCACGTCCCGCTCCCGAACTTCCTGGAGCGGATGATGGGCTACTTCCGGGACCCGGACACGGCCTTCGTCGTCGGCCCCCAGGTGTACGGCAATTACAGCTCGCCGGTCACCAAGGCCGCCGAGTCCCAGCAGTTCCTGTTCCACGCGCTGATCCAGCGGGCCGGCAACCGCTACCACGCCCCGATGTTCGTCGGTACGAACAATGTCGTCCGGGTCAGGGCGGTCCTCCAGATCGGCGGGCTGTACGACTCGATCACCGAGGACATGGCCACCGGGTTCGAGCTGCACCGCACCAGGAACCCCGTCACCGGCCGGTTCTGGCGCTCCGTCTACACCCCCGACGTACTGGCCGTGGGCGAGGGCCCCGCCTCCTGGACCGACTTCTTCACCCAGCAGCTGCGCTGGTCGCGGGGGACGTACGAAACGCTGCTCAAGCAGTACTGGAAGGCGCCGTTGCGGGTGCCGCCGGGACGGCTGCTCAGCTACACGCTGATGCTCGTCTACTACCCGATGACCGCCGTCAACTGGTTCCTCGGCATTCTCAGCTGCGTTCTCTTCCTCTGGTTCGGCGCCTCCGGCACCCAGGTCTCGTCCTCGGTCCTGCTGATGCTCTACAGCGACGCCGCCGCCCTCCAGATAGGGCTCTATCTCTGGAACCGGCGGCACAATGTCTCGCCCCACGAGCCGCGCGGCTCGGGCGGTCTCGCCGGAATGGCGATGTCCGCGCTCTCCGCGCCGGTCTATCTGAGGTCGCTGATCTCGGCGCTGCTCCGCACCCGCGGCCGCTTCGTGGTCACCCCCAAGGGCGGCCGGGCGAGCCCCGACCGGCTGCTGACCTTCCGGCTCCATCTCTTCTGGGCCGCCGTGCTGATCGCCTCGCTCGTCGCGTCGGTGGTCCTCGGCCACACCCACGCGGCGATGCGCACCTGGGCGGTCCTGGCGCTGGCGATCGCGCTCGCACCGGTCGGCGTCTGGGTCCGGACGCTGCTGGCCGGGCGCGCCGGCGGCGACGCCGTACAAGCCTCCGTACGTACCTCTGTGGACGCCACCGAGGACCCGGACCTGGACCTGGACGCGGACTTCGACCTGGACCCGGACCTGGACTTCGACCTGGACATGGACCTGGACCCGGACCCGGACTTGGACCCCGAGTTGGAGCCCGAGCCCGCGTTCGCCGCGGCGGTCGTGACGGCCGTAGCGCCTGTGACCACGACAGGAGGGAGCTGACCCATGCCCCAGCGGTACCGGCCGCGCCACAGGCCGTCGGAGAAGTTCAAGAAGACCCTGCTCGGCGGCGGGGCGCTGGTGGTGCTGGCCGCCCTCAACGCCCCCGCGGCCCTCACCTTCGCCGAGGAGAGGTATCACGCGTACAAGATCGCGCAGCCGGGCTACAAACGGCAGTACGGCTCCTGGGAGATCCTCGACGTCCCGAAGGAATTCCGTACGAACGCGATCCACGCGGCCCTGCTGCACACCGGCAAGGTGCTGATCATCGCCGGCTCCGGCAACAACCAGAAGAAGTTCGACGAGGGGTCGTTCGACACGATCCTCTGGAACCCGGCCGACAACTCCTTCAAGAAGATCCCCACTCCGGAGGACTTCTTCTGCTCGGGCCACTCCCAGCTCCCCGACGGACGGCTGCTGGTGGCGGGCGGCACGGCGCGCTACGAGGTCCTCGACGGCGAGGTGAAGCGGGCCGGCGGCCGGATGCGGGTCAAGAACGAGAACCCGGACCGCGCCCACACCTTCAAGAAGGGCACCCGCTTCCGCTCCCCCTCGGGCGTCGAGTTCATCAGCAAGTTCGATGTCACCGTGCCCAGGGCGAAGAAGGAACTCAAGGTCGGGTACGGGCAGGGCGGCCGGATGCTGCCCTGGCGTACGAAGGTGACGGCCGGCGAGGCGCGGGTGTTCGTGGAGGCGGCCGAGACGGGCCCGCGCGGGCTGACCACCCAGGCCGCGCAGTACGAGATCGTCGGGCTCACCGGCAAGGACGCGGACGATCTCTATGGCCTCGCGCAGAAACTCACCACGGAGAAGCAGGACTTCCAGGGCATCAGATCCGCGTACGAGTTCGACCCCAGGGCCGAGAAGTACATCCCGGTGGATCCGATGAAGGAAGCCCGCTGGTACCCCACGCTGGTGACCCTCGACGACGGGAAGGTGCTCGCCGTCTCCGGCCTCGACGATGTCGGCGCCGTACTCACCGGGGACAACGAGCTCTACGACCCGGAGACCAAGGAGTGGTCCAAGGGCCCCACCCGCTACTTCCCGACGTATCCCGCGCTCTTCCTCACCAAGGGCGGCAAGCTCTTCTACTCGGGCTCCAACGCGGGGTACGGGCCCGCCGAGAAGGGCCGGCGGCCGGGGATCTGGGACCTCACGAAGAACACCTTCACCGAGGTCGGCGGGCTCACCGATCCGGACCAGACGGAGACCTCGGCCTCCCTGATGCTGCCGCCGGCCCAGGACCAGCGGGTGATGCTGCTCGGCGGCGGGGGCGTCGGTGAGTCCTCCAAGGCCACCAGCCGTACGGCGATCGTCGACCTCACACAGGACAGCCCGGCCTTCCAGGAAGGGCCCAGGCTGCCGAAGGGGACGCGTTATCTGAGCAGTGTGCTGCTCCCGGACGACACGGTGTTCACCACCGGCGGCTCCTCCGACTACCGAGGGCGCAGCGCCAGCGACATCCTCAAGGCGCAGTTCTACGAGCCGAGGACCAGTACCTTCCGGCCGGCCGCCGACCCGACCGTGGGGCGCAACTACCACTCGGAGGCGCTGCTGCTGCCGGACGGCCGTGTGGTCACCTTCGGCTCCGACCCGCTCTTCCGCGACGCCGACAACACCAAGCTCGGGACCTTCGAACAGCGTGTGGAGATCTATACGCCGCCCTATCTCCAGGGTGACGGGGTCGGTGAGAACAGACCCGCGCTGGGGGAGGGGCCGCAGGAGGTCGACCGGACCGGCCGGGCCACTTTCCGCGCCGCCCGTCCCGACCGGATCGCGAAGGCGAGGCTGATGCGGCCGAGCGCCGTGACACACACGACGGATGTCGAGCAGCGCTCCATCGAGCTGGCACTCACCAAGACCAAGGACGCGGTGACGGTCGAGGTGCCGAAGGACCGGGCGCTGGTACCACCCGGCTGGTACATGCTCTTCGTCACCGACTCCGCCGGTATCCCGTCCGAGGCGAAGTGGATCCGGGTGGAGTGAGCCCGCGAAGATCGGCCGGACAGGACCTAGGCGGTCGTGTCCTTGCTTCTGCGGGCGAGGCCCAGCGCGTAGTCGGGCCACCAGGTGCCGGCCGCCGGGCCGCCGCGGCAGGGGCCGTCCGAGTCGCCGGGGCGCTTGATCCAGAGATAGGCGTCCAGCAGCTCGTTGCCGGTGTTCGTGGTCGGCGGCGAGCCGAGCGCCCGGCCCGGCGGGTTGCACCACGCCTCGTCCCGGTCGCCCCGCAGCGGGCCCGCGCCGTTCCTGCTGGTGTCGATGGTGAAATGGACATCGCCGAGCAGCCCGGAGAGCCGGGTGCCGTACGCCTTGACCGCGTCGTTCGTCTGGAAGTTGGACACATTGAGCGAGAAGCCGTCGGCCGAGGCGATCCCGGCCCGCCGGAGCGGCTCGGTGAGCTTGGCGGGGTCGGCGATCCAGTGCGGATTGCCGGCGTCCAAATAGACGCGGGTACGCGGCTGCCGCTTGAGCCTGCCGATGGCGTGGGTGAGCAGCTCGTACCGCTCGTCGTGGTACTCCGCCGGGGTGCAGCCGTCCGTCAGATGCGGAACGGCGTCCGGCTCCAGGATGACGATGGCCTCGGCGTTGCCGATGGCGGCGGCGAAGGAGTCGATCCAGTCGCGGTAGGACTGGGTGTCATGGGCGCCGCCCGCGGAGTAGAGCCCGCAGTCGCGGTGGGGGATGTTGTACGCGACGAAGACGGCCGTGCTCTTGGCGGCCGTCGCGCCCCGTACGGCCCTGCTGATCCCGGGCTCGGGGTTGTCACCGGCCGGCCAGTCGGCCACCGCGCGCTCGGAGATCCGCCGCAGCGCCTTCGCGTCGTCCGTACGCCCCTGCTTCTCCCACTCCCTGACCTGACGGGCCGCGTCGCTCTCCGGATCGACCCAGAAGGGCGAGGGCGCGGTGGGGGCGGCTTCGCTCCGGAGCGCGGAGGGGCCGGTCCGGCCCGCCCGCTCGGCCCGGTCGGTCCGTTCGACGGAGTCCTGGCGGGATTCGGAGGAGCAGCCGGCGGCCGTCAGCGCGAGCACCGCCGCGAGGGCGGCGGAGGCGAGTGAACACGGGCGGCGGCGCGGGGCGCGTGCGCGGCGGTGCGGCGCGTGCGGGCGGTGTGGTCTGCGGCCGGACATCCAGCCCCCTCGGAAGACGACTGGGCGACGATGGGAATGGCAAGACCGGCATATCGTTACATAATGTTCAGTCGGTCGCGCTCTGCGACACCGACAGCGCGATACCGAGCGGCGTCCGCTCGTACAGCACCTGGTGTCCGTACCGCCGCGACGTCAGCAGCCCCGCCCCGCGCAGCGCCGCAAGGTGCGCCGACACGGAGGACGGGGCCAGCCCCAGCAGTCGCGCGAGCGCCGTCGTCCCGGCCGGTTCTTCCAGCGCGCACAGCACGTCCGCCCGCGCCCGGCCCAGCAGCCGGGCCAGCGCGTCGGGCGTACGGTCCGAGGGCCGTGTCCACAGGCCGCCGATGCCGCGCACCGGATAGATCACGGCCGGCTGCCACGGCGGCAGGTAACCGCTGACGACGTTCGGCCAGCAGAACACACTCGGCATCAGGACCAGCCCGTCGCCGCCGAGGACCCGCGTATGGCTGCCGTTCGTCCCCGTGATCGTCAGTGTGGAGCCGTCCGTCCAGCCGAGCTGCGGACTCAGCTCGCCCAGCAGCCCGTGCAGCCCGTTCTCCGCCAACCGCCGCGAGTGGTACGCCACATCGGCCTCCAGCAGGGTGCGCAGCCGGGGCCAGTCGGGCTCGACCAGTTCGTGCCACACCCGCTCCAGCAGCCCGGCCAGCTTCCGCAGGGCCCGCGCCGGATCCGCCGCCAGCGCCCGGCCCTCGGGGCTCGCCGCGGCGCCCGGGGTGTCGGCGAGCGCCAGCGTGATGTCGGTCCTGACCAGCTCAGGGTCGGTGGCGCGTACGGCCGCGATCTCCTCCTCGAAGGTGGGGAGGGGGACCGACGGCGGGCGGCTGAGGAAGTCCGGGTTGTGCCCGCGCTCGGGCATCAGGAGATGCAACGGCGCGAGGTCGATCGCCGCCGCCGCGGTCCGGATCCCGCGCAGCCACGGCAGGTGGTAGCCATGCCGCTCGGGGCGCGCGAGGGTGCGTACCGCTTCCTGCGTCTCCCAGAGCGGCGAGACGGCGAACCGGCAGCGGAGCAGATCGCTCTCGTCGAAGTGGAGCTGGAACGGCATGACGCGGGCGGCCCCCTGTGCCGAAGACTCGTGGATTCCCGGCCGAAGATTCGGACTGATCCGAATGTCTGTCTCCGGCACACCAACCCCGCCAGTCTGCCTCCATGCCCAAGAACGCTTCCCGGGGTTCCCGGGGATACGGCGCCGTCTTCGCCGTCCGCGAGTTCCGGTTCGTCTTCGCCGCGCACCTCCTCTCGCTGCTCGGCGTGGTCGTCAGCGAGATCGCGCTGACCTTCCTCGTCTACGACCTCACCGGCTCCCCGCTGCTCAGCGCCCTCACCTTCGCGCTCGGCCTGCTCCCGTACCTCGTCGGCGGGACCCTCCTCGCCGGGGTCGCCGACCGCTACCCCGCCCGGCGGGTGCTGGTGGTCTGCGATCTGCTCTGCGCCGCGTGCGTCGGGGTGATGGTGCTGCCCGGCACGCCGATCGCCGGACTGCTGGCCCTGCGCTGCGTCGTCGCCGCGATCGCGCCCGTCTTCACCGGGACCAGGATGGCCGCGCTGACCGACATCCTCGGCGAGGGCGATCTGTACGTACTCGGCCGCTCCCTGCTGCGGATCGTCTCGCAGAGCGCGCAGCTCGCCGGGTTCGGGGTGGGCGGGGTGCTGCTCGCCGTCGTCCCCGCGCGGGGTGCGATCTGCGTCACCGTCGGTACGTTCCTCTGCTCGGCCGCGCTGCTGCGCTTCGGGACCCGCGACCGGCCCGCCCGCGCCACCGGACGGGAGACAGGGCGGGCCGGTGCGCTGCTGAGGGATTCGCTCGGCGGGGCCCGGCTGCTGCTCGGCGACCGGCGTACGCGGGCGCTCCTGCTGCTGTTCTGGGTGCCCCCGATGTTCGTCGTCGCGCCCGAGGCCCTGGCCGCCCCGTACGCCGACTCCCTCGGCCTGGGCCCCGCCGCGCTGGGGCTGCTGATGTGCGCGATGCCCGTGGGGCACATCGTGGCGGAGCTGTACGCCGGTACGGCGCTCTCCCCGCGCGCACGCTCCCGCGTCGTCCTGCCGGTCGCCGCCGTGGGCCTGCTGCCCCTGCTGGTGTACGGGGCCGGGCCCGGCCTCGGCTGGGCGCTGGTCGCGCTCGTCCTCGCCGGAGCGGGGGCCGCGTACGTCATCGGCCTCGACCAGTGGTTCGTCGCGGCGGTCCCCGAGGAACTGCGCGGCCGGGCGATGACGCTGCTCACGGCCGGTCTGATGACGATCCAGGGGCTCGGCATGGCCGCCGCGGGACTGGCCGCCGAGTTCCTGCCCGTGCATCAGGTCGTCGCCGGGGCGGGGGCGATCGGCACGCTCTGCTGTCTCGTTCTGGTACGGGAGGTCCACCGCACCGGGCCGCACGGACCGGAGGGGCGGGCGACGGGGCCGGACCGTACGACCGAAGTTCGAGACGGGGCAGTCCGCCAAGTGGCCTCTGGGTAGGGTCGGAGCCGTGCCGAAACCGCTCAGTCTTCCCTTCGATCCCATCGCCCGCGCCGACGAACTCTGGCAGCAGCGCTGGGGGCCCATGCCGGCCATGGCGGCGATCACCTCGATCATGCGCGCGCAGCAGATCCTGCTGGCCGGCGTGGACGCGGTGGTCAAGCCGTACGGGCTGACGTTCGCCCGGTACGAGGCGCTGGTGCTGCTCACCTTCTCCAAGGCGGGCGAGCTGCCGATGTCCAAGATCGGCGAGAGACTGATGGTCCACCCGACGTCGGTCACCAACACCGTGGACCGGCTGGTGAGATCCGGTCTGGTCGACAAGCGGCCCAATCCGAACGACGGCCGCGGCACGCTCGCGTCCATCACGGACAAGGGCCGTGAGGTGGTGGAGGCGGCCACCCGCGATCTGGTGGAGATGGACTTCGGGCTCGGGGCGTACGACGCCGAGGAGTGCGCGGAGATCTTCGCGATGCTCCGCCCGCTGCGGGTGGCGGCCAGGGACTTCGACGACGCGGGCTGAGCCTGGCGGCCTCGGCGGTCAGACATGGCATGGGCTCCCCGCAGGCGCCGGAAGGGCCCGGGATACGCTCGGGGCCATGAAACAAAGCGTGCTGTCCCGCTACCGGGTGATGGCGTACGTCACCGCCGTATGGCTGCTGGTCTTCACCGTGGCGATCATCCTGAAGTACGGATTCGACACCGGCGACACGATGCTGATCTCCCAGATCCACGGTGTGCTGTTCATCGTGTACGTGGTCTTCGCCTTCGACCTGGGCACCAAGGCGAAGTGGCCCTTCGGCAAGCTGCTGTGGGTGCTGGCCGCGGGCTGTATCCCGGTCGCGTCGTTCTTCGTCGAGCCGAAGATCACCCGCGAGGCCCGGCCGCTGGTCACGGACCGCGAGCCCGCCACCGCCTAGACCCTGTCTTAGGTCCGCCAGGTCCCGCCGCGGCGCCGCCCGCACGAGGTGTGGGCGGTTTGGCGTCGACATTTACTTGGACGTCCTAGTAAATTTGAAGGCATGGACGCCATGGAGGAGGGCCGCCTGCGCTGGCAGGCCCGGTACGACAAGGCCCGCAAGCGCGACGCGGACTTCAGCACGCTCTCCGGTGATCCGGTGGAGCCGGTCTACGGGCCCCGGCCCGGGGACACCTATGAGGGCTTCGAGCGGATCGGCTGGCCTGGGGAGTACCCCTTCACCCGGGGGCTGCACCCCACCGGCTACCGCGGCCGGACCTGGACCATCCGCCAGTTCGCCGGATTCGGCAACGCCCAGCAGACCAATGAGCGCTACAAGACGATCCTGGCCAACGGCGGCGGCGGGCTCTCGGTCGCCTTCGACATGCCGACGCTGATGGGCCGCGACTCCGACGACCCGCGCTCGCTGGGCGAGGTCGGCCACTGCGGGGTCGCCATCGACTCCGCCGCCGACATGGAGATCCTCTTCGGTGACATCCCGCTCGGGGATGTCACCACCTCGATGACCATCAGCGGCCCCGCGGTCCCGGTCTTCTGCATGTATCTGGTCGCGGCGGAACGCCAGGGCGTCGATCCGGCCGTCCTCAACGGCACGCTCCAGACGGACATCTTCAAGGAGTACATCGCGCAGAAGGAGTGGCTCTTCCAGCCCGAGCCTCATCTGCGTCTGATCGGCGATCTGATGGAGCACTGCGCCGCCTCCATCCCCGCGTACAAGCCGCTCTCGGTCTCCGGCTACCACATCCGCGAGGCCGGGGCGACGGCCGCGCAGGAGCTCGCGTACACCCTCGCGGACGGTTTCGGCTATGTGGAGCTGGGGCTGAGCCGGGGGCTGGACGTGGACACCTTCGCGCCCGGTCTCTCCTTCTTCTTCGACGCCCATCTCGACTTCTTCGAGGAGATCGCCAAGTTCCGCGCGGCCCGCCGGATCTGGGCGCGCTGGATGAAGGAGGTGTACGGAGCGCGGACCGACAAGGCGCAGTGGCTGCGCTTCCACACCCAGACGGCGGGCGTCTCGCTCACCGCGCAGCAGCCGTACAACAACGTCGTACGGACGGCGGTGGAGGCGCTGGCGGCCGTCCTCGGCGGCACGAACTCCCTGCACACGAACGCGCTGGACGAGACCCTCGCCCTGCCGAGCGAGCAGGCCGCCGAGATCGCGCTCCGTACCCAGCAGGTGCTGATGGAGGAGACGGGCGTCGCCAATGTGGCCGACCCGCTCGGCGGCTCCTGGTTCATCGAGCAGCTGACGGACCGGATCGAGGCCGACGCCGAGAAGATCTTCGAGCAGATCAAGGAGCGCGGTCTGCGGGCCCACCCGGACGGACAGCACCCGATCGGGCCCGTCACCTCCGGCATTCTGCGCGGCATCGAGGACGGCTGGTTCACCGGCGAGATCGCCGAGTCCGCGTTCCGGTATCAGCGGTCGCTGGAGAAGGGCGACAAGCGGGTCGTGGGCGTCAATGTCCACCATGGCTCGGTCACCGGCGATCTGGAGATCCTGCGGGTCAGCCATGAGGTCGAGCGCGACCAGGTCCAGGTCCTGGCCGAGCGCAGGGGCGCCCGGGACGACGCCCGGGTCCGTACGGCCCTGGAGGCCATGCTGAGCGCCGCCCGCGACGGCTCGAACATGATCGCGCCGATGCTGGAGGCGGTACGGGCCGAGGCGACGCTCGGCGAGATCTGCGGCGTGCTGCGCGACGAGTGGGGCACGTACACGGAGCCGCCCGGCTTCTAGGGGCTTCGCGCAGGGCCGACGGCCGTCCCCGGTGAGGGGGCGGCCGTTTGCCATTCCCTACGCCCCGCTTCCTTATGCGCGAATACCTCTGAGTGAGAGCTAAAATGGGGACATGGCCACGCAGGAGTTCCCCGACTCGCTCGCCGTCGTCCTCGCGGGCGTCCAGCGGATGATCCGGCGGCGGCTGCGCGAGGGCTTCCCCGCGCCGCCGCTGCGCGGCGCGCAGATCGAGCTGTTGCGGCTGGTCGCGGTCCGTCCGGGGATCCGGGTGTCGGACGCCGCCAAGGAGCTGTATCTCGCCGGCAACTCGGTCTCCACCCTGGTCAATCAGCTCAGCCGGGCCGGCTATCTCCTCCGTGAGACCGACCCGGACGACCGGCGCTCGGCGCGGCTGCTGCCCACCGAGGCGGCCGGGGCGCGGCTGAGCGAATGGGAGGCCCGCCGGCGCGCGCTCATGCGCGAGCAGGTGGAGCATCTGTCGGACGAGGACCGCGCGGCGCTGGCGGCGGCCCTTCCGGCGCTGCGCAGGCTCGCCGGGAACCTGCACGAGGGAGGAGCGGGGAGCGAGGCAGCGGGGGGACAGAGAGTGGAGGGACCATGACCGACACACCGTTCACCGGCACACCGTTCACCGGCCCGGACGGCGCCCAGCCGGACGGCGCCGGACCCGTGGATTCCGCCGGGCCCGACGCCGTCAGCTGTCGCGGACTGGACTACGCGTTCGGCGAGACCAAGGCCGTGCAGGACCTCGATCTCTCCGTCGGCGCGGGCGAGGTCTTCGGGCTGCTCGGTCCGAACGGCGCGGGCAAGACCACCGCGATCCGCTGCATCACCACGCTGCTGCCCGTCCCGGCGGGCATGGTGCGGGTGTTCGGGCACGACGCGGCGAAGGAGAAGATGGCGGTACGCCGCCTGCTGGGTTACGTACCCCAGCAGTTGTCCGCCGACGCCGCGCTGACGGGCCGCGAGAACGTGACGCTGTTCGCCCGCGTCTTCGACGTCCCGCGCCGCGAGCGGTCCGAACGTGTCGCGCAGGCGCTGGCGGCCGTCGATCTGACCGGCGCGGCCGACCGAATGGCCAAGACGTACTCCGGCGGCATGATCCGCCGGCTCGAACTCGCCCAGGCGCTGGTCAGCGCGCCGCGACTGCTCATGCTCGACGAGCCGACGATCGGCCTCGACCCGATCGCCCGTACCAGCGTCTGGGAGCACATCAACGCCGTACGGCAGGCCACGGGCATGACCGTGCTGGTGACCACGCACTACATGGACGAGGCCGATCAGTACTGCGACCGCGTCGCGCTGATGCACCACGGGCGGATTCACGCGCTCGGGACCCCCGGCGAGCTGAGGGCCGAGCTGCGCGAGCGCCGGGCGGCTTCGGGGACGCCGGCTGCGTCGGGCGCGTCACGCGCTTCGGTGGAGAAGGGCGCCCTGCCGACGCTGGAGGACGTCTTCAGGGATGTGGCAGGCAGCGGCCTCGACGAGGAGGGAGGCGACTTCCGAGATGTCAGGAGCACCCGCCGCACCGCGTCCCGCGTCGGCTGAGAAGACCGGCCCCGGCGGGCTGGAACTGCTGCTCCAGCCGCCCCGCGCCCGTACCGGCTGGCGTGTGCTGCCCGCCAGGGTCGTGGCGATGTGCGTGGTCGAGCTGCAGAAGCTCCGCCACGACCGGACCGAGCTGTACACGCGGGCCGTTCAGCCCGCGCTCTGGCTGCTGATCTTCGGTGAGACCTTCACGCGGATCAAGGCCATCCCCACGGGCGGCATTCCGTATATCGACTTTCTCGCGCCCGGCATCATCGCCCAGTCCGCGATGTTCATCGCGATCTTCTACGGCATCATGATCATCTGGGAACGGGACGCCGGCATTCTGACCAAACTGCTGGTCACCCCGACCCCGAGAGCCGCGCTCATCAGCGGCAAGGCGTTCGCCTCCGGGGTGAAGGCGCTGATCCAGGCGGTGGTGGTGATCGTCATCGCCGCGGCCCTGGGCGTCGGTCTGACCTGGAACCCGCTGCGGCTGCTCGGGGTGGCCGTCGTGGTGGTCCTCGGCTCGGCGTTCTTCTCCTGTCTGTCGATGACGATCGCGGGGATCGTGCTGACACGCGACCGGCTGATGGGTATCGGCCAGGCCATCACCATGCCGCTCTTCTTCGCCTCGAACGCCCTGTATCCGGTGGCGATCATGCCCGGCTGGCTCCAGGTGGTCAGCAAGATCAACCCGCTGAGCTATCAAGTCGACGCGCTGCGCGGGCTGTTGCTCGGTACGCCGTCCCATCTGCCGCTCGACTTCGGGGTGCTGCTGGTGGCGGCGGTGCTGGGCATCGCGGCGGCCTCGTCGCTGCTGGGACGGCTGGCGCGATGACGCGGCACGCGTACGGTGACCGGACTCGGCTCCGTGCGGCGGTCAGCTCTGCACGGAGGCCAGACCGCCGAGCAGCAGGGCCGTGAACGTACGCGCCCACTCCTCGTCGACCGGCTCCGCGCTGACCAGGGTGCGGTGCACCACCGCGCCGGCGATCACATCGAAGATCAGATCCGCGGTACGGGCCGCCTTCGCGGTGTCCGGCTCGCGGGGGAGTTCACCGCGGGTCTGCGCGCGCTCGCGGCCCAGCAGCACCAGCCGCTTCTGGCGGTCCACGATCGAGGTGCGGATACGGGCCCGCAGCGCCTCGTCCCGGGTGGACTCCGCGACCACCGCCATCAGGGCCGTCTTGGTCTCGGGCCGTTCCAGCAGCGCCGCGAACTGGATCACCACGCCCTCGACATCGGCCGCCAGGCTGCCCCGGTCAGGCAGCTCCAGCTCGTCGAAGAGGACCGCGACCGCGTCCACGACCAGCTCGCTCTTGGCCGGCCAGCGCCGGTAGAGCGTGGTCTTGGCGACGCCGGCCCGGGTCGCCACCTCGCCCATCGTCAGCTTGGACCACCCCAGCTCACCCAGCGCGGCCCGGGTCGCCTCCAGGATGGCGGAGTCGGCCTCGGCGCTGCGGGGGCGCCCCTTTCGACTGCACATGACGGCGACCATACCGGCCGGTAGGGCGTGTGCTGTGAGTCAGTTCACCGGATGGATCTTCCCTGTCGCACCGCCCGGAAGTTACGCTACGGGTCGTAGCGAAAGCGGAGACCGGCGCGCCCGTCACGCGGCGGTGCGCGTACCGCTTTTCAGAAGTGTGCGCGGAGGGGGGAGGATGTACTCATGCAGCCTAGGAACATGTCCATGAGCGGCGTCGTCGACCTCGCCGCGGTGAAGGCGGCCGGTGAGGCCAAGGCGAAGGCGGAGCAGGCCCGCGCCGAGGCGGCCCGTCAGGGCGGCGCCGGTGCCGTACCCCCCTCCAGCCTGGTGATCGACGTCGATGAGGCGGGCTTCGAGCGCGATGTCCTCCAGCGTTCCACCGAGGTCCCGGTCGTCATCGACTTCTGGGCCGAGTGGTGCGAGCCGTGCAAGCAGCTCAGCCCGGTGCTGGAGCGGCTGGCGCGCGAGTACAACGGCCGGTTCGTCCTCGCCAAGATCGATGTCGACGCCAATCAGATGCTGATGCAGCAGTTCGGGATCCAGGGCATCCCCGCGGTCTTCGCGGTGGTGGCGGGACAGGCGCTGCCGCTCTTCCAGGGCGCGGCCCCCGAGACCCAGATCCGGCAGACCCTGGACCAGTTGATCCAGGTCGGCGAGGAGCGCTTCGGGCTCACCGGCATCGCGGTCGACCCCGGCGCGGAGACGGACGCGGCGGACGGCGCCGAGCAAGAGGTCACCGAACCGGTCGGACCGTACGACGCCCTGCTGGAAGCGGCCGTACGCGCGCTGGACGCCAATGACTTCGCCGGCGCCTCGCAGGCGTACCGCGACGTGCTGGCCGACGACCCCGGCAACTCGGAGGCCAGGCTCGGCCTCGCCCAGGCCGAACTGCTCGCGCGCGTACAGGACATGGACCAGGCGCGGGTGCGCAAGGACGCGGCGGACAAGCCCGGCGATGTGCAGGCGCAGATCGCCGCGGCCGACCTCGATCTGGTCGGCGGACATGTGGAGGACGCCTTCGGCCGGCTGGTCGAGGCCGTGCGCCGGACGGCCGGGGACGACCGGGAGGCGGCGCGGGTGCGGCTGCTGGAGCTGTTCGAAGTGATCGGCGGGGACGACCCCAGGGTGACGGCGGCGCGGTCGGCGCTGGCACGGGTTCTTTTCTGACGCGTTGAGGTAGTTGAGGTATTCGCCGCTTTCCCGGCCGCCGACTCCGCGGTGTGCCCGGGGATTTGGCGGCACAGTGGTGGCAGTGGCCGCGCTTTACCAAAACTTGGTAAAAGCGGCTGCTGTTACTCGCAGTAAATCGACCCCCTTGTTCTGTCCCGCTATGAGTGACAATCGCCGCTTCTGCCGCACCGTCGGGTCGCACCCTGTGTGGCCGCTCGATACCGGCGGGTCGCCCGCTGGTTATCGGGCCGTTACTAGCCAGTAACGAACCCCCTTGTGTCCCGGGCGCGAATGCACCACGATCGGCGACGCTCGGTCCAATTCCGCACCAGCACGGCAGCCAGCCGCGCCGTCGGTCCTGGGTCCCCACCGAGCGGACCGGCGGCAGCGTCCGCCGGCCCGGACAGGGGGGTTCCTGCCTATCCGGCAGGGCCTGTCCAGAGGTTGCGCGAAGGCGTGGCCAGTGGTTGTCGCTCGGGGGTGATCGCCGGTGGTTCCGGACGCGGTTGGCGCCTCGGGCACGGGCGCTCTCCTTCCCGAGGACGTAGCACTTCTCCCATCCCAGGACGGGCTCCCACCCGATCCGGAGATGTACGTCCGAGAAGGAGGACATTCATGGAGTCCCAAGTTCGTGGCGGTACCAGATGGAGGCGGTTCGCCGTCGTCATGGTGCCGAGCGTGGCCGCGACGGCGGCGATAGGTGTCGCGCTCGCACAGGGGGCGCTGGCCGCGTCGTTCAGCGTGTCGGGGCAGAGTTTCAAGGTGAAGGCCGACAAGCTGGTCGGCCAGAACTTCGTGCAGTACGGCGGCGTTGCCGAGGGCGTTGACTCCAAGGGGAACAAGGCCACGCACCCGGTGGCCGTCTCCGGGTTCAAGACCGCCCAGATCACCAACATGTGCCAGTCCGTGGTCACTCCGCTGCCGCTGCTCGGCACCAGTGTGACGCTGGTGCTCAAGGCCGGTGACAAGGGCACGAAGATCAAGGCGGAGAACCTCTACCTCGACGTCGAATCGCTCGACGCCGACGCGGAGTTCAAGAACATCGACATCGGTGTGGCGGCCGGCTCCACCAAGGCTCCCGGTATCCAGCCGGGGACGAAGGCGGACCCGAACGGCTTCGCCCAGCAGGCCGATGAGGCCATTCTGAGGAACGTGAAGCAGACCGCGTGGGCGACCACCGCGGGCACGTTCAAGCTTCCTGACCTCAATCTGAGGCTCAAGGTCGGTGACCCCCAGAAATACGAGTGCTACTAGTGCCGCGACCGGCAATGTTTGCGCTTAGCAAACATTTTGCCGGGAGGGGCACCGGGGCATGCCGGGTGGGTCGGGCGGTCCCCGGACTGTTCGGCCCGCTCGTCCCCCTGTCTTTGATCGCAATACCGCATACCGCTTTCCAGGGAGCTGTTTTCCATGAGCGCCGAGTCCACAGGTTCCCGCGGATTCACCTACTGGCGGCTTCGGTTCCGCGCCTGGCGTGGCGCCCGGCCGTTCTGGGCGGGCCTGTTCACTCTTCTCGGCGGACTGCCGATCGCCTATTTCCCCTACGCCCAGCTCCATCTCGGCAACCTGACACTGGCCATGTCCACCACGGCCGGCGCGGGTTCGCTGATCATCGGCGTACTGCTGGTGACCCTGGGCCTGACGATGTGGTTCCAGAGCATCGTCCGGGTCTTCGCCGGTGTCGCCGCCATTCTGCTGGCGCTGGTATCGATCCCGGTCTCCAACATCGGCGGCTTCCTGCTGGGCTTCCTGCTCGCCATGCTCGGCGGCGCGCTCTCGATCTCCTGGGCACCCGACAAGTGGGTCAGGCCGGCCGCCGAGCTCGACACCCCCCACGAGGCACCGGAGCCCGACCGCGACGGTGACCCCTTCTTCCCCGGTCCGCGCGACGGGGAGGACCCGAACGTGACGGATACGACTGCCCATGCCAACGGCGGGAGGAACAGTGCGGGGTGACAGCACGCAGCGAGTCGAGGCCGGAGGCGATGATTCCCGGGTGAGAAGAGGGCCGCGTCACGCGGCCCCCAGAAAATCGCTCCTGACCAAGCTTCAGATACCCGCCGGCAAGGCGATGGCGCTGGCGGCGATGCCGACGGCCGTCTTCGTGGGCATGGGGCTCACGCCCCGGCTCGCACTGGCCGACGACAGCAAGGACATCCCCTTCGCGCCGGGGCCGTGCGTGACCCGCTCGGACGAGCCGTCCGCGTCGGCGTCCGAGTCGCCCACTTCCACGCCGTCCGCGTCGGAGTCGGCGTCGCCGGAGCCGGGCGAGTCACCGTCGGCGTCGGGGACACCGGAGCCGACGGCGAGCGGGAGTCCGGCGCCGGGGCACGAGGATTCAGGTTCCTCGGACTCCGGTGCCGCGGATTCCAAGGAGCCCGCCGACGCGTCATCCGGACCGGCGGCGACCCCGGCCCCCACGAAGTCCGAGAACCCTCTGGACCCGCTGGGGCTGGGAGACGCGCTGGGAGACCTGCTCGGCGTACCGGACAAGGACGCGACGAGCAGTCCGGCGCCGAGCGCCTCCGCCACGGAGAAGCCGGACGCCGGACCGTCCACGAAGCCGACGTCCGAGCCGGCGAGTTCCGGGCCGGACAGCACCGCGGACGGTTCCGCGGACGGCGAGGGCACGGGCGACGGGCCGGCCGACAAGGCGGTCGACGGCGCCAAGGACGCCATCAAGGAGGCGGCGGACAAGGTCGGCGCCGAGGTCGAGGAGCTGGACGAGAACGCCAAGGGTCTCGACGCCCGTAAGGACGACGACATCCCGGCGGGCGCGGACGGCAAGGAACCCTTCCCGTGCCCGACGGCCGACCCCGAGGCCCTGGCCGCGGCCAAGGAGGAGCAGGGCATCCCGCTCCTGCCCGACGACCCGTGGACGCTGCGCAGTTCACTGCTGACCCTGCGGGGCCTGGACTACAAGGGCATCGTCGAGGTGAGGACGAGCGGCGGCAAGGTCAAGAAGGCGCTGAAGTTCACCTCCACCTCGCTGGACATCAAGGACCTGCACCAGACGGTCGTCTACCCCGAGGGCAGGACGGCCCATGTGCAGGCACGCGAAGGCTCCACGTCCACGATCCGTAACGGTGAGGTGACGATGTACACGGAACGGCTGAAGGGCAATCTCTTCGGCCTCATCCCGATCACCTTCAGCCCGGAGACCCCGCCCCCGCTGAACGTCCCGTTCGCCTTCTTCACCGACGTCGAGGTGACCCAGGCGGGCCAGTTCGGCGGCACGCTCACGGTCCCCGGCCTCCAGAACTACCTCACGAACTGACACGGACCCCCGGGAGCCGCGGGAAAGACTGTGGCCCGCACCGATCCCCCTCGATCCGAGGGGCGGTGCGGGCCATGGTCGTTCAGGGGCCGGAGCGACGGTGTCGTCAGTCGCGGCCACCGCCGCCCAAGTGGTGGACGCGGACCATGTTCGTGGTGCCCGGGACGCCGGGAGGGGAGCCGGCCGTGATGATCATGGCGTCGCCCTCGCTGTAGCGCTGGAGCTTCAGCAGCTCCTCGTCCACCAGCTCGACCATCTCGTCCGTGCTGCTCACCCAGCGCACGATGAAGGACTCCACGCCCCAGCTCAGGGTCAGCTGGTTGCGGGTCGACTCGTCCGTCGTGAAGGCCAGGATCGGCTGGGCCGCGCGGTAGCGGGAGAGACGGCGGGCCGTGTCGCCGGACTGGGTGAAGGCGACCAGCGCCTTGCCGCCCAGGAAGTCCGCGATCTCACAGGCGGCGCGGGCCACCGAACCGCCCTGGGTACGCGGCTTCTTGCCCGGGACCAGCGGCTGGAGGCCCTTGGAGAGCAGCTCCTCCTCGGCGGCGACCACGATCTTCGACATCGTCTTGACCGTCTCGACCGGGTACGCGCCCACCGAGGACTCGGCGGAGAGCATGACCGCGTCCGCGCCGTCCAGGATCGCGTTCGCGACATCGGACGCCTCGGCGCGGGTGGGGCGGGAGTTGGTGATCATCGACTCCATCATCTGGGTCGCCACGATCACCGGCTTGGCGTTGCGGCGGCACAGCTCGATCAGCCGCTTCTGCACCATCGGGACCTTTTCGAGCGGGTACTCGACGGCCAGGTCGCCCCGCGCCACCATGACGCTGTCGAAGGCCGCGACCACGGCCTCCATGTTGGCGACCGCCTGCGGCTTCTCGACCTTGGCGATGACGGGGACCCGGCGGCCCTCCTCGTCCATGATCTTGTGGACGTCCAGCACGTCGTGCGCGTCCCGGACGAACGAGAGCGCGACCATGTCGCAGCCCATCCGCAGACCGAAGCGCAGGTCCTCGATGTCCTTCTCGGACAGGGCCGGGACATTGACCGCCGCGCCCGGCAGGTTGATGCCCTTGTGGTCGGAGATCACCCCGCCCTCGATGACGATGGACTTGACCTGCGGGCCGTCGACCTCGACCACCCGCAGCTCGACGTTGCCGTCGTTGATCAGGATCTGGTCGCCCTTGGAGACATCGCCGGGCAGGCCCTTGTAGGTGGTGCCGCAGATCGACTTGTCGCCGGCGACATCCTCGGTGGTGATGGTGAACTCGTCACCGCGCACCAGCTCGACCGGGCCCTCGGCGAAGGTCTCCAGACGGATCTTGGGGCCCTGGAGGTCGACGAGGACACCCACGGCGCGGCCGGTGTCCTTGGCCGCCTTCCGCACGCGGTTGTACCGCTCCTGGTGCTCCGGGTGGCTTCCGTGGCTCATGTTGAGTCGGGCCACGTTCATACCGGCCTCGATGAGCGACTTCAGCTGCTCGTACGAGTCGACGGCGGGGCCCAGTGTGCAGACGATTTTGGAACGGCGCATGAGGCGGATCCTATCGGTTTGTTTCGATGCGGAATATTCCGTCTGGTGGAAAGTACAAATGGGCGGGTGGCCGCTCAGGCGTCGATCGTTCGATCCTCGCCGACCAGTGCGAAGGTCTGCCGAGCGATCTCCAGCTCCTCGTCCGTCGGGACCACGGCCACCACGGTCCCCGCGGACTCCGGCGAGATGATCCGCGGCTCGTCGGAACGTACGGTATTGCGCTCCGCGTCCACCGCCAGGCCCAGACTCTCCAGACCTGCGACGGCAGCTTCCCGCACCGGTGCCGCGTTCTCACCCACACCCGCCGTGAAGACCACCGCGTCCACCCGGCCGAGCACCGCGGTATAGGCGCCGATGTACTTCTTCAACCGGTGGATATAGATGTCGAATGCGAGCGCCGCCCGCTCGTCGCCCTCGTCAACCCTGCGCCGGATCTCCCGCATATCGTTGTCCCCGCAGAGGCCGACCAGACCGCTCTTCTTGTTCAGAAGTTCATCGATCTCGTCAACGGACATTCCGGCCACACGCTTCAGATGGAACGTGACCGCGGGATCGATGTCCCCGGAACGCGTCCCCATCACCAGCCCCTCCAGCGGAGTCAGCCCCATCGAGGTGTCCACGCACCGCCCGCCCTCGACGGCGGACGCCGACGCGCCGTTGCCGAGATGCAGGACGATCACATTCACCTCGGACGGATCCTTGCCGAGCAACTCGGCGGTCTTCCGGGAGACATACGCGTGCGACGTGCCGTGGAAGCCGTAGCGGCGGATACGGTGCGCGTCGGCCGTCGCCGTGTCGATCGCGTACCGCGCGGCGTGCTCCGGCATCGTCGTGTGGAACGCGGTGTCGAAGACCGCGACCTGCGGCAGATCGGGACGGAGTTGCCGCGCCGTACGGATACCGGTCAGGTTCGCCGGATTGTGCAGCGGCGCCACCGGCACCAGCCGCTCGATCTCCTTCAGCACGGCGTCGTCGACGACCGTCGGCTCGCTGAACTTCAGCCCGCCGTGGACGACCCGGTGGCCGATGGCAGCCAGATCGGGGGAGTCGATCCCCAGCCCGTCGCGCGCCAGTTCCTCCGCGACGGCCTCCAGCGCCGCCGCGTGGTCGGCGATCCTCCCCGTACGCTCACGCTTCCCGCCGAGCCCCTCGGCCAGCGGGGTGTGCACCAGCCGTGAGGTCTCCTCACCGATGCGCTCGACCAGGCCGGCCGCGAGCCGGGAGCTGTCCCGCATCTCCAGCAGCTGGTACTTCACCGACGAGGAACCGGAGTTGAGGACAAGGACTCGGGTGGCGGGGGTGTGCGCGGTCACGGGCTGTCGGCCTTCTGTCGTCGTCATGGAGTCGTGGTCATCGTCATCGCGGGAGGCGGCGGGGCTCACGCGCCCTCGCCCTGCGCCTGGATCGCCGTGATCGCCACCGTATTCACGATGTCCTGCACGAGAGCCCCGCGCGACAGGTCATTGACCGGCTTGCGCAGTCCCTGGAGCACCGGGCCGACGGCCACGGCGCCGGCCGAGCGCTGCACGGCCTTGTAGGTGTTGTTACCGGTGTTCAGGTCCGGGAAGATCAGCACCGTCGCCCGGCCCGCCACCTCCGACTCGGGCAGCTTGGTCGCCGCGACGGACGGCTCGACCGCCGCGTCGTACTGGATCGGCCCCTCGATCCGCAGATCCGGCCGCGCCCCGCGCACCAGCTCCGTGGCCTCGCGCACCTTGTCGACATCCGCGCCCGAGCCCGACGTACCCGTGGAGTACGAGAGCATCGCGATCCGCGGCTCGACCCCGAAGCGGGCGGCGGTGGCGGCGGACTGGACGGCGATGTCCGAGAGCTGCGCCGCGTCCGGGTCCGGGTTCACCGCGCAGTCGCCGTACACCAGCACCTTGTCGGCGAGGCACATGAAGAAGACCGACGAGACGATGGAGGCGTCCGTCCGGGTCTTGATGATCTCGAAGGCTGGGCGGATGGTCGCGGCCGTCGAGTGCACGGAGCCGGAGACCATGCCGTCGGCCAGCCCCTCCCGCACCATCAGCGTGCCGAAGTAGTTGACGTCCGCCACCACGTCGTACGCAAGCTCCACCGACACGCCCTTGTGGGCCCGCAGTTCCGCGTACCGCTCGGCGAAGCGCTGACGCAGCTCGGAGGTGGCCGGATCGATCAGCTGCGTCGCGGAGAGATCGATACCGAGGTCGGCCGCCTTCTTCCGGATGACGTCCGTGTCGCCGAGGAGCGTCAGCTCGCACACATCGCGGCGCAGCAGCACATCGGCGGCGCGCAGCACCCGCTCCTCGGTGCCCTCGGGCAGTACGACACGACGGCGGTGCGCGCGGGCCTGCTCCAGCAGTTCGTGCTCGAACATCATCGGTGTCACCCGGCCGCTGCGGGCCACCGACATCCGGGCCAGCAGCGCGGCGGTGTCCACATGCCGCTCGAACAGACCCAGCGCGGTCTCCGCCTTGCGGGGCGTCGCGGCGTTCAACTTCCCCTCCAGGCCGAAGAGTTCGGCGGCGGTGGGGAAGGAGCGGCCGGGCACCGAGACCACCGGCGTACCGGGCGCGAGCCGCGCGGCCAGGGTCAGTATGGAGTCCCCGGGCCGCTCGTCGAGCGTGAGCAGCACCCCCGCTATGGGCGGCGTGCCCGCGGAGTGGGCGGCGAGCGCCCCCACGACCAGATCGGCGCGGTCCCCAGGGGTGACCACCATGCAGCCGGGGGTCAGCGCGCCCAGGAAGTTCGGCAGCATCGCGCCACCGAAGACGAAGTCCAGCGCGTCCCTGGCCAGACCCGAATCGTCCCCGAGCAGCACCGTGCCCCCCAGCGCCGCGGTGATCTGCGCGACCGTCGGGGCCGCGAGCGCCGGCTCGTCCGGCAGCACGTAGCAGGGGACCGGGAGCTGCGCCGCCAGTCCTTCGGCGATCGCCTCGCGGTCCTCGGCGGCCACGCGGTTGACGACCATGGTCAGCACATCGCAGCCCAGCACCTCGTACGCGCGGTGGGCGTTGCGCGCCTCGGCCCGTACGGACTCGGCCGTCTGCCCCTTGCCGCCCACCACGGGTATCACGGACGCGCCGAACTCGTTGGCGAGCCGGGCGTTGAGCGAGAGCTCGTCGGGCAGCTGCGTCGCCGCGAAGTCCGTACCGAGCACGAGCACCACCTCGTACTCCCGAGCCACCCGGTGGAACCGCTCGACGAGCCGCGAGACCAACTCGTCGGTGCCCCGCTCGGCCTGGAGCGCGGACGCCTCGTGATAGTCGAGCCCGTACACCGTCGCCGGATCCTGTGATAGCCGGTAGCGGGCCCGCAACAGATCGAAGAGCCGGTCAGGACCGTCATGGACCAGCGGACGGAAGACCCCCACCCGGTCCACCTGGCGGGTCAGTAGCTCCATGACTCCCAGCTCCACGACCTGGCGGCCGTCCCCGCGGTCGATCCCGGTCACGTACACGCTGCGTGTCACGCGTGCTCTCCCGTCCCTGCTCAGGGGACGTCCCACCCCGACGGGGCGGCCCCGCGGGCCGTTAGGAGGTCCCGGCTCCTGTGAACAACAATTCCCGTTAGGGTGGCAATGCCCTCTTGACAATACCTCCGGGGGTGGTTAGGTCGCCCGGGGAGTACGAGACACCGTCCGACGCCGGAAAACCCCAGGTCGGACCCGTCCCGCCCGCCGAACGGACCCCCTGACCGGGTATCCGGGCACCGCCCGGCGAAACCGCCGGAGCCGCGATCGCCGCCCGAGCGGTCGGCACGTGGCCCCGATCACGCATGGGAGGATCGGACCGCTCACGCCCGGGGCTCTCCTTTCCCGGACAAGCACAGCACTGGCGAGCACTAGCGAGCAGGAGACACAGCACGATGCGTATCGGAGTTCTCACCGCAGGCGGCGACTGTCCGGGCCTCAACGCAGTGATCCGTTCGGTCGTGCACCGGGCCATGACCGGGCACGGAGATGAGGTCATCGGCTTCGAGGACGGCTTCAAGGGGCTGCTCGACGGCCACTTCCGGCCACTGGACCTGAACGCCGTCAGCGGCATCCTGGCCCGTGGCGGTACGATCCTCGGCTCGGCCAGGCTGGAGCGCGGCCGGCTCCGCGAAGCGGCGGAGAACTGCGCCGAGTTGGCCCGCCGGTACGGCATCGACGCGCTCATCCCCATCGGCGGCGAGGGCACGCTGACCGCGGCGCGGCTGCTCTCCGACGCCGGGATGCCCGTCGTCGGCGTCCCCAAGACCATCGATAACGATATCTACTCCACGGACCGCACCTTCGGCTTCGACACCGCGGTGACGGTCGCCACGGAGGCGATCGACCGGCTCAAGACCACCGCCGAGTCCCACCAGCGGGTCATGGTCGTCGAGGTCATGGGCCGGCACGCGGGCTGGATCGCGCTGGAGTCCGGGATGGCGGGCGGCGCGCACGGGATCTGTCTGCCGGAGCGGCCCTTCGAGGTCGACAGCCTGGTCAAGATGGTCGAGGCGAGGTTCTCGCGCGGCAAGAAGTTCGCGGTCATCTGCGTCGCGGAGGGCGCGCATCCGGCGCAGGACTCCATGGAGTACGGCAAGGGCGAGATCGACCAGTTCGGCCACGAGCGCTTCCGGGGCATCGGCAACGTACTGGCGGCGGAGCTGGAGCGCCGCCTCGGCAAGGAGGCCAGGCCGGTCATCCTGGGCCACGTCCAGCGCGGGGGTACGCCGACGGCGTACGACAGGGTGCTGGCGACACGGTTCGGCTGGCACGCGGTGGAGGCGGCGCACCGGGGGGAGTTCGGGCGGATGACGGCGCTGCGGGGGACGGCGGTGGAGATGGTGCCGCTGGCGGAGGCGGTGACGCAGCTGAAGACGGTGCCGGAGAACAGGATGTTCGAGGCGGAGTCGGTGTTCTGAGGGTGCGTTGTGCGGCGGGGCCGGGCAGCAGCCCTGACGATGGGTTCGGGCGGTCACGCGCCACAAATCACGCTTTAGTGTCCCGGACACGACCCCTGCGCGCCCCCCTTCACCGCCCGCACAAGCGACGGGTCCGTGCGCGGGGTGACCGCACCATCCCGCACCGGCCCACTCGGTGCGTGTCCGGACGTAAAGCGTCGCAGCTCGCGCGGAGCGCGGTGAGGAAAGCAGTCCGGACACGGACCTCCGGAGGCCCCGGCACCCGGCACCAGCGACGCACCCGCACCCCCGCCGGACGGCGCACCGCCCCGGCACCCGGCACCGCGACGCACGTACCTGTACCCCCGCCGGACGGCGCACCGCACCACGACCCCCCGCCGGACGGCGCACCGCACCACGACCCCCCGCCGGACGGCGCACCGCACCCCGTACCCCCGCCGGACGGCGCACCGCACCACGACCCCCCGCCGGGAGGCGCACCGCACCACGACCCCCCGCCGGGAGGCGACCCGTCACCCCTTCACCGCGCCACCCAGCGCAAACCCTCCCCCCAGCCGCCGCGAGATCAGCACGTACAGGATCAGTACCGGCGCCGAGTACAAGATCGAGAACGCCGCCAGCTGACCGTAGATCACCGACCCGTAGTTCCCGAAGAACGTGAAGATCGAGACGGACGCGGGCAGTTGGTCCGGGGTCAGCAGCAGCATGAACGGGACGAAGAAGTTCCCCCACAGTTGGATGAAGGTGTAGATCGTCACCACGGTCACCCCCGGCCCCATCAACGGCAGCACCACCCGCGTCAGCGTCTGGAAGTTCGACGCCCCGTCCGTCCAGGCCGCCTCTTCGAGGACCGTCGGTACCCCGTCCATGAAGTTCTTCATCAGCCAGATGGAGAAAGGCAGTTGGGACGTGGCGAGGAAGAGGGACGTGCCGTACGTGGTGTCGATGAGGTCGACCTGGACGAACAGTCCGTACACCGGAACCATGATCGCCGTGATCGGGAGGCAGGTCGTGAACAGGATCGTCAGTAAGTACGGCCGGTTGAAGCGCGAGCGGTAGCGGGAGAGCGGGTACGCCGCGAGCGCCGCGCAGACCACGGTCAGGATCGTCGCGCTGCCGCACAGCAGCAGGCTGTTGAGCATCGGCGTGAAGGTGATCTCGTCGGTCAGGACCGCGGTGAAGTTGTCGCCGGTGAGCGACGAGGGCGCCCGTACGCGGAGATCCGCGTCGGCGTCGACCGAGGCGAGGGCCAGCCAGAGCAGCGGCAGGGCGAACGCGGCCGCGGTCAGGAGGAGCGCGGCGTCCGCCGAGAGGCGGGCGCGGGCGCGTCGGTTCAGCACGTCAGACCTCCACCCTCATCAGGCGCAGATAGACGAGGGAGAAGAGCGAGCCGACCAGCAGAAGGAGCAGCGCGACCGCCGTTCCGTAGCCGATCAGGCTCTTCTGGAACGCCTGGTCGTACATGAAGACCGGGAGGGTCTGGCTGCGGTTGCCGGGGCCGCCGCGCGTCATCGCCCAGATCAGGCCGAAGACGGAGAGGGTGGAGAGCGTGTTGAGCATCAGGTTCGTGCCGATGGAGCGGCGGATCATCGGCAGGGTGATGTGCCAGAGCCTGCGCGCCCCGCTCGCGCCGTCGACCTGCGCCGCCTCCGTGATGTCCTTGGGGATCTCGGAGAGCGCGGCGGAGTAGATCAGCATGGAGAACGCCGTGCCGCGCCAGACATTGGCGAAGGACACCGCCAGGATCGGCAGGGTGTACAGCCAGTTCTGGGAGGGGAGTTGGAGCCAGTCCAGGATCGCGTTGAGCGTGCCCTCGCGGCGGAAGAAGGCGTAGAGCAGGAACGCCGCGACGATCTCCGGCAGTACCCACGCGGCGATGACGAGGGCGCCGGTGAGCGTGCGGACCGGCCGGGACGCGGCCCGCATCAGGCCGGCGAGCGCGAGTCCCAGGGTGTTCTGGCCGACGATGGAGGAGACGAAGGTGAAGACCAGCGTCAGCCAGACGGCGTTACGGAAGTTCTCGTCGGCGAAGGCCCGGCGGAAGTTCGCCAGGCCCACGAAGTCCGAGGAGGACGAGCCGGTCAGCTGGGTGTTGGTGAAGGCGATCCAGACGCAGTAGGCGATAGGGCCGGCCAGGAAGAGCACCAGCAGCAGCGTGGCGGGAGCCAGCGGGACCCAGCGCCACAGCCGGCCCTGCTGACGGCCCGCGTGCGCGGTGCTCACCTGCTGACCACCGCGCCGTCGGTGAGGGTCTTCAGCTGGTCGTCGTACTCCTTCGCGGCCTGTTCGGGCGAGCCGTCACCTGTCGTCACCGTCTCCATCGCCTCGCCGATCGCCGTGGAGACCTGCGGATAGACGGGCAGCGCCGGGCGGTAGTGCGTGAACTCGACCAGCCCGGTGAAGAACTCGATGCCCGGCATGGACTTGAGGTAGCGCGGATCGGCCGCCACGTCTTTGCGTACGGCGATCTGCGCGCCGACGATGTCCCACTCGACCGCGTTCTCCTTGGTCTGCTGGGTCTTGATGAACTCCCAGGCGAGATCGGGATTCTTGGCCTTCGACGGGATCGCCCACGTCCAGCCGCCCGACATCGACACCTTGCCCGGTGCCTGCCCGTGCTGCGTCGGCATCGGTGTCTGCGCGAGATCCTTCGACCAGTCCGGCCACTCCTTGGGGCCCTTGTTGATCCAGTTCTGGCCCATCCAGGATCCGTCGAGGGAGATCGCCAGCTTCCCGTCCGGGAACCACTCCGTGGCGACGCGCGTACCGACGTTGGGGTCGAGGGCGTCGGAGACATCGGGGCCGAGCTTCTCGCCGTACACCGTCCGTACGAAGCCCAGCGCGTCCTGGAAACCCTTGCCGCCGGCCACCCATTTCTTGGCGGACGCGTCGTAGAGCGGATCGGCGCCCGTGCCGTACAGCAGCATCTCGAAGCCCTGCATCACGGCGGCTTCGCCGGGGCCCTTGCCGGTGTAGACGTTCAGCGGGATGACCCCGGGGACCTCGCGCTTGACGGTACGGGCCGCGTCCAGGATCTCCGCCCAGTTCTTGGGCTGCCAGTCGGCGGGCAGGCCCGCCTTCGCGAAGATCTCCTTGTTGAACCAGAGGCCGCGGGTGTCGGTGCCGTCGGGGACCCCGTACGTCTTGCCGTCCTCCGCCTTGGCCGCCGACTTCGCCGTGTCCACGAACTGGTCCCAGTCGGCCCACTTCGACAGGTAGTCGTCCAGCGGGCGCAGATAGCCGGCCTTGATGTCGGAGTTGATCCGGAAGGTGTCCTCGTAGACCAGGTCCGGGGCGGTCTTCGGGGAGCGCATCATCTGCTGCGCCTTGGTGGCGTAGTCGTTGTCCGGGGCCTGGATCGGGATGAGTTCGACCTTCTTGCCCGGATGCGCCTTCTCGAACTGCTGCTTCACGGACTCCAGATAGTTGTCCTTGAAGCGGATCTTGTTGTCCGTGGAGCGGTTGTAGGCGACCTTGACGGTGTCGGGATCGCTGCCTGAGCCGCCGCCGCACGCCGTGAGCGAACCGGCGGCGAGCACGGCGACGAGGACCAGCGGGGCGGTGGGGCGCACGGGCACGACCTCCTCTGAGCCACAGTGGGCTGCCCGGCGACCGTAGGACTGGGCCATTACCAAGGTCAATCCCCGTGCAGGGTCCATTAGTTGGCGCCCCGGCGTACGGCCGCAGGGGTGGCCGTCGGTACGGCTCGCCCGGATCGCGGGCCGGTCAGCGGGCCGAGGGGAGCCAGCGGTACTGCAACTCGGGGCGTCCGACCTGGCCGTACTGGGGACTGCGCTGCGCCCGCCCGTTGGTGACCAGATGTTCCAGATAGCGGCGCGCGGTGATCCGGGAGATCCCCACCTTGGCCCCGGCCTCGGTGGCGGTCAGACCCGTGGCCGACGCGCGCAGCGTACGGGTCACCGCCTCCAGCGTCGGGGCGCTGAGTCCCTTCGGCAGCGAGGAGGGCTGCGGCGCCCGCAGCGCGCCGAGCGCCCGGTCCACCTCCTCCTGGCCGCTCGCCTCACCGGCCGCCGCCCGGAACTCGGCGTACCGGACGAGCCGGTCGCGAAGCGTCGCGAAGGTGAAGGGTTTCAGTACGTACTGGACGACCCCGAGCGACACGCCTTCCCGTACCACCGCGAGATCGCGCGCCGAGGTGACCGCGATGACATCCGCGTGGTGCCCGCCGGCCCGCAGGCTGCGCAGGAGCTGGAGGCCGTGCCCGTCCGGGAGGTACAGGTCGAGGAGGATCAGATCGATGTCCGTACGCTCCAGCAGCCGGCCGGCCTCCACCCGGGAGTGGGCGACGCCCGCGACGGCGAAGCCGGGCACCCGGCCGACGTACAGCTGATGGGCGTCCGCCGCGACCGGATCGTCCTCGACCACGAGGACACGGATCGCCGTATCACCGGGGCCTCTGGGACCGGCTGGGTCGGCGGGACCTGCCGGTCCCGTGGGGCCGGCGCTCACCGGGCCGCCTCCAACCCGTCGTGGGCGGTTCTGGCGGGGACCGGCCGGCCGGCCAGCGGCAGCCGTACGGTGAACTCCGCGCCGCCCTCCGGCCCCTCCGCGAGCTTCACCGTCCCGTTCGCGCGGTGCACCGCCTGCCGTACGAGCGCCAGGCCGAGGCCGCGCCCGGGACCCCGGGTCGACCAGCCGCGCCGGAACACCTCGTCCATGTCTCCGGGAGCCACCCCGGCTCCGGTGTCCCGTACGCCCAGCAGCAGCTCGCCGTCCTCCACCAGCGCCGTCACGGTGATCCGCGCGCCCTCGCCGCCCTGCGCCGCGTCCATCGCGTTGTCGATCAGATTGCCCAGGATGGTCACCAGATCGCGCGCCGGCAGCGTCGAGGGGAGGACGCCGTCGTCGATCCGGCTGTCCTCGGCGAGCTCCAGCTCCACACCGCGTTCATTGGCCTGCGCCGCCTTCCCCAGCAGCAGGGCCGCGAGGACCGGCTCACCGACCGCGCCCACCACCCGGTCCGTGAGCGCCTGTGCCAGCTCAAGCTCCGCCGTGGCGAACTCCACCGCCTGCTCCACCCGTCCCAGTTCGATCAGCGACACCACCGTGTGCAGCCGGTTGGCCGCTTCGTGCGCCTGTGAGCGCAGGGCCTGGGTGAAGCCCCGCTCCGAGTCCAACTCGCCCGACAACGCCTGGAGTTCGGTGTGGTCGCGCAAGGTGACGACCGTACCGCGCTGCTCCCCGCCGACCACCGGTCGCGTGTTCACGACCACGATCCGGTCGGCGGTCATATGCACCTCGTCCACCCGCGGTTCCGAGGCCAGCAGCGCGCCGGTGAGCGGTACGGGCAGCCCCAGCTCGGCGATGGGACGGCCCACAGCGGAATCGTCCAGACCGAGCAGCTCGCGCCCGCCGTCGTTCATGAGCGCGATCCTGCGCCCGCCGTCGAGCATCAGGAGCCCCTCGCTCACGGCGTGCAGCGCCGCCTCGTGGTAGTCGTGCATCCGGCTCAGCTCCGCCGCGTTCATCCCGTGGGTGTGCCGGCGCAGCCGCGCGTTGATCACATACGTACCCAGTCCGCCGAGCGCCAGCGCCGCGCCCGCCGCCAGGGCAAGCACTCTGACCTGCTCGGTGACCTCGCTGGAGATCCGGTCCACGGTGATCCCGACGCTGACCAGACCGGTGATCCGGTCGCCGTCCCGTACCGGAGTGACCGCCCGGACCGAAGGGCCGAGCGTGCCGGTGTACGTCTCGGTGAAGGTCTCCCCGCGCAGCGCCGGCGCCGTACGGCCCAGGAAGGGCATCCCGATCTGCGCCGGGTCGGGGTGCGTCCAGCGGATCCCCTCCGGGTTCATGATCGTGATGAAGTCGATGCCGGTGTCCAGCCGTACGCGCTCCGCGTACGGCTGGAGTGCGGCGCTCGGATCGGGGGTACGGATGGCCTCCCGTACCGACGGCGAGTCGGCGAGCGCGTGCGCCGTGGCCAGAACTTGCTTGCGCGCGGTCTCGTCCGTATGGGCGCGACCGGTGACGAACGCGAAGAGCGCGCAGCCCGCGACGACGGCCGCGACCAGCACGACCTGCATCGCGAAGAGCTGGGCGGCGAGACTGCGGGGGCGCGGCAGATGCATGAAACAAGAATGCCTGGCCGGATTCATATGAACGAAATGAACGTAAGGGTGACCGGCGTCACACGGTGGTGGATAGTCACCGGGACCCCTCGGACAGGGACGGGGGATTCGCAGGAGACGAGTCGAGGAGGACCCGTGGCCGCAAGGCGGGACCGTACCCACTATCTGTACATCGCGGTGATCGTCGCCGTCGCGCTCGGCATTCTGGTGGGCTTCACGGCTCCTGGTGTGGCCGTCGAACTGAAGCCGATCGGTACCGGCTTCGTGAACCTCATCAAGATGATGATCTCGCCCGTGATCTTCTGCACGATCGTGCTGGGGGTCGGGTCGGTCAGGAAGGCCGCCAAGGTCGGCGCGGTCGGCGGGCTCGCCCTCGGCTACTTCATGGTGATGTCGACCGTCGCCCTGGCCATCGGCCTGGTCGTCGGAAACATCCTGGAGCCCGGTTCGGGCCTCCACCTCACCCAGGCCGCCCGTGACGCGGGCGCCGCCCAGGCGAGCGGTGCGAGCGAGTCCACCGCGGACTTCCTGCTCGGCATCATCCCCACGACGATCGTCTCGGCGTTCACCGAGGGCTCGGTCCTCCAGACGCTGATGGTCGCGCTGCTGGCGGGCTTCGCGCTCCAGGCCATGGGCTCCGCGGGCGAGCCGGTGCTGCGCGGTATCGGTCACATCCAGCGCCTGGTCTTCCGGATGCTCGCGATGATCATGTGGGCCGCGCCGGTGGGTGCCTTCGGCGCCATCGCGGCGGTGGTCGGCGAGACCGGCCTCGACGCGCTGAAGTCGCTCGCGATCATCATGATCGGCTTCTATGTCACCTGTGCGCTCTTCGTCTTCCTCGTCCTCGGCGCGCTGCTGCGGCTGATCGCGGGCGTGAACATCTTCTCGCTGCTGAAGTACCTGGGCCGCGAGTTCCTGCTGATTCTCTCGACCTCCTCCTCCGAGTCGGCACTGCCGCGGCTCATCGCGAAGATGGAGCACCTGGGTATCAGCAAGCCCGTCGTCGGCATCACCGTCCCGACCGGCTACTCCTTCAACCTGGACGGCACGGCCATCTATCTGACGATGGCCTCGCTCTTCATCGCCGAGGGCATGGGCAACCCGCTCTCGATCGGTGAGCAGGTCTCGCTGCTCCTCTTCATGATCATCGCGTCCAAGGGCGCGGCGGGTGTCACCGGCGCGGGTCTGGCGACGCTGGCCGGCGGCCTCCAGTCGCACCGCCCCGAGCTGGTCGACGGTGTGGGTCTGATCGTCGGTATCGACCGCTTCATGAGCGAGGCGCGTGCCATGACGAACTTCGCGGGCAACGCGGTCGCCACGGTCCTGATCGGTACGTGGACCAAGGAGATCGACAAGGGCCGCGTGGACGAGGTGCTGGCCGGAAACATCCCGTTCGACGAGAAGACCCTGGTGGACGACCACGGTCCGGCCGCCGAGGCGGGGGACGGGACGCAGGACGTGCCCGAGCCGCGCAGCATGGAGAAGGCGGACAAGGCGGGGGTCTGATCCTCCCTCTCGCACCATGATCCCGGCCGGGGTCTCCCCCCATCACCCCGGCCCCACGAAGACCGGCCGTACGGAGACGCTTCCGTGCGGCCGGTCTGTCGTGCTCGTGTGCGTGGGGGTACGTGAGGGCCGGCCCTACCGCCACTGCGGCGCCGAGACCGCCGCCCTCGGTGCCGTCGCCTCGATCTTGGCCCTGATCTCCCGCATCACCGCGACGATCCGCCGCTCGTGCTCCTCCGTCAGGCGCGTCGTCGGCACCGAGCAGCTGACGGCGTCCGTGGCGGGTACGTCGTAGCGCAGCGCGAAGCCGAACCCGGTGATGCCCGCCATGCCCTCTTCCCGGTCGATCGCGAAGCCGCGCTCCCGTACCCGCGCCAGATCCTCGGCGAGTGACGCGCGGTCGGGGTGGGTATTAGGGGTCAGCCGCTTCAGCGGGCCCTCCGGCAGCGGCAGTCCGTCCGGGTCGCGCTCCGCGAGCAGCGCCTTGCCGAGCGCCCCGGCGTGCGCCGGCAGTCTGCGGCCGACCCGGCTGACGGGGCGCAGATACTCGTGCGACTCGCGGGTGGCGAGATAGACGACATCGCCGCCGTCAAGCCGGGCGAGGTGAATCGTCTCGCCGAGCGCGTCGGACGCCTCGTCCAGGAACGGGCGCGCGGCGCCCACGCGCGGGTCGGCGTCCAGATAGCTGGTGCCCGTGAGCAGCACCCGGATGCCGATGCCGTACAGCGATCCCGTGGTGTCCGTACGGACCCAGCCGCGGTCGATCAGCGTCTGGAGCAGGGCGTACATGCTGCTGCGCGGTACGCCCAGCTCCTCGGCGAGCTCACGCAGCCGGGCGGGCCGGTCGCCCCGGGCCGCGAGGACTTCCAGCAGCTCGACGGTGCGGGCCGCCGACTTCACTTCGCGTACGCCGCCGCTGTCGTCGGACATGGCGCAGATCGTATTCGGCCAAGCTCAAGGGCGGGGTGTACGAGCCGGCCGAGGAGATCGCCGCCGTCCGCGCCCTGGCCGAGCGCTTCCCCGGGCAGCCGCTGCGGTGACCGGCTCGCCGTAGTCTTCGGGACGTAGCCATCGCCGTCCGTGCCCCATTGCCGTCCGTGGCCCGCCGCCGTCCGTACCCCTGCCGTCCGTACCGATGTGATCGGGCACCGGTACGGACGGCAGCGGCACGGACGGGCGGTCCGGGGCTGGGGCGGCGGTCCGGGGGCGGGGGCGGGCTGCCTACCAGGCCACCGGCAGCTCGTGCGGGAAGCGCCGGATCGTCTCCGTGTCCCAGCGCAGCTCCTCGGCCGGCACGGCTAGCCGCAGCCCCGGGAAGCGGTCCACCAGCCGGCCGATGACGGCCTCCAGCTCCGCCATGGCCAGGGGAGCGGCGATACAGCGGTGCCCGCCCCAGCCGAACGTCATGTGCGGAGTGGGCGGACGGTGCGGGTCGATGACATCGGGGTCGGCGAACCGCTCCGGATCGCGGTTCGCCGTCAGATACGACACATGGACGAAGTCACCGGCCCGGATCTGTACCCCGCCCATCTCCACGTCCTCCAGGGCGACGCGCGGAATGCCCACGCCCTTGCGGAAGGGGATGTACCGGAGGAGCTCGTCCAGCACCTGCGTGAGCGACTCGGGGCGGCCGCGCACCAGGTCCATCAGCTCCGGGCGGGTGAGCAGGAGGTACGCGATATTGCTGATCTGGCAGGTCGCCGTGTCATGGCCGCTCAGCATGAGCGTCAGCGACATGACCGCCAGGTCCTTGTCGTCCAGGACGTCGTCGCCGTCCTTGGCGGCGGCCAGCGCGCTGATCAGATCGTCCCCGGGGGTGCGCCGCCGCTCGGCCACCAGCCCGCCGAAGTACTCACGCAGCTGCGCCTTGGCGTCCGCCGCTGCCTGGCGCGAGTCGGGGGCGGTGGACAGCAGCTGATGGGCGTACTCCTGCATCCGCGGCCTGTCGGGCTCCGCGATGCCCAGCAGCTCGCAGATGGTGTGCTGGGGGAGCTTGTTCGACAGATGCCCGACCAGATCGGCCGACGGCCCGTCCGCGGCCATCGCGTCGAGGAGCTGGTCGACGATGCCCTCGACGGCCGGCCGCATCCGGTCCACATGCCGCGGCGTGAACGCCTGCGAGGCCAGCCGCCGCAGCCGGCTGCTGATGGGCGGGTCCATCACATTGATCGACTCGGGGGAGACGATCGGCTCCGGGGTCATCCTGGGGTAGTTGTGGCTCATGATGCCCGCGCGGCTGAACCGGGGATCGGTCGTCACCTGCCGTACCCCGTCGAAATTCGTGACCAGCCAGGCATCCGCCTCGCCGTAGGGCAGCCGGATCCGGGTGACGGGCCCCTGGGACATGAGGTCGCCGAGCGAGGGGTCGAAGTCCAGGCCCTTGCTGAAGTCGAACGGACAGGTGGTCGTTTCCCCGATTTCGGTCATCGCGTACTCCAGGACGAGCGCGGACGTTGTGGGCGAGAGATAAGTACCTCGACCATTTCGGGGATATGCCTACTGCACGGCAAATGGGTACGAGCCGCGCCGGGCGTGCGCGGGGCGTGCGGCGGGGGCCGTTCGCGCCCCGACGGGGCGGCGAGAAGTTGCCAACGCCTCGTGTCGATGACCGGCGATTGCTTCAATTACTGAGAGGTGATTCGGGTGACTCGTGCGAGGGGAGCGTCTGCCGATGGCTGAACAGGTGAGCAGGAGCAAGGACGGTGGGGACGATGAGAAGCAGGACAAGCTGCCGGGGCAGCCGTGGACTCCACTGCCGCCACCACCTCCGGATGGTGGGTCGCCAGAAGGTGGCGGAAAGCATCGCAAGTGACACTCAGGTCTGAAAACGAGGGCCGCGCCGGTGAGGAACTGACACGGCATCTCCTCGGGACCGGAGTCCTGACGCTGGAGTGGGCCGACGCGTTCAGAGCCGTACCGCGCTCGCTGTTCCTGCCGGATCTGT
Organism: Streptomyces scopuliridis RB72; assembly: GCF_000718095.1. Lineage (GTDB taxonomy): Bacteria > Actinomycetota > Actinomycetes > Streptomycetales > Streptomycetaceae > Streptomyces > Streptomyces scopuliridis. The sequence goes on along the minus strand of NZ_JOEI01000009.1, from coordinate 352,060 downwards.
TCTGGGCGTACGACATGGCGACCGGCCGTAGCGAGCCCGTCGTCAGGAGCGAAGACGCGGCCGGCTGGGAGCGGGCCGCGTATGAGGACATCCCGGTGGTCACCCAGTGGGACGACGGAGAGCACGTGGGTACCGCGCCGGGCTCGCGGGGGACCAGTTCGGCGAGCATGCCGTCGGTCGTGGCATCCATGCTGCGGGACCTGGACGTGCGTGACGGTATGCGGGTGCTGGAGGTGGGCACCGGCACCGGCTGGAACGCCGGGCTCCTCGCGCATCGTCTGGGCAACGAGAACGTGGTGAGCGTCGAGATCGACCGGGCGGTGGCGGCAGGGGCCTCGGACGCGCTGACGCGTGCCGGGCTCAGCCCACGACTGGTCGAGGGGGACGGCCGGGAGGGCTGGCCGGCCGGGGCACCGTACGACCGGGTGATCGTCACGGCGGGCGTACGGACCATCCCGACGCGATGGCTGGAGCAGACGCGGCCGGGCGGAAGCATCCTCGCGCCATGGGGTACGCACTACAGCAACCAGGACGCGCTGGTCCGGCTGACCGTCGGCGAGGACGGGCGCGGGGTCGGCCACTTCCTCCGCATGGTCGAGTTCATGAAGCTTCGCGATCAACGCCTGGACTGGAACCGGTTCGTGGAGCACGTCAAGGAGTTCCCGGGCGACGCCGACGCGTCGCGAACGTCGCGCACCTTGGCGGATCTCGGAGACCGCTACGAAACCCCGTACTTCGTCATCGGGCTCTGCGTGCCCGACTGCGCCCATGTCGTGAACGCGGCTGACTCGGGCGAAGAAGGGGACGCGAAGGCGTGGTTCTTCGACTTCCTCAGTCAGTCATGGGCGGCCGTCGTCTTCGGCCCGGGCGCGCCGGACGCCACGGTCTACCAGTCGGGCCCGCGCCGCCTCTGGGACGAAGTGGAGCAGGCCCTGTCCTGGTGGATCAGCCGGGGACGGCCCGCTGTCGACCGCTTCGGCCTGACCGTGGACCAGGACGGCACCACCCGCCCCTGGCTGGACACCCCGGTCGGTGTGCTTCCGTCGTTCGCCTGACCCCGCGCCGCGGCCGTGGGCCTGGCGCGGCTCGGCCCCCCGGGAGCTCGCTCGGGAGATGCGAGCGGTCGTACCGGAGTGGGACCGGTTGATTGTCTTGGGGCAGGATGAGCGCAGTCACCAAGAGAGGGGCCAGACATGGCTGTCATCCACCGCACCACCATGACGCCCGGCAAGCTTGAGCTTCTCGCCTCGTGGCTTCCCGCTCAGTCCTGGCACCTCGGCAGTGGGCACGAGCCGCAGCTGACCAAGGCCGGCGGCTTCCGGCTGGACGATCCGAAGGGCGAGGTGGGGATCGAGTTCATGGCCGTCACCGACGAGTCCGGGGGCGAGCCGATCACATACCACGTGCCCCTCAGCTACCGTGGGGCACCGCTCCCCGGCGCCGATCACGCGCTCATCGGCACGTCGGAGCACGGCGTGCTGGGGCGGCGTTGGATCTACGACGGAACGCACGACCCCGTGCTCGTCTCCCAGTTGCTCGCCCTCATCCTCGGCGAGGCCGAGCCGCAGGCCCAGAGCGTGAGCAACGCCCCGGACCCGTCCGTCACCGCCCACTTCGCCGAGGCCGGCCACGCGGCATCGATCAGCTCCATGGACGTGACAAACGGGCCGCACGGTACCGATGTCCGCGTGCTGAGTGGACCAGCCAGGCCGTTGACCATCCGGGTGAATCGCGTCCTGCGGCCCGAGCAGGCTGAGTCAACCACCCATGCCCCACAGGCCCTGGGGCACGTCACTGCCGACTGGCTTCTCCCGGACGGCGCAAAGACGCGCGGCCTGTACGCCGTCGTACGCGACACCGCGCCGGAATAACCAACCAGGTGGCGAGGGGCCAGGCGCGGTGACGGAACTCCACGAACTCGCCCTAGCAGCCGCGCCGGAGTGCCACGAGGATCGAGCCGCCGACGGCGGTGATCGCGACGACGTACAGGGCTTGGGCCTTGACGGGGCTCACTGGCCGCGTTCCCTCGCCGATCGGCGCAGTTGGTAGAGGACGGCGAACGAGCGCGTGGTGCCGGCGAGGGCGCGCATCAACTCGTACGCGTGCAGGGGCGGGAGCGGTGGCGCCGCGGGGCAGGAGAGGTCGAGCAGCCGGAGGGCGTCCTCGCGCAGGGCACCCACAAGTGGGCCGGGGCCGCCCAGGTCCTCGCGCAGCAGGAGTTCGAGGTTCCCGCGGAGCTTGAGGATGGTGGTGTCCACCCAGGCGCGCTCGGGGAGAGCGACCCGCAGAGCGAGGGCCGCGAGCACGGTGCGGGAGATGGTCACGATGTCGACGGGACAGCCGGTGTGGCCCTCGGCCCGCTGCTCACGACGGACATGGCGGCGCAGGGCGGTCAGGAGACGTCGGTGCGCCTCGGTGTCGGTGGCGAAGACCAGCGGGCGCGGGCGCCAGTGCGCGCCGGGGGTACGGCGAGACAACGTCATGGGGCGCACGCCTCCCGCGTGGCGACCACACACCACGTGCAGGTGCCGCGCCTGCCCCACGCCCGGTATCACCGCGCTCCAGGAACTGGTCACAAGCGCGCAATGAGAGCACCTGCCGTAGTGTCCTGCGCCGGAGATGCCTCAGCAGAATCGGGCGAGGGAGTCGAGGATCTCTTCAGCGGTCTTGGTCCAGATGAAGGGCTTGGGGTCTTCGTTCCACTGGCTGTATAGGTGACTGTGGGAGTCGCCTTCTGACCGAGTTCGCGATGTCAGTTTGTTTTGACGTCACGTGAGGGCTTGTGGTGGGAGCGTGAGGTGTGCTTCTGCCGCTGCGAGCCGGGGGTTGAGGAACAGCGGACGCGTTCGCCACCGGTCCGTATCGACCGCGAGTGCTCCGGCTGACACTGGCCACTCCGACACCGGGCGAACTCAGCGCCGTGCAGCACCAGCTCAGCGTCGGTACCTGCCGGAAGATCATGCTGAGGCCTACCGGACGTCTCCTGAGCCCTGCACAATCGCCCGTATGACGATCACCACGAGCGCCGCGCCGCCGCCCACGCACAACAGGCTCGCGCTCGCCCGGGGGTTCCTCACGGGTGGCGTGACGGGGGCGTCCCTGGCGGCCGTCGTCGTCGGGATCGCCATTTCGAACGAGCCGCTGATCGTCGGGGGCGCGTGCCTGCTCGCGGTCTACGTCCTGATCCGCTACCTCGCCGGCCTGCCGAGGCGCGCCCGGGAAGCGGAGATCCCGCCGCACCTGGCCCTCGCGATGATCGAGAGCCTGGAGGCCGTCGGGGGTGAAACGAGCGACATACCGGTGAAGTTCGACCTCACCGTCGCACCGGACGACGCACCGGCGTACCGCGTCGAGTTCACGCAGGACATCAACCTCGCCGACCTGCCCGACTACAGGCCGCGCGGCATCCTGGTCGTCCAGTACCCGCCGGACCGGCCGCTGAAGGTGAGGATCGTCAAACGACCGACACCGGACTGGGAGGAACGGGCCGCCTCGGCCCGCCTCGACTCGGCACCCGGACCGGCCCGGGCGAGCGACCCTTTGAAAGGCTGCGGTGCCACCCTGGTCGGGTTCCTCGGTTTGCTGCTCGGCGCGGCCCTGGTCGTCCTGTTGTTCCGCGCGAGCCTGTTCGACCAGGACGACTCCGACACCGCGCGGCCCTCGGTCTCCTCCTCCAGCACCTCCTCGTCGTCCACGACCACCGTGTCGTCGGCGTCCGGCACGGTGGCCCTCGGCCCCGGTCAATCCTTCCTGGACGAGGGCAGGTTGGGCCGTTCCGTCGCCGCGCTCGCCAAGGGCGAGGACAAGCAGCGGGCGCTCACCGTCGTCGTACAGGAACGCCTGCTGACGGTCGTCTTCGCCCCCACTGGCACCCAGGCGGCCCTCCGACTCGACCTGGATTCCCTGCCGTACGACCGTGTTCCGGCCCTGGTGAAGGAGGCCACGACCACGCTCGGCGTCGGCTCCCCGCGCACCTGGCAGCTCACCGCCGACCGCCTCACCGGCAGGGTGGCCCTCAGGGTCTCCGTGACCGGCTCCGAAGGCACCGCCTATCTGGAGGCGGACGGGCAGGGCAAGGTCGTACGGCGCGTCTCGGCAGGAGGCTGATCCATGGACTGGCATGTGTATCTGGTGCTGTGGTGCGGGGTGTTCGGCGCGTGGGCGCTGGTCGGATACGGGAGGTCGCTGGCCGGGATGACCCGGGCGCAGCGGACGGTCCGGGCGACGGGACGGATCGAGCGGGTGGACGAGCCCCGGCACGGAAGCTCCCCGAGCGACGGGATAGCCGTGGTCGTCTCCTTCCAGGACCCGTCCACCGGGCAGGAGTTCACCGTCACCAACGAGGGTGAGCGCGGCGAGAGGATCAGCGTGGCCTGGAAGGGCCGGGAGATCGGGGTCCACTATCCGCGCGGCAGACCCCACGCCTTCCGGTTCGCCAACCACCTCTCCGAAGGCGGGCGCGGCCTCGGCTGGGCGAACTTCGCGCTCTTCCTCGTCTACGCCGGTCTGGTCGCCGTCGCCGCGATCGACTGGGGCTGGCCGTGGGCGCTACTCGGCTTCTGCGGGCCCTGGGCCCTCTCTGGCCTGTACCACCTGCCCGGGAACATCCGCGACAGGAACCGCCGTATCGACCAACTGGCCGCCATGGCCGCCGTATCCGGCCGTGTCGTCGCCGTCCTCAAGAGTGTCACCGTCGACTCCAACGACGGCCACACCCTGACCAACCTGATGCCGGTCGTCACCTTCACCACCCTCGACGGCAGGGAGGTCACGGCCTACTGCGAGTCCGGAATCCCGGACCCCGCCGGATCACGGGGCCTGAACCTCACGATCCACTACGCCCCCGACGACCCGGCCCTCTTCGTCCTGGACGTCGAGGCCGAACGCCGCTCCTGGAAGCGGGACATGGTCGTCAACGTGGTGGGTGTGCTGGTCGTGGCGGCGGCGGCCGTGGTGGGGGTGGTCGCGCTGTGACCAGGGAGCCGGGCTATCTTCCCGCCATGGAGCCGCTGACGTTCGACTACGAGAACCTGCATCTGCGCGTGGACCGAGGGGTGTTCGAACTGTTCACCATGGGCAGATCCGAGCTCCGGGTGCCGCTGCGGTGGCTCGGGGCACTGGTGCACTACAAGAAGCCCGCCCGGCCCGGCCAGTTGTTCATCGGCACCGTACGCGATCCGAGCGCCGTGCTCTACGGCACCGACCAGGCCGCCTTCTGGTACAGCACCTCGCCCGCGTTCCGGGTACCGCCCGGCGACGAGCCGTTGTTCCGCGCGTACTTCACCGAGGTGGCCGCGCTCGCCGACCGGAGGGTGGTCTGAGATGGAAGCGCCGGAGCCGAAGGTCTTCCAGCACGACCGTCTGTACATCCAGGTCGACCGGGGGATCGTCGAGGTCTTCCGGCGCACCAACGTCATCGGGCCGTACCGCTACCCGCTGGCCTGGGTGACGGTGTACGCCGAGACACGTCGAGGGGGCCGGACCCGGCTGTGCTTCGGTACCGCCGAGGACCTGGGCGAACCGGTCTACGGGAGCGTGCCGGGCGCCGGACCGGTGTTCTTCCGGCACGAGATCCCGACCGCCGACGAGCCCCTCTACCGCGCCTTCTTCACCGAGCTCGCCCATCTGGCCGACCGCCCGATCGCCTCGTAGAGTCGAAGCCGGGCAGTCGACGGCTATGGCCCCGACTCCGGCTGCCCCAAGCACCGGCTCCCCCGTCCCGGCCCGCACAGCAACGCCGCCCCGGTGGCACCGGGAACACGACGGCTCAACTCGACGTAGGCAGAGCCCCAGTTGGCGGACGACCGGCAGGTCCGACAGCTGCGGCGCGTACGCGAACCCCGCCAGGGTGAGCAGGCCGCCCTGTACTTGCTGGTGGGGTTTTTGCGGGTGCGGGCCTTGATGCGGTGCCGTCCACGGCCACGGTCCGAAGCCCTCGATAGCACGAACCGGCCTGCCCGAGGTGGGCGACGGGCCCGGCGAGGATCTCGGACAGCCGCCGCAGCGGTGCCGCTCCTATGCGCCGTCGGGCCCTGGACAGCGAGGAGACTGCCGGACGCTAGACATATCGGTGGTAGAGCTCAGCGAATTCTCATCGTGGGGCGCGGAAGCTGGCGCGGACCTCTTCGACGAACAGCTCGGGCTGTTCCCATGCCGGGAAATGCCCGCCCTTCGGCAGCTCATTGTAGTGGACCAAGGTCGGATAGCGTTCCTCCACCCACCGTCGACTGGCCAGATGGAGATCGCTCGGGAACTGGCTGAAGCCGACGGGGACTGCGATCTCCTGCTCCCGGAAACTGCGCATGCTCTCCCAGTAGATGCGGGCGGACGAGGCGGCGGTCGCGGTAAGCCAGTACAGCGTGATGTTGTCGAGCATATCGTCGCGGCTCAGCGCCTGTTCGGGATCACCGTCATTGTCCGTCCAACGTTCGTACAGTTCGTAGAGCCACGCCGCCTGCCCCACCGGGGAGTCGGTGAGTGCATAGCCAATTGTCTGCGGGCTCTGGATCTGTTCGAGCTGATACCCCGACTTGTTCGCCTGGAAGTCGCGCAGGCGTTCCAGTCCGCGCCGCTCACCCTCGTCCTGGGCCTCCAGCGTCTCGAAAACGGGGAACATATTGAAATGGACTGCCTGCACCGTCGGCGCGCCGATGGCGCCGAGCGCGTTGGTGATGGCATAACCCCAATCGCCGCCCTGCGCGACGAACCGGTCGTACCCGAGCCGCCGCATCAACTCGACCCAGGCGCGCGAGATACGCTCCGCGCCCCAGCCGGTCTCCGTCGGCTTCCCGGAAAGGCTGAACCCGGGCATCGAAGGAACGACGACATGAAAGGCGTCCCGAGGATCGCCACCATGAGCTCGAGGGTCTGCTAGCAGCGGCACCGACTTCGCGATCTCGAACGGCGAGCCGGGCCAGCCATGCGTGATCACCAGCGGCGTTGCGTCCGGTTCCGGCGAACGCACGTGAAGGAAGTGGATGTCGAGCCCGTCTATCCGCGTCGTGGACGGGTTGAGCGCGTTCAGCCGCCCTTCGGCTGCGCGCCAGTCATAGTCATCTCGCCAATAGTCGATCAGCGCCTGCATGCGCGCCAATGGTGCGCCCTGGCTGGAATCGGCCACCGGCTCGCGCTCGGGCCAGCGGGTGCTCAAGAGCCGCCGGCGCAAATCTTCGAGCGCGGAATCGGGGAAGGCGAAGGGGTGAGGATGGATGGTCTCGCTCATGTCACAGCTCCATTGTCGGAGAATGAGGTTCAGGAATTTTCCGCAGTCTCGATGAAGCGGGCGATTTCCTCAAAGCCGTACAGAAGCGCCAGCTCCCTTGGGGTGACGCCCGTATGGCCTCGAAGATCGAGATGCGCTCCGGCCTCGACCAGCGCCTTCACGACCTCAAGATGCCCATGCCATACGCCGTCGTGAAGCGCGCAAAGCCCGTTATAGGGGCCTTGCGCATCGATCTCGGGCACCTCCTTGCCGGCGTTCTGGGAAACCTGTGTCAGCAGCCGGACGATGTCGGCGTGCCCAAAATAGGTTGCGTCGTGGAGGGCGGTGCCGCCCATCAACCCGATGATTCGGTACGGGTCCGCGCCCGCTTCGATAAGCACACGCACAATTTCGGGATGCCCGTCTCGCGCGGCGATTCCGAGCGGCGTGTAATTGTCGTCAGGGCTTCCCACCATCGGGACTTTTTCGTTGAGGGGGGCTCCCGCCGCGATCTGCCGCTCGACCTCGTCCGGGTCACCCGTCTTGACAGCTGCAACCAGCTTCAAGGCGCCGACTTGTTCCTCATTGTGCTCGATCTGCCCCTCGATCAGGCCCGCGATTGCGTCGAGGCCATCAGAACGAGCGATGTCGAGCGCGGTCTGCTGCCAAACGTTGGTAACCGTCGTCTTGGCGCCCCGCTTCAGGAGCAACTCAACGGCTTCCTCCTGCTTGTGCAAGACGGCATCCATCAACGGCGTATTGCCCAGGATCGGCGACTGCTGATCGACAAAGGCGCCATGATCCAGAAGCGACCCGATCACATCGACATTGCCCGACTGCGCCGCCTTGTGCAGCGCTGTTGCGCCCATGCGCCGCTCGACCCCGAACACGTCGGCGCCGGCCGCCAGCAGAAGATCGACCATATAGGGCTGGCCGAGGCCTGCGGCGATCATCAGCGGCGTAAGGCCGTCCGCGCCGCGAAGGTTCGGGTCCGTTCCGGCGTGAAGAAGGCTGGTCGCCACCGGAAGGTCACCGGCCCGGATCGAGGATTCAAGCGTCATTTCAGTTCTCCGTTCGTTGGCTTTTCAGCGGCAACACCCTGCGGGGTCGCGTTCCAGCTGCCGGGGTCGGTCCAGTCGAATTGGGTAGCGCTGGAGCGAGAGGCCGCGTGCACCGGCGTGCCGCGCAGCCTCAACCGGACGGCGACGCGGCGGCCGGTGGCGCCTAGGCCGAGGGTGGTGCTGTTGTTCATGACGTCGATTCTTACGACGCCCAATGGACGAATCCATAGGTGAGAAGCTGGATTGCCTGTGCGAGCGTCTACCATCGCCTCATGGATGCCTTCGGGGAAATGTTCCGCGGGGTGCGAGCCCAGGGGTCGTTGTTCGGCAGTTCGACCCTGACCGCGCCCTGGTCGTTGCTGTTCGTCGACGGCGCGCCGCTGACGCTGTGCACCGTGCTCGAAGGGTCCGGTTGGATCCTTCCTGAGGGGCACCCGCCCGAGTACCTCACCGCCGGTGAGACGCTGATCTTGCGTGGCCCCGCGCCGTTCTCCTTCGTCGACGAGATCGGCACCGCGGCCGAGCCGATCGAGTGCGGGAAGGAGTGCGCGACGCCTGATCAGGGCGGGACCCGTCATCGGCTGGGCTGGCACGACGGCCCTCACGGTGGTCCGGATGGCGCGACGACGCTGGTCACCGGCGCCTACCCGGTCCAGGGCGAGATCGGTGGGCGACTGCTGGACACGGTGCCCGACATCCTGCGCGTCGCACCCGACGGTACGGCCGACGCCGTGCGGACCCTTCTGGCCGCGGAGGTCGCCGTCGACGCCCCGGGCCAGCAGATCGTGCTCGACCGGCTGCTGGACTGGATGCTGGTGTGCTCGCTGCGCGAGTGGTTCGACCGGCCCGGCGGCGAGCCCCCGGCCTGGTACTCCGCACACCGTGACCCGGTCGTCGGCCAAGCGCTGCGGCTGCTGCACGATGACCCGGCCGCACCATGGACGGTCTCCTCCATGGCCGACCGGGCCGGGGTGTCACGCGCCACCCTCGCGAAACGCTTCGCCGACCTGGTGGGCGAACCGCCGCTGACCTACCTCACCCGCTGGCGGATGATGATCGCAGCCGACCTCATGCGGGAACGGGAGGCGGCGACCCTTGCCGAGATCGCCCGCGAGGTCGGCTACTCGGATGCCTTCGGGTTCAGCGCGGCGTTCAAACGCATCCGTGGCGTCAACCCGACGGAGTTCCGGCGTGCCCTCGTCGAACTTCCCGACGCCGACAACCTTCCTGAGCGGGTGGCAGCGAGCTCGGGCCGCTGACCTCTGGACGAACGCTGGTGCGGGCGATGGTCGGCGAAAGAGAATCCGCTTGCGACTCGTGGTCCTGGTCGAGTGTGGCACCCGCGCCGTCCTGGCCCGCGTTCGGCCCCGAGAGTAACGGCGAACTCACCTACGCGGGCCGCCTGTTGAGTGTGCTGGACCGCACGATGCTCCTGCTGGCCGATGCCGGCTTCGATGCGAACGAGTTCGCCCGGGACGTCCAGGCCACCGGCGCCCAGTTCCTGGTCCGCTCCTCCGCCCGCCGGGTACCCATCCCCTTCCGGCACCTGGGCGACGGCTCCTACCTGGCCCGGATCGGCTACGGCGTCCTGCCCGTCCTGCTGACCGTCCGCGTCATCGAGGCGTCCGTCACCGCAACCCTGGCCGATGGCACCGTCCGCACCCGAGGAGTGGCGCTTGCTCACCAGCCTCCTCGGCCCGGCCGCCCACCCAGCCGCCGGGCTCGTGGATCTCTACCCGAGCGGTGGCAGTCGGAGACGACGTACTTCTCGATCAAGGCGACCACGCTGGACGGCCACGTCCTGCGCTCCCGCAGCCTGACCGGCCTCGACCAGGAGGTCCACGCCCTGCTCACCACCTACCACGCCCTGATCCGCACCGCCGCTGACACTGCCCGCACCCGGCCCGGCCTGGACATGGACCGCATCAGCTTCACCGTCCTGCAGACCACCGCCGCCGACACCGTCACCACCGCGACCGGAATCCTGCCCCCGGCCGGACCCGCCGACCTCGCCGGCACCATCGGCCGGGCCGCCCCCGACGCTCTGGGGCGGCACAGTCGGCTTCCCGTAACGAGCCCGGAGGGCCGACGCGCTGGAGTGAACGCTTCGTCAAGTAGTCGTGCACCACGCGTCAAAGACCGCACCGGCGGCGTCGCACATCCTTGTTGCGGCAGGCGACGGTCGCGCTGTCGAGTGCCGGCCTCCGTGGCCGCCGTCCACGGGGGAGGCGGCGGCCACGCGAAAGCCGGCTACGCCGGGGAGGTGAGGGCGCGGTGGCGGTAGTCCCGGGGTGGGAGGTCGTAGGCGGCGCGGAAGGCGCGGGTGAAGGTGGCGTGGTCGGGGAAGCCCCAGCGGGCCGCGATCCGGTGGACGGGTACGGTCCGCAGCGTGCCGTCGGTGAGGTCACGGCGGGCGCGTTCGAGGCGCTGGTCGCGGATCCAGGCCGCGACGGTGCTGTCGCGCGCGCGGAAGAGGCGGTGCAGGTAACTGACGGAGATGTGGTGGGCGGCGGCGATGGCGCCGGGTGACAGCTCGGGATCGTGCAGATGCTGTTGTACGAACGCCTCGATGCGCAGCAGCAGTGCGCGCTGCCGGGAGTCGTCCGGCACCCGTGCGTCGGCGTCGAGATGGTGGGCGAGCACCGCGGTGAGCAGGTCGAGGGCGACCGTACCCAGCCGGGGGGCATCGGCCGGCCGGTAGGCGGCGGAGTCGGTGGTCAGGCTGGTGAGGAACTGCGTGAGCAGCGCCCCCACACCCGCCCGACCGGGAAGCGGCACCGCCATCAGCTCCGCGCTGCGGTCCGCGGGCAGGGGCAGCAGCGCGCGGGGTACGTGGGCGCGTACGAGCGCGGCCGTCCCCCGGTCGGTGGCGATCTTCACGTCGAAGGGGCGCGAGCTGTCGTACAGCGCGAAGTCGAACGGCCCCAACTCCGCCTCGCGGGCGTCCTGGACGACACCGAGCCCGCCGCGCAGTGCGAAGACAACCGAGTACAGCTCGGGGTCGCACAGCCGGATCAGCCGTGGGGTGCGCCGTACGTCCGAAGGCGAGCAGGTCAGCTCGACGACGTTCACGGACGCGAGGTCCAGCGCCCGCGCCGTGGCACTGAACCGCGCCGGCTCACCGCTCTCCACCCGCATCGGGTGCGGACTGTCGACCTGAAACGCGTCGAAGCGGGCCAGCCGCTCCGTCGGCGGAAGGTCATCGCTGTGAAAGACCGTCTCCATCATGGTGCTTCCTCCCCGGCGATACCGTAGCCGCCAGGACCGACAGCGGGCGCGACGAAAGAATCCCTTCCGGCCACCCACCCGCCGACCGGCTCCCCGTCATGGGCGAACCGCGGGACCTGAGCCGCTCTTTGGAGGTGCTCGATGCGATCCTCTATCCGGGGCCCGGACGGTAGCCGGTCCGGCCGAGAGGACCGTCGACGAGCAGAGACGCGGCCACGCCGGGAACGACGTCAGACAAAGTAGTCCTCCGCATCCTCCATTTCACCGCTCATCAAGCTCATCAGTGCCTCGTACTTTTCGCACCCAAGGTGATATGCCCCGGTGTGGTGCGAAAAGAAGAACCGACCGGTTTCGTCCATGAGTAAGGTCGAGCCGTCGTATGTGTCGTATCCGACCGGGAAGAGCTTCGTGCCGAGATCTCCGGCCAGGTCGGAGATCTCCTCGGCGTCTCCCCTGAAGACGAGACGCGGGGTCCCGTCGCTGAATCCCGCCGCCCGCGCCCGGCCGGTACGGATGCGACGATCCGTACCGGCCACCTCGCGTCGCGTCAGCCGAACGGGATCCGGACCACCGACTGGTTGCCGATGCCCAGCGTGCTCGCGCCGGTGCCGATGGCGTTCCAGACCTCGATCCGTACCTTCCCGTTGACCAGATCGCCGTGCGATCCGGTGGCCGACTTCAGGCCCCTGGCCTGGGTGTAGTGCTCATAGCCGGGGACGGGGTCGGTCGCGAAGTACTCGTAGGTCTCCGTACGGTCCCAGGTGCCGTCGCCCGTACGGTCGTAACTCACCCTCACCTGCTGGCCGTTGCCGACCGACGTCCCCGCGTCCACGAACAGGTCGAACTGGGTGGCGCCGCCGTTGTACGTACGGGTGATCCCGCTGGAGGTGAAGACCTGCGGGGTGTGCGGCGTGCCGTCGTAGTTGGCGCCGCCCGCCGTGGCGAGCGTGGCCGACGCGGCCGAGCCGGTGGAGTCACCGAGTCCGGCGCCCGTCCGCGCGTACAGCGTCGAGGAACCCGAGGGCGGCGGGTCGGTCGGGGGCGTGCCGCCACGGGTCCAGACGGCCACGTAGTCGACGAGCATGGAGCGGCCGGGGACGGTCGCGGCGGTCGGGGTCCGGCCACCGAGTGCGTCGGGGAACGCGCCGCCGATCGCCACGTTGAGAAGGATGAAGTACCCGGCGTGGTCGGTCATATTGGCCCAGGTGCCGGCGTCCATCTGGTTCTGCCGCACGGTGTGGAAGAGCTGGTCGTCCACGTACCAGCGCAGCTCGTTGGGGGTGACCGCGCGGTCCCACTCGAAGCGGTAGGTGTGGAACGCGGACTGGCAACTGGCCCCGGGGCAGGCGCGGCTGGCGCCGAGGCCGGTGGTCTCGTTGCAGGGGCCGCCGGGGTTCACTCCGCAGTGCAGCACGCCCCAGACGGAGTTGATCCCGTTGACGTTCTCCATGATGTCGAACTCACCGGTGCCCGGCCAGTTCCAGTAGTTGCCCCGGTACGGCGAGCCGAGGGCCCAGAAGGCGGGCCAGTAGCCGAGCGCGGCGTCGCCCGTCACGTTCGGCATCTGGATACGGCCCTCGATACGGAGGGTGCCGCCCGCCGGAGCCTTGAAGTCGGCGCGCTGGGTCTCGATCCGGGCCGAGGTCCAGTTGCCCGCGCCGTCCCTGAGCGGGGTGATACGGAGGTTTCCATTGCCGTCGAGGCTCAGATTGTCGGGGCTGGCGGTGTAGTTCTGGATCTCGCCGGTGCCCCAGTTACCCGGCCCGCCGGGGTAGCCGTGGCCGGTGTCGGTCTGCCAGTTGGCGGCGGAGGGCGGGGTGCGGTCCGCGCCGTTGAAGTCGTCGCCCCACTGGAGGTTCCAGCCGGGCGCGGGCGGTATCGCGCCCTGGGCGGTGCCGGCGCCGGTGACGCCGATGAAGCCGGCCAGTGCGACGGCCATGGCGAGGATCGCGGCGATGAGGGGCGTGCGCGGAGTGCTGCGGGGAGTGGATCTGATGCGGCTGGTTCTCAAGGAACACCTCCGGTGCGGATGGTGCCTGCGGATGGTGCCGAGGGGAGACTGAGAGCGCTCTCAGTACGTCTTGTAACGGCACCGGGGCGTACCGTCAATGCCTTGCTCCGTGCCTTGCTGCTCGCTCCTTGCCTTGACCTCGGCGTCAAGGATTACGGTCGAGACATGCGAATCGGCGAGCTTGCGGAGCGGGCGGGGACGACCACGCGGACTCTGCGTTACTACGAGTCACGCGGGCTGCTGCCCGCCCGGCGCGCGGTGAACGGCTACCGCACGTACGACGAGAGCGATCTGCGGCTCCTCCGGCAGATCAGGACCCTTCAGGACTTCGGGTTCGATCTGGAGGAGACGCGGCCGTTCGTGGAGTGCCTGCGCGCCGGGCATCCGGCCGGGGACTCCTGTCCCGCCTCGCTCGCCGTCTACCGCCGCAAGCTCGGCGAGCTGGACGGGCTGATCGGTGAGCTTCAGTCGGTACGTGCCCAGGTCGGGGCGCAGCTCGCCCAGGCCGAGGCGGCGCGCGCCGGGCTGGCGGCCGAAGCGGAGGTGCCGGGCGGTCCTGAACCGCGCTGCGAACTGACGCCGCACAAATCGACGCCGCACAAAAACTGATGTCGCACAAGGCTGATGCCGCACAAAAGCGCGCGCGAATTCGGCCGCGTCAATCGAGGAGAGACAGAGAAATGATCGCGATAGAGGGTGTCGACGCCGTGACGGACGCGGACTTCGACAATGAGGTGCTCAAGGCCGGACTCCCGGTCCTCGTGGAATTCACCGCCGACTGGTGCGGGCCCTGCCGGCAACTCGCGCCGGTGCTGAGCGCCGTGGCCGGGGAGCAGGCCGACCGGCTCAAGGTCGTCCAGCTCGATGTGGACAGCAACCCCGAGGTCACGGCGCGGTACGGGGTCCTCGCGATGCCGACGTTGATGGTGTTCCGCGCGGGCGAGCCGGTGAAGTCCATGGTCGGAGCCCGCCCGAAGCGCAAGCTGCTCCAGGAACTGGAAGAGGTGGTCTGACGCGTCGCGCGGAGCGGCGAATTCCGTACAGCCAATGGCGTGGCGATTCCCGAAAACGCCTTAAAAATCTCTCATGTCACCGACAGGTCAAGCACAGCTCATCTCCATTTCGCGCCCAAGGACAGCCACAAGGCGCAGAAGCCGGCCCCTGCGAAGAAGCAGACGTCTACATCGGCGCGGAGCGCGACACGCTCAGCGGCATCACGTTCGCCGCCCGGCCCGGGGAGTTCGTACTGATCACAGGGGCCGGCGGGGCCGGCAAGTCGACCGTGTCCAAGCTGCTGCCGCGCTTCTACGACCCGGCCGAGGGGTCCGTACGCCTCGACGGCGTACCGCTGGACGCCGTCCCCGTGACCTTCCTGCGCGAGCAGATCACCCTGCTGCCGCAGGAGACGCTGATCCTGCACGACACGATCCGCGGGAACATCGCGTGCGGGCGGCCGGGGGCCACCGACGAGGAGGTGGTGCGGGCGGCCACGGACGCCGCCGCGCACACCTTCATCTCCGCGCTGCCCGACGGCTACGACACCCCGATCGACCCGGGCACGGCCCGGCTGTCCGGCGGGCAGCTCCAGCGCGTCGCCATCGCCCGCGCGATGCTGCGCGACGCGCCCGTACTCGTCCTGGACGAGCCCACCACCGGCCTGGACGCGCTCGCCGCCAGGCGGGTCATCGGGCCGCTGTGTGGCGCCGGGTTCCCCTGAGGGGGCAAAGGCCCGGCACCACTCCGCGCAGTCTTACGGCGTCAGGAGGCGATGAGTCCACCGTCGATGACGTGTTCCATCCCGCTGACGTACGACGACTCGTCAGAGGCGAGGAAGAGCACGAGGCTGGCCACCTCGTCCGGGTCGGCCAGGCGTCGCAGCGGGACCGTGTCGGCGACGCCGCCGCCGTTCTCGTCAGTGGCCTCAATCATCATCGGAGTCTTGATGTATCCGGGGTGGACGGAGTTGACCCTGATCTGGTCAGGGCCGAACTGCACAGCCACCTGCTTCGTCATACCGCGGGAGGCGAACTTGCTGCCGACGTAGGCGATACTCGGGGCTCCCACGACGGAGACCATGCCGGCGGTGGAGCTGATGTTGACGATGGATCCGCCACCCGCCTTGCGCATGGAGGGGATGACGGTCTTCATGCCCCAGACCTGGGAGTGCTGGTTGACCGCGACAACCTTGAGGTAGTCGTCCGGCTCGATCTCCACCACATCCGCGATCGGGCCGAGGATGCCGGCGTTGTTGACGAGGATGTTCACGGGTCCGAAGACATCCTCGGTTCGCTCGACCACTGCGAGCCATTCCTCAAGAGAGGAGACGTCATGGCGGATGAACAACACATGGGGACTGAGTTCGGCGGCGATTTTCGCGCCGCGCTCCTCGTTGAGGTCGGTGAGGACGACCTTCGCGCCCTCCTTGACGAAGCGCCGGGCGTGCGCCTCGCCCATGCCTTGCGCTGCTCCGGTGATGATGGCGACTTTGCCGTCAAGCTTGCCCATCTCGGGTCCGTTCTTCTTCGCTGTCCGTGGACCGCGGCTCGCGGTTCAGGGTCGACAGTGTCTCGACGTCAAGACATCTTCGGCGCGGCCCACATTACTGGTACTCAGTACCAAAAACAATCCCTCCCCCAGGTGATTGCTCGCGCCGGCGCATCACACCTCGCCGGATGCGGCGAGCTGAACGTCCATCCACTGCTGCAACGCATCGCAGAGGGGGCGCAGCACCGCGTCGAGTTCCGGCAGCAGGTCCGCCGATGGATTGTCGACCGGTAGCCAGCGGCGCAAAACCGCGAGGAAAGCAGCTTGAACGGCTGCTCCGGCGGTCTGGGGCACGAGGTCCAGGGGTTCCAGGCCGTGCCGCCGTGCGATGTGGTCCGCGACGACCCCAGCCCAGTCGAGCCAGTGCGCCGCCGCCTCGCCACTGAGGTCCGGGGAAGAGTCGAGGATGGCGAACCTCTCCATCCAAAGAGCCGAAGCATCAATGGATCGGGCGAGGTTCGCGACCACCTGTTCGCGGACGGCAGTCATCGTCGCCGCATCGCGGTCCGCCCCCTGAAGCGACTGGGTGAGCCGGTGCGTGTGGGCATCGAACTCCGTCCAGATGATCTCCGACTTCGAACCCCAGTAGCGGAACACACTGGTGCGGCTCACCCCGCTGGCGTGAGCGATCATCGGAATCGTGGTCGCAGCGAACCCGTGTTCGCGAAACAGCCGGATCGCCTCACGCTCAATCGCTTCCCGCGAAGAAACCCGAGGTCGGCCACGCTCTCGTGAGCTGGTTGCCATCATCCGACACACTTTGACACACTCCACCGACACCCCATCCGGCCCAAGCCGAAGAAGAGCGATGGCACCTGGCGGCAGGTGGAGGGAACCCACCCACTCGCCGATCTCGGGTGTCATGACGGCGTGCGGGTCGTTGTCTTCGGAGAGGATGAAGTCGTCGAGTTCGGACTGGCCCGATGGCAGCTCGTCGACGTTGGTGTAGAGGTCGTCCTGGTGGTCCAGGTCGCGGACGGCGACCGCGCTGAACCTGGCCCCGGACGCCGACCGCGTCCTGGTCCTGGACCACGGCCGGATCGTCGAGTCCGGGACCCATCACGAGCTGCTGTCGCGCGGCGGCGCGTACGCCCGGCTGTACGGCTCGCGGAACCCCGAGCGACGGAACCCCGCGCGACCTGACACAACGGCCGGGCCGGAGGCCCCTCAGCCGATGGGCGCCGGCATCCGCACCACGTCGTAGGCCAGCTCGATCACGTCCCCCGTGGCCGGGTCGCCCAGCTCGACCCGCC
Organism: Streptomyces scopuliridis RB72; assembly: GCF_000718095.1. Classification (GTDB taxonomy): domain Bacteria; phylum Actinomycetota; class Actinomycetes; order Streptomycetales; family Streptomycetaceae; genus Streptomyces; species Streptomyces scopuliridis. The sequence continues at coordinate 334,762 of NZ_JOEI01000009.1, read as the reverse complement.
AGCGGTCGGCGAACTGGTCCACGCCCTCGGCCATCGGGATCGTGCCGGAGATCAGCACCGTACCCGGCACCAGATCGCCGCGCTCCCGCAGCACCTCGGCCCAGTAGCCCGGAGTGAGCAGCTCCGCCAGCGTGCCGTCCTGGATGAGGGTCTCCTCCCCGGAGCCGGCGTCCCCGGCGTCCCCGGCGTGCCCGGCGTGCGCCACCCACGCCCGCAGCGTCAGCGCGTCCAGCCGTTCCTGTACGTCGGCCAGCCGCCAGGCGCGCCGGGCCAGCACGTCCGGGCTCGCGTTCTTGCTCCACGCCACGCCGTGCACCTCCAGCTCACGGTCGGTGTGGTCGCAGGCGGCCGTCAGCAGCAGCTCCCCGTCGGCGTCCACCACCAGGGCCCATTCCGCCTCGCCCGAGGTGCGCCCGTGCTGGACGCTGACCTGATCGGTGTGCTGGGCCAGATACGGGGAGACCGGGTAGAGGGCGGGCGTCACCGACGGCGCCGGCACCCCCAGCTCGGCGAGCTCCGCCACATGCGCGGCGACATCGTCCTGGCTGCGTCCGGCGTAGCCGGCGTTGAGCACCTGGACGACATCGACGCGCCTGGTGGTGCCGTCGGGCAGTTCGAAGGTCAGCAGCGCCATGGGTTTCTCCACATCGATCGCGGTATCGGCGAGGTTAACTTTGCGCGGAAGGCTTGCGCATACGACCTGTATACAAGAAGTATGCCGGAAGGTCGATAGCGCACCTCAGCAAGGACGGACAATCGTGAAGAACACCGCGAACATGGACACGAGCAGAGGCAAGGGCAAGGACAAGGGCATGGAAACGCAATCGTTCGGCGGGTCCGCGGTCCGCCGCGCCTTCTTCGCCAGCCTCACCGGGACCGCCCTGGAGTGGTACGACTTCGCCATCTACTCCGTGGCCGCCGCGCTGGTCTTCGGCGATGTCTTCTTCCCCTCCGAGGACCCCGCCACCGGCACGCTCCTGGCCTTCTCCACCTACGCCGTCGGCTATGTCTCCCGGCCCCTGGGCGGCTTCGTCTTCGGCCGCCTCGGCGACAAGATCGGCCGCAAGAAGGTCCTCATCGCGACCCTCGTACTCATCGGGGCGGCGACCCTCCTGATCGGTCTGCTCCCCTCCTACGCCACGATCGGCGTGGCCGCGCCCATCGCCCTCGTCATCCTCCGCTTCGCCCAGGGCGTCGGTGTCGGCGGCGAGTGGGGCGGGGCCGTACTGCTCTCCAGCGAGTTCGGCGATCCGCGCCGGCGCGGTTTCTTCGCCTCGGCCGCCCAGATCGGCCCGCCCGCGGGCAACCTGATGGCCAATGGCGTACTCGCCGCCCTCGGCGCCATGCTGACGGAGAGTCAGTTCACTTCCTGGGGCTGGCGCGTGGCCTTCCTGCTCTCCGGGGTCCTGGTCGTCTTCGGGCTGTGGATCCGCGCGAAGCTTGAGGAGACCCCGGTTTTCAAGGCGATGGAGGCCGAGCAGACGCGCCCCGAGGCGCCGATCCGTGAGGTCTTCACCACGCATCCGCGCGCGCTCGCGGCGGCGATCCTCAGCCGGGTCGCCCCGGACGTGCTGTACGCGCTGTTCACCGTCTTCGTACTGACCTACGCGACCGGCGAGCTCGGCATGTCGCGCGGCTCGGCGCTGGCCGCCGTCCTGATCGGCTCCTCGCTCCAGGTCTTCCTGATCCCGCTGGCCGGAGCCCTCTCCGACCGGGTCAACCGGCGTCTGCTGTACGGCGTCTCCGCCGTGGCCGCCGGCGTATGGCCGTTCCTGTTCTTCCCGATGACCAGTGGCGGCAACTGGCCGCTGCTCGCGCTCGGAGTCGTGGTGGCGCTGGCCATCCACTCGCTGATGTACGGGCCGCAGGCCGCCTTCATCGCCGAGCAGTTCTCCCCGCGTCTGCGCTACACCGGCTCCTCGCTCGCGTACACGCTGGCCGGGGTCATCGGCGGAGCCGTCGCGCCGCTGCTGTTCACCGCGCTGCTCGACGCGTACGACTCCTGGATCCCGCTGGCCCTCTACGTCGCGGTGACCGCGGTGGTCACGGTCACCGGCCTGTGTCTGGGCCGCGACGGGAACCCGGCCGACGACGAGGAGCTGAGCGGTACGGAACAGCCCGCCCGCGTGGGGGCGTAAGCGGTACGAAGGTACGCACGTACACCCCCCACCTCAGTCCCCACCCCGTACCCCGCACCCGCACCCGCACCCGAGAAGGGAACCACCTCATGCGCATCGCGCTGAGCCAGCTCACCACCGGCCCCGACCCCGAGCGGAACCTCGAACTCCTGAGCGCCGAGGCCCACCGCGCCGCGGCCGAGGGTGCCCGCGTCATCGTCTTCCCCGAGGCCGCGATGGCCTGCTTCGGCACCCCCCTGGCGCCGCTCGCGGAACCGCTCGACGGCCCCTGGGCGACGGCGGTGCGCCGGCTCGCCGAGGAGACCGGACTCGTCGTGGTCGCGGGCATGTTCACGCCCGCCCCGGACGGCAAGGTGGCCAACACCCTGCTCGCCACCGGCCCCGGCGTCGAGGCGGCCTACGACAAGATCCATCTCTACGACGCCTTCGGCTTCGCCGAGTCCGACACCGTGGCGGCCGGCTCCGAGGTCGTCACCATCGAGGTGGACGGTGTCCGGATCGGCCTCGCCACCTGTTACGACGTCCGCTTCCCCGAACTGTTCCGGGCGCACGCCGACGCCGGAGCCGTACTCTCGCTGCTCCCGGCCTCCTGGGGCGCCGGTCCCGGGAAGCGCGAGCAGTGGGAACTGCTCATCCGCGCACGGGCGTTGGACGCCACGCTCTGGCTCGCCGCCGTGGACCAGGCCGATCCGGCGGCGTTGGGCACGCCGGGGGACGAGGCCGCGAAGTCGCCCGCCCCGACCGGGATCGGCCACAGCGCCCTCATCGGACCCGACGGGACCGTACGCCAGAGCCTCGGCGCCGGCCCGGGGCTGCTGCTCGCGGACGTGGACCTGGACGAGGTCGCGGCGGTCCGCCGTGCCGTACCGGTGCTGGCCAACCGCAGGCTGAAGCCAACCGCAGGCTGAGCAAACCGAGTTGACCGACGCGGGTGCGCACGCATCGGCGCTTCGGTGCTCAACTCGGTTGCCGGTAGCCGCACTTCGCCGCGACTTCCCCTCGTCCCGCTTCACTTCGGCGTCCTCTGCCGTCACACTTCACTCAGCGTGTCACTCCGGTTTCCTTCGCCCCCCTCTGTATTGGCTGACCCTTCATCGCTCCGACATCCGGCGATGCTCGACGCGTCAACGAGGGCGGGCGAAGCTGAGCCGGGCATGTCAACCGGACCGCGTACCCCACATCGCGGCCGATCAGGAGGACGCAGTGAAGAAAAGCTCGCGCATCCGCAAGGTCTCGCTCATCTTCGGCAGTGCCATCGCGCTGGTCATCGCCGTGCCGGGCAGCGCGCTCGCCGATCCCCCCAAGGCCCTGCCCGCCAACGCGGACGGACTGGAGCAGACGTTCCAGCCGGCCTATGACTACGACACGGATGGCTGCTACCCCACGCCCGCCATCGGCCCCGACGGGACCATAGCCCCCGGCCTCAACACGACCGGGGCCGTCAACGGTTCGTGCCGCGACTCATGGGACCTCGACAACACCAACGGATACGCGCGGTCCAAGTGCAACAACGGCTGGTGCGCGATCATGTACGGCCTCTACTTCGAGAAGGACCAGGCCGTGGCCGGCAGCGGGCTCGGCGGGCACCGTCACGACTGGGAGCATGTCGTGGTGTGGGTGAAGGACAACGTGGCGCAGTACGTCTCCACCTCCGCCCACGGCAACTTCAACATCCACACCCGTGACCAGATCCGGTGGGACGGGACGCACCCGAAGGTCGTCTACCACAAGGACGGCATCAGCACGCACTGCTTCCGCGCCGCGAACTCGAACGACGAGCCGCCGGAGAACCACTACGGGAGCTGGCAGTTCCCCACGCTGGTCGGCTGGAACGGCTACCCCGCGGGTCTCCGCGACAAGCTGAGCCAGGCCAACTTCGGCAGTGCCGTCTTCGGCCTCAAGGACGGCAACTTCAACTACCACCTGGAGAAGGCGAAGCCGGTCGGCATCCCCTTCGACCCCAACGCCTGACGAACGAGGCCGGTCAGTACGTACGTGTCTAACCGGCGAGCAGGACCTTGAGCGTCGTCTCCAGGTGACTGTCGATCGCGCTGTGCGCGGCCGGCCGGTCACCGGAGGCGATCGCCGCCAGGATCGCGCGATGCTCGGTCAGTACGGACTCCTGCCGCCCCTGCTGGTTGTACAGCGCCACCACCCCGGCCCGGATCTGCCGGCTGCGCAGCCCGTCGTAGTGCCGGTTGAGCAGCGAGTTGCCCGCCGCGGCCACGATCGTGGCGTGGAAGAGATGGTCCACCGCGATGAACTCCCTGGCGTGCTCGGGCCCGCTCAGGGTCCGCTGCCGCTCCAGGAGCCCGGTCAGCTCGGCCACCAGCGCGTCCCGGTCTCCCGGGATGACCTGCTCCGCCGCGTACCGCTCCACGATGCCGCGCAGCTCCATCAGTTCGGTGATCTCCCGCCCCGACAGCGGTACGATCTGCGCCCCGCGCTTGGGAACCAGCCGTACGAGATCCTCGGCGGCGAGCAGTAGTAGCGCCTCGCGGATGGGGGTACGGGAGACCCCGATGCGGTTCGCCAGCTCCTGCTCGGAGAGGAACTCACCCTGTCTGTCCGGGTCGGTGAGCACGTTCTCCTTGAGGAACGCGTACGCCTTCTCCCTGCCCGACGTCATGACTTCCCCCACAGCGAAGGTTGCATACAACGAGTATACAGATGCCCTGGGGGCCCGGGACCCGCGAAAAGGGTGCGGGACGCACAAAAAAACCCCGGAACCGAATTGACGGCCGGGGTGTTCCTCTGCGTATATTAATTGTTTCCATGTCTTGAATTAGTAATGACATGGACCAGGTCACTGGAAAGCAGCGTATCGGACAGGGGCTGAATTGTCAACCGAGGAATTGCAGAATGAGCAGCAATTCGTCTCCCTCCTCTATGAGCGTCTCGATGCCTTGAGGGAGCAGGCCGAGACGGCCGTGGAGGCGTCGATCGGCCAGGTCAACACCGGGCGGCAGGCCCGCGTCGAGCGCGATATCAGCGTCGCGGAACACTCCGGCCGTGTGTCCGCGCTGAATGCGGTGGAGTCCGGTCTGTGTTTCGGCCGGATCGATCTCAGCGAGGGGACGACCCATCACATCGGACGCATCGGAATGCGCCGGGACGACCCGGAACGCACCCCGCTGCTGATCGACTGGCGGGCCCCCGTGGCACGCCCCTTTTATCTCGCCACCGGCCATTCCCCGATGGGGCTGCGCAGACGACGCCATCTCGCCACCGACGGGCGCCGCGTCACCGCGCTCCATGACGAGATCATGGACCTCACCGACACCACCCGCACCGGCTATGAGGACCCGGACGGCGACGCCGTACTGCTCTCCGCGCTGAACTCCGCGCGTACCGGGCGGATGAGCGACATCGTGCAGACCATCCAGGCCGAGCAGGACCGCATCATCCGCGCGCCGCACCGCGGTGTGCTGGTGGTCGAGGGCGGTCCCGGCACCGGTAAGACCGCCGTCGCGCTGCACCGTGCCGCGTATCTGCTCTACGCGTACCGCGAGCAACTGGCCCGCCGCGCCGTGCTGATCGTCGGCCCGAACCCCGCGTTCCTCGGCTATATCGGCGAGGTGCTGCCTTCGCTCGGTGAGACGGGTGTGCTGCTGTCGACCGTGGGGGAGCTGTTCCCGGGCGTACGGGCCACCGGTACGGACACCCCCGAGGCGGCCGAGGTCAAGGGCCGGGCGGACATGGCGCGCATACTGGCCGAGGAGTTGCGCGGCCGGCAGTCGCTGCCCCGCCCCGTCCTGGAGATCGCGCACGCCGAGTACGGCACGCTCGTGCTCGACCGCGACACGGTGTACGAGGCACGGCAGCGCGCCCGGGACACCGGACTGCCGCACAACCAGGCCCGGCCGACCTTCGCCTTCCGGATCATCGACGCGCTCACCGGACAGCTCGCGGACCGGATCGGCGCCGACCCGCTCGGCGGTGCCAACCTCCTCGACCCGGCGGACATCGCCCAGCTCGGCAAGGAGATCGCCGTCAGCCGCGAGGTACAGGCGGCGATCGACTCGCTGTGGCCGACGCTCACCCCGCAGCAGCTCGTCTCCGACTTCCTGGCGGATCCGGGCGCCCTGCTCGGCTCGCGCGACGCCGCCGCCGTACGCCGCTGCGGGCCCCGGACCGGCGCCGACGCCAGGATCGACTGGACCCCCGCCGACGTACCGCTGCTGGACGAGGCGGCCGAACTGCTCGGCGAGGACGACAGCGCGGCCCGCGCCGCCGCCGCGCTGGAGCGCCAGGAGCGGATCGCCTACGCGCAGGGTGTGCTGGAGCTGTCGTACGGCTCCCGTACGCAGGAGTTCGAGGACAGGGACGACGACGAGTCGGAGGTCCTCGCCGCGCACGACATCATCGATGCCGAACGGTTCGCGGAGCGGCACGAGGAGACCGACACCCGCAGCGCCGCCGAGCGGGCCGCCGCCGACCGCACCTGGGCCTTCGGCCATATCGTCGTGGACGAGGCGCAGGAACTCTCCGCGATGGCCTGGCGGTTGCTGATGCGCCGCTGCCCGAGCCGGTCCATGACCCTGGTCGGCGACCCGGCCCAGACCGGGGACGCGGCGGGCTGCGACTCCTGGCAGCAGATCCTGGAGCCGTACGTGCAGCAGCGCTGGGAGCTGTCCAAGCTGGGCGTCAACTACCGTACGCCCGCCGAGATCATGGAGGTCGCGGCGGAGGTACGGCGTATGGCGGACCCGCTCTTCGAGCCGCCGAGGTCCGTGCGCGCGACGGGCGAGGGGCCGCTCGTACGCTCCGCCAAGCCGGGTGATCTGGCCCGTACGGCGGCCGGACTGGCGGTCGAGCACCCGGGCGAGGGCCGGCTCGCGGTGATCGCCCCGGCCGCGCTGCTGCCCGGGCTCGCGGCCGAACTGCCCGACGCCTCCTGGGGCATCGCACCCGATCTGACCCGGCCGGTCGTGCTGCTCAACGCGCGGCAGGCGAAGGGGCTGGAGTTCGACACGGTGATCGTCGTCGACCCGGAGGCGATCATGGACGGCTCGCCGCGCGGCACCAACGATCTGTATGTGGCGCTGACCCGGGCGACCCAGCGGCTCGGGATCGTCCGCGACGCGGAGGTCCCGTCCCGGCTGAAGACGGCCACGCTGTAGGCCCGCCCGGGACGCGGGGCGGACGGCGCGTACCCCTGCGCGCGGTCCGCCCGCGCGTGGTCGTATTCACCGGAGTCCGGCTCCGGTCATCACAGTGATGGCGAGATGAACGGGCTGCTCCTAAAGTGAGCCGGATGAGCACTCGCCCCTATCGTTCGTCCGTACGGGAACAGGCCGCCGGGCTGACCCGGACGGCGATCCTCGACGCCGCCGAGCGGCTGTTCGCGGAGCACGGCTACGCGCGGATCACCATCGTCCGGGTCGCCGAGGCGGCTGACGTGGCCGCCAACACCGTGTACGCGGCCTTCGGCACCAAGGCCGGGCTCGTCGTCGCGCTGATGGAACGCGGCGCGGCCGAGCCGGCCATCGGCCGCGCGCTCGACCGCGTGAGCAAGGCGGCCGACGGCGCCGAGGCCGTGCGGCACGCCGCCAGGGGGACGGGGGAGACGGTCCGCCGCCATGTGCGGGCGATGGAGGTCCTGTACGACAACGAGAGGGCCGATCCGCTGATCGCCGAGGCGGTCCGTTGCGCGGACGACCTGCAACGCGCCCGGCTCGGTGAGATCGCGGACCGGCTGGTGGAGCTCGGCGCGCTCCGGGAAGGCATCGGCCGGGCCGGGGCCGCCGATGTCCTCTGGTACTACCTGGGCCAGTCCTCCTGGCGGCGGCTGCGCCGGATGGGCTGGAGCTGGCAGCGAGCAGAGGAGTGGCTGGCCAGCCAGGTCGCCATGGCACTGCTCCGGCCATGACACCGCTCCGGCCATGAGGGCTCCGGCCGCCCGGCGGAGCGGCCGGCTGTCCGGATTCCGCTCCCTGAATTCAGTGGAGCAATACCCTGATCAATATGCGGATACTCTTCTCAAGCACCCCCGCCCATGGTCATCTGCTCCCGCAACTCCCCCTCGCCCGCGCGTTCCGTGAGCGAGGTGACGACGTGGTGTTCCTGACCGCGGGCGCGCTCGCTCCCGTACTGGCCCGGGAAGGCTTCGACGTACTGCCGGCGGGACCGGCCATCGATGTGCTGGTGGCGGAAGCCGCCCGCAGGACCGGCAAGGACCCGGCGAGCGAACCGACCCCGGAAGTGGCCGCCGAGCTCTTCGCCGGAGCCCGGGTCGACCTCACCGCGGACGAGGCACTGCCCGCCGCCCGCGACTGGCGGCCCGAGCTGATCGTCACCGAACTGTGCGACTTCGTGGGCCCGTTGGTCGCCGCCGCGCTCGATGTGCCGGTGGCGACCCTCGCGTACGGTCCCGCCATGCTGCCCGAGTTCACCGCGGCCATGGACGCGGTGGTCAGCAGCCGCTACACCGACCGCGGTCTGACGCCCCGCCCCGCCGCCCACTACCTGGACACCTGCCCGCCCGCGATGCAGCAGGACGGCTGGCAGCCCCCGACGGGACGGCTGCCGCTGCGCCCGGAGCCCCACGGGCAGTCCGGACAGCGGCCGTCGGAGCCGGCCGCGGCGAAGGCTCCGGCCGATCCGGATCAGCGGCGTCCGCGCGTGCTGGTGACCTTCGGCACCGTCTTCTCCGCGCCCGAGGTCCTCAGCCCGATCCTGCGTGAACTGTCGGCGGGGGACATCGAGTTGCGGGTCACGCTGGGACTCACCGCGTCCGCCGGGGACTTCGACGTCGACCACGACCGGGTGACCTTCGTCGGCTTCACCCCGCTCAGCGAACTGCTGCGTGACACGGACCTGGTGGTGACCCACGGCGGCGCCGGTACCACGCTGGGCACGCTCGCCGCGGGCATCCCGATGGTGATCGCTCCGCAGGGGGCCGACCAGTTCGTCCAGGCCGACCGGGTGGCCGCCGCGGGCGCCGGACTCGGCCTCCCGCGGGGTACGGCCACCCCCGAGGGAGTCGCCAAGGCCGCGTCCGCCGTCCTGGCGGACCAGGGCTTCCGGGCCGCGGCCCGTACGGTCGCCGACCAGATCGCGGCGATGCCGACCGCCGCCGAGGTGGCCGCGACGCTGGCGGCGGAGCCGGTGCCGGCGGTCTGAGGATCAGGCGTCCCGTCCCAGCACAACGAGGTGGCGCCGCCCAGGACTTCGGGCGGCGCCACCTCGTCATGCGGCAGATCCTTCTGTCAGACCGGCCGCAGCCAGACCGTCGCCAGCGGCGGCAGCGTCAGCTGGAGGGACACCGGCCGGCCGTGCGCCGCCACCGGCTCGGGCTTCAGCGGGTCCGCGTTGAGCACATCGCCGCCGCCGTAGCGCGCCGCGTCCGTGTTGAGGACCTCCGTCCAGGCGGAGAACTCCTCGGGCACACCGAGCCGGTACTGATGGCGCACCACCGGCGAGAAGTGCGAGACCGCCAGCAACGGCGAGCCGTCCGCGTCGAACCGCAGGAACGCGAAGACGTTGTCCTCGCCCGCGTCGCCGTCCACCCACGCGAAGCCCTCCGGGACGGTGTCCCGCTGCCAGAGGGCGGGCGTCGCGCCGTACACCGTGTTGAGTTCGCGGACCAGATCGCGCACGCCCCGGTGGTCGGGCTCCGCCTCGTACGACGGATCGAGCAGCCACCAGTCCGGGCCATGGCCCTCCGACCACTCCGCCCCCTGGGCGAACTCCTGCCCCATGAAGAGGAGTTGCTTGCCGGGGTGGGCCCACATGAAGCCGAGATAGGCGCGTTCGTTGGCGCGCTGCTGCCACCAGTCACCGGGCATCTTGGAGACCAGCGCGCGCTTGCCGTGCACCACCTCGTCGTGCGAGATCGGCAGCACGTAGTTCTCGCTGTACGCGTACACCATGGAGAAGGTCATCTCGCCGTGGTGGTACTTGCGGTGGACGGGCTCCTTGGAGACATAGTCCAGGGAGTCGTGCATCCAGCCCATGTTCCACTTCAGGCCGAAACCGAGCCCGCCGAAGCCGTCCGGGCCGACATAGTGGGTGGCGCGCGTGACCCCGTTCCAGGCGGTGGACTCCTCGGCGATGGTCACCACACCCGGACAGCGCCGGTAGACGGTGGCGTTCATCTCCTGGAGGAAGGCGACGGCGTCCGGATTCTCCCGGCCCCCGTGCTCGTTCGGGGTCCACTGGCCCTCCTCGCGCGAGTAGTCGAGGTAGAGCATCGAGGCGACCGCGTCGACCCGCAGTCCGTCGACATGGAACTCCTCGCACCAGTACACGGCGTTGGCGACCAGGAAGTTACGGACCTCCGTGCGGCCGTAGTCGAACTCCAGCGTGCCCCAGTCGGGGTGCTCGGCCCGCTGCGGGTCCGCGTGCTCGTACAGCGGACGGCCGTCGAACTGGGCCAGCGCCCAGTCGTCCTTCGGGAAGTGGGCGGGCACCCAGTCGACGAGCACCCCGATGCCCGCGCGGTGCAGGGCGTCCACGAGATACCGGAAGTCGTCCGGGGTGCCCATCCGGGACGTCGGCGCGTAGAAGCCGGTGACCTGATAGCCCCAGGAGCCGCCGAAGGGATGCTCGGCGATCGGCATCAGCTCGACATGGGTGAAGCCGAGGTCCTTGACGTACGCGGGCAGCTGCGAGGCGAGCTGACGATACGTCAGACCAGGTCGCCAGGACGCCAGATGGACCTCGTACACCGAGAACGGCGCCTCGTGCACGGAACGGTCGGCGCGGTGCGCGAGCCACTCCTCGTCGTGCCAGACGTGGTGGGACTCGGTGACGACGGACGCGGTCGCGGGCGGTACTTCCGTGCGCCGCGCCATCGGGTCGGCGCGCAGGGTGTGCGAACCGTCGGGCCGTGTGATGTCGAACTTGTAGAGCGCGCCGTCACCGATCCCCGGCACGAACAGCTCCCACACCCCGGTGGAGCCGAGCGAGCGCATCGGGAGGCTCGTACCGTCCCAGTAGTTGAAGTCACCGGCGATCCGGACGCCCCGGGCGTTGGGCGCCCAGACGGTGAAGCGGGTGCCGGTGACGCCCTGGTGCGTCATGATCCGGGCGCCGAGGGCTTTCCACAGCTCCTCGTGCCTGCCCTCGCCGATCAGATGCAGATCCAGGTCCCCGAGGGCGGGCAGGAAGCCGTACGGATCGCGCACCTCCAGCTCGTCCAGCTCCTGCGTGGCGTCGCTGTACCGGACGAGGAGCGTGTACGCGGGCACCGCGCGCAGCGGCAGCACGCCCGAGAAGAAGCCGTCGCCGTCGTCGTTCAGCTCGGCTCTGACCTCCAGCCCCTCGGCGACGACGGTGACGGCGCGGGCGTACGGCCGCAGCGTCCGGAACGCGACACCGTTCGGCACGGGATGCGCCCCCAGCAGTCCGTGCGGATCGTGGTGCGCACCGGAGAGCAGCCGCTCCCGGTCGCCGCTGTCCAGCGGTCGCGCGGCCCGCACCCGACGGCCACGGCCCGGTTCCTTGCGCGGGCGGGGCGCCGTGGGAGCCGCCGGGGCCGCGGGCTTCTCAATAGCGGCGGGGGCGGCGGGGGCAGTGGCGGCGGCCGGGGCAGGCGGGGCGGGCGCGGTCTGCGGTGCCTTGCGGCGCGCGGGCTTCTTCGCCTTCTTCCCGGCGGACTTACCCGCCCCCGCACCCGCGCGCGCGGCCCCGGCGGCGGGCGCCGGGACCGGGAGCGAGGCGGTGGGAAGCTCGGGCTGGGGCGAGCTGTCGGACGAACGGTCGGACGGCGTGCGGGCGGTCACGGGGGCTGCCTCCTCGGCTGGGCTTCGCTGCTGGACGGTCGATACGGGTGGGGAGAGCGGGACCACGGGGGACGGTGACGTCAGTAAACGGTCAGAGACGGACAGGGAGGAACGGAGAGGGACGAGGGAGCGGAGGATCGTTTCGGTGGAGGCCGCCGGGCTCAGGCCGGGTGCGTCAGGCGCCCGCGGCCAGCCGGCGGATCGCCGCCATCGGGACCGGCAGCCAGTCGGGGCGGTGCCTCGCCTCGTACAGCACCTCGTAGACCGCCTTGTCGGTCTCGTACGCGCGCAGCAGCTCGGGCTCCGCGCGCGGATCGGTGCCGGCGGCCGTCGCGTACCCCTCGCAGTACGCCTCCCGGCAGCGCGCCGCCCAGTCCGGGCGCCATGGCTCGTGGGAGCGGGCCGCGTAGTCGAAGGAGCGGAGCATGCCCGCCACATCGCGGACCGGCGGCTGCGGGCGGCGGCGTTCGGCGAGCGGTCGGGCGGGCTCGCCCTCGAAGTCGATGACCGACCAGCGGCCGTCCGGCGTCCGCAGGGTCTGGCCCAGATGCAGATCGCCGTGGACGCGCTGCGCGGGCCGGCCGCGTCCGGCCTCGTCGAGCCCGGCGAGCGCGTCGAAGGCGGTCCGCAGCGCGGCGGCGTACGGCATGAGCGCGGGCACCGCGCGCGCCGCCGACTCCAGGCGCTCGGCCATCCCGTCGGCCAGCTGCGCGGTCTGTCTGCGGCCCAGCGTCACGGTTGGCAGCGCGGCGGCGAGCGCGATGTGCACCTCGGCGGTGGCCCGCCCCAGCGCGCGGGCCTCCGCGAGGAACTCCCTGCCGTGGGCGAGCGAGGAGAGCGCCAGCTGCCAGCCGTCCTGCGAGCCGCGCAGATAGGGCTGGAGCACGCCGAGCGTGAGGGAGTCCCCACTGCCCGACGGGTCGGCCGCCTCGAACCAGCCGACCGGCGCGGGCACCCGCTCGCACCCCTCGGCGGCCAGCGCGAGCGGCAGCTCCAGATCGGGGTGCGGGCCGGGGAAGACCCGGCGCAGGATCTTCAGGATGTAGGCGTCCCCGTAGACGAGGGAGGAGTTGGACTGCTCGGCGTCGAGCAGCCGGCCGCTCAGCCCGGCGGGGACGGTGCTCGCCCGGTCGAACCGCAGCGGCCCCAGCGCGCCGGGCGCGCGCAGCCGCTCCAGCAGCAGTTCGGCCAGATGGGGGTCGTGCAGGCCCTCGTAGACGGTACGGCCGGCCAGCGGCCCCTGCGTGGCATGGCCGATCAGCGCGGACGCGAGGCGCGGCGGCAGCGCCTTCCGTACCCCGAGCAGCAGCTGATAGCAGTCACCGGCCGGCGACGGGACCCCGGAGTGGGTGGAGGACGGCGACGAGGGAATCGACCGCGGCGGACCGGAGGTTCCGCGCTGCTCGACCCGTACGAGCAGATGCAGCAGACCCGGACCACCCGCGTCCATCGGCAGCAGTTCGGTGACCGTCACCGGCACGAAGCCGGTGACCGGACGGCCCTTGCCCGCGAACCAGCGCTGACGGGGCAGCCAGTCATGGAGCAGCGGAGCGAGCGAGCCGACCAGCGTTCTCGCGTCGGCGGGAGACAGGGCCGGCGACACGGGCGGTGCGACGGGCGGGGCAACGGGCGAAGCAGTTGCGGGGCGCGGCGTGATCCGGGTGGATGCAGCCTTCGACATGGCATCGCGTCCTTTCCCCGGGCACACCACAGGATGCGCAGAGTGTCCCGGATTGCGGCAATGGCTGTCCGGCTGTGCGGGACGTGTCGGGTGAGGATGATCCGTACGGATCGATTCCGTACGAACTCAATACGAATTTGATCGAATCGATCGAACTGGATGTGGAGGAGCGTGCCCCGTGCGGGGCGGTGGAAACCGCCCGGCACGGGACCGCGGTCAACACCGCGTGAACGAGTGAGCGGTGGTGTTACACCGTGGTGTCCTTGCGCAGCCGGAACCAGTAGAAGCCGTGGCCGGCCAGGGTCAGCAGATAGGGCCACTCCCCGATCGCGGGGAACCGCACCCCGCCGATCAGCTCGACCGGACAGCGCCCGCTGAACTCCTTCAGATCCAGCTCCGTCGGCTGCGCGAAGCGCGAGAAGTTGTGCACACAGAGCACCAGATCGTCGCCCTCGCCCTGCTCGGAGGGCGCCTCACGGAGAAAGGCGAGCACGGCCGGGTTCGACGACGGCAGCTCGGTGTACGAGCCGAGGCCGAAGGCCGGGTTCTGCTTGCGGATCTCGATCATCCGCCGTGTCCAGTGCAGCAGCGAGGAAGGCGACGCCATCGCCGCCTCCACATTGGTGACCTGGTAGCCATAGACCGGGTCCATGATCGTCGGCAGATAGAGTCGGCCGGGGTCGCTGGACGAGAAGCCCGCGTTCCGGTCGGGCGTCCACTGCATCGGGGTCCGTACGGCGTCCCGGTCGCCCAGCCAGATGTTGTCGCCCATCCCGATCTCGTCCCCGTAGTAGAGGATCGGGGATCCCGGCAGCGACAGCAGCAGGGCGGTGAACAGCTCGATCTGGTTGCGGTCGTTGTCCAGCAGCGGGGCGAGCCGGCGCCGGATGCCGATGTTGGCCCGCATCCGCGGATCCTTGGCGTACTCCGCGTACATGTAGTCGCGCTCTTCGTCCGTGACCATTTCGAGCGTCAGCTCGTCGTGGTTGCGCAGGAAGATGCCCCACTGGCAGCCGGTCGGGATCGCCGGGGTCTTCGCCAGGATTTCCGAGACCGGGTAGCGGGACTCGCGCCGTACGGCCATGAAGATCCGCGGCATCACCGGGAAGTGGAACGCCATATGGCATTCGTCGCCGCCCGCCGTGTAGTCGCCGAAGTAGTCGACGACATCCTCCGGCCACTGGTTCGCCTCGGCGAGGATGACCGTGTCCGGGTAGTTGGCGTCGATCTCCTTGCGTACCCGCTTGAGGAACTCGTGGGTGGCCGGGAGGTTCTCGCAGTTGGTGTTCTCCTGCTGGTACAGATACGGCACGGCGTCCAGCCGGAAGCCGTCGATGCCCAGGTCCAGCCAGAAGCGCAGCGCGGAGATGATCTCCTCCTGCACCGCAGGGTTCTCGTAGTTGAGATCCGGCTGGTGGGAGAAGAAGCGGTGCCAGTAGTACTGCTTGCGCACCGGGTCGAAGGTCCAGTTGGACGTCTCCGTGTCGACGAAGATGATCCGGGCGTCCTGGTACTGCTTGTCGTCGTCGGCCCAGACGTAGTAGTCGCCGTACGGCCCCTCGGGGTCCTTGCGGGACTCCTGGAACCAGTCGTGCTGATCACTCGTGTGGTTCATGACGAAGTCGATGATCACGCGCATACCGCGCTGGTGCGCGGCGTCGACGAACTCCACGAAGTCGGCGAGATCCCCGAACTCGGGGAGCACCGCCGTGTAGTCCGAGACGTCGTAGCCGCCGTCGCGCAGCGGCGACTTGAAGAACGGCGGCAGCCAGAGGCAGTCCACTCCGAGCCACTGGAGATAGTCCAGCTTGGCCGTGATGCCCTTGAGGTCGCCGATGCCGTCGCCGTTGCTGTCCTGGAACGAACGCACCAGGACCTCGTAGAAGACAGCACGCTTGAACCAGTCGGGATCGCGGTCCTTGGCCGGGGTGTCCTCGAACGTGTCGTGGACGGGCTCATTGACGATCATGATGTGGGTGACCCTCCGATCGGCGGGGACGGTCGCAGAACCACGACATGCGCGGGCGTGACGCCCGGCTCTAGGCGCACGTAGGTGGCTCTGCCCCAGTGATAGGTCTCGCCGGTGAGCTCGTCGCGCACCGGGACGGTCTCGTGCCGGTCGAGGCCGAGCCGCTCCATGTCCAACGAGACCGTCGCCTCCTGGGTGTGGTGAGGGTCGAGGTTGACGACCACCAGAACGATGTTCGTACCCGACCGTTTGCTGTACGCGACGACCGCGTCGTTGTCGGCGTGGTGGAAGTGGATGTCGCGCAGCTGCTGCAGGGCGGGGTGCCGCCGTCTGATCCGGTTGAGCGCGGTGATCAGCGGGGCGATGGTGCGGCCCTCGCGTTCGGCCGCTTCCCAGTCCCGGGGCCGCAGCTGGTATTTCTCCGAGTCAAGGTACTCCTCGCTGCCGGGCTTCGCGGGGGTGTTCTCGCAGAGTTCGTATCCCGCGTAGACACCCCAGGCGGGCGCCATCGTGGCGGCCAGCACGGCCCGTACCTCGAAGGCCGGCCGCCCGCCCTCCTGAAGATAGGCGTGCAGGATGTCGGGCGTGTTGACGAAGAGATTCGGCCGCATGTACGCGGCGGACTCACCCGACAGCTCCGTCAGATAGTCGGTGAGCTCCTGCTTCGTGTTCCGCCAGGTGAAGTACGTGTACGACTGCTGGAAGCCGATCGCGCCGAGCGTGTGCATCATCGCGGGCCGGGTGAACGCCTCGGCCAGGAAGATGACATCGGGGTCGGTGCGGTTGATGTTCGCGATGACCTTCTCCCAGAAGAGCACCGGCTTCGTGTGCGGATTGTCGACGCGGAAGATCCGTACGCCGTGGGCCATCCAGTAGCGCAGGATCCGGCTGGTCTCCCGGACCAGACCGCGCAGATCGCTGTCGAAGGCGATCGGATAGATGTCCTGGTACTTCTTCGGCGGATTCTCCGCGTAGGCGATGGAGCCGTCCGCGCGGTGGTGGAACCACTCGGGGTGCTTCGTGACCCAGGGGTGGTCGGGGGAGCACTGGAGCGCGAAGTCGAGCGCGACCTCCATCCGCAGCGTGCGGGCCGTCTCCACGAAGTGGTCGAAGTCCTCGATCGTGCCCAGATCGGGGTGGATCGCGTCATGGCCGCCGTCGGCCGAGCCGATCGCCCAGGGCACACCGACATCCCCGGCGGCGGGGGTGAGGGAGTTGTTGGGGCCCTTGCGGTGTGTGGTGCCGATGGGGTGGACCGGCGGGAGATACACGACGTCGAAGCCCATCGCGGCGACGGCGGGCAGCCGTTCGGCCGCCGTCCTGAACGTGCCGCTCACCGGCGGCTCGCCCTTCTTGACGACCGCGCCCTCCGAGCGCGGGAACAGCTCGTACCACGAGCCGAAGAGGGCCCGCCCGCGCTCCACCAGCAGCGGAGCGGGGCGCGAGGAGCTGACCAGATCGCGCAGCGGATGGCGGGAGAGGGCGGCGTCGACCTCGGGGGCGAGCGCGGCGTCGAGCCGGGCCCGCGCGGGCAGCGTCTCGTCACGCAGGGTGTCCGCGGCGGCGAGCACGGCCTCTCGGCCGTCACGTTTCGGTACGCCGTCGGCGGCCCGCTCGTACAGCGCGGCGCCCTCCGCGAGGACCAGGGCGATGTCGTGCTCGTCGGCGGCTGCCGGGATCTTGATGTTCGCGGCGTGGCGCCAGGTGGCGACCGGGTCGCTCCACGCCTCGACGGTGTAGGTCCAGCGGCCTTCCTCGGTGGGCGTGACCTCCGCGCCCCAGCGGTCGGTGCCGGGGGCGAGTTCACGCATTGGGGTCCAGGGGCCGGGGCGGCCACTGGGGTCCATGAGGACGACGTTGGCCGCGACGGCGTCATGACCCTCGCGGAAGACGGTCGCGGTGACCTGGAAGGACTCACCGCTCACCGCCTTCGCGGGGCGTCTGCCGCAGTCGACGAGCGGGCGTACGTCCAGGACGGGAATGCGACCAATCAGCGGTTTCACTGGATCACCTGAGGGCTGTGCGGGCGTGACAGGCAGGGCGGGTGGTGCGGGTTCGGTGGAGCTCGTTCCGTCGAAAGATCTGCTGTCTTTGCGAGGTTTTGATGTTCTTTGTAGCTGCTCGGTAGACGACTGGGAGGCTGCGGGCATGGCCGCTCCTGTCCGCGTTCACTCGAATAGCGCTGGAATCGTCCTCAATTGTGTGGGGACGCGCTCGTGTGCGGTGCGATGAGCATGCGTATGTGCCGGGTGTACCGGGGGAGCCTTCCCACTCTTTTCGGGTGGGCAATCCGGCGGATTGTTAACTACTGCGGCGTACAAGAACCACCCGGGCGCACGATCACTAACGGCAAGGTTCAGGCCATGAATTGGGGGGCAGGGCGCGGACACCCCCGGGTGAGTGCGCGTGTGCGCCGTGGTTGCGGAGGGTGAGGTGGGGCTACCGTCAAAGGGACGGCGGGTCGCACAACGTGGTGCGTCCCCTGTGGCTCGTATGTCCCCTGCGAAGGTGGAACACGTGAAGGCAATCCGTCGGTTCACCGTCCGCCCCGTCCTGCCCGAACCACTTCAACCGCTCAGCGACCTCGCCCGCAATCTGCGCTGGTCCTGGCATACCGAGACCCGTGAGCTCTTCGAATCCGTCGACCCCGCCGGCTGGCGGGCCACCGGCCGCGACCCCGTACGGCTGCTCGGGGCGGTGTCCGCCGCGCGCCTCGCCGAGCTGGCCGGGGACCGTCCCTTCCTGGACCGGCTGACCGCCGCCGCGGCCGGCCTCGACACCTATCTGCGCGGCGAGCGCTGGTACCAGGAGCGCGCGGGCCAGGGCGCCGAGCTGCCCGCGGCCATTGGCTACTTCTCGCCGGAGTTCGGGGTCACCGCGGCCCTGCCGCAGTACTCCGGCGGGCTCGGCATCCTCGCCGGTGACCATCTCAAGGCCGCCAGCGATCTCGGCGTACCGCTGATCGGCGTCGGGCTGCTCTACCGGCACGGCTACTTCCGCCAGTCGCTCTCCCGGGACGGCTGGCAGCAGGAGCAGTATCCGCTCCTCGACCCCAACGAACTCCCGGTCACCCTGCTGCGCGAGCCGGACGGCACCCCCGCGCAGATCGTCCTCACCCTCCCGGGGCAGCGCTCGCTGCGCGCCTGCGTCTGGCAGGCGCAGGTCGGACGGGTCCCGCTGCTGATGCTCGACTCGGACGTCGAGGAGAACGGTCCGGGCGAACGCGAGGTCACCGACCGGCTGTACGGCGGCGGCAGCGAACACCGCCTGCTCCAGGAGATGCTGCTCGGCATCGGCGGGGTCCGGGCGGTCCGTACGTACTGCCGGCTCACCGGCCACCCCGGTCCCGAGGTGTTCCACACCAACGAGGGACATGCCGGATTCCTCGGCCTGGAGCGCATCCGCGAGCTGGTGGCGACCGGCCTCGGATTCGAGGCGTCCCTGGAAGCCGTCCGGGCCGGCACGGTCTTCACCACCCACACCCCGGTGCCCGCCGGGATCGACCGCTTCGACCGCGAACTGGTGGCCCGCCACTTCGGGGAGGACGGCGAACTGCCCGGTGTGCCCGCCGAGCGCGTCCTCGGCCTCGGCATGGAGACCTACCCCGGCGGCGAGCCGAACCTCTTCAACATGGCCGCGATGGGGTTGCGGCTCGCCCAGCGCGCCAACGGCGTCTCCACCCTGCACGGCGCCGTCAGCCGCCAGATGTTCGCCGGGCTCTGGCCCGGCTTCGACCCGTCGGAGGTGCCCATCACCTCCGTGACCAACGGGGTGCACGCACCGACCTGGGTGGCTCCCGAGATGGCCCGTCTCGGCGACCCCGAGCACGTGCCCGACGCCGAGGTCTGGGCCGTACGGCGCGCCCTGCGCGAGCAGTTGGTGACCGAGGTACGCACGCGCCTGCACGCCTCCTGGCGCCAGCGCGGTGCCGAGGCCGCCGAGCTGGGCTGGATCGACGGCGTCCTCGACCCGGACGTCCTCACCATCGGCTTCGCCCGCCGGGTCCCCTCGTACAAACGCCTCACGCTCATGCTGCGCGACCGCGAGCGGCTGACCGAGCTGCTGCTCCACCCCGAGCGGCCGATCCAGATCGTCGTCGCGGGCAAGGCCCATCCGGCGGACGACGGCGGCAAGCGGCTGGTGCGGGAGCTGG
This sequence comes from Streptomyces scopuliridis RB72, assembly GCF_000718095.1. GTDB lineage: Bacteria > Actinomycetota > Actinomycetes > Streptomycetales > Streptomycetaceae > Streptomyces > Streptomyces scopuliridis. Next base: position 315,093 of record NZ_JOEI01000009.1, on the reverse strand, counting down.
TGCGGTTCGCCGACGATCCGCGGGTGCGGCACCGCATCGTCTTCCTGCCCGACTACGGGATGGGCATGGCCCAGAAGCTCTATCCCGGCTGCGACGTCTGGCTGAACAATCCGCTGCGGCCCCTGGAGGCGTGCGGCACCAGCGGAATGAAGGCCGCCCTCAACGGCTGTCTCAACCTGTCGGTCCTGGACGGCTGGTGGGACGAGTGGTTCGAACCGGACTTCGGCTGGGCCATCCCCACCGCCGACGGCTCGTCCGCCGACGAGAACCGCCGGGACGAACTGGAGGCGAACGCCCTCTACGAACTGATCGAGGACCGCGTCGCGCCCCGCTTCTACGACCGAGGCGGAAGCGGACTGCCGGACCGCTGGATCGAGATGGTCCGGCGCACGCTGGTGTCGCTCGGGCCGAAGGTGCTCGCGGGACGGATGGTGCGTGAGTATGTGGAGCGGCTCTACACCCCGGCCGCCGCCGCCCATCGCGCACTGGACGCCGACACCGCCGTGGAGCTGGCGTCCTGGAAGTACCGCACACGCACGCTCTGGCCGTATGTGTCGGTCGACCATGTCGAGGCGGTCGCGGCGACCGGCGTCGGCGGCGGGGCGGGCGGCGGCGCCGAGCTGGGCTCCACGCTCTCGCTGCGGGTGAGTGTCGGCCTCGGCGAACTGCGCCCGGAGGACGTGGAAGTGCAGGCGGTCGCGGGGAGGGTGGGCTCCGACGACACGATCGTGGACGCCCAGACCTTCCCGCTCAAGCCGGCCGGCGGGCCCGATCTGGACGGCCGCTGGGTGTACGAGGGCCCGCTCGCCCTGGACCGTACGGGCCCGTACGGCTATACGGTCCGGGTGCTGCCGGCCCATCCGCTGCTCGCCACCAGCGCGGATCTGGGGCTGGTCGCGCTGCCGACGGAGGCGACGGGGGAGGGCGCGGGCGTGCTGATGCGGTGAGGCAGGTGCGGATGCGCCGAGGGCCGAGCGCGAGGGGCCGGACATCTTCGGGTGTCCGGCCCTTCGCGCTGCCCGTTGGGGGGCCGCTGCCCAACCGCCTCGCACCGCCCCATGGATCCTCATTGGTCCAGACCTTGACGTGTCCATGGGATGGTTCTACGTTCCTCACTCAACAACTGGTTCACAACTCAACCCCGCGTTCATGTGGGTGAATCGAGTTGAGGAACGTCCAGCGACCGGAAGGCACCCCCACATGCGCCCCGGATCCATCCCCCGAGTCCTCGGACTCGCCACCGCCCTCGCCGGCGTACTCGCCGCCGCCTTCATGACCCCCGCCTCCGCCGAGAAGGCGCCGGACGCCGCACCGGCCAGGCCCGCCACCGCCGCGGTCGCCGCCGCGCCGGCCAACTTCACCCACCCCGGGGTGAACCTCAACACCGCCCAACTCGACTTCATCCGCGGCAAGGTGCAGGCCGGGGCGCAGCCCTGGAAGAGCGCCTACGACCAGATGATGGCCGGCAAGTACGCCAGCCTCTCGCGTACGGCCAAGCCACGCGCGATCGTCGAGTGCGGCTCGTACTCCAACCCCAACAACGGCTGTACGGACGAGCGCGAGGACGCGATCGCCGCGTATACGGACGCCCTCGCCTGGTACATCACCCGCGACGACCGCTACGCGCAGAAGGCGATCCAGCTCATGGACGCCTGGTCCGGCTCCATCCAGGACCACACCAACAGCAATGCCCCGCTCCAGACCGGATGGGCCGGATCCTCGTGGCCCAAGGCCGCCGAGATCATCAAGCATGTGTACGGGAACTGGCCGAACGCCGGCCGGTTCAGCACGATGCTGCGCACGGTCTATCTGCCCGAGATCATCAACGGCTCCAACTCCAACGGCAATTGGGAGCTGACGATGATGGAGGCGGCGGTCAGCATCTCCGTCTTCCTCGACGACGGGGCGAGCTACGACAAGGCGATCAGCAAGTACCTCGTCCGCGTGCCCGCCTACATCTATCTCGCCTCCGACGGCGCGCTGCCCAAGACCGTTCCGAGCCAGAACCTCAACACCCGCGACAAGATCGTCAGTTACTGGCAGGGCCAGGGGACCTTCATGACCGGGCTGACCCAGGAGACCTGCCGCGACTTCGTGCACACCGGCTACGGCATCTCGTCCGTCGGCCATGTCTACGAGACCGCGCGGCTCCAGGGCCAGGACCTGTTCCCGCAGGTGGGCGAGCGGCTGCGGCAGGCGCTGGGCTTCCAGGCCAAGTACGAGATCCAGGCCGAGCCCGTACCGTCCTCGCTCTGCGGCGGCAGTGTGACGCGCGGCCTCGGACCGATCACCGAGGTCGGCTACAACGCGCTCAACACGCGGCTGGGCTACGCGATGACCAACACGCAGCGGCTCACGGAGCAGCAGCGGCCGTCGGGGACGAACAATCTGTTCGTGGCCTGGGAGACACTGACGAACGCGAGCAACCCTTCCTGAAGACTGAGTGGGAGCGAGTCCTGTTGCCGGAACTCGTGCTCAGCCGTGTGTCCCGAACGGTTGTGGGCACACTGGTCTCCCGCGTTCGCTCCGCGTCCGGGCCCGTCGCATCGTGTGCGCGGTCCGGGAACGCGGGGCGGGTTCCCTCACGTCCTCGGGCACTCGGTCCGGCCTGGGCGGTCCCATGCCCGCGACGATCGCTCCGGTCGTCGTGGGGCGGTGCCGTCTGTCGCCGGACCGGGTGTCCGAGGGCACGTCGTCCGATCGGCGGGCGATGCGGGGATACGCCGGGATGCGGGCGGCAGGGGACCGCGGATAATAGACGGGTAGGGCGAAGGCAGGAGCGCGGGCGGGGGCAGCCGGGCGGGACCGCCGGTGCAGCCTCGTACTCCGGCGCCACCGCACTCTCGGACGGGAAGTGCACGCCATGACCAAGGCCGGCGGAGTCTCCGATGACAGGCGACCCTTGTCGCCGCGGGAGCGGGCGGACAGGGGCAGGGCGGCCCGCAAGCGAGCGCCGAGATCCAGCCACGCCGGGTACACCCCCGTCGAGAAGCGGCCGGACCCGGTGGACGTGATCGAGGAACAGTCGGCCATGCGCGTACCGGAGCTCATACCCATCCGCTACGGACGCATGACGGAGTCGCCGTTCCGCTTCTACCGGGGCGCTGCCGCGATCATGGCCGGCGATCTGGCTGCCACCCCCACCTCCGGCATCAGGGCGCAGCTGTGCGGAGACGCGCATCTGATGAACTTCCGGCTGCTCGGCTCGCCCGAGCGGCGCTTGGTGTTCGACATCAACGACTTCGACGAGACCCTCCCGGGCCCCTGGGAGTGGGACGTCAAACGGCTGGCCGCGAGCCTGGTGATCGCGGGACGCGAGAACGGCTACTCGGCGAAGCAGCGGGCGGAGATCGTCCGGGCCGCCGTACGGTCCTACCGCGAGCGGATGCGGCTCTACGCGGGCATGGGCAATCTTGCGGTGTGGTACGACAGCGCCGACACGGAGCAGCTCCAGAGAGTGGCGGCCCGGAGGCTGAGCGCGAGGGGCCGGGGGCGGGTGTCGAAGGCCATGGCGAAGGCGCGTACCAAGGACAGCCTCCAGGCATTCGCGAAACTCACCCGGCTCCACGACGGCGAACGCCGGTTCGTGGCCGACCCGCCGTTGGTCGTGCCGATCGACGACTTGCTGGAGAGCGCCGAGCGGGACCGGATCTCCCGTGAACTCCACGCACTCGTCGAACGGTACGGACGGAGCCTGTCCACGGAGCGGGCGCATCTGCTCAGGCAGTACCGGGTGGCCGACATCGCACGCAAGGTGGTCGGGGTGGGCAGTGTGGGAACCCGCTGCTGGATTCTGCTGCTGCTGGGCAAGGACGACGAGGACCCCCTGATCCTCCAGGCCAAGGAGGCCGACCACTCGGTGCTCGCCGCGCATGTCGGCGAGAGCGAGTACGACAACCAGGGACAGCGCGTGGTCGCGGGACAGCGGCTCATGCAGGCCGTCGGCGACGTCTTCTTGGGCTGGGACCGGGTGATGGGGGCCGACGGCCGTCAACGGGACTTCTACGTACGCCAGTTGCACGACTGGAAGGGCATCATGGTGCCGCAGATCATGGTGCCGAGGGGAATGCGGGTATTCGGCGAACTCTGCGGAGAAACCCTGGCCCGCGCCCACGCCCGCTCGGGCGACCGCATCGCCATCGCCGCGTACCTGGGCGCGGGGGAGGCGTTCGACGCCGCGCTGGCGGAGTTCGCGGAGAGCTACGCGGACCAGAACGAACGCGACCACCAGGCGCTGGTGGAGGCGGTGGGGAAGGGGAGAGTGAGGGCGGAGGGGTAGTCGGGGTGCGCCCCGCCCGTGTGCGAACGTTCCGGCCCGCCCCGACCCGACTGCCCCTCGGTCCCGACCCGACTGCCCCTCGGTCCTGCCCCGGTCAGACCTTCGGCTGCGTGAAGCGGATGCTGTTGCCGAAGGGGTCGCGGAGGCCGCAGTCGATTCCGTACGGGCGGTCGGTGGGTTCCTCGGTGAACTCGACGCCCCGCGCCAGCAGCGCCTCGTACGTCTTGCGGCAGTCGTCCGTGCTGAAGATGAGCGAGCCGCCCGTCGCGCCCTTGGTCACCAGCTCACGGACCTGCTGTGCCGTCTCCTCGGACATCGCCGGAGGGCCCGGCTTCTCCAGCAGGATCTGGCGCTCCGGGTGGCCGGGGACGCTTACGGTGAGCCAGCGCATGAAGCCCAGGTCGACATCGGCGTTGACCTCCAGGCCGAGCTTGCCGACGTAGAAGTCGAGGGCCTTGTCCTGGTCGAGTACATAGATCTGTGAGTGCGTGATCGCGTTGAACATGTGCCTCACGCTACCGAGCGAGCCCGATGAAAACTTATCCAAAACTGCTCAGCCGACGGCCGGTGCGAGTAGTGCGGACGATCAGGCGTGCGGCCGCGTCCACGCCATCGTGAAGCACGTCGGTACGTTCCGTACGTTCGTGGCCGTCGCTTCCTTGCGGTACTCCCTCGGTGACCGGCCGACGATGGCGCGGAACGTACGGCTGAAGGTTCCCGGGCTGCCGAAGCCGACCTGGAAGCAGATGTCCGTCACACTGCGGTCGGTCTCCCGCAGCAGGGACATCGCGCGCTCGACACGGCGCCGCTGCAGATAGTGGTGCGGTGTCTCGCCGAACGTGGCCCGGAAAGTGCGTGCGAAGTGCGCCTCCGACACATGGGCGATCCGGGCCAGGGCCGGGACGTCCAGCGGCTGCGCGTAGGCGCGGTCCATCGCGTCCCGTGCCCGGAGCATCCGGCGGTTGGTCTCCTCTGCGGCGCGGCTCACCGTGCCATCACACCACGCCCCTCCACCGGTCACTCACTCACGCTCGTCCGTCCCCGCCAGCGACCCCACATCCGTGTTCGCCCCGCACAGCACCACGCAGATCCGTTCACCCTCCTCGGGCCGGTACCCGTACCCCTCACCCTCCACGGTCAGCGCGGCGAGAGCCGTCGCCGCGGCGTGTTCGACCGCGAGGCGGTGGTCCGTCCACAGCGTGCGGCGGGCGCGGGTGATCTCCCGGTCCGGGACCAGGACGGAGCGCACATCGTCGTGCTGCGCGGCGCGCAGCGCGAGCGCCGAGGCGCGGGAGGCGCCGAGGGAGTCGGAGGCCACGGAGTCGACCGGGACCTCGACCACCCGGCCGGCTTCGAGCGCGGCGTTCAGGGCGCGGCAGTTCTCCGGTTCGACCGCCACCGTCCGGATGCCGTGGTGCCGCGCGGCGGTGGCCACCCCGGCGAAGAGCCCGCCGCCGCCCACCGCGACCACCACCGTGTCCAGCTCCGGGATCCGCTGGTGGATCTCCTCCAGCAACGTGCCCGCGCCCGCGGCGATCAGCGGGTTGTCGTACGCGTGCGAGGCGAGCGCGCCGGTCGTCGCGGCGAAGTCCTGGCACGCGGCCAGCGCCTCGGCGTACGACGCGCCGGTCAGCCGTACCTCGGCGCCGTACGAGCGGAGCCGGGCGACCTTCACCGGCGGCGCGGTCTCCGGGAGGAACACCGTGGCGGTCACGTTCTGCTGCCGGGCGGCCCACGCGCAGGCGAGTCCGGCGTTGCCGCCCGAGGCGATGGTCACGCCCGCGTCGGGGAGGGTGCCCTCCTCGCGATGGGCGCGCAGGAAGTTCTGGGCGCCCCGGGCCTTGAAGCTGCCGGTGTGCTGAAGGTGCTCCAGGGCCAGCCAGAGCTGGGCGGCGCCGGGATCGGCGGGCGCCACCGCCACGGGGCGTACGTGTCCCGCGATGCGGTCGGTGGCCTGCTTGATGTCGTCGTAGCTGAGTTCTCGCACCGGCTGCTCCTCGTTCGATACGGCGTATCGTACGCTGTACCGTACGCTGGCAGGCATGCCCCGGCAATCCGCTTCCCTCGACTCCGCCACCCCCGGCCGTATCGCCGCGACAGCGCTCGCGCTGGTCGACGAGGAGGGTCCGGGAGCCCTGAGTTTCCGTACGCTGGCCGCCCGCCTCGGTGTCGCCCACGCCACCGTTCAGCGCCGCTGCACGGATCTCGCCGGGCTGCTCGACCTCTGCGCCGACCACCTCGCGGCCGATCTGCCGGACATCCCGCCCGGCACCGACTGGGCCCGCGCCACCGAGGCCCGCTTCCGCCGGCTCTACGAGTCGCTGACCGCCCACCCGGGGCTGCTCGCCCTGCGCGGCGGGCGGCCGTGGCTCGGGCCGCAGCTGCTGGGGCGGCTGGTGGAGCCGCAGCTCGCCGACAGCATCCGGGCGGGCATGACGCCCGAGGAGGCGATCAGCGCGTACCGCCGGATGTATCTGCTCACCCTCGGCAGCGCGACCTTCGTCGATCACCGCGATCCGAAGTCCTCGCTGGCGATGACCCGGACCGCGCTGGCGGCGCTGGATCCGGCGGAGTTCCCCGTACTGACCGGGCATCTCGCCGCCATCCTGCCCGCCGTCGTGGACCACGAGGTCTTCTACGGCGCGCTGCGCCAGCTCGTCCGCGCCGCCGATCCAGCCGGTCACGCCCGGCAGCGGACCGAGCCGCGCGCGGACGCGTGACCGACTCCCCTGCGGCCTCATCCGGCTAGTGCCGCGACCGGCAGACGGAACCGCCCGGGGTGTCGTCACACCCCGGGCGGTTCCGCCGATCGTACGGTCTTACGGCAGTACGGCTCAGCTCGTCGGGAAGGTGAGCTTGAAGCTGTTGATACGGCCCGTGTCCTGCGCCGCGACATCCTGGACCTTCAGCTGCCAGGTGCCGTTGGCCACCTTGGACGAGGCGTTCACGGAGAACGTCTCCACGACATCGTCCGCGGAGTCGCTGCCGCTGGCGTTCTTCAGCCGGAACGCGGTGCCGTCCGGGGCGACCAGGTCGATGACCAGGTCACCGCGCCAGGTGTGCGTGATGTCCACGCCGACCAGGAGGTTGGACGGGGCGTTGCCCGTGACTCCGGTGACGGTGACCGACGAGGTCACCGCGGCGCCGTTGTCCGGGATGGCGACCGCTCCGGTGTTCTCGAAGACCGTGCCGCCCCCGCCGCCGCCACCGGGGCGGGTGCCGACCGAGATACCGGCCCAGGCGTTCGCGACGGCCGTGTACTCGGCGCTGGTGGTGCCGTACAGCTCACCGGCGACCGCGAGCGTGCCGGTACGGGCCGCCGCGTAGTTGGTCGTGGAGGTGAACTTCGTGGTGAGCGCCTTGAACCAGATCTGCTCGGCCTTCGCCCGGCCGATGCCGGTCACCGGCAGACCGTCGGAGGTCGGGGAGTCGTACGAGACACCGTTGACGACCTTGGCGCCGCTGCCCTCGGAGAGCAGGTAGAACCAGTGGTTCGCCGGGCCCGAGGAGTAGTGGACATCGACATTGCCGATACCGGAGTACCAGTAGTCCTTGGACGCGCCGTCCTTGCTCGGCTTGTCCATGTACCGCAGCGGGGTGCCGTTGCCGTTGATGTCGATCTTCTCGCCGACCAGGTAGTCACCCGGGTCCTGCGGGCTGTTGGCGTAGAACTCGACCGCCGCGGCGAAGATGTCGGAGGTGGCCTCGTTCAGACCGCCGGACTCGCCGCTGTAGATCAGGCCCGCCGTGTTGGCGGTGACGCCGTGGGACATCTCGTGGGCGGCCACGTCGATGGACGTCAGCGGCTTGGCGTTGCCCGAGCCGTCGCCGTACGTCATGCAGAAGCAGCTGTCCTGCCAGAAGGCGTTGACGTAGCCGCTGCTGTAGTGGACCCGGGAGTACGCGCCGACGCCGTCACCGCGGATGCCGGTGCGGCCGTGCACGTTCTTGAAGTAGTCCCAGGTCTCCCCGGCGCCGTAGGCGGCGTCGGCGCCCGCGGTCTCCAGGTTGGCGGGGGCGCCGTTGCCCCAGGTGTCGGTGGAGTTCGAGAACAGCGTTCCGGTCCCCGACGTACCGCGGTTCAGGTTGTACGTCTTGTGGCTGCCGCGGCCGCCGTCGGTCAGGTTGTACGTCGACCCCGACTGGGTGGAGCCGAGGGTGACCTGGCCGCTGTACTGGGTGTTGCCCACGCCGTTCTGGACGCCCTGCCACTCGTAGAGCTTCTTGCCGGTGGCGGCGTCGGTGACGACATGCAGCTCGTTCGGGGTGCCGTCGTGCTGGAGTCCGCCGACGACGGTCTCGTAGGCGAGGGTCGGGGAACCCTGCGCCATCCAGACGACCTTGCGCGGCGCGCGGTCGGCCTCGGTCTTCTTCGAACCGTCCGCGGCGGCGGCGCCCAGCGCCTGCTTCTCGGCGACGGCCGGCGCGATGTCGGCCGTGGTGGCGACGTTCTTGAGCGCCGACGTGGACGCCTTGCTGACGGACTGGGTCGCGCCCGCCTTCGTCGCCGCGACCACGAGGTCACCGCCGAGGACCGGAAGGCCCTGGTAGGTGCGCTCGTACCGGGTGTGCGTGGTGCCGTCGACGTCCTGGACGACATCGCGGACGACGAGCTTCTCCTGTGCCCCGAGGCCGAGCTCCTTGGCGGTGGCCGCCTTGGTCGCGTCGGCCTCGCGTATCAGCGCGGCGCGCTGGGCGGGGGAGAGGGTACGCGGCAGCGCTCCGGGGTCTGCCTTGCCGGCGACGGGCGCGGCGGGCGCGCTGTCCGGCTGGGCGGTGGCGGTGCCGGCCTGGACGCCGACGGTGAGGAGAGCTGCTGCGGCGATCAGAGCGCCGGTCGCGGTGGCGCGGCGGCTGAGCGTGGGTCTCACGCGAACTCCTTCTGCGAGGGGGGTTCCGGGCAGCTCGGTGGGCCGTCCGGACAGTGCACGCGGAGCAAGGTGGTGCGGAGAACGGGGGAAGAGTGGCAGGCGTGACCGCTCGCTGTCAGGAGCGCGTCAACAAGTTGGCCGGAATTCGTCCGCTGCCTGAAAGGCCTTGTTCGTTAAGCGGACGTTTCGTCGATCATTGCGGTGGTGTTTCCGGGGGTTCGCGGGGGCCGGATCCGGACAGGGTGCGGAGATCCGGCGGGCGATGCGCGACGTTGTGGATTGTGAACGGGTGGGGTGCGAGGGGCCGGTGTGCCGTGACGCGATCGCTTCGGATTGTGGCTCGTTTCGTACCACCGGCGGTACGCGGCGGACGCGATGCGTGGCGCGCCGCCCGGCCCTAGAGGCCGTGGGGCTCAGAGGCCGCGCGCGGGCCGGTACGAGTTGATCAGCCGGGCGAGATGCGTCCCCGCCGTACGCAGCGGCTCGTCGCTCCTGGACACCTGGGCCGCGAACTCGGCGCCCTCCAGCGTGCTGATCACCGTATGGCCCAGGCTCCGGGCGTCCTCGTCGGGGATCCCGGCGCGGCGGAGCGCGTCGGCCACGAGCCCGCGCCAGTTCTCGAAGGCCAGGGCGGCGGCCCGCTGGATGTCGGGTGCGCGGCCGGCCGTCCCGAGGGCGGTGGCCGTGACCGGGCAGCCGTCGATCCAGTCGGAGGCGCGCAGGCCCGTCGCGAGGCTGTCGGCACAGGCGATGACCGCCTGGGCCGGGTCCGGTTCGCCGTCCAGCACCTCGCGCAGGATCGTGGCGAACTCCCGGTCGCCGTGATCGATCGCGGCGACGGCCAACTCCTGCTTCCCGCCGGGGAAGAAGTGGTAGACGGAGCCCAGCGTGGCGTTGGCCTCCTGGGCGATCTGCTTGATCCCGGCCCCGTCGTACCCCTGCCGCTGCATCAGCCGCGAGGCCGCCCTGACGACCCGTTCGCGGGTGCCGAGCGTGGCCTGCGGGTCTCCGTCCGAGTGGTGCCGCGCGGTGGTCTTCACCAGGTCAGGGTATCGGGCAGAGCGTTTGTCCTACCCTGCGGCCGGGGTCAGGCCAGGCTGTCGCGCCAGGCTTGGTGGAGGCCCGCGAAGCGGCCCGTGCCGGCGATCAGGTCCTTCGGGGTGCCGTCCTCGACGATGCGGCCGTGTTCCATCACCAGCACCCGGTCCGCGATCTCGACCGTCGACAGGCGGTGCGCGATGATCACCGCCGTACGGCCGTGCAGGACCGTGTCCATCGCGCGCTGGACCGCGCGTTCGCCCGGGATGTCGAGGGAACTGGTCGCCTCGTCGAGGATCAGGACCGCCGGATTCGCCAGCAGCGCGCGGGCGAAGGCCACCAGTTGGCGCTGGCCCGCGGAGATCCGGCCGCCGCGTTTGCGTACGTCCGTGTCGTAGCCGTCGGGCAGGCCGCTGATGAACTCATGGGCGCCGATGGCCTTCGCGGCGCGCTCGATGTCCTCGCGGGAGGCGTCCGGGCGGCCCAGGGCGATGTTCTCGGCGACCGTGCCGGAGAACAGGAACGCCTCCTGGGTCACCATCACCACCCCGCGCCGCAGCTCGGGGGTGTCCAGCTCCCGCAGATCGACGCCGTCGAGGAGGATCCGGCCCTCCGTCGGGTCGTAGAACCGCGCGAGCAGCTTCGCCAGCGTGGATTTGCCGGCGCCCGTCGAGCCCACGACCGCGACCGTCTGGCCGGCCGGGATCGTCAGTTCGAAGCGCGGGAGGACCTCGCCGCCCGTACGGTACGCGAAGCTCACCCCGTCGAAGACGGCCTCACGGCCCGGGAACTCGCCGGTGAGCGCGGGCAGCGTCCGGGGGTCCGACGCCTCGGGCACCGAGGGCGTCTGGGCCAGCAGACCCGCGATCTTCTCCATCGAGGCCGCCGCCGACTGGTACGAGTTGAGGAACATCCCCAGCCGGTCGATCGGGTCGTACAGCCTGCGCAGATACAGCACGGCCGCGGCCAGCACCCCCAGCGCGAGCGTGCCGTCCGCCACCCGGTAGGCGGCCCACAGGACGATCGCGGCGACGGCGGTATTGGCGACGAACCGGGAGCCGATCACATACCGGGCCATCTCCAGCAGCGCATCGCCGTTGTTGCGTTCATGGCGGTGGTTGAGCGCGTGGAAGTCCGCGTCATTGGCGCGCTCGCGCCGGAACGCCTGCACCGGCCTGATGCCGTTCATCGTCTCCGCGAACTTCACGATCACGGCCGCGATCGCGGTGGAGCGCCGGCCGAAGACCACCCCCGCCCGCCGCTGGTAGACCCGCACCAGCAGATACAGAGGGACGAAGGAGAACACGGCCAACGACCCGATCCCCACATCCAGATAGAGCAGCATCGCCGAGATGTACACAAAGGCCAGCACCACCCCGATGAGTTCCTGAAGACCCTCGCCGAGCAGCTCGCGCAGCGACTCCACATCGGTGGTCGACCGGGAGATCAGCCGCCCGGAGGTATAGCGCTCATGGAAGTCCAGGCTCAGCGCCTGGGCGTGACGGAAGATCCGGCCGCGCAGATCGAGCAGTACGTCCTGGTTGACCCGGGCCGAGACCCGGATGAAGGCGTACTGGAACGCTCCCGAGCCCAGCGCGCAGATCAGATACCCCGCCCCGACGGCGTACAGCGGCCCGTTGTCGCCGTCGCGGAAGGCGGGCACACCGCGGTCGATGGCGTACGCGACGATCAGCGGGCCCGCCTGGGAGGCGGCCTGCTGGAGCAGCAGGAGCAGCGCGGCCAGCGCGACCCTCCCGCGCCGGATCTTCAGCAGGGACCGCAGCAGAGCGCCGGTCGCGCCCGGGGGCGCGGGCAGGGCGTCCTGGCCGAACGGGTCGTCGGCCGCGGTGACGTTGGGAGCGGCGGGTGACGCGAGGGACCCCTTGTCGGCGGGCTCGAACGGGCCATTCGTGTCACGGCCATTCGTGTCACGGCCGTTCGCGTCCGGGCCCGTCGCGTCCTGGCCCGTGGTGGTCGACGTCGTCATCGGATGCTCTCCTCAACAGCCCCGGAAGCGGTCTCGGAACCGGACTCGGAACCGGCCGCTGATCCGGGATCCCGCTCCGCCCCGGACATCAGCCACGCGTACTCCTCGCTGCTCCGCAGCAGCTCCTGATGGGTGCCGACAGCGGCGACCCGGCCCCCCGAGATCAGCGCCACCCGGTCGGCGAGCAGCACCGTCGACGGCCGGTGCGCCACCACCAGCGCCGTGGTCTCCCTGAGCACCTGCCGCAGCGCGGCCTCGACCAGCGCTTCCGTATGCACGTCCAGCGCGGACAGCGGATCGTCGAGCACCAGGAAGCGCGGCCGGCCGACCACCGCCCGTGCCAGCGCGAGCCGTTGGCGCTGGCCGCCGGAGAGGCTGTGCCCCTGCTCGCCGACCTCTGTCCCGGTCCCCTGCGGCAGATCCTCGACGAACCCGGCCTGAGCCACGTCCAGCGCCCTCCGTAGCGCGTCCTCGTCGGCGGCCTCCGCGCCCATCAGCACGTTCTCCCCGACGGTCGCCGAGAACAGCGTCGGCTCCTCGAACGCCACCGACACCAGCTCCCGCAGCCGCTCGCGCGGCATCAGCGCGATGTCCTCGCCGTCCAGCGTGATCCGTCCGGCGGTCACCTCGTGCAGTCGCGGTACGAGCGCGGTCAGCGTGGTCTTGCCCGAGCCGGTGGCCCCGACGACGGCCATCGTCTCGCCGGGTTCGATGTGCAGATCGATACGCTCCAGGACGGGCGTGGAGCCCGCCTCGGCGTCCGGGTACCGGAACGAGACCCCCTCGAAGCGCAGCCCGCCCCCGCCCTCGGGTTCGTGCCCCGAGGCATGCCCCGGCGCGTCCCCCTCCCGTACGTCCTTCTCCTCCTGTACGTCCATCACCTCGAAGAACCGCTCCGTCGCCGTCGCGGACTCCTGGCTCATCGCCAGCAGGAACCCGATCGACTCCACCGGCCACCGCAGCGCCAGCGCCGTCGACAGGAAGGCGACCAGCGTGCCCGTGGAGAGTCCGCCGTCCGCGACCTGGATCGTGCCGAGCACCAGCGCGGCGGCGATGGCCAGTTCGGGAATGGCCATGATCACGGCCCAGATGCCCGCCAGCAGCCGCGCCTTCTCCAGCTCCGTCTCCCGCAGCCGCCGCGTGAGCGCGCGGAAGGCGAGGGACTGGCTGCGGTGGCGGCCGAACCCCTTGATGATCCGGATGCCGAGCACACCCTCCTCGACCACCGTCGTCAGATCGCCCACCTGGTCCTGCGCCCGGCGCGCGACCAGCGCGAACCGCGACTCGAAGAATGAACAGAGGATCACCAGCGGCACCACCGGGATCATCAGCACCAGCCCCAGCGACCAGTCCTGCATCAGCAGAATCAGAAAACCCACCAGGATCGTCGTCGCGTTGACCAGCAGAAACGTCAGCGGGAACGCCAGGAACATCCGCAGCAGCATCAGATCCGTCGTGCCGCGCGAGAGCAGCTGACCCGACGGCCACCGGTCATGGAACGCCACCGGCAGCCGTTGCAGATGCCGGTAGAGATCCGCCCGCATCGCCGCCTCCACACCGGCCAGCGGCCGCGCCACCAGCCAGCGGCGGAAACCGAACAGCACGGCCTCGACGATCCCCAGCACCAGCAGGAGCAGCGCCCCGAGCCAGATGCCCCCGGTGTCCCGGTCCGCGACGGGACCGTCCACCATCCACTTCAGTACGAGGGGGAACACCAGCCCGAGACAGGAGGCGACGATCGCGACAAATGCCGCGCTGAACAGACGTACGCGCACCGGTCGTACGTACGGCCACAGCCGCAGCAGAGAGCGAACGGAGGACCGGTCCTTGGTGGCTGCATGTGTTTCGGACATCAGGGGCGAGCCTACGGTTCGCCACTGACATCGCTCATGTGGTTTTCCCGTCACACCCGCTATGACTGCCACCCGCGGGCGGAGTCCTCACCCCTGCAATCTGAACAGCAGCACCGCGCGCGGCGGGACCGTGACCGTCGTCCCTCCCTCGTACACCGTGCCCGGCGCCTCCGACTGCTCCTCCCGCGTGGTGTCGACCACCAGTTCGTACGCCTGCGCCCAGGGCGGGCCAGGCAGTGCGAATTCCACCGGACGGCCGTCCGCGTGCAGGACCGTCAGGAAGCTGTCGTCCGTGATCTTCTCGCCGCGTGCGTCCCTGCCGGGGATGTCCCGGCCGGACAGGAAGAGTCCGAGCGTCGAGGCGGGCGCGTACCAGTCCTCCTCCGTCATCTCCGCGCCCTGCGGGGTGAACCACGCCAGGTCGCGCAGCCCGTCCGGGGCCTGCGGCCGGCCGGAGAAGAACGCGCGGCGGCGCAGTACGGGATGGGCGTGGCGCAGGGCGAGCAGCCGGGCGGTCAGCGCGTGCAGCCCCTGCCCGCGGGGGCTCTCCAGCAGCGACCAGTCCAGCCAGCTGACCTCGCTGTCCTGGCAGTACGCGTTGTTGTTGCCGCGCTGCGTACGGCCCATCTCGTCGCCCGCGACCAGCATCGGCACGCCCGTCGACACCAGCAGGGTGGTGAGCAGATTGCGCGACTGCCGCCGGCGCAGCGCGTTGACCGCGGCGTCGTCCGTCTCGCCCTCCACCCCGCAGTTCCAGGCGCGGTTGTCGTGCGTCCCGTCCCTGTTGCCCTCGCCGTTGGCCTCGTTGTGCTTCCGCTCGTACGACACCAGATCGCGCAGCGTGAAGCCGTCGTGCGCGGTGACGAAGTTGACGGACGCGTACGGCCGCCGGCCGCCCCACGCGTACAGATCACTCGACCCGGACAGCCGGTAGCCGAGATCCCGCACATCGGGCAGGGCGCCGCGCCAGAAGTCCCGTACGGCGTCGCGGTAGCGGTCGTTCCACTCCGTCCACAGCGGGGGGAACGACCCGACCTGGTAGCCGCCGTTGCCCACGTCCCACGGCTCGGCGATCAGCTTCACCCGGCGCAGCACCGGGTCCTGGGCGATCACCGCGAGGAACGGCGAGAGCATGTCGACGTCATGCATCGAGCGGGCCAGGGCCGCCGCCAGATCGAAGCGGAAGCCGTCGACCCCCATTTCCGTCACCCAGTAGCGCAGCGAATCGGTGATCAGCCGCAGCACCTGGGGCTGGACCACATGGAGGGTGTTGCCGCAGCCGGTGTAGTCCGTGTACCTGCGCGCGTCGGAGGGCAGCCGGTAGTAGCCGCGGTTGTCGATACCGCGCAGGGACAGGGTCGGCCCCAGCTCCCCGCCCTCCGCCGTGTGGTTGTAGACCACATCGAGGATGACCTCTATCCCCGCGGCGTGCAGCGCCCGCACCATGCCCTTGAACTCCGCGACCTGCTGCCCCCGCGTGCCGCTCGCCGCGTAGCCGGCGTGCGGCGCGAAGTAGCCGATGGAGTTGTAGCCCCAGTAGTTGCGCAGCCCGCGCCGCAGCAGATGGTCCTCGTGCGCGAACTGGTGCACGGGCAGCAGCTCCACCGCCGTCACCCCGAGCCGCCGCAGATGGCCGATGGCCGCCGGATGCGCGAGGCCCGCGTACGTACCGCGCAGCTCCTCCGGGATCCCCGGGTGGAGTCTGGTGAAGCCCCGCACATGCAGCTCGTAG
The DNA here is from genome assembly GCF_000718095.1 of Streptomyces scopuliridis RB72. Classification (GTDB taxonomy): domain Bacteria; phylum Actinomycetota; class Actinomycetes; order Streptomycetales; family Streptomycetaceae; genus Streptomyces; species Streptomyces scopuliridis. The sequence continues at coordinate 299,333 of NZ_JOEI01000009.1, read as the reverse complement.
ATGACCGAATCGGCCCAGGGCGTCTTGGGCCGGCGGTCGTCGGCCCACTCGTCGTCGGGCGCGCCGTCATGGACGACGACCCCCTTGGGGACGTACGGGGCGGAGTCGCGGCCGTCCCGTACGGTGTCGGCCACCTCCCGCTGCGGCCAGTCCCGCACATGGCCGTAGACCTCCGGGGGCAGCCGGCCGTAATCATGCCCCTCGGCCGCGTCGACCGCGCGGGCGTACGGGTCGAGCAGCAGCTTCGCCGGATTCCAGCGGGCGCCCGTCCAGGGGTCCCAGCGGCCGTGGACGCGGTATCCGTACCGCTGTCCGGGCCGGATGCCGGGCACGAAGCCGTGCCAGATCTCATGGGTCAGCTCGGTCAGCGGCAGCCGGGTCTCGGCGCCGCTGTCGTCGAACAGACAGACCTCGACCGCCTCGGCGCCGCCCGCCCAGAGCGCGAAATTGGTGCCCGCGACGCCGTCGGGGCCCACGCGGTAGCGCGCCCCCAGCGGGGTCGGCGCGCCCGGCCAGACCACGGGCCTCGGGGCGCCGGGCCCGGGGCGGTGACCGTTGCCGTCCCGGATCGGCCTTCCCCGGTCCTTCCCCTGCTCCGTGGCCTGCTCCTTGACCTCCTCCTTCCGCTTCTCCTGCACTGCCTTCTGCTCGGCTGCGCTCGCCACTGACCGGCCTCCCGCGGCTCATCGGCCTCGCGGATCGGGCGCACGACGTCCCGGCCGTGGCTCCCCTCGCGTGGTCCTCCCACCTGTTCTGCCCGCAAGAGGGCCCGCCCTCACGTTTCCCCCGGAGGGGCGTGGTCGTTGGGCGGGACGTGAGACACGTACTGAAGCGGACAGAGCCCAAGCGGGCAGGGACGGGCGTGGCCGCCGTCCTGACATGGGCAGGACTGATGACCGGGCTGCTGGCCGGCCTGGCGGGATGCACAGGCGCCGAATCGTTCACGGAGGGCAAGTCGCGCGCCCCCGGGGACACGATCCGGATCACCCCCGAGGACGGTACGAAGGGCATCGGCCGGTCCGACCCGATCGCGGTACGGGTGCCGGACGGCCGGCTGGAGCGCGTCAAGGTCGAACAGGTGGAGGACGCGCAACCCACCGAGCTTCGCGGACGGATCTCCGCGGACGGCCGGTCCTGGACGCCGGAGAGCGGCGCGCGGATCGCGCTGGCCGCCAAGTACAGCGTCGACGCGGTGGCCGTGGACGGCGCGGGCCGTCGCTCGGCGCGCCACACCACCTTCACGACGGCGGTCCCCACCGACCGGTTCATCGGCTACTTCTCCCCGGAGAACCGTGCCACCGTCGGCACCGGCATGATCATCTCGTTCGACTTCAACCGGAGGATCCAGGACCGCGCGGCCGTCGAGCGCGCCATCACCGTGACGGCGGATCCGCCGGCCGAGATCGCCGGGCACTGGTTCGGCCACGACCGTCTCGACTTCCGGCCGCGCGAGTACTGGGAGCCGGGCACGAAAGTCACGGTCGAGCTGGCCCTGCGTGACGTCCAGGCCGCGCCGGGGGTGCTCGGCATCCAGGAGAAGACCGTCGGCTTCACCGTCGGCCGCTCGCAGGTCTCGCTGGTCGACGCCGAGGAGCACACCATGGAGGTACGGCGCGACGGGGAGCTGGTCTCGACCGTGCCGATCACCGCGGGCGCGGCCAAGACCACCACGTACAACGGGAAGATGGTGGTCACCGAGTTGTACGACGTCACCCGCATGAACGGCAGGACGGTCGGCTTCGGCGGTGAGTACGACATCAAGGACGTGCCGCACGCGGTACGGCTCACCACGTCCGGGACGTTTCTGCACGGCAACTACTGGGCGCCCGCCGAGACGTTCGGCTCCGAGAACGTCAGCCATGGCTGTGTCGGGCTGCGAGACGTGAAGGGCGGCGGCCCCGACACCCCGGCCGGCTGGTTCTTCGACCGCACCCTGATCGGTGATGTCGTGGAGGTGGTCAACTCCCGTGACCGTACGGTCGCACCCGACAACGGTCTGGGCGGCTGGAACCTGGACTGGAAGCGGTGGAAGGCGGGTTCGGCCCTCGCCGCGGTCCCGGACTCGGCCGCCGACTGAAGCCCCCACCGGCACCGGCCGGTGCTCCGGCGGGGCCCTCCGGCACGGGCCGTCCCCTCGTACAGCCCGTATGACCTGCACCGTCCCGGCCTGTTGGGACCGAATGGTGACAGACGTGAGATCACCGCACAGCTCGCGGTGTGATTATCTGTCGCGAGCGCGTGCACTCGACGCGCGGGGAGTGCGGGCCGTGGCGGGGCCAGGCCGTGCGAGGGGAGACGACCATAGTGAATGGGCTGCCGATATCGGGGACATCGGCCGGGTCGGGCCGGACGTCGCGGGACGGGAGACCGCGACGGCGAACGGGACGACGGGGACAGAGCGGAACGGGGCTGCTGGCCCTGATACTTGGGGCACTGCTCCTGCTGGTCACGGCGTGCGGCGGGGGCGGGGGCTCCGGCGCGGGCGACGGTGACAATAACGACGGCAAGGGCGCGGGGAAGGTCGAGAACGCCGCGTCGGTCGCCGTCGTGACGATCGCCCCGAAGAACGAGGCGAAGGCGGTCGCGACCACGGGCGCCCTCAAGGTCTCGGCCGACAAGGGCAAGCTGACCACGGTCACCGTCCAGGACGACAAGGGCAACCCGGTCGAGGGCAAGCTGACCGCGGACGGCACGAGCTGGGAGCCGCTCCGGCATCTCGCCGGCGCCACCAAGTACAAGGTGCACGCGATCGCCAAGGACGCCGAGGGCCGCGAGTCCGCCAAGGACACCACCTTCACCACGCTCGTACCGAAGAACACCTTCATCGGCCACTACACGCCCGAGGACGGTTCCACGGTCGGTGTCGGAATGCCGGTCTCGATCAACTTCACCCGGGGCATCACCGAGCCCGAGGCGGTGGAGAAGGCCATCACGGTGACGGCGGAGCCGTCCGTACCGGTCGAGGGCCACTGGTTCGGCAACGACCGCCTCGACTTCCGCCCCGAGAAGTACTGGGCGGCGGGTACGAAGGTGACCGTGAAGCTCAATCTGGACGGCGTCGAGGGCCGCCCCGGGGTGTACGGCGAGCAGGCCAAGTCCGTGACGTTCACGATCGGCCGCAGCCAGGTCTCCACCGTGGACGCGAGCGCCAAGACGATGAAGGTCGTACGGGACGGCAAGCAGATCAGGAACATCCCGATCACCGCGGGCGCCCCCTCGACCACCACGTACAACGGCCAGATGGTCATCAGCGAGAAGTACGCGGTGACCAGGATGAACGGCGCGACGGTGGGCTTCGGCGGTGAGTACGACATCAAGGACGTGCCGCACGCGATGCGGCTGTCCACCTCGGGCACCTTCGTCCACGGCAACTACTGGGCGTCCTCGGGCACGTTCGGCTCCGCGAATGTCAGCCATGGCTGCGTGGGACTGCGGGACATCCGCGGTGGCGGGAACAACGGCACTCCGTCGGCGTGGTTCTACAACTCCTCGCTCATCGGCGACGTGGTGATCGTGAAGAACTCGAAGGACAAGCAGATCGCCCCGGACAACGGCCTGAACGGCTGGAACATGTCCTGGTCGGAGTGGATCAAGTAAAACCTCCGCCGATGTCCCGCACGGAGAGCGGGGATACGGGCCCGGTGCGCTGTGACCAGACGCACCGGGCCCGGCCGCGTATCCGTGCCCCGTACCCGTACCCGTGCCGGAGCCGGTTAGCGCCGGTTAACCTGCACGTATGGCATTCGTGAACCTTGAGGTCTCCGGCGGCGTCGGTACGATCCGGCTCGACCGCCCCCCGATGAACGCACTCGACGCCTCCATCCAGGACCGGCTGCGCGAGCTGGCCGAGGAGGCGGGCCGGCGCGACGACGTACGGTCCGTGATCCTGTACGGCGGCGAGAAGGTCTTCGCGGCCGGCGCCGACATCAAGGAGATGCGCGGGTGGGACCACGCGGCGATGGTCGTACGCTCCCGGGCGCTCCAGGAGTCGTTCACCGCTGTCGCCCGGATCCCCAAGCCCGTCGTCGCGGCGGTCACCGGCTACGCGCTGGGCGGCGGCTGCGAGCTGGCCCTCTGCGCGGACTTCCGCATCGCCGGGGCCAACGCCAAGCTCGGCCAGCCCGAGATCCTGCTCGGTCTGATCCCGGGCGCCGGCGGTACGCAGCGGCTCGCGCGGCTGGTCGGCCCTTCCCGGGCCAAGGACCTCATCTTCACGGGCCGTCAGGTGAAGGCCGACGAGGCGCTGGCGATCGGTCTGGTCGACCGGGTGGTCCCGCCGGAAGAGGTGTACGAGCAGGCGCACGCCTGGGCCGCGAAGCTCGCCCAGGGGCCCGCGCTCGCGCTGCGGGCCGCCAAGGAGTCGGTCGACGCGGGTCTGGAGACGGATCTGGAGACCGGTCTCACGATCGAACGCAATTGGTTCGCGGGCCTGTTCGCCACGGAGGACCGCGAGCGCGGCATGCGGTCGTTTGTGGAGGACGGTCCGGGGAAGGCCAAGTTCCTCTGAACGTACACCTGTTGGCGCCGGGGGAGCGGTGCGCGTCAACCCGGCGCCCGGCTTAGCGCAACCTTAAGAGAGCCTTAAGGTATTTACCGTGATCGCTCTTGGTGATCACTCCATTGCGGGTCGTTATCGCTGGTCAGGGAGTTGTGCAAGCCCGAGTTCTGCCCTTGGCATATGCCGTTCGCGCCCCCTGGAATGACTCATTCCGGGGGGTCGATTCACCCGGAACGGCCCCCGGGAGTGCTCTGGACGGCCATGATGGGGGGCATGGCGGGCCTGGAGGGTGTGGAGCAACCGCGGCAGCGCGGCGACGCGGCCGCAGCGCGGTGGATACCGTCCGTCGACGACGAACAGGCGCACAAGGCGCTGGAATTGTTCGGTAATCCGACGGAAGCGGAAGTCCGTCTGCCCTCCCGCCCGGAATCCGCCCTCGCCGCCCGCCGGATCACCCACTGCGTGGTGCTGGAGCAGTGGGCGCTCTCGCCGCAGACCGCCGAGTACGCCGTCCTGCTCGTCTCGGAACTCGTCGGCAACGCCGTACGGCACACCGGCGCCCGGGTCTTCGGGTTACGCATGCTGCGCCGCCGCGGCTGGATCAGGATCGAGGTACGGGACCCCTCGCGCGGACTGCCCTGCCTGATGCCGGTGCACGAGATGGACACGAGCGGGCGCGGCCTCTTCCTGGTGGACCGGCTCTCCGACCGGTGGGGGGTGGATCTGCTGCCGCGCGGCAAGACCACCTGGTTCGAGATGCGGGTCTCCGACCGTCAGCTGCCTTGAGAGTGACGACCCGTAAGTCCCCTTCAACGGGTCAATCGTCACCTTTCGCCCTCCTTCCCCCTTAAATGGGGGCGTGATCCCGATCGACCGTCGCAGTGCACTGCGCGCAGGAGCCGGCGCGGCCGTGGCGGGCGCCCTCGCCACCGGCTGTACGGACAGCGCCCCCGCCACGCCCGCCGGTTCCGTGTCCGGCCCGCCGCGCGGATCCGCCCCCGGATCGCCGGCCGGGCCGTCCGCGGGAGCCAGCCCGGGGAACGGGCGGCCCGCGGCCCGTACCGCGCCCGCGCCGCGCCGGTTCCCCGGGCAGCCCACCGAGATCGCGCACGGCCCCCGCGACCGCCCGCGCGTCGCCCTCACCTTCCACGGCCAGGGCGATCCCGCCACCGCCAACGCGGTGCTGGCGGAGGCGGAACGCGCCGGGGCCCGGATCACCGTCCTCGCCGTGGGCGGCTGGCTCGACGAGCATCCCGCCCTCGCCCGCCGGATCCTGGACGGCGGCCACGATCTCGGCAACCACACGCTGCACCACATCGACATCTCCGAACTGGACGAGGCCGCGGCGTACGCGGAGATCAACGGCTGCGCCCAGCGGCTGCGCAGGCTCACCGGCTCCATCGGCAGCTGGTTCCGCCCCTCCCGCACCCAGCACGCCACCCCGCTGGTCCAGCGGCTGGCGCGGAAGGCGGGCTATCCGCATGTCCTCTCGTACGACGTCGACTCCCTCGACTTCACCTCGCCCGGCGCCGCGGCCGTCACCCGCACCGTCACCGGACAGATCCGCAACGGCTCCGTGGTGAGCCTGCACTTCGGCTACGCGGACACGGTCGCCGCCCTGCCCGCCCTTCTCGACGCACTGGAACGCCGCGGCCTGCGCGCGGTGACGACCACGGAGCTGCTGACCTGATGCTTCCCCCCACTCCACGGACCACCGAGCGGCCCACCCCGATCACTCCGATCACCTCGCGGAGCACCGAACGGATCACCAGACGGACGATCGCCCTGCTGGGGGCCGCCGCCCTCGCCCTGCTCGCGAGCTGCGCGAGCCAGGACACCGAGCGGGCCGCGCCGAAGGCGACCAAGGCCGCCGCCCGGCCCGTCGTGCCCGAGCGGAGCATGCCGGCCGGACTGCCGGGCATGCCGCCCGTGCTGGACCCCAAGGACATTTACGCCGCCGACCGGCCCGGCATGCTCTCGCCCATCGTGAAGGGCTTCCCGTCGCGGGTGTACGTGCCCAACACGCACTCCGACACGGTCTCGGTGATCGACCCCGCGACGTACAAGGTCATCGAGACCATCGACGTCGGCAGACAGCCGCAGCACGTCGTGCCCTCCTGGGATCTGAAGACCCTCTGGGTCAACAACAACCGCGGCCATACGCTCACCCCGATCGACCCCGCCACCGGCAAGGCGGGCGAGCCGGTCGACGTACACGATCCGTACAACCTCTACTTCACGCCGAACGGCAAGTACGCGATCGTCATGGCCTCGCTCGACCGTCAGCTGGTCTTCCGCGATCCGCGCACCATGAAGGTGAAGAAGACCGAGCCGGTGACCTGCGCGGGCGTCAACCACGCCGACTTCTCGGCGGACGGCCGGTACTTCATCGTCTCGTGCGAGTTCTCCGGTGAACTCCTCAAGGTCGACACGGAGCAGATGAAGGTCATCGCCCAGCAGAAGCTGCCCTTCCAGGGCGCCATGCCGCAGGACGTGAAGATCTCGCCGGACGGCAAGACGTTCTACGTCGCCGACATGATGGCCCACGGCATGTGGGTGCTGAACGGCGAGAAGTTCACCACCCCGAAGCTGCTGCCGACGGGCGAGGGATGCCACGGCCTGTATGTCAGCCGGGATTCCAAGGAGATGTACATCTCCAACCGCGGCGAGGGCACCATCTCCGTCTTCGACTTCGCGAAGAACAAGCTGGCGAAGAAGTGGCATCTGCCGGACGGAGGCAGCCCCGACATGGGCGGTGTCTCGTCGGACGGCAAGGTGCTGTGGCTGGCGGGGCGTTACGACTCCGAGGTGTACGCGATCGACACGCGCAGCGGTAACGAGATCGCCCGGATCCCGGTCGGCGGCGGCCCGCACGGACTCGCGGTCTACCCGCAGCCCGGCCGTTACTCGCTGGGGCACACGGGAGTCTTCCGCTGACGAGAGCTGACGCGGATTTGACGCGGAGTTGACGTCGGGCTGACGTCAACTCGTATCGGCGCAGGCAAGGTTGTGAACGGACACGCCCCCGATCGGGTGACGGTCCACGGCCCGCCGCCGTACAGCGTGGAGGGTGCACCCATGATCACTCCTCGCTTGCGGCGGCGGGCCGCCGCCGTCGCCCTGTCCGTCACCGCCGTCCTGATTCCGGCCTCCGCCACCGAGGCCGCGTCCACGCACTCCCCGGCCGGCTCCGCCCCGGTCACGTCCGCCCCCGCGCAGGCGGCTTCCTTCAAGGCCGCCGAAAAGTGTCCCCGCGTCGAGGACCCGATGTTCGCCGCGGCGGACCGTAGGGTCGAGGCCGACCGGATCACCCCGACGCCCGCCTGGCGCACCGACTGCCGGCAGCTCTACCGCGCCGACAGCCGGAAGCCGGAGGTCATCTTCGAGCAGGGCTTCCACCCGAAGGCGCCGCTGGACGGGCAGTACGACGTGGAGAAGTACGTCCTGGTCAACCAGCCCTCGCCGTATGTCTCCACCAGCTATGACCACGACCTGTACAAGCAGTGGTACAAGAGCGGCTTCAACTACTACATCGACGCCCCCGGCGGTATCGACGTCAACAAGACGATCGGTGACACCCACAAGTGGGCCGACCAGGTGGAGGTCGCCTTCCCCGGCGGGATCTCCCGGGAGCGGATCGTCGGTGTCTGCCCGGTCGACAAGGTGAAGAAGACCGAGATCATGTCGGAGTGCCTGGACAATCCGCACTACCAGCCGTGGCGCGGCTGACGTAGTTGCCCGTCCGGTCCGCCGTCACCGGAACGCCCGCGCACCGCGGGCGTTCCCCCGTCCTGGGCTGCCGCCGTTCGGGTGAACGCGTACGGATAATCTGACCCCGTCAGTACGGCACCACGAAGGGGCGGAACAGTGGCGGACATCGACGAGGCGCGCAAGGCGTTCGAGCGGTTCGACGCGAACGGCGACGGGCTCATCACGGCGGCGGAGTACAAGAGCGTGATGGCGCAGCTCGGTGACTTCCATGTGACCGAGACCGTGGCACAGGCCGTGATCAACGCGCATGACGCGAACGGTGACGGGCTGCTGACGTTCGACGAGTTCCTGGCCTCGCGCAAGGCCTGATCCGGGCGCGCGGTGGTGCGGGGCGGGGGCGGGGCATCCGGGACGGCCCGGACCATCAGCCGCACGCCCCGCTCGCGTTGCCGGAGGACGCGCCGGGCAGACATGATCAAGCGGTGATATATCCGGGTCCGTCCGCTGACGAAGCCACCGGCTCGGCCGGCCGCAGGGCCGCCCTGATAGCCGGCGGCGTCCTGTTCGCCGCGCTGGTCGTCCTGCTCGGCGCGGCCATAGCCTCGCGCGGGACCGGTGAGCTGCGCATACCCGGCGCGGGAGCCACCACCGCGCTGCGGGTCGCCGTCTTCGCCGGGCTCGCCGTCCACCTCGGCGAGCTGGCCGGCGCCCGGCTCGCCCGTACCGGCCCCGCGCCACGCGGCTGGGCGCTCGCCGCCGCGCTGACCGGGGCGGGTGCCTCGGCGGGGCAGATCATCCTGCTCGCGTCCGTGAGCGGCCTCGACATCACCACGGTGTACGGCACCGTCGAGGGCCGCCTGCTGCTCTTCATGGCCAACGGCTTTCTGCTGGCGGCCGGCTGTGTCGCCCTGAACCGCCCCCTGGCGGCCCTCGCGCCCCTGGCCGTGGTCGTCGGCGCGGAGGCCCTGCGGGCGCACCCCGAGCCGTACACCCCGATGCTGGGCACCGCCCTCACCGTCGTCCATCTGACCGCGGCCTCGCTGTGGACCGGCGGGCTGCTGTACGTACTGCGCACGATGTGGCTGCGCCGGGGCGACCCGGCCGGGGCCCGCGAGGTGCTCGCCCGCTACGCCCGGCTCGCCGGCTGGCTCTTCGCCGCCCTCGTCGCCACCGGAACGCTCTCCACCCTCCGCAGGCTTCCGGCCGACGTCGTGTTCAGCACGGCGTACGGCCGGGTGCTCATCGCCAAACTGCTGCTGGTCTCGGTCGTGAGCGGCCTCGCCCTGACGGCCAGACACCGGCTGCGCCGCGGCGCGGACGCCGGGCCCCCGGCACGTGCGGAGCTGGCCGTACTGGCGGTGATCGTCCTGCTGTCGGCGATCCTGACGGTCGTCCCCGACCCGCACTGGCTCAGCACCCGGTGACGGGCTAATTGACGATCTCCAGGACCGCCATCATGCCCCCGTGCTGTACGCGAGGGTCTCCAGCTCCGTCCGTCCGGCCGGTCCTCCGGCCGTCTGTGCCGGACGGTGCGGCATTAGCCCGGTAGCGGGCATCGTTGGTGACGCGCTTGTCCGTGTACGGTCCGAGCATGATGAGGCTGGAGCGGCTCCGGGCCGACCATGCGGATGCCCTGCTGGAGTTCGAGCGGGAAAACCGGGGGTACTTCGCGCGGTCCGTGTCGGATCGCGGGGACGCGTACTTCGCCGGGTTCGCCTCCCGTCACCGTGCACTCCTCGCGGAGCAGGACGCCGGTCTGTGTCATTTCCATGTCCTCGTGGACGACCGGGGGGAGTTGGCCGGCCGCGTCAATCTTGTGGACGTCGAGGAGGGGGTCGCTGAACTCGGCTACCGGATCGGTGAGCGTGCCGCCGGCCGGGGCGTGGCGACGGCCGGGGTCGAGGAAGTGTGCCGGCTGGCTGTCTCGGCGTACCGGCTCTCCGCACTCACCGCGGTCACCACGCTCGACAATCCGGCGTCCCGGGCCGTGCTCGCGCGTAACGGGTTCACTGTGGTGGAGCACATCAGCATCGACGGGCGCCCCGGCGTGCGGCTCCAGCGCCGGCTGGTCGCTACGTGATGATCGCCTGAGCCGCGGGACGGACTCAGCAGACTGCGGCCGTTCTCAGTTCTTCCCGGTGCGCGCGGGCCATGGCCATCAGTCCGTCGAGTGCGTCCCTGGTCTGTACGAGGTCGGCGATATGCGCGGAGAGCCGGTCGCGCTCCTGCGCCATCCGCTCCAGCGCGGAGTCGGAGTTCTCCTCGCTGGGCGCGTCGACGCAGGGCAGCACTTCCGCGATGGTGCGGCTGGACAGGCCCGCCGCGTACAGCCGTTGGATGAACGCGACCCGCTCGACCTCGGCTTCCGTGTAGTGCCGCTGCCCGCTGGGGCTGCGGGTGCTGGTGAGCAGTCCCTGCTCCCCGTAGTAGCGCACGGACCGGACGCTGACCCCGGCCCGTGACGCGAGCTCCCCGATCCGCATGAAGCCTCCTGGTTGTGTCCTGCGCCACAGAGCTTGCCTCTGACGTCAGTGTGAGGTTTTAGCGTAATCGTTGTGCCCGAGGTCCGGGCGCGGCGGATCGCGAAGGAGTCCTGACGTGACGACCCTTTTCACCAGCTACCGGCTCGGCGGGCTGACGCTGCCCAACCGGGTGGTCATGGCCCCGATGACCCGGGTCCGGGCCGCCGCCGGCGGTCTGGCGACGCCGTCGATGGCGGCCTACTACGCCCAGCGGGCCACGGCCGGGCTGATCGTGAGCGAGGGGGTGCAGCCGAGCGTGATCGGGCAGTCCAACCCCGGTACGCCGGGACTGCACACCGACGAGCAGGTCGCCGCGTGGCGTCCCGTGACCGCCGCCGTCCACGCCAACGGGGGACGGATCTTCGCCCAGATCATGCACGGCGGCCGGGTCTCGCATCCCGACACCACCGGTGTGCGGCCGGTCGGGCCCTCGGCCGTCCCCGCCGTCGGCGAGGTGTTCACCCCGACCGGGCCCCAGCCCGCCCCGACGCCGCGCGCCCTGGACACCACCGAAGTGCCCGAGCACGCGCGGTCGTACGCCCTGGCCGCCCGGCGCGCCGTCGACGCGGGTTTCGACGGCGTGGAGCTGCACGGCGCCAACGGCTATCTGATCTCGCAGTTCCTCTCGTCCAACGCCAACCTCCGTACGGACCGCTACGGAGGCCCGGTCGCCCACCGGATCCGGTTCGCCGTGGAGGCCGTCTCCGCCACCGTCGAGGCCGTCGGCGCGGCCAGGACCGGCATCCGGCTCTCGCCGGGCGGGACGTTCTGGGGAGTCGAGGAGAGCGACGTCCGCGAGCTCTACACCGCGCTGCTGACCGAGCTGGCCCGCCTCGACGTGGCCTACGTGCACCTGGAGGCCACCGCGGACGAAGAGACGCTGGTCGCCCTGCGCCGGGCGTGGCCGGGCACTCTCGTCATGAATCCGGTGCTTCCGATGGGGCCGAAGCAGACCGGCCGGGACGACGCCGACCGCTGGCTCGGGATGGGCGCCGACCTCATCAGCTTCGGCCGCGCCTTCATCGCCAACCCCGACCTGGTCGAGCGGTTGCGCGGCAGCCTCCCGATCGCCCCCGTCGACGAGGCCACGTACTACCAGGGCGGTGATGCGGGCTATCTGACGTACTCGGCCCACCAGTACGCGGCTTGATTCTGATCGACGGTGAGCGGACGGGCGAGCGCGCGTGCCTGCGGGACCGGCCCGCGTGCTCGGCCCGTCAGGCGTCGAAGTGGTGGCGGGAGGCCTCGATATGACCGAGGTAGCGGCGGGTCCAGCCGCACATTCCATCGACCGTCTCCCGGAGGCCCTGGCCCGGCTCGGTGAGGGTGTACTCGACCCGCGGCGGCACGGTGGGGTGCACGGTCCGCTCGACCAGGCCGTTGCGCTCCAGCATGCGCAGGTTCTGGGTGAGCATCTTGTGGCTGATGCCCTCGATCTCGTTGCGCAACTCGCTGAAGCGCAGGGTGTGTTCACCGAGGGACTCGATGATCAACAGCGCCCACTTGTTGGCGACGTCCGAGAAGATCTCCCGCGCCAGGGAGTCCGCGCGCGTCAGGTCGGCTTCGTCGGGCGAGCCCGTGTACTGCTTGGTCACCATGAGGTTCCCCAGTCACTGAAAAGTGCGTTCTTCCATGTCAGCGGCCACTCTCTTACAGTTCTTCAGTAACCACAAGAGACCAAGAGCGGTTCGAAGTGAGCCCACAAGGAGGCAGGCAGCATGGCCATCACCCTGGTGAACCCCGGCGGATTGCCGGAAATCGACGTCTACCGGCAGGTGTCGGTCGCGACCGGCTCGAAGCTGGTCTTCATCGCCGGGCAGGTGGCCTGGGACGCCGAGGGGGTCACGGTCGGCGAAGGTGACCTCGCCGCCCAGGTCGAGCAGTGCTACCTCAATATCGGCACCGCCCTGGCCGGGGTCGGTGGCTCCTTCGAGGACGTGGCGAAACTGACCGTCTACGTCGTCGACTGGACCCCGGACAAGATGCCGCTGTTCCTGGAGGGGGTCGCCCGGGCGGCCGCGAAGCTGGGGGTCACCCCGGTACCGCCCGGCACGCTGCTGGGCGTCGCGGCACTGGACGTACCGGACCATCTGGTCGAGGTCGAAGCCACCGCGGTCCTCGACTGAACAGACGTTCCGCGCCCTGAGTCCGGCACTTCACGCGATCAGCACTCGATGATGTTGACCGCGAGCCCGCCGCGCGCCGTCTCCTTGTACTTGACCGACATGTGGACGGCTGTTGATCATGGGACTGACCTGCAGTTTTGGCGTGCCCAGGCTTGTCTTGAATCACGTCAGGGACTTTGTGGGGACTTTTTGTCGAGAGCTGATTACAACGTATCGCGTGTTGCGTGAAAAGCTTGCGGGATTGGGTAGTTGACGATCGGGCGCCACGCGATGGCTTCGGCGAGCCCGCTCTCGTTATGCGGTGCTCATGCACGAGCGCCCTCCCGGGTAGTGGAAGGGCGCTCAACGATGATCGACGTCGACACCGCCGACAGTTCAGCAGCAGGTCAAGACTTTGATCGAAGAGACGGTCGCAGGTCACGGCCGTCGTTGACGAGTTGTGGCTGTGCAGCAGTCGGATCAAAGAGCCAAGGTTCGGTACTCGGACAACAGGGAGGTCAGCCGATCCACGAGCTGCTACGCGAGGCGGAAATGAAAGAGCGCGCTGCGAGGGTGTGAGGAGTCTGAGGGAAGTTGGGAGGTGCATCAGGTTCCGGCTGGCGTCGGTCGGTTCAGCGACCGACATTTCCTGGTGTGCGGGGTGGATCAGACCAGGGTCGACGGTATCGCGCACAGTTCGAAGACTGGTGGCAAGAACTTTATAGCCGAGGCGGGGTCACGGGCGGATCGTGGTGTTGTCTCCGGTGACGGCCGTGCCGATCGTCTGTGCGGCGATAGACCGTTCACCGGACGCGGTGATCGTCACTGAGCCGACTGCGGGAAGTTGGGCGGCCAGTTCGGCAAGCAATTGTGGATTCTCCCTTAGAGTCCGCTTGATCTGCTGACGCAGCGCGGCTGCAGCATCGGTGTCCTCCGGCCCCTTGGCCGCCTCACGCACCGCCGCCTCCAGCTCCTGGCGTCCGGCCGGGCTCCGGCGCCGCCAGACCGCGTGCAAAATACTGCGCCCTGCGTTCGCCGTGGCTCCCACCGCAGCGTCCTCAGCCCGGGCCAGTACCCCCGCACCATAGGCACCCAGGGCTGCGCTTAGATACGGCCCTGCCTGCTCCAAAAACTGCACGATCTCCGCTCCCACAACCCACCCCTGAATTCCTGTCATTGACTGAGACCAGGGCATCAGACTAAGCCGCCCAGCCAGCGCGCACACGGCAATTCTGCATTCACAGATCGTCGACCGGCCTTACTCCACACGAGCTTAGCGAACACCTTCCTGCCCTGGCGCGGCCTGGCTACGCTCCTGACTGCCAGGCCGCTGACCAGGGAAGCGGAGAACTTCAATGGAGTACTAACGGTCAGACCGTGAAGTGGCGTGCTCGGCTGCGTCGATCCTTGCGCGGATCTGAGTGACGAGCGGGTTCTCCGGGCCCAGGGTGGGCTCGATCCGGTCGAGGGCAACGCGATAGACGGCGATCGCTTTTTGGTGTGCGCCGGCTTCCTGGTGGGTGTCCGCCAGGGTGAGTTGGGCGTTCAGGACATTGGGATGGTCGCCGAGGGTCTGCTGCCAATGGGCGAGGTTGGCTTCGTACAGCGGCACAGCCAAGTCGGGTTGGTCGTTGGCCCGGTAGATCTCAGCCAGGTACTGCCGTTGCTTGACTGTGTCCGGGTGGGTGACGCCGAGTTCCTTCTCGGCGAGCGCAACGCTGTGTTCCAGCAGTTCGGTCGCCGGGGGGAGGCCGCCGGACCCGCCAAGCGCACGGGCCAGCATGGCGGTGGAGTGAAGTGTTTGCGGGTGCGCGCGGCCGAGTTCGGCCTCCAACTGGGCGCGGACGTCCTCCAGGACGGTGACTGCCTGTGCCGCGTTGTCGGACTCCATGTGAGCGGCGGCCAGGTTTATCCGGCTGGTGACCGTGTGCGGGTGTGTGTCGCCGAAGATGAGGCTGGCGTTGCACACGGCGGCTTCGAGGAGCTGGACGGCGCGCGGAGCGTCGCCAACTGCGAGATGCGCGAGGGCCAGGTTGCTCCGACACACCACGGTGTGCGGGTGGTCCTCGCCGAGCGAACGGACGCACCGCTCCAGCGTTGACTCAGAGAGAGGGACGGACTGTGCCCGATTGTCCGTCTGGCGTAGTGCGTCGGCCAGGCCGATGTAGTTGGACAGGGTGTCCGGGTGGGACTCGCCGAAGACCTGCTCGCACTGGGTGACGACGGTTTCGAATAGCGGGACGGCGCGATCAGGGTCGCCCGCCGCGAGGTGTGCATTCGCGAGGCCGCTTCGGGTGGCGAGGGTATGGGGGTGGGTCTCGCCGAGCAGCGCGGCACGGTGCTTGAGGATGGTGTCGTACTGGGCGATCGCCTGTCCATCGTGGCCGGCGGCCCGGTATGCCTGCGCTAGCCCGTTCCTAGTGGTCAAGGTCTGAGGATGGCCCTCGCCGAGGAGGTGGGCGCTCTGCGCGGCCGCGGTCTCCAGCAATGGAAGCGAACGGGTGAAGTCTCCGGCGTCTCGGTAGGCGCAGCCGAGATTCGCACGGATGGCAATGGTCTCTGGGTACGCCTCGCCGTACACCTCCTCGCATCGGGCCAGGGCCGTCTTGAGGTGCTGCGCTGCCTGGTCAGGGCGTCCGGCGATCAGATAGGCGTAGGCAAGGTTGTTCCGGCTGGTGATGGTTTCGGATTCGCTGTCGCCGAACGCCTGCTGCCACTGTGTGAAGACGGCGGAGTACATCGGAATGGCGCGGGACAGGTCGCCTGAAGCGAGGTAGACCGCCGCTAGACCGTGCTGGCTGCTCAGCGTGGCAGGGTGAGTTGGTCCTAGGGATCGCTGGTGATGCGTGAGTGTGGCCTCATACAGAGAGATAGCACGACCCAAGTCGCCGGACGCATGGTAGGTGCGGGCCAGTTCCTCGCAGCTGACGAGAGTGTCGGGGTGATCGTTGCCAAGTGCGTGCCTACGCCGGGCCAACGTCTCCTCGTGGAGTGTGATGGCACGGGCCAGATCGCCGGAGTCACGGTACGAGTTGGCAAGGTTGGCGGCGACGGTGAGCGTCCCTAGATGCGAGTCGCCGAGTACCTGCGCGCACTGGTCGACCAACGGTTCGAGGATGGCGATGGACCGTTCGAAGTCCCCGGCTCCGTAGTAGGCGTCGCCCAGGTTCGAACGGACCTTCATGGTGATTTCGTGCTCGGCGCCAGCGAGCGCTTCGCAGCGGGCGAGGGCCGCCGTCAGTAGCGGAACGGCGCGGCCGTCATGGCCGAGGCCCTGGAGGTAGAGTGCAGCGCTCGCGTACCGGCCGGCGGGAAAGGTGTCAGCGTGTCCGTCAGGAGTGGTGGCCGCGAGCGCGACGAGGTGCGGAAGCAGCCGATCCCAGGTGGGGGACCGGCCAGAGTCGGGTGGTTCTCCCAGGGGGGCGACCGCAGCGCTCAGCAGCCGTTCGGCCTCCAACCTGCCGGTTGGCGCGCTGTCACCGATGGGCGACTGGTTCCGGAGTGTGGTCTGGACGAGGCGGTGGATGCTCACCGAGTCCGGAGTGAGGGAGACCATGCAGTAGACAGCAAGCACCCCTAGGGCTTCGTGAAGGTCGTCGCTGTCGTCGGCAATAGGGGTCAGCAGTCCAACTGGGATGTCATCGGGGGCTAGCCACGCCAGTGTGGACAGGACGCGGACCGCCAGGGGGTTGCGCTCCGTGAGGGTGCTAATCGTCTGGCGCCAGATCCGGGCGACCGTGCGCTCTGGGTCTACACCTTCGGGAGCCTTGTCCAACGCGCCTATCAGCCGTCGGCGGTAACGTTCAATGCTGATCGTCGGGTTCTGCGCGAGGTAGGCGCCGGCCTGCATCAGGGCGAGAGGAAGCTGCCCCAGATCGGCTGAGAGGGCCCGGGTCTCCTGTATCTGACGATGGGTCGGCGAAGTCGCGCCGAGCACCTGCCTACAGAGGAGATCACTCGCTGCAGCCAGGTCGAGTACGTCGAGGGCCAGCGTTGCGATGGAGGTCGGCCAGCTAGCTGACCGTCGGCTCGTGGCGACGACGTGACCGTTAGGCGCGCTGACGTAGGGCTGCAGATCGGGCGGATCCTCAACGTTGTCGAAGACCAGCAGCCACCCCGGATGCCACTGCAGCCACAACATCGCCCAGGCGGCGCGCTCTTCGGTAGTCGCGCTGCCGGCCCACACAGGGATCAACCGCAGAGCGAGGTCGGCCAGCGATTGCTCGATGTGGTCGGGTGATGCAGCGGCAATCCACCACATCACGGTGTAGTCGCGACGGTGTCTGTGGGCGTACGCAAGGGCGAGGGTGCTTTTGCCGACTCCGCCGAGGCCTTGGACGACGGCAGTCCCGGCGGCCGGCTGCCCGAGCGTGCCGCGCAGCCAGTCCAGCTCGTTCGTGCGGCCGAAACACAGCGGGAGCGGCGGCAGGTTGGTGAGCCCGGCAGGTGCCTGAACATCGCGCGCCGAGCTCAGCAACTCGGCCGTCAGAACGTTGACCGGGCCGGTGACCGCTGTCCCGATGTGATGGGCGGCGACGGATCCGGCCCCTATTGCCTGGAAAGTGGATTCCGTCACCGCTGGACCCGCCGACTCCCGTGGCGAACGGTGACCGTCGACCTTTCTTTGCCCGACGGCCTACTGCGTGCCCTCATCTCAGTCCCCTCTGCAGGCCGACTGGGTGTCTCGCTCCCCAGCACGGCGCGCACGCGTTTCCCATGTTGGGTCAGTATCGGCTGATAGGCGGCGAGAGTTCCATGGAATCGGGGCTTCGTTGCTGACACGATCGTTGATGTTGAGGTCGGCCACGCGCCCCCCAGGAGCCAGTGGTCTCAAGACTCCTCAGTCTCAGTTGTGGTCTCAGGTGGTGGGAAATCTGGGGTGGTCCAACTTGGTCCATGGTCGTCCGACACCAGCACTGACCAGGTGTTTCGTTCTTGTGGTGGATGCCTATGGAAGCCGGTGGATCAAGATCGGACAATTCGTCATGCGTAGGTTCCGGGGTTGCCCCGAAGGCCTGGTCGGTCGGCCAGGCCTGGTTCATGACCACGTGAGGGTCGCCGCACTCCAACTGAGTGTGACAGCCTCGCCGTTGAGGAGTGTGTCTGCGAAGGCGGTGACCTGCCGGACGACGTCCGTGAAGCGTCCGGGGTAGCTCGTTGCGGCGGTGCCTTGCCGGCGGCGCCAGGCGGTGTAGGAGGTCTGGCGGCGCTCGCCGAGGTCGGTGATGGTGGTGCTGAGGGGTTTCAGAGTGATGCCGCGGTGTGTGGCGGTGGCGGTCAGCGCTGTGGTGAGTTCTTGGCCGTCCAGGTCGTTGAGGGTGAGCAGGCGGTAGAGGTCGCCGTAGTCGCGGTCGCGGGTGTTGAGGTCGCCGAGTGAGATGGCGGTGGAGAGTTTTTCGGCGATGACGGTGGCGAGTGGGTAGCCGAGGAGCTGGAAGCTGTCCGTCGTGAGTTGCTGCGGATAGTCGATGATCCGGGGGCCGGGGGTGACGGGGTCGCCGAAGCTGATATCCAGTTGGAGCTTGAGTCGTGCTCGGGCGATGGAGGCGGCCATAGACAGGCGTAGACCGTGGTACTCGTCCTCCTCACGAATGGGGACGGTCTTGAGTGTCGTGGGATCGAGTACGACGCCGTCGTCGCTCTCGGTGGCGGCGATGGCCGCGATTCTGTGGATGATCTCTGTTTCTGTGCCTGGGAAAGATCGACCGAGGATGTCGACGTCCCGGGTCATTCGACGTGCGCCGAACTGAGCGAGCAGCAGGCCACCTTTGAGGACGAAGTGCTCCCGGCCCAGGGACGATGAGGCCAGGCGGTAGAGGAACCGTTCGAGGATGTACTCGACCATGACCTCGTCCGTGGACCGGCTGTTGCGGCGCGCCAGGTTGCGCAGGTCGTTGTAGACGCGGCCGGCGGTGGTGTCGCGGGTGGGGTTGGCCATCAGGCGAGCACCGCCTCTACGGCGGGGCGGACGACGGAGAGGGCGTCCAACTCGCGTGCGATGTGCTGGAGTTCGCCAACCCCGCCGCGCCCGCTTCGACGCAGGTAGCGGCCGAGCGCGGACAGGGCGAGGGTTTCGCCGAGGCGGCTGCGGTGGCGCATTGCGTCGACGACGCTGCGAGCTGCGTTGTACATGGGGATGGTTTCTCCCGGGGCTGCTTCGAACCGTTCGATACCGAGGTCGAAGGTCTTTGCGGCGTACTGCGCCACCACGGTCGGCGGGTAGGAAATCGTCGGGCGGCGTGAACCGCGCGGCACGGCGATGTGTACTGCTGCGGGGATGTCGTCGATCAGTTCATGCAGGGCCAGGGCGGATTCACCGCACACGACGGCGCGATGGGCCCGTGCGCACACGGCCAGCAAATCCGCGTGCGCCGTTTCCGGGGCGTCTGCCCGCCGGTACACCCCACGGGACAGTTCGTCTATCTCCCCCTCCGTGACCAAGTGCGCCAGATCGCGAGGGGAGAGCAGGGCCTGTCGCGCCTGCGCCGTCGTGAATGTGGGGGAGAGGCCGGCCAGCCGCTGCTCCAAGCGCGGGTTTTCCGCAGCGTTCATGTATCGAATGATACCCCTTGGGTGGGAGTGGGGGAACGATTTGATACATCAGCTGGTGGGTGAGCGGCACATCCGGCGTTGATCACATGCCGCGAACCCGCAGGTCAAAAGCCCCTTCCAGGGGGATATCCCAGGGACTTTTCAGGGACTTTCACGTCTGTCTCAGGGAGGTTCCGGGGACTTTCCGCCAGATAAGCAAGGAAGGCCCTGACAGCGCCGAAAGATGGAAACGCGCTGGTCAGGGCCTACAGCCTCAGCACTCGATGATGTTGACCGCGAGCCCGCCGCGCGCCGTCTCCTTGTACTTGACCGACATGTCCGCGCCCGTCTCCTTCATGGTCTTGATGACCTTGTCCAGGGAGACCTTGTGGCTGCCGTCGCCGCGCAGTGCCATCTTCGCCGCCGTGACCGCCTTCACCGCCGCCATGCCGTTCCGCTCGATGCACGGGATCTGGACCAGGCCGCCGACCGGGTCGCAGGTCAGGCCCAGGTTGTGTTCCATGCCGATCTCGGCCGCGTTCTCGACCTGTTCGGTGCTGCCGCCCAGGACCTCCGCGAGGGCGCCCGCGGCCATGGAGCAGGCCGAGCCGACCTCGCCCTGGCAGCCGACCTCGGCGCCGGAGATGGAGGCGTTCTCCTTGAAGAGCATGCCGATGGCGCCCGCGGCGAGCAGGAAGCGGACGACGTTCTCGTCCTTCTCCTCCGCCGTGGCGCCGCCGGCCGCGAAGTTCATGTAGTAGTGCAGTACGGCCGGGATGATGCCCGCGGCGCCGTTGGTGGGGGCGGTGACGACCCGGCCGCCCGCGGCGTTCTCCTCGTTCACGGCCATCGCGTAGAGCGTGATCCACTCCATGGCGTGCGCCTGCGGATCGCCCTCGGCGCGCAGCTGGCGTGCCGAATGGGCCGCGCGGCGGCGGACCTTGAGGCCGCCGGGGAGGATGCCCTCGCGGGCCATTCCGCGCGAGACGCATGCCTGCATCACCCGCCAGATCTCCAGCAGCCCGGCGCGGATCTCGTCCTCCGTGCGCCAGGCCTTCTCGTTCTCCAGCATCAGCGCGGAGATCGACAGCCCGGTGTCGGCCGACAGTCGCAGCAGCTCGTCGCCGGTGCGGAAGGGGTACTTCAGCACGGTGTCGTCGAGCTTGATCCGGTCCTCGCCGACGGCGTCCTCGTCCACGACGAAGCCGCCGCCCACCGAGTAGTACGTCTTCTCCAGGAGCACGGCGCCGGCCGCGTCGTACGCGAAGACGGTCATGCCGTTGGCGTGGTACGGCAGGGTCTTGCGGCGGTGCAGGACCAGGTCCTTGCCGGCGTCGAAGGCGATCTCGTGCATGCCGAGCACATTGAGCCGGCCACTGGCGCGGATACGTTCCGCCTGATCGTCGGCGCTCTCCACGTCGACGGTGCGCGGCGAGTTGCCCTCCAGGCCGAGGAGCACGGCCTTGGGGGTGCCATGGCCATGGCCGGTCGCGCCCAGCGATCCGTACAGCTCCGCCCGGATCGAGACGGTGTGGGCGATCAGGCCCTCGTTCTTGAGCCGGCGCGCGAACATCCGCGCCGCGCGCATCGGACCGACCGTATGGGAGCTGGACGGGCCGATTCCGATCGAGAACAGGTCGAAGACCGAGATGGCCACGGGGAACTCCTTGGTGGTTGGTAGACGCCGTTGTCTGCCGGGGTGGTGCAGAGTTGACGGTGACACGCGGGGGAACGTGGTGCGGGGCACCGCGCCGCACGGTCCAGTGTGCGCGGTGCCCCGTAACTCAGGCCGTACGGATGACTACAGGCCCGGGTACAGCGGGTGCTTCTGGGCCAGCGCGCTGACCCGGCCGGCCAGCGCCTCGCGGTCGAAGGAGGGCTTCAGAGCCGCCGCGATGATCTCGGCGACCTCGGTGAAGTCCTCGGTGGTGAAGCCGCGGGTGGCCAGCGCGGGCGTGCCGATCCGCAGGCCCGAGGTGACCATCGGGGGGCGCGGGTCGTTCGGGACGGCGTTCCGGTTGACCGTGATGCCGATCTCGTGGAGCCGGTCCTCGGCCTGCTGGCCGTCCAGCTCGGAGTCGCGCAGATCGACGAGAACGAGGTGTACGTCCGTACCGCCGGACAGCACGGAGACGCCCGCCTCGGTGACGTCCGGCTGGATCAGCCGCTCGGCGAGGATCCGGGCGCCGTCCAGGGTGCGCTGCTGGCGCTCCTTGAACTCGTCCGTGGCCGCCACCTTGAACGAGACCGCCTTGCCCGCGATGACATGCTCCAGCGGGCCGCCCTGCTGACCGGGGAAGACCGCGGAGTTGATCTTCTTCGCCAGTTCCTTGGTGGAGAGGATCACACCGCCGCGCGGGCCGCCGAGGGTCTTGTGCGTGGTGGTCGTGACGACATGGGCGTGCGGCACCGGGTTGGGGTGCAGGCCCGCGGCGACCAGACCGGCGAAGTGCGCCATGTCGACCATCAGATACGCGCCGACCTCGTCCGCGATCCGGCGGAAGGCCGCGAAGTCCAGCTGGCGGGGGTACGCCGACCAGCCGGCCACGATCAGCTTCGGACGGGACTCCTTGGCCAGCCGCTCGATCTCGGCCATGTCGACCTGGCCGGTCTTGTCGTCGACGTGGTACGCGACGACGTTGTAGAGCTTGCCGGAGAAGTTGATCTTCATGCCGTGGGTCAGATGCCCGCCGTGGGCGAGGTTCAGACCCATGATCGTGTCGCCGGGGGAGAGCAGCGCGAACATCGCCGCCGCGTTCGCCTGGGCGCCGGAGTGCGGCTGTACGTTCGCGTGCTCGGCGCCGAAGAGCGCCTTCACGCGGTCGATGGCGATCTGCTCGATCACATCGACGTGCTCACAGCCCCCGTAGTAGCGGCGGCCGGGGTAGCCCTCGGCGTACTTGTTGGTCAGCACGGAGCCCTGCGCCTCCATGACCGCGACCGGAGCGAAGTTCTCCGAGGCGATCATTTCCAGCGTGGACTGCTGACGGTGGAGCTCGGCGTCGACGGCGGCGGCGACGTCGGGGTCGAGCTCATGGAGCGAGGCGTTCAGAAGCGACTTCGAAGACATCACGGTCCCTGGGGTCTCAGTTGCCGGAAAACTCTGTGTACTCATCGGCGGTGAGCAGGTCATCGGGCTCCTGCGCGACACGTACCTTGAACAGCCAGCCGCCCTCGAACGGGGCGGAGTTCACCAGTGAGGGGTCGTCCACGACGTCCTGGTTCGTCTCGGTGACCTCACCGGTCACCGGGGCGTACAGATCGCTGACCGACTTGGTGGACTCCAGCTCTCCGCAGGTCTCGCCCGCGGTCACCGTGTCACCGACCTCAGGAAGCTGGGCGAACACGACGTCGCCGAGGGCGTTCGCCGCGAACTCCGTGATGCCGACCGTCGACACACCGTCCTCGGCGGCCGTCAGCCACTCGTGCTCCTTGCTGTAGCGCAGCTGCTGGGGGTTGCTCATGACCTGAATTCTCCTGTACGCGGGGGTGTGGTGCGGAACAGCTGTCTTACGGACCGAGACGGCGCCGGGGGGCGTGATGACGTCCGTATCACTTCTGGCGCTTGTAGAACGGCAGCGCCACGACGTCGTACGGCTCGTGGGAGCCGCGGATGTCGACCCCGACGCCCGCCGTGCCGGGCGCGGCGTGCGCGGCGTCGACGTACGCCATGGCGATCGGCCTGCCCAGGGTCGGGGAGGGGGCGCCCGAGGTGACCTCGCCCACGACGGCGCCGTCCGCGACCACCTGGTACCCGGCGCGCGGGACCCGGCGGCCCTCGGCGATCAGGCCGACGAGCTTGCGGGGCGGGGCGGACGCGGCGCGCTCGGCGGCGGCCTGAAGCGCCTCGCGGCCGACGAAGGCGCCGCCGTTCGAGGTCTTCTCGAACTTCACGACCCGGCCGAGGCCGGCGTCGAACGGGGTCAGGGCGGTGGACAGCTCGTTCCCGTACAGCGGCATGCCGGCCTCCAGACGGAGCGTGTCGCGGCAGGACAGCCCGCAGGGCACCAGACCGACGCCCTCGCCGGCCTCGGTCAGCGCCTGCCACAGCCGCTCGGCGTACCGGGGCTCGACGAACAGCTCGAAGCCGTCCTCGCCGGTGTAGCCGGTGCGCGCGATCAGCGCGGGGACACCGGCGACGGTGCCCGGCAGGCCCGCGTAGTACTTGAGCCCGTCCAGATCGGCGTCGGTCAGCGACTTCAGGATGCCCGGGGACTCGGGGCCCTGGACGGCCAGCAGCGCGTACGCGTCGCGGTCGTCGCGTACCGCCGCGTCGAACCCCTCGGCGCGGGCGGTCAGCGCGTCCAGCACGGTCTGGGCGTTGGAGGCGTTGGCGACGACCATGAAGGTGTCCTCGCCGAGGCGGTAGACGATCAGATCGTCCAGGATCCCGCCGTCCTCCCGGCAGATCATGGTGTAGCGGGCGCGGCCCACGGCGACGGCGCCGATGTTGCCGACCAGCGCGTAGTCGAGGAGATCGCCGGCGGCCGGTCCCGAGACGGTGATCTCACCCATGTGGGAGAGATCGAAGAGACCGGCACGGGTGCGGACGGCGTGGTGCTCGTCGCGCTCGCTCCCGTACCGCAGCGGCATGTCCCAGCCCGCGAAGTCGGTCATGGTCGCGCCCAGCGCGCGGTGCGTGGCGTCGAGGGCGGTGAGACGCGGGGCAGCGGGGGCAGGGGTGCCGGGCGTGCTGGTGCTGCTCGGGGGGACATGGCTCATCGGTGTGACTCCCAGGGCATGACGGCGAGGACGATCCTCCCCATCTGTCATCGGAACCTGAGAGGTTCATCACGGCCACACGTAAGAGCGGTCATGACTTGCACCTTGGGTGGAGCCGCAGAGCTGCGGCCCGCTTTTCAGATCTGCCTCATCCACGCGGTACGGGGCCTGAGAGATTCAAGGGAGGAACTTGCTCCTTCGGCGCCCGGCGCACACGGTGACCGGGACTCTCCCGCGCGGATTCAAACGGCCGGTATGCAGTTGGCGGGCACATCATCGCACGCATCGCCGCCGAGCGGGGAGCCCGGTCCACAACTCGCCGACCTCCGCAAAGAGCTTGTGGCGCATTACCATTTCTTTACACTTCTTGGGCAAGGGTCATGGGCCAGGTCGACTGAGCTGACAGGGGGACGGCGATGATGTCGCAGGGGTCCGGTACGTACGCGACGACCGCGGGGGTGCCGACACAGACGGGCACGGCCGCACAGCCCGGCGCGCCCGCCAGGGACGGCGCGGCTCGCGTCGTGCGGGTCGTCCGGGATCTGCGGAGGCGGGAGCCCGCCACCGCGGGCGGCCGGGCGCGAGGGCGCGGTACGAAGAGCCTTGTCTTCGCCGAAGGCGATCTGGTGGTCGTCTCCGGGCTGCCGGGCAGCGGCAAGTCGACCCTGATCCGGCGGGCCGCCGAGGCCACCGGTATCGACTCCCAGGACACCAGGGACCGCTGGGCGCGCCGGCTGCCGGGCGCCCTGCCGTACGCCGTCTACCGCCCGCTCGTCCGGCTGGCGCACTACGCGGGGCTGTGGCGCGCGCTCGGCTCCGGCGCGAGCGTGGTCGTCCATGACTGCGGTACGCAGACGTGGGTACGGAGCTGGCTGGCCCGTGAGGCCCGCAGGCGCGGCCGGCGGCTCCATCTCGTCCTGCTGGACGTCTCGCCCGAGGTGGCGCGCGAAGGCCAGCGGGAGCGCGGCCGGGGGGTGTCCGGCTACGCGTTCGCCCGGCACCGCCGCGCGGTCCGCCGCCTGCTCGCCGACGCCGAGACCGGCCGCCTCCCCCGGGGCTGCGCCTCGGCGGTCCTCCTGGACCGGGACGCGGCGGCGGCGCTGGAGAGGATCGCGTTCCCGGTCACCCGGGCGGATTGAGCCATGAGTGAGCCAACCGGTGGGCCGGACGGAGCCGTTCGGGGGCGGCGCCGGGGTCCGGCCTCGGTTTAAGGTGCTGGCGCGGGGGCGAGGGTGGCGAAGGAGAGCACGGTGAACACAGCATGGCCGGGCAACGAGCTGGAAGAGGTGCTCATGGCCTCGCTCGGCGCCGACGCGGCGGGCGGACGGCTGGTCGAGGTGCTGGGACGCAGTGAGGTCTGGGTGCCGCTGCCCCAGGGCGGCGGTCCCGACAGCCCCGACCTCGATCTGCCGACGATGGAGATAGAGGGCGTCCCGTATGTCCCGGTCTTCAGCTCCGAGCAGCAGTTCCTCCAGTGCGTCGGCCCCCATATGGCCTTCACCGTCGCCCCGGCCCGTGACTTCGCCCGGGGGCTGCCCCCGCAGCTCGGTATCGCGGTGAACCCGGGCGGCGTCGTCGGAATGCCGCTGCCGCCGCCGGCCGTCGCCGAGCTGTGCCGGGTGGGGCGTACGCCGCTCGACGGCCCGGCGAGCGGGGGCCGGGTGCGGCTCTTCGAGCCGGACTGGCAGGAGGATCCCGTCGAGTTCCTCTCCGCCGCCGGAGCCGAGTTCGAGGCGTCCGGCGTGGTGCTCTCCGCCCGCCGCGCGCTCGCCAGCGTCGAGGGCGAGCCCCCCGCGCTCTTCATCGGCGTCCAGCTCTCCTCCTGGGAAGCCGCCGACCGTAACGCCCCCATGGACGCGCTCGGCCGGGCGCTGGGGCGGGTGGCGGTGGGCTGGCCCGTCAATCTCGTCCTGCTGGACGTGGCCCAGGACCCGGTCGGTGACTGGCTGCTGGAGAAGGTGCGGCCGTTCTATCAGCGCGGTTAGGTCCTGTCCGGTCGATCTTCGCGGATCAGGCCGCGGCGTCTGGTGCGTGCGATCGCAAGGCGGAGGATCGCCCGTGTACTGGACGTACTCGGGCGACTCCGACAACGCGGCGAGCGTGCGTGCCAGGCGTCGCGGGCCCGCGAAGATCGGCCGGACAGGGCCTAGGTCCTGTCCGCGCATAGTCCGGGACGGAACGGGCAGTCGCGGGTACGAGCCGACAACCACGGGCAGGACAGGGAAGGAGACCGGCCACGCCCGCGCCGTCACGGCGGGCGCGCCGGTCGTCAAGTCTGTGTCAGGAAGCCCCCCTAAGCTGGTTTGATGGCTGGACCGCCGCACCGTGTGCCCGGGGGGACGCGCGGACTTCGGGGGGCTGGACGAGTGGTGGATCGAAGAGGGGCGGGACCCAGAGTGAGCGCGTCAGGCACTGCGGCGGCCGGGCAGGTCGAGCACATGCTGCGCCAGGTGACGCCAGGACGTTACGACGCGTACGAGGCGCTGCTCCAGGCGCTCGCCGACGACAGCGTCTGGATGCTGCTCTGGCACGGCCGCGCCGGAGCGCCCGACGCCCAGTACGGCAACATGGAGATCGACGGCCTGGGGTACGCCCCGTGCGTCACCTCCGCCCAGGAGCTGGCGGTCAGCGGCTGGACTCGGGCCCACGAAGTGGTCTCGGGGCGCGACATCGCCCGCGCGCTCTACCCCGACCGCTGGGGGATCTGGCTCAATCCGCACGCCCCCGGCGGCGGTGTCGGCATCCCCTGGCTCGATCTGCGCCGGATCGCCACCGGTCTCGACCGGATGCCCGCGGGACCGCTCAGGCTCTCCGAGCCCGCCATCGAACTCCCGCAGTTCTACGCCCAGCTCACCCAGAACGCGCACCGCACGCCCGCCGTGCGCTCGCTGCGCCGCGCCTGGGTGCAGCCGGCCCTCGGCGCCCCGTATCTCGCGATCGGTCTCGACCTGTACGACACGGGCCCGGCGTCCGTCGACTCCGTACGCACGATGATGGGGCAGTCGATCGCCGCGGTCCCGGACGGGCTGCCGGTCTCGACGGTCGCGATGTCCGACGAGTACGACCCGGTCACGATGTGGCTGCGCGCCAACACCCGGCCGTTCTACGACCGCGAGGCGCACGCCGCTCCCGCACCGGCTTCGGGATACGGCTACCCGCCGCCCGCCACCCGCGCATACTGAGCAGCACCGCGCGGGCGCGGTGGTGCGTCGCGGGGGACGCATGCACCAGTTCCCTCCTGCATGGGGGCAGTTGGGCGTCATGCCCGATCTGGGGGAATAGTGACCGACATGGTCCGCTGAGAAGATCACGACGTCCGGATAACGGTAACCCTCGGATCGCATCACGGTTGAGCAAACATTCCCTGGGGGGACTGGCGGGTGATCGCGAAAGGACTGAAGACTCCCTGCAGCAGGTGGACTCGGCCTAGTGTGCGAAGCGCTGACAAATGCAGTTCCCCCCACTTTTTCCGGGGGACCACCATGCGACATGTGAAGTGAAAGAGCCGCTACAGCGGCGGTCATGGGCCGGCCACCGTCGGCCGAGAGGGGTCTCCAGCGCAATGACGGCACCTATCGAGACCACCGGGTCGGCGGCGCAGGCGCAGCCGGAAGCGGTGCTGGAAGGCGCCGGGGGCAAGCAGATCGAAGGCCGTTCGCTCGGCCGGATCGCATGGACGCGTTTCAAGCGGGACAAGGTCGCCATGGCGGGCGGCGTCATCGTGATCCTGCTGGTCCTTGTCGCCGTACTCTCCAAACCGATCCAGTCGGTCTTCGGTCTTGACCCCAACGCCTTCAACCAGGACCTCGTCGACCCCACGCTGCTCGCGCCCAAGGGCAGCTTCGGCGGCATCAGCTGGGACCACCCCTTGGGTGTCGAACCCCAGACCGGCCGGGACATCCTGGC
The DNA here is from genome assembly GCF_000718095.1 of Streptomyces scopuliridis RB72. Lineage (GTDB taxonomy): Bacteria > Actinomycetota > Actinomycetes > Streptomycetales > Streptomycetaceae > Streptomyces > Streptomyces scopuliridis. The sequence goes on along the minus strand of NZ_JOEI01000009.1, from coordinate 271,338 downwards.
CCGCATCATCGAGGGCTCCTGGGTCTCCCTGGTCGTCGCGGCCGGGTCCACACTGCTCTCCGTCGTCATCGGCGTCGTGATGGGCGTCGTGGCCGGCTTCTACGGCGGCTGGGTCGACAGCGCCATCAGCCGCATGATGGACACCTTCCTCGCCTTCCCGCTGCTCCTCTTCGCGATCTCCATCTCCGCGTCGCTCCAGGACAGCGTGTTCGGGCTCGACGGGCTCTCGCTGCGCATCGCCGTACTGATCTTCGTCATCGGCTTCTTCAGCTGGCCGTACATCGGCCGGATCGTGCGCGCGCAGACGCTCAGCCTGCGCGAGCGGGAGTTCGTGGAGGCGGCCAGGTCGCTCGGCGCGCGCGGCCCGTTCATTCTCTTCCGGGAGCTGCTGCCCAACCTGATCGCGCCGATCCTCGTCTACTCGACGCTGCTGATCCCCACGAACATCCTCTTCGAGGCTTCTCTGAGCTTCCTCGGCGTCGGTATCGCCCCGCCGCAGTCCTCGTGGGGCGGCATGCTGTCCTCCGCGGTCGACCTGTACCAGGTCGACCCGATGTTCATGGTCATTCCCGGCATGGCGATCTTCATCACCGTGCTGGCCTTCAATCTGCTGGGGGATGGTCTGCGTGACGCACTCGACCCCCGTGGCAAGTAATCGCGGCCCGGCCGCACCATCGATCGAGGGGGCTTTCCTCAGGTGAACAGCAGAAAGACAGCATCGGCCATAGCCGTCACGCTGGCGTTGGCACTCGGTGCGACCGCCTGCGGCAGTGGCGGCGGCAAGGACAAGGGCGGCAATGGGGGCGGCAGCGCGAAGGCCGATGCCGGACTGAGCAGCATCGTCAACGCCAGCACCAAGAAGGGGGGAACGGTCACGTACGAGCACTCCAGTGGCCCGGACTCCCTGGACCCGGGTAACACGTACTACGGCTGGGTGCAGAACTTCTCCCGCCTGTACGGCCGTTCCCTGGTGACGTTCAAGCCGGCCGCCGGCAAGGAGGGCCTCACGGTCGTTCCCGACCTGGCGACCTCCCTGGGCAAGGGCAGCCCCGACGCCAAGACCTGGACGTACGAGCTCCGCAAGGGCGTCAAGTTCCAGGACGGCACGGAGATCACCTCCGCGGACGTCAAGTACGCCATCGAGCGCTCCAACTTCGCGCCCGAGGCCCTCTCCAACGGCCCGACGTACTTCAAGTCGTACCTGGAGGGTGGCGAGAAGTACAAGGGTCCGTACAAGGACAAGTCGCCCGAGGGTCTCAAGTCCATCGAGACGCCGGACAAGTACACGATCACGTTCAAGCTGAACAAGCCGTTCGCGGACATGGACTACCTGGCCGCGTTCTCGCAGACCGCTCCGGTCCCGCAGAAGGCCGACAAGGGCGCCGAGTACGTCCAGAACATCGTGTCCTCGGGCCCGTACAAGTTCGACTCGTACAGCGAGAGCCGCGGCGCGACGCTTTCCCGGAACCCCGAGTGGGACCCGGCGACGGACCCGATCCGCAAGGCGCTGCCCGACAAGATCGAGCTGAAGTTCAACGTCACCGCCTCGACGATCGACGAGCACCTGCTCAGCGACGCGATCACCGCGGACATCGGCGGCACCGGACTCCAGTCCAAGACGCAGCCGAAGGTGCTCGTCAAGGCCGCCGAGAAGGCCAAGACGGACAACCCCTACGCGGGCGCGCTCCAGTACCTGGCGATGAACGTCAAGGTGAAGCCGTTCGACAACATCGAGTGCCGCAAGGCCGTGCAGTACGCGGTGGACAAGGCCGGAGTGGTCGACGCCATCGGTGGCGCGGTCAAGGGTGAGCCCGCCTCCACGATGATCCCGCCGTCGGTCGCCGGGTACAAGAAGTTCGACCTGTACCCGACGCCGGGCAACAAGGGCGACGCCGCCAAGGCCAAGGAAGCGCTCACCGCGTGCGGTCAGCCGAAGGGCTTCAAGACCTCGCTGACGGCGCGTTCCGACCGTCCCGACGAGGTCCTGGCCGCGACGCAGATCCAGCAGAGCCTGAAGGCGATCGGTATCACCGCCGACATCAAGCAGTTCCCGGCGGACAAGTACTTCACGGACTTCGCGGGCTCCCCGAAGTGGGTCCACGACAACAACGCCGGTCTGATGATGATGGCCTGGGGTGCCGACTGGCCCACCGGGTACGGCTTCCTCGACCAGATCGTGAACGGCTCGGCCATCAAGCCGTCCGGTGGCACGAACCTGATGGAGCTGAACGACCCGAAGATCAACAAGGCGCTGACCGACGGTATCGGCACCCTCGACACCGCCGCCCGCGGTGAGAAGTGGGCCGAGGTCGACAAGCTGGTCCTGGAGAACGCCTCGGCGGTTCCGCTCTTCTACCGCAAGAACCTGCTCTACCGCCCGGATTCGGCGACCAACGTCACCGTCGCCGAGTCGTACCTCGGTATGTACGACTACGTGCTGATGAGCTCGTCCAAGTAAGTCCGCAAGACACTCAGTAACACACTCAGTAACACCTGTTACATCAAACAGCACCCCCCGAAAGGCAGGTGAAGGTGCCGGGTCGTACGGGCGCACCCCGCTCGTACGACCCGGCACCGCACGGCTGTGGCTGCGTACATCATCCGACGCGTATTCGCCGCGGTGTTGCTGCTGCTGGTGGTCAGCGCAGTCACGTTCGCGATCTTCTTCCTGGTGCCCCGGCTGGGCGGCCAGACGACCGATTCACTGGCCGCCCAGTACGTCGGCAAGGGCGCTGATCCCGCCGCCATCGCCGCCATCAAGGCGAACCTGGGGCTGGAGGACCCGCTCTACCTTCAGTACTGGCACTTCATCAAGGCCATCGTGGTCGGCGCCGAGTACAACTTCGGCCCCAACCCCTCGGTGTGCAACGCGCCGTGCTTCGGCTACTCCTTCAAGACCCATGTCGAGGTCTGGCCCGAGATCGTCCAGCGCATACCGGTCACCTTCTCGCTGGCCATCGGCGCGGCGGTCATCTGGGTCATATCCGGTGTCGCGATCGGTGTCCTCTCCGCGCTCAAGCGGGGCTCGATCTTCGACCGGCTGACCATGGGCGTCGCCCTGGCCGGCGTCTCGCTGCCGATGTTCTTCACCGGCCTGGTCTCCCTCGCCCTGTTCAGCTTCCACTGGACGATCTGGGAGAACCTGGAGTTCGTGCCCTTCTCCGAGAACCCCGGCCAATGGGCCTGGAACCTCATCCTTCCCTGGTGCACGCTCGCCTTCCTCTACTCCGCCCTCTACGCGCGGCTCACCCGCGCCGGGATGCTGGAGACCATGGGCGAGGACTACATCAGAACCGCGCGGGCGAAGGGTCTGAAGGAACGCAAGGTCGTCGTCAAGCACGGCCTGCGCGCCGCGCTGACCCCGCTGGTCACCATCTTCGGCATGGACTTCGCCCTGCTCCTGGGCGGCGCGGTCATCACCGAGCGCGTCTTCTCCTTCCAGGGGATGGGCGCGTACGCCATCCAGGGCGTGACCAAGAGCGACCTGCCCATCGTGATGGGTGTGACGCTGGTCGCCGCCTTCTTCATCGTCTTCTGCAATCTGCTGGTGGACCTCGTGTACGCCGCGATCGACCCCCGGGTGAGGCTCTCATGAGCGACGTGAGCAAGACGGACACGGACGCGGGCCCCGCCGGCGGCGAGAGCTCCGAGGGCGCCGCCCGGAAGTTCCTCTCCGTACGGGATCTCCGTATCCACTTCGACACCGACGACGGCCTCGTGAAGTCCGTCGACGGCGTCAGCTTCGACCTCGAAGCCGGCAAGACCCTCGGCATCGTCGGCGAGTCCGGCTCCGGGAAGTCCGTGACGTCCCTGGGCATCATGGGTCTGCACAGCTCCGAGCGCGCCCGTATCTCCGGCGAGATCTGGCTGGACGGCGAGGAGCTGATCGGCGCGGGCCCCGAGCGGGTGCGCCAGCTGCGCGGCCAAAAGATGTCGATGATCTTCCAGGACCCGCTGTCCGCGCTGCATCCGTACTACAGCATCGGCGCGCAGATCGTGGAGGCGTACCGCGTCCACAACAAGGTCGACAAGAAGACCGCCAAGACGCGGGCCGTCGAGATGCTCGACCGGGTCGGGATCCCCGAGCCGGCCCGGCGCTACAACGACTATCCGCACCAGTTCTCCGGCGGCATGCGCCAGCGCGCGATGATCGCGATGTCGCTGGTGAACAACCCCGAGCTGCTGATCGCCGATGAGCCGACGACCGCATTGGACGTGACCGTCCAGGCGCAGATCCTCGACCTCATCCGGGACCTCCAGAAGGAGTTCCGCTCGGCGGTCGTCATCATCACCCACGACCTCGGCGTCGTCGCCGAGATCGCGGACGACCTGCTCGTGATGTACGCCGGGCGCTGTATCGAGCGCGGCTCCTCGGAGAAGGTCTTCTACCAGCCGCAGCACCCCTACACCTGGGGCCTGCTGGGCTCGATGCCCCGCATCGACCGGGAGCAGACCGACCGGCTGGTGCCGGTCAAGGGAACCCCGCCCAGCCTGATCAACGTCCCGTCCGGCTGCGCCTTCCACCCGCGCTGCCCGTACGCCGACGTCCCGAAGGACAACCTCACCCGTACGGAACGTCCTGACCTGCGGGAGATCACCGACGGGCACTTCTCCGCCTGCCATATGTCGCGCGCGGAGCGGGAAAAGATCTGGACCGAAGAGATTGCGCCGAAGCTGTGACTGAGCTGACGAAGAAGATTCCGGAGCAGGAGTCGGGGGCCGGATCCGCGTCCGGGTCCGACAGTTCAGGACCCGAGCCGATCCTCAAGGTCACCGGCCTGGTCAAGCACTTCCCGATCACCAAGGGCGTGCTGAAGCGCAAGGTCGGAGCGGTCCAGGCGGTCGACGGGCTCTCCTTCGACGTGCGTCCTGGCGAGACCCTGGGCGTGGTCGGCGAGTCGGGCTGCGGCAAGTCGACCATGGGCCGGCTGATCACGCGACTGCTCGAACCGACCGGCGGAAAGGTCGAGTTCGAGGGCCGGGACATCACGCATCTGTCCGCCGGGGCGCTGCGGCCGATGCGTCGCGACATACAGATGATCTTCCAGGACCCGTACGGTTCGCTGAACCCGCGCCACACCATCGGCGGGATCGTCAGCACCCCCTTCAAGCTCCAGGGCATCGAGCCCGAGGGCGGCGTGAAGAAGGAGGTGCAGCGGCTGCTGGAGCTGGTGGGCCTGAGCCCCGAGCACTACAACCGCTACCCGCACGAGTTCTCCGGCGGCCAGCGCCAGCGCATCGGCATCGCCCGCGCCCTGGCGCTCAACCCGAAGCTGGTCGTCGCGGACGAGCCGGTCTCGGCGCTGGACGTGTCGATCCAGGCGCAGGTGGTGAACCTGCTGGACGACCTCCAGGACGAGCTGGGTCTGACGTACGTGATCATCGCGCATGACCTCTCGGTCATCCGCCATGTCTCGGACCGGATCGCGGTGATGTACCTCGGCAAGATCGTCGAGCTGGCCGACCGTGCCTCGCTGTACACGTCGCCGAAGCACCCGTACACGAAGGCGCTGCTCTCGGCCGTACCGGTGCCCGACCCGAGCAGGCGCGGCGGGAAGAGCGACCGGATCCTGCTCAAGGGCGATGTGCCGTCGCCGATCTCGCCGCCGGGCGGCTGCCGGTTCCACACCCGGTGCTGGAAGGCGACGGAGATCTGCGGGACGACCGAGCCGCCGCTGATCCAGCTGGCGCCGGGCCACCAGGCGGCCTGCCACCACCCGGAGAACGCTCCCGACCAGCGTCCCCAGGACACGGTGTCGGTGGCGGCGCGGGAGACGGTGGAGCTGGCGGGGGAGACGCCGGCCGAGTCCACGGAAAAGGCCGAGTCCACGGAAGAGGCCGAGTCCACGGAAAAGCCGGCCCCCGGTGACGCGGCTTCCAGTGACACGGCTTCCGATGACGTGGCTTCCGACGCGCCTTCCCAGGACGCGGAAGGCCCGGCCAAGGAGTAGCGGGTCGCCGGGCTCAAGCGCTCGGGACCGGGACCGCCGGGGCCGTCCTTCGGGGCGTGTCCCGGCGATCCCGCACAATGTCCGAGTGCTCCACGACCTCTTCACGCCCTCCGTCCAGCATGCGCTCGACCTCGCCGGGATCTTCGTCTTCGCGATATCCGGCGCACTGCTCGCCGTACGCAAGAACTTCGACGTCTTCGGTATGGCGGTACTGGCCGAGATCACCGCGCTGGGCGGGGGGCTGCTCCGTGATCTGATCATCGGGGCCGTCCCGCCTGCCGCCTTTACCGACCTCGGCTATTTCTCCATGCCGCTGGTGGCCACCGCGCTCGTGTTCTTCCTCCATCCCCAGGTGGAACGCATCCAGGGCGCGGTCAATGTCTTCGATGCCGCGGGGCTCGGCCTCTTCTGCGTCACCGGCACCACCAAGGCGTACGAGTTCGGTCTCGGTCTCACCGCCTCGGCGGCGCTCGGGCTGGCCACGGCGGTCGGCGGCGGTGTCCTCCGTGACGTCCTCGCCAATGAGGTGCCCTCGCTGCTGCGCTGGGACCGCGATCTGTACGCCGTCCCGGCCATCGTCGGGGCCGCGATGGTGGCGCTCTGTATCCGCTTCGACGCGCTCAACGGGCTGACCAGCGGGTTCGCCGTACTGACCGCGTTCGTACTGCGGCTGCTCGCGATGCGGTTCCACTGGCGGGCGCCGCGGGCCTGGAACCGGCGCTCGGCCGCTGCCGAGGAGCCCTCACCTTCGTAAGCTACCGCTTAGTACCGTCCTGTTGTACGGTTACCTGTCATGGCACAGGCATCCATCGGTGACAGCGAGTTCGACCGCGGCACCGCCATCACCCTTCGCGAACCGGGCGTCTACGACGCACAGCTCTCCCCGGGCTGGACGATCATGAACGTCGCCAACGGCGGCTATCTGCTGGCGCTGATGGGCCGTGCCCTCGGCGACGCGCTGCCGCACTCCGACCCCTTCGCCGTCTCGGCCCACTACCTCACGCCGTCCACCCCCGGCCCCGCCGTGGTGCGTACCGTCACCGTACGGACCGGCCGCACGCTCTCCACCGGACAGGCGTCCCTCTTCCAGACCGCCGAGGACGGCCGGGAGGTCGAGCGGCTCCGCGTCATAGCCTCGTACGGGGAGCTGGACGCGTTGCCCGACGACGTACGGACGGCCGCGAAGCCGCCCGCCATCCCGCCGCTGGAGCGCTGCGTCGGCACGGACGTCGGTCCGCCGCCGCCCGGCGACTTCTCCATGCTGGACCGCCTCGCCATGCGGATCGACCCGGCCACGGTCGGCTGGGCGGTGGGCGCGCCTTCCGGGCAGGGCGACATGCGCGCGTGGTTCGAGTTCGCGGACGGCCGCGACCCCGATCCGTACTCGCTGCTCCTCACCGTGGACGCCCTGCCGCCCACCTCCTTCGACCTGGGGCTGAAGGGCTGGACCCCGACCGTCGAACTGACCACGCACATCCGCTCCCGCCCGGCGCCGGGCCCCCTGCGGGTGGCGATCACCACCCGCAATCTGGCCGGCGGCTTCCTGGAGGAGGACGCGGAGGTCTGGGACAGCGCGGACCGGCTGGTGGCCCAGTCGCGCCAACTGGCCCGCGCGCCCCGGGAGTGACGCGCCCCGCGACTGACGGGGCGTGGAGCCGTACGCGGAGGGTTCCGGCGGACCGGCCGCGTGCCCGGCGGGTCCCGGCTCGTAGAATCGGGACCATCATGGCTTACCTCGACCACGCCGCGACCACTCCGATGCTGCCGGAGGCGATCGAGGCGATGACCGCCCAGTTCGGCGTCGCCGGCAACGCCTCCTCGCTCCATGCCGCCGGGCGCCGGGCCCGCCGTACCGTCGAGGAGGCCCGCGAGGCGCTCGCGGAGGCCCTCGGCGCACGGCCCAGCGAGGTGGTGTTCACCTCGGGCGGTACGGAGGCCGACAACCTCGCCGTGAAGGGCCTGTACTGGTCCCGGCGCGACGCCGACCCCACCAGGACCAGGGTGCTCGCCAGCCCCGTGGAGCACCACGCCGTCCTCGACGCGGTGGAGTGGCTCGGGGAGCACGAGGGCGCGACCGTCGAGTATCTGCCGGTCGACGCCTGCGGCCGGGTGCTTCCCGAGGCGCTGCGCGAGGCCGTCGCGCGCAATCCGCTGGATGTCGCCCTCGCCACCGTCATGTGGGCCAACAACGAGATCGGCACCATCCTGCCGGTCCGTGAACTGGCCGAGGTGGCCGCTGAGTTCGACATTCCGCTGCACTCCGACGCCGTCCAGGCCCTCGGCCAGACGGAGCTGGACTTCGGTGCCTCGGGCCTCGCCGCGATGACCGTCTCCGGGCACAAGGTCGGCGGCCCGTACGGTATCGGCGCGCTGCTGCTCGGCCGTCAGTACACCCCCGTACCCGTGCTGCACGGCGGCGGCCAGGAGCGGCATGTGCGCTCCGGGACCCTCGATGTCCCGGCGATCGCGTCCTTCGCCGTCGCGGGGAGGCTCGCCGCCGAGCGGCGCGAGGACTTCGCCCGCGACATCGGCGCCCTGCGGGACGAACTGATCGAGGCGGTACGTACGGCCGTCCCCGACGCGGTCCTCGGCGGCGACCCGGAGCACCGTCTGCCCGCCAACGCGCACTTCAGCTTCCCCGGCTGCGAAGGGGATTCGCTGCTCCTGCTGCTGGACGCCCAGGGCATCGAGTGCTCAACGGGCTCCGCGTGTACGGCGGGTGTGGCCCAGCCCAGCCATGTCCTGCTGGCCACCGGCAGCGACCCCGACCTGGCCAGGGGCACTCTGCGCTTCTCCCTCGGCCACACCTCCACGGCGGCGGATGTGGAGGCGGTGGCGAAGGCCATCGGCCCGGCCGTGGACCGCGCCAGGAGCGCGGGCCTCAGCTGATCCTGGAGGAGCCGGGGCGGGGCGGTGTGGTCAGGCCGCCGTCGCCATCGCCTCCACCGCCGGGGTACGCAGTGCCCTGCGGGCCGTACCGACACTGGTGACCAGCGTCGCCGCGGCGGCGACCGCCGTGACACCGAGCCAGATCCCCGGCCCCTGACCCGGCAGGACCTCGTCCGTACGTACCAGACTGAACGCCAGGCTCCCCGCGAGCCCCGCCACCGTGCCGAAGAACACCCCGGTCACCGTCAGCGCCAGCCCCTCGACGCCGACCATCCCCAGCACCTGTCCCGGGGTGGCCCCCACGAGACGCTGCTGCCCGAACTCGCGGCGGCGGTACGAGGTCGCCGCGTACAGGCTGTTGATCAGCGTGACGCAGGAGAAGACCACGATGATGCCGACGACCACGAGGTTCACGGTCTCCAGGTTCTTGTCCTCGACCGATCTGGTGAGACCGGACGCCGCGATCGCGTCGTTCTCCAGCGCCTGCATGGTGAGCGTGGCCGTCGCGATACCGGTGAAGAGGGTCAGCGGCATCAGCACGCCGGAGAGGCGCGTGGCGCGGTGGCGCATGGTGTGGACGGTGAGATAGCCGCTCGCCCCGGCGAGCGCGGAGAGGGGCCGCTCCAGCGCGCCCAGCAGGGCCCGCAGCAGTGCCGGTGCGAAGAGCGCGAGGCCGACGGAGAGCAGGATGGCGCCGCAGGCCGGCGCGGCCATGAGCGAGGGCGCCGTCGAGTCCATCGCGAACGTGGCGCACACCCCCGCCGTACCGGCGACGAGCGCGGCGGCCCCGGCGGCGTTACGGCCCCGGCCCCGGGGCTCGGCCGCGCCCGCCAGGGCCTTCGTCGCCCGGCGCACCGCGAGGAACGCCGCCCCCGTCGCCGCCAGCAGCGTGATGCCCAGGCCGGAACCGAGTGCTATGGGCCCGAAGGCGTACGCGACGCCGTCGGCGACCTGGCCGGTGTCCTGGAACACCGAGAGCAGCGCCCGCCCGCCGAGCATCGCCGGACCGATGGCCAGCACCGCCCCGGCCAGGGCGACCGCGGCCGATTCGCCCACGATCATCCGCGTGATCTGCGCCGGGGTGGCGCCGGTGCCGCGCAGCAGGGCGATCTCCGTACCGCGCTGCCGTACGTTCACGGTCAGGGTGGACGCGACGGCGAAGAAGACCAGCAGCGCGCCGTAACCCCCGACCACGCTCGCCACCAGCCGGAGCGTCTCCGCGCTGGCGGAGTCGATGCCCCCGGCGCCCGCGGTGTCATGCATCGAGTGGAACGCCATGATGATCGCCGCGCCCAGGAAGGCGGACAGCAGGGTGGCGAGAAAGCGCCCGGGACGCGTCGCGATGGAGCGTATGGCCAGCGAGAACATCTCTCACACCCCGGCCGTCAGGTCGTGGTGCGCCGGGGCCGCGTCGTGGTGCACCACGTCGCCCAGATGCGCGAGCCGCTCGGCGACCGCGTCCACGGTGGGCGCGGTCAGCCGCCCGGCCAGCCGGCCGTCCGCGAGGAACAGCACGGAGTCGGCGTACGAGGCGGCGACCGGGTCGTGCGTCACCATCACGACCGTCCCGCCGTGGACCCGTACGGTCTGCTGGAGCAGCCGCAGGACGTCCCGCGCGCTGCGGGTGTCCAGCGCGCCGGTCGGCTCGTCCGCGAAGATCACGGCGGGCTCGGTGACCAGCGCGCGGGCGATGGCGACGCGCTGGCGCTGACCGCCGGAGAGCTGGTCGGGCCGGTGGCTCAGCCGGTCGCCCAGGCCGACCTGGGTGAGGATCTCCCGGGCCCGTTCCCGGTCGACGCGGCGCCCGGCCAGCTTCAGGGGCAGGGTGGTGTTCCGCTCCACGGTGAGCGCGGGCAGCAGGTTGTACTGCTGGAAGACGAAGCCGATCCGGCGGCGGCGGAACCTCGTCAGCGCGGCCTCGCTGCCGCCGGTCATCTCCGCGCCGTCCACCATGACCAGCCCGCTGTCCGGCCGGTCGAGCCCCGCGGCGCACTGCAACAGGGTCGACTTGCCGGAGCCGGAGGGCCCCATGACCGCGGTGAAGCTCCCGGCGGGGAGGCTCAGCGACACCTCGTCCAGCGCGGTCACGGCGGTCCCGGCGGACCCGTAGACCTTGCGGACCTTGACCAGGCGCAGCGCCTCGGCGCTTCTGGCGCGCTCTGCCGTGCTCGTACGACGAAACATGGTGTTCCCTCCCCGTTCGGACGCTCTTCGCGCCCTTCCCTCACGCTCGTCCACGACGCTACGGACGGGGGAGGGCGGGCACACGGGGCGTAGGGCCCGAGTGCGGGGGTGGTGCTGAGTACACCGTGCCTGGGCTCTGTTGAGGGTCAGGCGTCCCGTACGAACTTCATGTACCGGTCCCAGTCCCACTTCGTCCCCGGGTCCGTGTGGTCCGTGCCCGGGACCTCGACGTGCCCGATGATGTGCTCGCGGTCGACGGGTATCGCGTACCGCCTGCATATGTCGGCGGTCAGCCGCGCAGAGGAGCGGTACATCGCGTCCGTGAAGGACGCGGCGTTGTCCACCCATCCCTCGTGCTCGATGCCGATGGAGCGCTCGTTGTACTCGCGATTGCCCGCGTGGTACGCCACGTCCAGCTCGCGGATCATCTGGGCCACATGGCCGTCCTTGCGGACCACATAGTGCGAGGCGGCGCCATGGCCGGGGTCGCGGAACACCTTCAGTGCGACCTGATAGCTGCCCTGGACGACATGGATCACCACCCGGTCGATCGTGTAGTCGTCCGGCCGGTCCGCCCGTCGCCAGTTCGCGGAGGACGCCGCCACCCACTCGGAGCCCGCGTAGTCCAGCTCACCCTCCTTGCGCGGCTTCGCTACGCCGGGGACGCGGTACCAGAGATGCCCCAGCTCTTCCCGCGCCAGCACGCCCCCGCCGAGCACGGCCGCCGCGCCGCCGATCAGCATCGCCCGGCGGCGGACCTTCGTACCGTCCGCCGGTGTGCGACGGCCCCCGCCCGCGCGACGGCTCCCGCCCGCGCCGCTGCCCGTCGTGCCTTGTGTGTTCTCGCCCATGTGATCGTCAACGCATACTCGCGCGACTGTGGTTCCCCCGGGCCGTACCCTGGTTGAGCTATGACTCAGAATTCCCAGCGCCCCCGCCCTCTTCGCGTACTCGCCGCCATGTCGGGCGGCGTGGACTCCGCCGTCGCCGCCGCCCGTGCCGCCGAGGCGGGCCATGACGTGACCGGAGTGCATCTCGCGCTCTCCGCGAATCCGCAGTCCTTCCGTACCGGCGCGCGCGGCTGCTGCACGATCGAGGACTCCCGCGACGCGCGCCGCGCCGCCGATGTCATCGGCATCCCGTTCTATGTCTGGGATCTCGCCGAGCGGTTCCGCGAGGACGTCGTCGAGGACTTCGTCGCGGAGTACGAGGCGGGCCGCACCCCCAACCCGTGTCTGCGCTGCAACGAGAAGATCAAGTTCGCGGCGCTGCTCGACAAGGCGCTCGCCCTCGGCTTCGACGCCGTGTGCACCGGCCACTACGCGACGGTCGTGATGGGCGCCGACGGCGCCCGTGAGCTGCACCGCGCGAGCGACATGGCCAAGGACCAGTCGTACGTACTGGGAGTCCTCGACGAGCGTCAGCTCGCCCACGCCATGTTCCCGCTCGGCGACACGCTCACCACCAAGGACGAGATCCGCGCGGAGGCCGAGCGCCGGGGTCTGGCGGTGGCGAAGAAGCCCGACAGCCATGACATCTGCTTTATCGCGGACGGCGACACCCAGGGCTTCCTGGCGGACCGGCTCGGCCGGGCGGAGGGCGACATCGTCGACGAGTCCGGTACGAAGGTGGGCAGCCACGACGGCGCGTTCGGCTTCACCATCGGCCAGCGCAAGGGCCTGCGCATCGGCCACCCGGCGCCCGACGGCAAGCCGCGCTATGTGCTGGACATCTCCCCGGTCGACAACACCGTGACGGTCGGCCCGGCCGCCGCGCTGGACGTCACGGCCCTGACGGCCCTCAAGCCCCGCTGGTGCGGCACCGCCCCCACCGGCCCCGGCGACTACACCGCCCAGCTGCGCGCCCATGGCGGTGAGACGGCGGTGACGGCGGAGCTGACCGACGGCACGCTCCACGTCCGCTTCGAGGAGCCCGTACGCGGCGTGGCGCCCGGCCAGGCGATCGTGCTGTATGACGGGACGCGCGTGGTCGGCTCGGCGACGATCGCGACGACGGAGCGGCGTACGGGAGCCCTGGCCGGCTGAGCGGTACGGCCGGCCGGCCAGGGCCGCCGTTCAGACGGAGGGCTCCTGGGGTGTGAGGTCGAACACGCCGTACGCGAAGCCCTGGGCCGTGATCGTGCGGCCGTCCACCGCCACGCCGGAGCCTTCGAGCGCGCGTGCGTGTGTGGTGTCAGGGGTATCGGGGGCGTCCGCCGTGCAGGTCGCCGGGGTCGCGCGGGGGTTGACGACCACGAGATACCGCCCGCCCCGGACGTACACGAACGGGTAGCCGGAGTGGAGCACGTCGACGCTGCCCGCCGCGCCGAGTTCGGGCGTCGCCCGGCGCAGGGCGATCAGGCGGCGTACGAGATGGAGCAGTGAGCTCTCGTCGGCCCGCTGGGCGGCGACCGTGGGGCGGTCCGGGCTGGGGTCGAGGGGGAGGTAGAGGCTGTCCGGGGTGGAGACGGCCGAGAAGCCCGCGTTCGGGCCGTCGTCCCACTGCATGGGGGTGCGGGAGCCCGCCCGGTTGTAGCGCGGGCCCAGCACGCTGCCCTCGGTGTCCGGCAGGCCGGGGATGAAGCGCATGCCGATCTCGTCGCCGTAGTAGATCGCGGGCAGCGTCGGCCAGGTGAGCTGGAAGGCGAAGGCGGCCGGGAGCTGTTCGGCGGTGCGCGGGCCGCAGTTGAGGCGCGCGAAGTCGTGGTTCGCGGTGGGCAGGGCGACATGCCCGCCGCCGTCACCGATGACGGCGACGGCCTCCCGCCAGGCGTCCACGAACGTGCTCGGTGAGCCCTTGCCGCCGGGGTCGAAGAAGCAGTCGACCGGGTCCCAGCCGTCATTGTCGGTGCCCTGACGGTTGTTCCACAGGGAGCGCAGGGGACGTCCCTCGGTCGGACCGCCGAACTGGAGGAAGAAGTCCGTGTGGAACCCGGCGGGGACCGATACGGCCGGGTCGCCCCATTCGGCGAGCAGCGCCGCCTCGGGATGGGCGGCGTCGAGCCAGTGGCGCAGCTCGGTCCAGAGCTTGCGGGTCTCGGTCTTGCCGGCGTCGTCCTTGACGAGCGAGGCGGCCATGTCGACGCGGAAGCCGGCGAGGCCGAGACCGAGCCAGTGGTCCATGATCTCCCGCAGGGCGGCGCGGTTGGCCAGGGGCCCCGGGGCGTCGGGGGCCTGGCGCCAGGGTTCGGCCGGATCCGTGCGCGCGTAACCGAAGTTGAGCGCGGGCTGCGAGTCGAAGAAGTTCGGCAGATAGGCGCCGGGGCGGGCGCCGGGAGAGGCCACGAACCCGGCGGGCGGGGGCGCGTCCGTCCCGGATCCGGTGTGCGTATCGGTCCAGATGTAGCGGTGGTCCTCGGGGTCGTCGGCGGAGGCCGTGAACCAGGGGTGCTCGTCGGAGGTGTGCCCGGCGACGAGGTCGAGCAGGACGCGTATGCCGCGCCGGCGGGCCTCGTCCACCAGGCGGGCGAGGTCGTCGTCGGTGCCGTAGCGGGGCGCGACGCTGAGGTAGTCGCTGACGTCGTACCCGGCGTCGCGGAAGGGCGAGGCGAAACAGGGGTTGAGCCAGACCGTGTTCACGCCCAGCCAGGCGAGATGGTCGAGGCGTCCGGTGATGCCGGCGAAGTCGCCGATGCCGTCGCCGTCGGAGTCGGCGAACGACTGCGGGTAGATCTGGTAGAAGACGGCGTCGGCCAGCCAGGAGGGGGCGGGGCGGAACGGAGTCATGGGGTCGGTACGGCCTTTCCCTTGCGGTGGAGGGCTCTTCCCGTTACGGAAGCGTAACCAGGCGGACTCTTGTGGGTGTCGAGAAGCCTGCCCCAGGGTTCTGTATGCGCATACAGGCAGCGCATACATGCTGCCATCCGCTCCGAGGAGCCGCCACCCGTTCCCCACTGGAGAGCCGCCTTCCGAAGAGCCGCCACCCGTTCTCTTCCATTGAGGAAGTACGACGCCATGACGCATGTCCCCGCACCACGCCGCCGCACCGTCCTGGGCGGCGCCGCCCTCGGCACACTCGCCGGAGCGGGCCTGTCCGCCCGGACCGCCCCGGCCGCGTACGCCGCGCAGGCCGCGCAGGGGGAGCCCGCCGACCGGGCCCCGGCCGGCTCCGTCTCGTACCGGAACAAACAGATCCTCATCGACGGCGAGCCCGCGCTCGTCCTCGCCGGCGAGATCCACTACTTCCGGCTGAAGCGGGCGGACTGGCAGTCACGGCTCGACCGGGCGAAGGCCGCCGGCCTCAACACGATCGCCTCGTACATCCCCTGGATGTGGCACGAACTCCCGGACGGCACCATCGATGTCACCGGCCGTACCCGCCCCGAGCGCGACCTCGGCGCCTTCATCGATCTCTGCCATCGCAACGGTTTCCTGTTCATCGCCCGCCCCGGCCCCTTCACCATGGCCGAACTGAAGGGCGAGGGCGTCCCCGACCGGGTGCGCGAGGACCACCCGGAGATCGTCTCCACCGGCTGGTACGACGCCCCCGCCACCACCCCCACCGTCGACTACCTCGCGCCCGCCTTCCTCCAGGAGGCGCGCCGCTGGTACGCGGCGGTGATGCCGGTGCTCGCGCAGCGGCTGCACGGCAGGGGCGGCCCCGTCGTCTCCGTACAGCTCGACAACGAGATCGGCATGCTGGCCTGGGTCAGCAACTCGCCCGATCTCACGGACCATCTGACGGCCGACTTCGACGGCTGGCTGCGCGCGGAGTACGGGGACGGGCTGGCCGGCCGCTATCCGTTCGCCGACAAGGACCTGGCCGGACGGCGCAAGGCGATCCGCAACCCCGAGGACGCGTACGGCGCGGCCCTGATGCACGATCTGGGCCGGTTCATGCGGGGCCGCTTCGCGCGGTACGTCACCGAACTGCGCCGGGCCGCCGGGGAACACGGCGTCACGGGCGTCCCGTTCGTCATCAACATCCACGGCACCTCCGACAGCCGTGCCGAGCCCTTCCCCATCGGCATCAGCCAGCTGATGGAGACCTACGCGGGGGTCGAGGGGACGATCTCGGGCGCGGACTTCTATCTGGGCGATCTGACCCTGCGCAATGTCACCGATCTGTATCTGATCAATGCGTTCATGGACGCGATCAATGACAAGGATCAACCCGTCACGGCGCTGGAGTTCGACGCGGGTCACGCCGATTACGGGCAGAACATGGACAGTCAGACCAGCCCGTCCGGAGTCGATCTGAAGACCCGCCTCTGTGTCGCACAGGGCGCGAAAATGATCAACTACTACCTGTTCGCGGGCGGGTTCAACCCGAAGCTCGACAAGCCGGCGGGCGACGGGAACGACCGCATCGGCATCACGGGCGAGCGGCACGGCTTCGCGGCGCCGGTCGATCCGGAGGGCCGGCCGGGGGTCAGCTACGCGTCGACGCGCCGGACGGTACGTGCCATGGGCGGGCTGGCCGAGGTCCTCGCGCCGATGCGGGCGACCTACGACGAGATGGCGCTCGGCTTCGTACCCGATCACTATCTGACCGAATACCACCCGCCGAAGCTCGCGTCGGTACAGCACGTGCTGGACGAAGCGGTGAACACGCGCGGCGCCGGACCCCGGGGCTCGCTGGCCCGCGCGATGCTGCTCGGCGGCTTCCGCTACCGCAGCGTGAACCTCCAGGCGGGCGACCTCGACCCGGCGCGCGTGCCGGTGCTCGCGCTGGCCACGGGCGAGCATCTGGGAGCGGAGCTCCAGCGCAGGCTGGTCCGCTATCTCGAAGCGGGCGGAAAGCTGCTGCTGTCCGGCAGGCTCCCGGTCAAGGACATGGCCGACCAGCGGTGCACGGTCCTCGCGGACGCGCTGGGGCTCACGGCCGGCGACACGCTGACCGACGCGAACCGCTTCTGGCTCTCGGTCACCGCCCACGGCTGGGCGGGGCCGCTGCCGGAAGTACGCCTCTCACGCGCCCAGTTGTGCGCGCCCGCGCGCGGGACGACGGTGCTGCGCGAGCTCTCCACGGGCAAGGGCTGCGGCTTCGACATCCCCGTCGGCCGGGGCCGGGCCGTGGTGATCACCACCGACTACCAGTGCGATCTGACCTTCTGGGGCCGCGCCTTCGCCGCGCTGGACGCCGCCCCCGCCCTCCGGCACAGCGCGACCGACCCGGGTGTCTTCCTGCTGACGACGGCGGACGACGCGCGCGGACGGCTGCTGCACGCCTTCAACGTCTCCTCCGGCTACGACCAGGACTTCACGGTCACCGAGCACGGCAAACCCCTCTTCGGCGGCGAGAAGCTGCACCTGCCGGGGCGTACGGCGGCGATGCTGCCGCTCGGACTGGCGGCGGGCGGGCTCCGGATCGCTTACGCGACGGCGGAACTGACCGGCGTCGCCGACGGCCGTGCGACGTTCCGCGCACTCGGCGGGGAAGGCGTCGAATCGGTGGTCGCCGTGGAGGGCAAGGCGGTCTGCGACGGGGCGCGCGTGTCGACGGAGGGCGGCCGGCCCGATCGGATTCGGGGGAGGGCCCGCCTACAGGTCCGTCTACCGAACCGCCTACCGGCCCGCCTGCAGGGCCGACCACGTCGCGGGACCGGCTATGCCGTCCACGGTCAGGCCACGGCCGCTCTGGTAGTCGCGGACGGCCTGCGCCGTGTTCGGCCCGAACTGGCCGTCGATGGACACGGTCCGGCCGAGGGCCGCCGTCAACGCGCGCTGGAGACGCTCCACTACGGCGCCCGTACTCCCCTCCCGCACCTCGGAGGTGGTCCCCGCGGCGAGCAGGGCCGTCCATGTGCGGGCGCCGACAACGCCGTCGGCGGGCAGCCCGCGGGCGGTCTGGAAGGACGTGACCGCGCTCGTGGTCCGCGTGCCGAACACACCGTCCGCGGTGCCGACGTTGTGCCCCTGCTGGTTCAGCAGGGTCTGAGCGGCCGTCACCTGGGCCCCGGTGGAACCGCTGCGCAGGGTGTTGTACGAGGGGAAGCTCAACTGGACGCTGCCGCCGCCTCCGCCGCTGCCTCCGACCAACTGCATGTAGTAGTTCCAGTTCCAGTTCGGTCCCGGATCGGTGTGGTCATTGCCCGGCACCTCCGCGTGGCCGACGATGTGCGCGCGGTCCTTGGGTATGCCGTACCGGTCGCACAGGTACCGGGTGAGGGCGGCCGACGACCGGTACATCGAGTCGGTGAACCAGCTCGGGTCGTTGATAAAGCCTTCGTGCTCGATCCCCAGACTGGAGGAGTTGGCCGAGCGCGCGTGGTACGCGGTGTCGCTGTCGCGGACCATCTGGGTGATCGCGCCGTCCGAGGAGCGGACCACGTAGTGAGAGCTGACCTGCGAGGACGGGTTCTGGAACCAGCTGATGGTCCCGGCGTACGAGCCCTGCGTGACATGTACGACCACGCTGCTGATCGACGCGGACCGGCCGGCCGCGTAGTTGGCCGAGTTGGCCGGGACCCACGCCGCGTCCGGGTAGTCGGGGGAGAGGGCGGCACTCCGCTGGTCCGAGCCCGTGGCCGCGTACGCGCCGCGCTCGGGCTCGACGGCGCGGGGCCGTACGGTGACGCTCTCGCCACCCGGGACGTCCGCGTCGATGCCCTGTGCGAGGAGCGTGTAGACGGTGTCGGCGTAGAGCCGCGCGGTGCGGATGTCGGCCGCCCCGCCGTACCGGGCGACCACCGGATACCACTCGTCGATGCTGCGGCGCTCCCCGCTGTCCAGGCCGAGCCCGTCCGCGTAGGCGCGGAGCACGGCCGCGCCGCCACGGATGTTCGCCGCCGTGTCCTCGCGCAGCTCGGAGCTCCGCTCGCCGGTCAGCTCGGCGGCCTTCTCCAGGGTGTGGCTCTTGGGGTTGCTCACCAGGTGCATCACCCCGTAGCCGTTGGCCTGGCTGGGTTCGCCCTGGTGCCCGTCGAGGTGGGTCTCGCCGTACCCGACGGCCACCAACAGGTCCCGGGGGACCTCGAATTCGGCCGCGGCCCGGGTGAAGGCCCGGCTCATGCCGTCCCGGTCCGACGGGGGGACGGGCGCGGGCGCGGCGCCCGCGGACTGGGCCGTGGCGAGGAGCACCGTGGTGATGAGGCCACCGAGCGCGGACAGCGCCGTTCTCTTCGACAGTCTCCTCTGCCCTGGCCTGTTCCCCGGCGTCGATCGTCGGTACATGCTTCCTCCTGGCCCGTTTCGCGGTCTCCGCCTGAGCGGATTCATGGGGGTCTACGCGAGTTGAACGCACCACTCCTATCGAGCGGTCATGCTCACGTCAAGCCCCACCCGTCGCGTACGCCACTCAAGTGACGCATCAGCCAGAAAACGCGCGTACCGGTGAAAAGCCCTACACGTACGCGCCCTTACACGTACGCGCGACGAGCCTTACGCGGCGAAGAACTCCTCCAGGACCGGTGCCAGCACATGGGGTGCCACCTCATGTGTCTGGCCCGTCAGCGTGCGGTGCCGGCCCCGGGGAAGGGCCCTGGCCACCGCGCGGGCGGCGGCGCGCAGGGGCGGCGGGCTGGCGCCGCCGTCCACCACCATCGCGCGGGTCCTGATCGTCGCCAGCCGGTCGGCCGGGATCAGTCCCGGCCCCAGTACGGCGTTGTCGTACGCCAAGGTGTGCGCCAGAGCGGCCAGATCCGGCCACATCGGGGACCGGCGCATGCGGGCGATCATCTCGGGCACCATTCCCACCAGCGAGAGGAACAGCTCCACCGCCTCGCCCCGCCGCCCCCGCGCCAGCAGGTCCGTGAGCCGCTCGCGGTAGGCCGCGTTGCCCGGCAGAGCGGCCGGATCGGTGGCGTACGGAGGCTCGTACAGGGCGAATTGGGCGATCGGCAGGCCCGCGGCCGTCGCCTCCAGGACCAGGGCCGCGCCCGAGGAGACGCCGTATACGGACGCGCTCCCGCCGGCCGCGTCGAGGAGCGCGGCCAGATCCTCGGTCTCCCGCTCCACCGCGTACGGACCGCTCTCGCCGCTCGCGCCGCGCCCGCGCCGGTCGTAGGTGATCACGTCGAAGCGCGGCGCGAGCAGCTTCGCCAGCGGGGCTTCGGATTCGGCGGTGTTGAGCGCTCCCCCCACCAGAATCACCGGCGGTCCGTCCCCCGACCGCCGGTACGCGATCGGGGTGCCGTCCCCCGATGTCACCGTGCGCACATTGTTCATAACGACTCAGACCGGCGTGCCCGGCCCAACTCATCGCTTGCGCGAGAAGTTTTTTCTCAGGCCGCGACGACCTCCGTGTCGTAGAAGCAGAAGTGGTCCTTGACCTGAGCGACTTCGGCCTTCGGCGTGGGGTACGCCCAGACGAGATCCGGCGCGCCCGCCAGCGACCAGTACGAGGCGTCGCCCTTGAACGGGCAGTGGGTGGAGGTGTCGGAGGGCGTCAGCAGTTCGGTACGTACGTCCTCGGGCGGGAGGTAGTAGCGGACCGGACAGCCCGTCTCGCGCAGCAGCAGCGGGCTGTGGCTCTCCGCGATGGTCTGCCCGTCACGTACGACACGTACATGCTCGGTGCCCTGCTCGATCGTGATGCGGTGTCCCGTGCTCATGGTGGTCTGCCCCTTCGCAGGTGCGCTCCAGGAGCGGGGTTCATTGCCCCGCTCGGTCCCTCTGTACGTTCAGCAACGAACCACGGCGTCCTCTTCCCGCCCGTACCGTTCTCCTCATGAATATCTGTGTCTTCCTCTCCGCCGCCGATCTCCCCGAGCGCTACACCCGTCCCGCCCGTGAATTCGCCGAGCTGATCGGCAAGGGCGGCCACACCCTCGTATGGGGCGGTTCCGACAGCGGGCTGATGAAGGTCGTCGCCGACGGAGTGCAGGAGACGGGCGGGCGGCTGGTCGGTGTCTCCGTGGACTTCCTCAGCGATGTGACCCGCCCGAACGCCGACGAGATGGTGATCGCCAAGGACCTCGCCGAACGCAAGGCCCTGCTGCTCGCCAAGTCCGACGCGGTCGTGATCATGGTCGGTGGTACGGGGACGCTGGACGAGGCCACCGAAATCCTGGAGCTCAAGAAGCACGCCCTGCACACCAAGCCCGTGGTGCTGCTCAACACGGCCGGTTTCTACGACGGGCTCAAGCAGCAGTTCCGGCGGATGGACGAGGACGGCTTCCTGCCGCTGCCCCTCACCGACCTGGTGTTCTTCGCCGAGGACGGGGTGAGCGCCCTCGCGTATCTGGAGGAGTCCGCCGGCGTTCAGTGATCGGGGCGCGGTGATGCGACCATGACCGCATGGCTACCCATCTGATCACCGGTGCGGGCTCCGGCATCGGCGCCGCTGTCGCGCGCCGGCTGCACGAGCGCGGCGACGACCTGATCCTGTTCGCCCGTGACGCCGGCCGCGCCAAGGAGCTCGGCTCCGCCTTCCCCGGCGCCCGTACCCTCGTCGGCGACCTCGCCAGCCCGGACCGGCTCTCCTGGGCGCTGGCCCAGCAGTCGCTTCCGGACCGGCTCGACTCGCTGCTGCACATCGCGGGCGTCGTCGACCTGGGGCCGGTCGGGGATCTGACCCCGAAGACCTGGCACCACCAGCTGAATGTGAACCTGATCGCGCCCGCCGAGCTGACCCGGCTCCTGCTGCCCCAACTCCGGGTCTCCCACGGCCAGGTGATCTTCGTCAACTCGGGCGCCGGGCTCAGCGCCCACGCCGAGTGGGGCGCGTACGCCGCGTCCAAGCACGGCCTCAAGGCGCTCGCCGACGCGCTGCGCGAGGAGGAGCGGGCGAGCGGTCTGCGGGTGACCTCCGTCTACCCAGGCCGTACGGCGAGCCCCATGCAGGCCAAGGTCCACCAGCAGGAGGGCAAGGAGTACGACGCCACCCGCTGGATCGACCCCGGGTCCGTGGCGACGACGATCCTCACGGCGCTCGACCTGCCGCGCGACGCGCGGATCGATGACGTGACCGTACGGCCGGGCCGGTGAGCGCGCCGATGGACGAGTCGCGGAACGGCTCACGGAACGAGCCGGTCACCGCATCGCCGACCGAGCCGGCCACGCGCGTCTGGGGCGCCGCCACGGGGATCGGTTCGATGCCCGGCGGCGACGCGCGGGAGACCGCCAAGGCCGTCAGCGGCAGCTTCGAGGACTTCCCGCATCTGCCCGAGCTGCCCGCCCGCGGCCCCGGCGCCGACATGATCGGCCGGACGGCGGGGCTCCTCGTCGAGGTCTACGCGCGCGTGGAGCCCAGCGGCTGGCGGATCGGCGACCGGCCGGGCCGCGACACCAAGCGGGCCTGGTCCTGGATGGGCGAGGACCTCGACGCGCTGGAGGAGTTCACCCGGGGGTACGAGGGCCCGGTCAAGGTCCAGGCCGTCGGGCCGTGGACGCTGGCCGCCTCGCTGGAGCTGCGCAACGGCGAGTCGGCGCTCAGCGACCCCGGAGCCTGCCGGGATCTGACCGGCTCGCTGGTGGAGGGGCTGACCGCGCATCTCGCGGAGGTACGGCGCCGGGTGCCCGGCGCCGTACCGGTGCTCCAGATCGACGAGCCGTCCCTCACCGCCGTACTGCGCGGACATGTCAGGTCGGCCAGCGGCTACCGCACCCACCGGGCGGTGGACCGCCAGGTCGTGGAGAGCGCGCTGCGCGAGGTGACCGCGCTGAGCGAGGGGACGGCGGTCATCCACTCCTGCGCGCCCGACGTCCCGTTCGCTCTGCTGAGGCGGGCGGGCGCGGCGGCGGTCTCGTTCGATTTCGGTCTGCTCACCGAGCGTGACGAGGACATCATCGGTGAGGCGGTCGAGGGCGGAACGAAACTCTTCGCCGGAATCGTGCCGGGCACCGACGGCCCATTGTCAGACCCTGCCGGTAGCGTCATGGGTGTCAGAACGCTGTGGCGCAGGCTGGGGCTGAATCCGGGGACTCTCGCGGAGTCCGTGGTGCTCACCCCGTCGTGCGGGCTCGCGGGGGCATCTCCCGCGTACGCGCGCGCCGCGATGGCGCACTGCGTCAGGGCCGCGAGATCCCTCGTGGACAACCCTGAGTGACGATCCGGGATGACGGGTCATGGTGAACGGGAGGACGAAACGGTGGCTGGCGAACAGCGGACGGCGGTGCCCGCCGAGGCACGGGAACGGCATGCCCAACTCGCCGAGCAGATCGAGGAGCACCGCTTCCGGTACTACGTGAAGGACCAGCCGGTCATCAGCGACGGCGAGTTCGACACACTGCTGCGGTCGCTGGAGGCGCTGGAGGAGGAGCATCCGGAGCTGCGCACGCCCGACTCGCCGACCCAGAAGGTCGCGGGGGCGTACGAGACGGACTTCACCGCGGTCCAGCACCGCGAGCGGATGCTCTCCCTGGACAACGCGTTCGACGACGCCGAGCTGGCCGCCTGGGCCGACCGGGTCGCCAAGGACGTGGGCACGCCCGACTTCCACTTCCTGTGCGAGCTGAAGGTCGACGGACTCGCGGTCAATCTCACCTATGAGCACGGCAGGCTGACCCGCGCCGCCACCCGTGGCGACGGCCGTACGGGCGAGGACATCACGCCCAACGTCCGTACGATCGCCGAGATCCCGCACCGGCTGGCGGGCGAGCGCGTCCCGGAGCTGGTGGAGATCCGCGGGGAGGTCTACTTCCCGATGGAGGCATTCCAGGAGCTGAACGCGCGTCTGGTGGCCGCCGGTGACAAGCCGTTCGCCAACCCGCGCAACGCGGCGGCGGGTTCACTGCGCCAGAAGGACCCCAAGATCACCGCGACCCGCCCGCTGCACATGGTGGTGCACGGCATCGGGGCCCGCGAGGGCTTCGACATCGACTGCCTCTCGCACGCGTACGAGCTGCTGCGCGAGTGGGGGCTGCCGACCGCCCGGCACAACAAGGTGGTCGGATCCATCGGGGAGGTACGGGAGTTCATCGCGTACTTCGGCGAGCACCGCCACTCCGTGGAGCACGAGATCGACGGTGTGGTCGTCAAGCTCGACGAGATCCCGCTCCAGGGCCGGCTGGGCTCCACCTCGCGCGCCCCGCGCTGGGCGATCGCCTGGAAGTACGCGCCCGAGGAGGTCAACACCAAGCTGGTGAACATCCGGGTGGGCGTCGGCCGCACCGGGCGCGTCACGCCGTACGCGCAGGTCGAGCCGGTCACGGTCGCCGGTTCCGAGGTCGAGTTCGCCACGCTCCACAACCAGGACGTGGTGAAGGCCAAGGGCGTCTGGATCGGTGACACGGTCGTGATCCGCAAGGCCGGCGATGTCATTCCGGAGATCCTCGGCCCGGTCATCGATCTGCGGCCCGAGGACGCGTACGAGTTCGAGATGCCGGCGGTGTGCCCCGAGTGCGGTACGGAACTGCGGGCCATGAAGGAGGGTGACATCGACCTCCGCTGCCCCAACGCCCGCACCTGCCCGGCCCAGTTGCGCGAGCGGCTGTTCTATCTCGCAGGCCGCAAGTGCCTGGACATCGAGAACTTCGGCTATGTGGCCGCCGCCGCCCTGACCAGACCACTGAAGCCGGAGACACCGCCGCTGGTGGACGAGGGCGATCTTTTCGATCTGACGGTCGAGCAGTTGCTGCCCATCATGGCGTATGTCCTCGACCAGGACAGTGGGTTGCCCAAGCGCGACCCGAAGACCGGGGAGGAAAAGGTCGTCACGGTCTTCGCCAATCAGGAGGGCGAGCCGAAGAAGAACGCCCTGGCGATGCTTCAGAACATCTCGGCGGCCAGGGAACGCCCGCTGGCCCGGATCATCGCCGGGCTCTCCATCCGCCATGTCGGGCCGGTCGCCGCCGAGGCGCTGGCCAGGGAGTTCCGTTCGATCGACCGGATCGAGCAGGCCACGGAGAAGGAGCTGGCCGATGTCGACGGCGTCGGGGCGATCATCGCCACCTCCGTCAAGGAATGGTTCGAGGTCGACTGGCACCGCGAGATCCTGCGCAAGTGGCGGGCCGCCGGGGTACGTATGGAGGAAGAGGGCACCGGCGAGGACGAGGCACCACGGCCGTTGGAGGGCCTGACGGTCGTCGTCACGGGCACGCTGGAGCGGTACACGCGGGATGGCGCGAAAGAGGCGCTTCAAACCCGTGGCGCGAAGGTGACCGGGGCCGTCTCGAAGAAGACCGGCTTCGTGGTGGTCGGGGAGAACCCCGGTTCGAAGTACGACAAAGCGATGCAGCTGAAGGTTCCGGTCCTGGACGAACAGGGGTTCACCATCCTGCTCGAACAGGGTCCGGACGCGGCCAGGGAGGCCGCGGTCAGGCCGGAAGAGGCGTCGGCCACCCCCGAGGAGTAGCGCGACAATCCCCCGGAAAGCGGAGTCCCACACCGTCGAATTCGGGCCGCAAAGCTCACCCGTTCGGCGCATACCAGATGGATACGGATGGGCAGGTCGCATTCGGGCAACAGCTGTAGAGCGCTGCCCGTCGGAGCGTTTCGCGGCCTACTGTTGGAGAGGTGCGCCTGTCGTCAACGGCTGAGTGGTGTGATTCCGGCCGTGTGTGCATGACAACGTGACATCGTGTGGCATCGGCTTCGCCGGCTGTGAGAGGGACGGGAATGAAACCGACCGAGAGCGCCGCCCCGGTCTCACCCCCGCGCGGATTCGCGCGAATTGCGGGCCTTGCGGCCAGGACGCCCGCTCTTGTGGTGGGATTCGCCGTCGTCGTCCTGGCGACGGGACTCTTCCATACGGTGCGCGACGGCCACGCGCTCTTCCCCGGTGGCACATCGGGATGGGCCCTGGCCGTGCTGACCGGCATCATCGTGGGCCATCTGGTCGCGCTCGGCCGGGACCGCTGGTGGGGAGGCACGGGCTCCGGCGCCGCCCTCACCCTGGCCGTCCTGCTGCTCTACGGCTGGGTGGCGGCCGGACTGGTCTCCCTCGCCGTTGTGGTGCTGGTCGGGGTCGCCCGCAGACACCGCTGGCGGCTGGGCGTCCTGCACGGCGCGGCGGACATGCTCGGCATAGGCGCCGCCGCGCTCGTGCTCGCCCTGTTCGGTGTGGTCCCCACCGTCGAACACCCCTGGCAGCCGCTCGACTGGGGGTTCGTCAGCGTCGTGGAAATCGCGCTGGCCGCCGCCGCCCATCTCGTGGTCACCCGGCTGCTGCTCTGGTACGCGCTCTCCCCGCAGGGCGGCGGGCTGCCGACCGTCGCCCGAACGGCCCTGTACCGGCAGGGTCTGGTCGCGGTCGCCCTGCTCGGTATCGCGCCGCTGATCTGTGTGGTCGCGGTCTCCCTGCCCGTTCTGCTGCCGCTCTTCTCGATCCCGCTGATCGCCCTCGACTCCACGCTCTGGATCGCCAGGGCGCGCGCCGAGGAGCAGCTGCGCGACCCGCTCACCAAACTGCCCAACCGGCAGTGGCTGCTGGAGCGCACCTGGTCCGCGCTGGAGGAGGCGGAGGGGCTGGGCGCCAGGGCCGGACTGGTCCTGATCGACCTCGACCGGTTCCGCTCGGTCAATGACACGCTCGGTCACCTCGCGGGAGACCGGCTGCTGTTGCAGATAGCCGACCGGCTCCGGCTGGCCCTGCCACGCGGCGCCGAGGCCGCGCGGCTCGGCGGCGACGAGTTCGCGGTGCTGCTGCCGACCTGCGACTCCACGACCAGCGCGCAGCGCGTCGCCCGCCATCTGGTGGCCGAGCTCTCCTCGCCGCTGGACCTCGACGGGCTGACGCTCGTCCTGGAGGCGAGCGCCGGAGTCGCCGTCTATCCCGAGCACGCGGTGGACGCGGAAGGGCTGCTGCGGCGCGCGGACGTCGCGATGTACCAGGCGAAGCGGGACCGTACGGGCGTCGAGGTCTACGAGTCCAAGCGGGACTCCAACACCCCGGACCGCCTCGGGCTGCTGGGCGATCTGCGCCGCGCGCTGGACGCGGGCGAGGTGGAGCTGCACTACCAGCCCAAGGTCCGCTTCGACGGCCAGGTCGCCGGGCTGGAGGCGCTGGTGCGCTGGGTGCACCCGGAGCGCGGCCGGGTCCCTCCCGACGACTTCATCGCGATCGCCGAGTCCTCCGGTCTGATGCCTCATCTCACCGAGTACGTACTGGAGATGGCTCTCGCTCAGGTCGCCCGCTGGCGGTCCCAGGGCCTGATGGTGCCGGTGGCGGTCAATGTCTCCCCGCGGGATGTGCACACCCCCGGTTTCGCGGGCGCGGTGGCGGCGAGGCTGGCCCGGCACGGCGTACCGGCGGGCTCCCTCCAGCTGGAGATAACGGAACACGTCCTGCTGGAGGACCCCCAGCGCGCGGCCGACACCCTCGCGGGCCTGACCGGGCACGGCGTGAAGATGTCCCTCGACGATTTCGGTACGGGGTACTCCTCCCTGGTGCATCTGCGGCGGCTGCCGGTCAGCGAGCTGAAGATCGACCGCTCCTTCGTGGCCAGACTCGCCGTCGACACCGAGGACGCGGAGATTGTGCGCTGCACGGTCGATCTGGCGCACTCACTGGGTCTGCTGGTCGTCGCGGAGGGCGTCGAGGACGACGAGACCTGGGAACGGCTGCGGGATCTGGGCTGCGACGCGGTACAGGGCTGGCTGGTGGCCGCCGCGATGCCGCCGCACGAGGCGACGGCCTGGCTGCTGGCCAGGGGCGAGCGCGGCTGGCAGCGCCCGGCGGAGCTGGAGGCCGCTCGCGCCCGCGAGCTCGCCGTCGAGCGCGCGAGGGAGCAGTCGGGCCAGGTGGTCCAGTGACGGCCGCCGGGCGCGCGCGGCCTGTCGGGTGACGCCTGCCGGGCCGGCCGTCCGCTGACGAGAACAGGCCGCGGTGAGGGTGTGCGGCGGCACCCGGGACGGGGTTCCGGGGCCTCCGGGACGAGGTTCCCGGGGCTTCCCGGACGGGGCGAGGGCAAACCGTTTCGTGGCCAGGGGTCCCGGCCCCATAGGATTGGGCCAAAACCAATCACACTCACCCCTGAGGATCGCTGCATGCCTGGCATTACGCGCGAGGAGGTCGCCCACCTCGCCCGGCTGGCGCGTCTGGAGCTGAAGGCCGAAGAGCTTGATCACTTCGCCGGACAGCTCGACGACATCATCGGCGCGGTCGCCCGCGTATCCGAGGTAGCCGACCAAGACGTACCGCCGACCTCCCACCCGCTGCCGCTGACCAATGTCATGCGCGCGGACGAGGTCCGTCCGTCGCTCACCCCCGAGCAGGCGCTCTCCGGCGCCCCTGCCCAGGAGCAGCAGCGTTTCAAGGTGCCGCAGATCCTGGGGGAGGACTAACAGCCATGACGGTCAACAGCAAGATCGAGAACTGCGTCAAGCTCACCGCCGCCGAGATCGCCGAGAAGATCGCCTCCGGCGAGCTCACGGCCGTCGAGGTCACCGAGGCCCATCTCGCCAGGATCGAGGCCGTCGACGAGAAGGTCCACGCCTTCCTCCATGTCGACCGCGAGGGCGCGCTGGCCCAGGCCCGCGCCGTGGACGCCAAGCGGGCGGCGGGCGAGAAGCTCGGACCGCTGGCCGGTGTCCCGCTCGCGCTCAAGGACATCTTCACCACCGAGGGCGTGCCGACCACCGTCGGTTCCAAGATCCTCGAAGGCTGGATCCCGCCCTACGACGCGACGCTCACGAAGAAGCTCAAGGCGGCCGACGTCATCATCCTGGGCAAGACCAACATGGACGAGTTCGCCATGGGGTCCTCCACGGAGAACAGCGCGTACGGCCCCACCGGCAATCCCTGGGACCTGACCCGGGTGCCCGGCGGCTCCGGCGGCGGCTCGTCCGCCTCGCTCGCCTCGTACCAGGCGCCGCTGGCCATCGGCACGGACACCGGCGGCTCCATCCGCCAGCCCGCCGCCCTGACCGGCACGGTCGGCGTCAAGCCGACGTACGGCGGGGTCTCCCGCTACGGCATGGTCGCCTTCTCGTCCTCCCTCGACCAGGGCGGTCCCTGCGCCCGTACGGTCCTGGACGCTGCCCTGCTGCACGAGGCGATCGCCGGCCACGACCCGCTCGACTCGACCTCCATCGACGCCCCGGTCCCGCCGGTCGTCGAGGCGGCCCGCAACGGCTCGGTCGCCGGGATGCGCGTCGGCGTCGTCAAGCAGTTCCGCGGCGAGGGCTACCAGGCCGGTGTCGTCCAGCGCTTCGACGAGTCCGTGGAGCTCCTCAAGGGGCTCGGCGCCGAGATCGTCGAGCTGGACTGCCCGTCCTTCGACCTCGGCCTCGCCGCGTACTACCTGATCGCGCCGTCCGAGTGCTCCTCGAACCTCGCCCGCTTCGACGCCATGCGCTACGGCCTGCGGATCGGCGACGACGGTACGAGGTCCGCCGAGGACGTCACGGCCCTGACCCGCGAGGCCGGCTTCGGCGACGAGGTCAAGCGCCGCATCATGCTCGGTACGTACGCGCTCAGCTCCGGCTACTACGACGCGTACTACGGCTCGGCGCAGAAGGTCCGCACGCTCATCACCCGGGACTTCGAGAAGGCGTTCGAGCAGGTCGATGTGATCGTCTCGCCGACGACCCCGACCACCGCCTTCCCGATCGGCGAGCGCGCCGACGACCCGATGGCGATGTATCTCGCGGATCTGTGCACCATCCCGACCAACCTGGCCGGTAACGCCGCCATGTCGCTGCCCTGCGGCCTCGCGCCGGAGGACGGCCTCCCGGTCGGACTGCAGATCATCGCCCCCGCCATGAAGGACGACCGGCTCTACAAGGTCGGTGCCGCCGTCGAGGCGGCCTTCGTGGAAAAGTGGGGCCACCCGCTGCTTGAGGAGGCTCCGTCACTATGACCAGTGCAATGAGCAAGGCCAAGGGCTTCAAGAAGTCCAAGACCGGCACGTACCTGTCGATCGGGACCACCGCGTTCGGCGCGATCAGCGTCGTCAAGCAGGCCAGGACGGCCCGCAAGGACCATGACACGCTCCGGCTGGTCGACGCGGTCGTCTCCGCCGCCGCCATCGTCACGGGCGTCGCTCTGCTCCTGCGGGAGCTGAAGCGCCTGGGCGACGACGACGTCCTGCTGGGCTGAGAGGGAAAGTTTCACCGTGACTGTCACTGAACTCGTGCCGTACGAGGACGCCCTCGCGACGTACGACCCCGTCATGGGCCTGGAGGTCCATGTCGAGCTCGGCACCAGGACCAAGATGTTCTGCGGCTGCTCGACCGAGCTGGGCGCCGAGCCCAACTCGCAGACCTGCCCCACCTGTCTGGGCATGCCGGGCTCGCTCCCGGTCGTCAACGCGATCGGCGTCGAGTCGGCCGTGAAGATCGGCCTCGCGCTCAACTGCGAGATCGCCGAGTGGTGCCGCTTCGCCCGGAAGAACTACTTCTATCCGGACATGCCGAAGAACTTCCAGACCTCCCAGTACGACGAGCCGATCGCCTTCAACGGCTATCTGGACGTCCAGCTGGAGGACGGCGAGATCTTCCGCGTCCAGATCGAGCGCGCCCACATGGAGGAGGACACCGGCAAGTCGCTGCACGTCGGCGGCGCCACCGGCCGGATCCACGGCGCGTCCCACTCCCTGCTCGACTACAACCGCGCGGGCATCCCGCTCATCGAGATCGTCACCAAGCCCATCGAGGGCGCGGGCGAGCGGGCCCCCGAGGTCGCCAAGGCGTATGTCGCCGAGCTGCGCGAGCTGATCAAGGCGCTCGACGTCTCCGAGGCCCGGATGGAGATGGGCCAGATGCGGTGCGATGTGAACCTCTCGCTGCGCCCGCACGGGCGGGAGAAGTTCGGTACGCGCTCCGAGACGAAGAACGTCAACTCGCTGCGCAGCGTGGAGCGCGCGGCCCGCTACGAGATCCAGCGCCACGCCGCGGTGCTGAACTCCGGCGGCACGATCATCCAGGAGACCCGCCACTTCCACGAGGAGGACGGCTCCACCACCTCGGGACGGGTGAAGGAGGAGGCCGAGGACTACCGGTACTTCCCGGAGCCCGACCTCGTGCCCATCGCCCCGCCCCGTGACTGGGTGGAGGAGCTCAGGCAGGGGCTGCCCGAGCTGCCGCGGGTCCGGCGCAACCGGCTCCGCGAGGAGTGGGGCGTCTCCGAGCACGACATGCAGTCGATCCTCAACGCGGGCGCGATCGAGCCGATCGTCGCCACGATCGACGCGGGCGCCCCGGCCGACCAGGCCCGTAAGTGGTGGATGGGCGAGCTGGCCCGGCACGCCAACGAGTCGGGCCGCGCGCTGGACGAACTGCCCATCACCCCGCAGCAGGTCGCGCGGGTCGCGGAGCTCGTCACCTCCGGCGATCTCAACGACAAGCTGGCCCGTCAGGTGCTGGAGGGCGTGCTCGCCGGCGAGGGCGACCCGGACACCGTCGTGGAGAAGCGCGGACTCAAGGTCGTCTCCGACGAGGGCGCGCTCGGCGCGGCCGTGGACGAGGCCATCGCGGGCAACGCGGCCATCGCCGACAAGATCCGCGCTGGCAAGGTCGCCGCGGCGGGCGCGCTGGTCGGCGCGGTCATGAAGGCCACGCGCGGCCAGGCGGACGCGGCGCGGGTGCGTGAGCTGATCCTTGAGCGGCTCGCCCCGGCTGACGCCGGTTCGTAGGCTCGAATCCACGCCACTGGGGGCGGCGCACCTGACGGGTGCGCCGCCCCCGCGCGTTCGTCGCGGCCTCGTTCCCGAAACACCGAAACGCCGAAAGCACCCGAAGCACCCGAAGCACCCGAAGCCCCGAAGCACCCGAAGCAGAGGCCCGGCTCTTCCCAGTGAATGCCCGTGAACGTGAACACCCGTGAACTCCGTCGTCGCTGAGGTCGTCTCCGTCGGGCTGCTGCTCGCCGTGCTGGCGTTCGCCGTCGTACGGCCGCGCGGACTGCCCGAGGCGGTCGCGGCCGTGCCCGCGGCGCTGCTGGTCATCGCCCTCGGCGTGGTCTCGCCCGAGGAAGCCCGGACGCAGACGTACACGCTGCTGCCCGTCGTCGTCTTCCTCGCGGCGGTGCTGGTGCTGGCTCAGCTCTGCGACGAGGAAGGGCTGTTCACGGCGGCGGGCGATCTGGTGGCGCGGTTCTGCGGCGGCCGGCCGCAGCGGCTGCTCGGCGGGGTGTTCGCCGTCGCCGCCGTCATCACCGCCGTACTGAGCCTGGACGCCACGGTGGTGCTGCTCACTCCGGTCGTCTTCGCGACCGCCGCCCGGGTCGGTGCCCGGCCCCGGCCGCATGTCTACGCCTGTACGCATCTGGCGAACTCCGCGTCCCTGCTCCTGCCGGTCTCCAACCTGACCAATCTGCTGGCGTTCACGGCGAGCGGGCTCTCCTTCACCCGGTTCGCCGCGCTGATGACGCTGCCGTGGCTGGCCGCGATCGCCGTCGAGTACGCCGTCTTCCGCCGCTTCTTCGCCGCCGATCTGGCCGCCGGGGCGCACCCGCCGAGGACGGAGGAGCGGCGTGAGGTGCCGGTGTTCACGCTGGTGGTGCTGGGGCTGACCCTGGCCGGGTTCGTGGTCACCTCGTTCGCCGGGATCGAACCGCTGTGGGCGGCCGTCGCCGGCGCGGCCGTCCTCGCGGCCCGCGCCCTGCGGCAGAAGCGGACGACCCTCACGAGGCTGGTCAGGGCCGCCTCCCCGCTGTTCTGTCTCTTCGTCCTCGCGCTCGGCGTGGTCGTCAAGGCGGTCGTCGACAACGGCCTGGACACGGGGATCAGCCGGCTGCTGCCGGACGGCTCTTCGCTCCCCTCGCTGCTGGCGATCGCGGCGATCGCCGCCGTACTGTCCAATCTGATCAACAACCTGCCGGCGATCCTGGCGCTGCTGCCGGTCGTCGCGCCCGCGGGTCCCGGTCCGGTGCTCGCCGCGCTGATCGGCGTCAACCTCGGGCCGAATCTCACGTATGTCGGTTCGCTCGCCACCCTGCTGTGGCGGCGCATCCTGCACGAGCACGACACGGCGCCCGCGCTGGGCCACTTCACCCGGCTCGGTCTGCTGACCGTCCCCGCCACTCTCGTCGCCTCGACCGTGGCGCTGTGGGGCACACTGCGATTGATCGGAGGCTGACCGCTGTGACCGTACCCCCGACCGGTCCACCGAGGACCGGCCCCGAGAGGACCGGCCCCGCGAGGACCGTTCTCGTCTGGATCACCGAATCCACCTGGCCCGCCTGTGTCGACGCGGCGCGCGAACGCGCCCCGCACGACGCTGTGGTGCTGCTCCATGTCAGCGACGACGAGATCGCCGCCGCCGCGCACCAGGCCTATACGGGGCTGCTCGGCCGCGGCCACCGTCCGGACCGCGACCCGGGCGCCCGGCTCGAAGCCCTCGCGGGTACGGCCGCGGCCGACCTGCTGGAGGCCGCCGCGCACCGGCTCGGCCGGCCCTGCGAACTGCTCGACCACCATGGGCGCGTGGAGCACGAGGTGGTACGCGCGGCGGCCGGCGCGGCGCTGCTGATCTGCGCGCGCGACGGGGAGCGCGACCACCCGGGGCCGCACAGCCTGGGCCGGGCGACCCGGTTCGTGGTCGACCACGCGGAGTGCCCGGTGCTGCTGGTGTGGCCGTACGGGGAGTAGGGCGGGCGGGACTTCTGAAGAGGGCCGGGCCCGGTCGCTTTCTCAGCTCCCTGGTCACTTCCGCAGGGTGGGAGTGCCCAGCGCGACCGTGCCCGCGTTACACGCTTCCGTGTCCGTCGCGGTGTACGAGATCACCAGCCGCAGCCCGTTCTTGACGGTGAGGGACGGCTTCCGCGGCTTGCCCAGCTCGATCTTCTCGTCGAACAGGGACGTCCCGTCGAGCGTGATACGGAGCCGGGCGGTGTACTCGACGCTGTTGTCGTCGATGCCCGTGACCAGATCGAGGGTCGACCAGGCGCGGCCGAGATTGAACTCCATGTACCCACCGCAGTCGGCCTCCGAGACAAAGGCGTCGCTGTGGCCCTGGCTGTTGATCACCGCCTCTTTGACCGAGAACGTGTCGTCGCCGTCGATCTGTTCGAAGCCGGTGAGCGACACGGCGTCGGCGCCGGCCACGCTCCCGGGGTCGGCCGACTCGCCGGGGCTGCCGCTCGCGGACGGGTCCGGGGCCGCGGGGCCGGCGGTCTCCGTCTCCGTCGCCGTGACGGTCTCGGTGACCGAGGGCGCCCCGTTGTTCTTGTCGTCGCTCCCGGCCGACATCGACTGGACGCCGATCACGGCGAGCGCGCCCGCCAGTGCCACCGCGAGCACGGCGACGGCCGGGCGGCGCTTTCTGGGCGGGGCGGGGGTGATGACGAGCGGGCCCGGCCGGAGCTCGGGGGAGACCCGGCGGGGCGGTACGGCGTCCTGCACGGAGTGGACCGGGGGAGGCGCGGGGGCGGGGGCCGGCGCGGGCTTGGCGGGCGGTGTGAGTGGTGGCGGTGGCGGTGGCGCCGGCAGGGGCGGGACCGGGGGAGCGGAGGTCACGGTCGGAGCGGAGGGTGTGGCGGAGGGTGTGGCGGAGGCGGAGGACGTGGATACCACCGCGTCCCGTACGTCCTTCAGCCATCCCGCCAGACTCTCCGGCCGCTGCTCCGGAGCCGTCGCGCAGACGGCGAGCACGCGTTCCTTGCGCTCCGGAGGGAGCGACGAGAGCTGCGGCAGCGCCCGTATCGCGTGGCGCAGTTGCTCCGGCGTGTTCGGCGGCGCCTGGCCGCTCAGCAGGAAGTACGCGATCGCCCCGAACGCGTACCGGTCCGTCGCGGGGGTACGCCTGCCGTCGAACACCTCGGGGGCGGCGTACCCGGGCGTGAACCAGACCTCCGCCGTCTCGTGGTCCGCCGTCAGCTTGCTCAGGCCGAAGTCGACGAGGGTGGCCTGACCATGGCCGTCCACCATGACATTGCCGGGCGACAGATCGCCGTGGACGACCACGCGGCCGGAGGTCGTGGCCCGGCCGGAGTGCAGCCAGTCCAGTACGTCCGCGAGCTGGGCGAGCGTCGCCATCACCTCGCGCCGCTCGGCGGGCGTCGTGAGGGTCCGCTCGAACCGCCAGTCGCGCAGATCGACGCCCTCGACATGGTTCATCACCAGCGCGAGCGCCCGGCCCGACACGGTGGAGGCACCACCGGGCCCATGGATCGGCGCGCCCTCGAAGTGCTCCCGCACCCCGACGACACCCGGCCGGTTCGCGAACCGCAGCAGCTCGGCCTGCTCGTTCCACTTCGTGCTCAGCCGGGCGAACTGCCCAGGACTGAGCGCGGCCTTGGAGTCGAGCACCTTGACGACCACCGTCTCCGGCGCCCCGTCCAGCTCGAACTCCGCCCGGTACAGCACGGCTTCGCCCCCGCGCCCGATGGAGCTGAGCAACCGGTAGCGGTCCGGCGCCGTGTCCGGTCCGATGTGGTGTGCCGCACTGTTCACCTGTCCCCCAGTCAGCGCGAGTTGCCCGGTAACCGGACGTATCCGGCGTTACGGCCGACCGCCAGTCTGTGCGGCCCCGAACACCCCGGTCAACGAAGAGCCCGCGCCCGCTCGGCTTCCGCCCGGCATTCGCCCAGATCCCGCCCTGGCGGGGTCTTTCGCCCCGCCCTGACGCCGCTGGGCGCCGCCTCTCGCCGTGCGTTGAAGGAGGTCGTCGGCGCCCGTGCTCACCGCCTCGGCTCACCGCCCTGGAAGACGCGGTCCAGATGGTGTTCCAAGACCGCGGTGGCCGACTCGGGGCTGCGCTGCCCGACGAGGATGCCGGTGCCGAGTCCCGCGGACATGGCGAGCAGTCCCGCCGCCTCCAGTCGTGGGTCCACGCCGGGCCGGAGGAGTCCGGCCTCCCGTGCCTGACGGAGGAGTGCGGTCACGGTGTCCTCGGCGGCGTCGGGGTCCTTGATGAAGGGCTGGGCGGCGAGTGCGGGGTCGTTGACGGCCAGCATGGCGTACGAGGTCAACACGGAGTGGAACGTGCGGCTCTCCTCGTCCGTGGGCAGGGCCACCATCAGCAGCGCCTCGATCGTGGCGCGAGGTCCGGGGGTGTCCCCGGTGGCCTTGAGCCGGGCGGCGACCCGCTCCCCGAACCTCTCCGTCAGATGCTGGAGCCCGAAGAGCAGCAGCTTCTCCTTCGTCTCGAAGTAGTACTGCACCAGCCGCAGTGACACACCTGCCTCGGCCGCCACATCGCGCATTCCCACGGTATGCAGCCCGTGCCTCCCGGCGACCCGGACGAGCGCCTCGGCGATCTCCGTACGGCGCTCCGCATGATCCACGCGCTTGGGCATCGGCCTGTTCTCCGCTCGTCGTTCCGCTGGTACGCCCCTGCCGGGACCCGTTGATGGTACAGCTGTACCATTTTCGTGGTACGTTCGTACCGTAAAAAATCCGGACCCGGAGGTGCCTGTGCCCGAAACCGCTGCCCGTCCTCAGGCCGACGTCGGCCGCTACGTGAGCGAGGCCTGGCGTGACCGCTACTTCGCGGCCTGCGAGGCCGTCTACGCCCTGGGGGCACCGGCGCTCGCGGAAGAGGACGTGGAGACCTCCTTCGGCACCACGCACGTCTACCGTTACGGCCCCGCAGACCCCGCCGCCCGGTCCCGCACCCCCGTCGTCCTGGTGCACGGGGCGGGCTCCTGCTCCGCCATGTGGTACCCGAACACCCCCGCGCTCAGCGCCGACCGCCCCGTCTACGCCGTCGACACCCCCGGAGACCCCGGACGCAGCGTCCAGCGCGAACCCATCCACCAGCCCGAACGGGCCGCGCAGTGGCTGGACGAGACGCTCGCCGGGCTCGGTCTTGACCGCGTCCACCTCGTCGGCATCTCGTACGGAGGCTGGCTCGCACTGAACCAAGCGCACCGCGCACCCAGCCGCCTCGCCTCGGTCACGCTGCTCGACCCCGGCGGCTTGGAGAAGGTGGGCCTGCGATTCTTCGGCTGGATTTTCCTCAGCCTGTTCGCGACCTCCGCTCCCAAGGCCCTCCGTCCACGACTGGCGGCCTGGCTGGAGCAGCCGGTCCTCGTCGTGCCGGAGCTGCGCACCATGATCAGAACAGCCGTCCGCGCCTACCGCATACGCCGTCCGGCCCCTGTCCCCCTGACCGACGACGAACTGTCCACCATCCGCACCCCGCTCTACCTCGCGCTCGGCAAGCGCAGCCTGCTCGTGCACCCGCGGCGGCAAATGGAGCGCGTACCCCGCCTGATACCGGGAACCCGGGCAGAGATCATCTCCGGCACGGGGCACGGACCGCAGATCGACCACGCGGACGAGGTCAACCACCGGATGCTGGACTTCATGGACTCCGTCGACTGACTTCGGTCGACAGAAGACGTAGTACCGGATAGGACCGAGACCGCATCCGGCCCGTCCCGAAGCCATGACCGGAGGGCTCCGCGCGGCGGGCCGGAGCGTGGTGACGCAGTCGCCCCGAAGCCGCGGCTCCCCACCGACGTTCACTCCTCGGCCGTTGCCGGGTCTTCTCGCGGACACCGGACTTCATTACCGTCCCCGGCATGTCTCCGGAGATATCGCGCAGAAAAATGCTCGCCCTCGGCACCGGCGCCCTGGGTGCGGCGGCGGTGGGGTCGGTGCTGCCTCCGTCCCTGCAGGCCGCGCTGGCCGCCGAGCCGGCTGACGGCGGGATGCGGGCGATCAAGCATGTGGTGATCCTCATGCAGGAGAACCGCTCCTTCGACCACTACTTCGGCACGCTGCGCGGGGTGCGGGGCTTCGGGGACCGTAACGCCGTCGAGCTGCCGTCCGGGAAGCCCGTCTTCGAGCAGCCGGGGCCGCTCGGGACCGTGCTGCCCTTCCCCGTCCGGGACGCGGCCGAGACGCAGAAGAAGGACCTCCAGTACATCGGGGACCTGGACCACTCCTGGAACGGCGGGGCAGCGGCCTGGAACAACGGGTGGATGGACCGGTGGGTCTCCGCCAAGACCGCCGCCACCATGGCGTACTACGACCGCCACGACCTCCCGCTGCACTACGAGCTGGCGGACACGTTCACCGTCTGCGACGCGTACCACTCCTCCGTCCATACGTCGACGAGCCCCAACCGCAACCATCTGTGGAGCGGCTGGTCGGGGTACGAGGCCGACGGGCGGCGGGCCGTCGGGAACGACGCGTACGACGAGGGCACCCACCCCGGCTATCCGTGGCCGACCTACGCCGAGCGGCTGGAGAAGGCCGGGCGGAGCTGGCAGACGTACACGGAGTGGGAGAACTTCACCGACAACAACATCGAGTTCTTCACCACCTTCAAGGACATCGCCCGCAAGGCGCTCACCGTGGCGCGTGCGCTGCCGGGCCGGCCCGGGGCGGCCGGCTTCACGTACATGGAGGCGTTCTACGCCGCCGTGCGTGACACCGAGGACGCCGCCGAGCGCGAGCGGCTGCTCGCCGCGCTGGAGGAGGGCGTCGCCGCGCTGTCCCCGTACGAGCGGTCGCTCTTCGAGCGCGGGCTGCGCCGGGTCGAGAGCGGCACCCTGGCCGAGCGGTTCCGGGCCGATGTGGCCGCCGGGACGCTGCCCGAGGTGTCCTATCTGGTGCCCTCGGCGGTCGACTCCGAGCATCCCGGATCGTCGTCGCCGATCGCCAGCGCCACGCTCGTCTACAAGGTGCTCGACGCGCTCGGCGCGCACCCCGACGTGTGGCGGCACACCGTCGTACTGATCAACTACGACGAGAACGACGGCTTCTTCGACCACGTGCCGCCGCCCGTGCCGCCCGCCGAGGGCCCCTCCGGCTCCGCCGAGCGCTGGCAGGGCCGGCCGACCGGGCTCGGTATGCGCGTGCCGCTGCTGGTCGTCTCGCCCTGGACCGTCGGCGGCTATGTCTGCTCGCAGGTCTTCGACCACACCTCCGTGATCCGCTTCCTGGAGAAGTGGACCGGGGTGGACGAGCCCAACATCACCGCGTGGCGGCGCAATGTCACCGGCGATCTGACCTCCGCCTTCGACTTCCAGCGCGGCCGCAGGCTCCCCGAGGTCGAACAGCCGGGGGCGATCCCGCCGTTCACCGGCCGCTGGCGGCCCGTACCGCCCGCCGAGCAGCGGATGCCCGTACAGGAGAAGGGCGTGCGCCCGGCCAGGCCGCTGCCGTACCAGACCGACGCGTACGGCCGGGTCGAGGACGAGCGTGCGGGGCGGGTGTTCAAGGTCGCGCTCAGCAACACCGGGCGTGCGAGCGCGCACTTCGCGCTCTATCCGTACGCCGGCGAGTTCGCGATCCCGCAGCACCGCGATGTAAGGGGCACGGCGCAATGGCGGGTACCCCTTACCGGGCTCACCGGTGACGCGTACCGCTTCACGATCACCGGGCCGAACGGTTTCCGCCGTGAGTTCGCCGGACCGGTGGCCGGACACGGCGCGGAGGTCTCCTCGACCGTCGACCACCACGACCGCGATCTCCATCTCGATCTGCGCAACAGGGGCGACCGGCCGATCACGTTCACGGTGCGGCCCCTGGGCTATGTCGACGAGGCCGATCTCGACGGCTGGACCCGGCAGATCACGGTGAAGCCGGGGCGCGGCCGGACCGTCGTGCACTCGGCGGCGGACGCGCACGGCTGGTACGACATCGAGATCACCGCCGACAGCGACAGCGAGACCGACAGCGACAACACCGGCACCGGTTTCCGTCGCCGTCTGATGGGCCACATCGAGAACGGGCGGGTCAGCGTCTCCGGCTGAGGGCCGGAACCGCCCTGAGTTCCCGGGTCCGCGCACTGTGAGTAAACCCACCAAACGGACAATCGATCACTAATCGCTGCGACAGTGGATCTCCCACCAGTGACGCAGGGAGCGATCCGTTGGCAGCCATCGCGCGGTGGTGCATCAGGCACCGTCTCCTTGCCGTTCTTCTCTGGCTGCTCGCCCTCGGCGGTGTCTCGACCGCCGCGGGCGTGCTGGGCTCCTCGTACTCCAACGACTACGAGGCGCCCGGCACCGAGTCGGGCCGCGCCGCCCAACTGCTCAACGACGGCTTCCGGGGGCTCGGCGGCGACGACAACACGATCGTCTGGCACGCGGACCGCACCGCCGGCACCGGTCCGGGCTATGGATCCGTCCGTACGCCCGAGGTCAAGCAGCGCATGGGGGAGATGCTCGACAAGGTCGGGAAGCTGCCCGGCGTCTCGTCCGTCGCCGGCCCTTACGCGCCCGACGGCGCCGCACAGATCAGCACGGACGGACGGACCGCCTACGCGCGGATCACCTTCGAGCGGCCGACCGACCAGATCCCCGTGTCGCAGGCCGAAGCGGTGGTCGACACCGCGAAGGCCGCCGCCGACAACGGGCTGGACGTACAGCTCGGCGGCAGCGCCGTCGCGCTCACCGAATCCACCTCGGCGCACATCGCCGAGATCGTGGGCGTGGCCGTCGCCGCCGTCGTCCTCTTCCTCGCCTTCGGCTCACTCGCGGCCAGCATGCTGCCCCTGGCCACCGCGCTGGTCTCGGTCGGCACCGCGTACGGGGGCATCGCGCTGCTCGGCCATGTGATGACGGTCGCGGACTTCGCGCCGATGCTCGGTCTGCTGATCGGCCTCGGAGTCGGCATCGACTACGCGCTGTTCATCGTGACCCGGCACCGTACGGGTCTCAAACGCGGTCTGAGCGTCCATGAGGCGGCGGTCAACGCGGTCGCGACCACCGGCAGAGCCGTCGTCTTCGCCGGGGCCACCGTCTGTATCGCCCTGCTCGGCATGCTGATCCTGGGGCTGAGCTTCCTCAACGGTGTCGCGATCGCCGCCTCCCTCACGGTCGTCCTGACCGTCGCCGCGTCCGTGACCCTGCTGCCCGCCCTGCTCTCGTACATCGGTACGCGGGCGCTGAGCCGGCGCGAACGGGCGCGGCTGGCCGCGCACGGACCCGAGCCGGCCCGGCCCACGACCTTCGCCGCCCGCTGGTCTCTCTTCGTCGAACGCCATCCCAAGCTGCTCGGCGCCGTGGCCGCCGCGGTGATGCTGGTCCTCGCCCTGCCCACGTTCTCGCTGCATCTGGGCACCTCCGACCAGGGCAACAACCCCGCCTCCACGACCACCCGGCAGGCGTACGACCGGCTCGCGGAAGGGTTCGGCCCCGGCGTCAACGGCCCGTTGACATTGGTCGCGCACCTGGACGGTGCCGACGACCGGCTCGCCATGGACCAGCTGCCCAGCACGCTGCGTACGACGGAGGGCGTCGCCTCCGTCGGCCCGATCACGTTCAACGGCAGCGGCGACACGGCCGCGCTCACCGTCGTACCCGATTCGTCGCCCCAGTCGCGGGACACCAGCGCACTGGTCGACCGGCTACGTACGGACGTGCTGCCCGAGGCCGCGGCCGGCACCTCCCTGGACGTGCACATCGGCGGACTCACCGCGAGCTATGACGACTTCGCGGAGATCATCATCGGCAAACTGCCGCTCTTCATCGGGGTGGTCATCACCCTCGGCTGTCTGCTTCTACTGCTCGCCTTCCGGTCCGTGGGCATCCCGGTCAAGGCAGCCCTGATGAATGTGGCCGCCGTCGCCTCGTCCTTCGGGGTCGTCGTCGCGATCTTCCAGTGGGGGTGGGGGAGCGAGCTGCTGGGGCTCGGCAGCGCGGGCCCGATCGAACCCTTCCTGCCCGTGATCATGGTCTCGGTGCTCTTCGGACTCTCCATGGACTACCAGGTCTTCCTGGTGAGCCGGATGTACGAGGAGTGGCTGGAGACGGGGGACAACCGACGGGCGGTCCGCGTCGGCCTCGCCGAGACCGGGCGGGTGATCAACTCCGCGGCGGTCATCATGATCTCGGTCTTCCTCGCGTTCGTCCTGAGCGGCGAGCGGGTCATCGCCATGTTCGGGATCGCGCTGGCGGCGGCGGTCGCGCTGGACGCCTTCGTCCTCCGTACGCTGCTGGTCCCGGCCCTGATGCATATGCTCGGCGGCGCCAACTGGTGGCTGCCGCGCCGGCTCGACCGCTGGCTGCCGCGGATCAGTATTGAAGCGCCCGAACGGCGCGGACATGCGAAGATCCCTGAGCCGCACGAGACCGAGGCCGACGGGACAGAGGCCGACGGGATAGAGGCCGGCGAGTCCGAGGCCAGTGAGACCGAGGACGGCGTGCTCGTGCGGCGAACACCCGCAAACCTGTTCACTCGTACGTAGGGGGCCCGATGTTCGCGATACCACTGGGTGACGGGGCGGAGCTGCGCCCGCTGGAACCATGGCGGGCCGAGGAGTTCCTCGCCCACATGGACCGCGCCAGGGATCTGGTCGATGAACACATCAAGCTGGCCTCCGCCGTCACCGATCCGGTGTCCGCCCGCGCGCTGCTCACCTCGTACGCGGAGAAGCAGGCAGCCGACAGCGGACGGATCTACGGGATCTGGCTCGACTCCACCCTCGTCGGCGGGGTGCTGTTCCGTATCTTCGACGCGGCGACCGGCAACTGCGAGGTCGGCTGCTGGCTGGAGCCCGCCGCGACGGGGCGCGGTCTGGTCACGCGCGCGTCCCGGGTACTGATCGACTGGGCGGTGGAGGAGCGCGGGATACACCGCGTGGAGTGGCGGGTGTCGTCCGCCAACACCGCGAGCATCAAGGTCGCGCAACGGCTCGGCATGACACGGGACGGGGTGCTGCGGGAGAGCTCTCCGCACCGCGGCGTACGGCAGAACACCGAGATCTGGTCGGTCCTGGCGTCCGAGTGGCGCGAGCGGGCGGGCACCTCCGGCTGACCTCGCGGACCCTCGGCCCGGCCCTTCGGCCCGCCCTCGAAACGGTTTTCGACGGCGAATTTCGGCGTTCTCAGGAAGTTCTCAGACGGGGCCCCTAGCGTGCGCCGTATGAACCCGACCCCCGAGACCGAGACCGCCACCCCGACCACCGACCCGGAGACGGCCGGGACCGCCGCCTCCGGAGCCGAGGCGACGGCGGAGACCAAGACCGGCCCCAAGGCCGACCTCACGAAGGGGTCCGTCGCCGAGCACACCGTCCAGGACGCCACCCCGGCCGACGCCCTGGACGGCACCGGCACAGACGCCCACACGGGCGAGGACACCGACGACACCGACGACGCCGAGGACCTGGACGACGACGAACTCGCCGCGGCGAGCCGCCCGTCCGGTCTCGGCTCCGCCGCCGCCTCCATCGTCGCCGTCTGCCTCGGCATCGTCGCCCTTACCGGCACCTGGACCAGCCGGGTCCTCGCCGAGCGCCAGGGCCTGGTGGGACAGCTCAAGACCGGCCAGTCCGGCACCGCCGAGCAGCAGATCTCCGCGATCTACGGCGACGCCTGGCATGTCACCGCCGCGATCAACGGCGCCGTGGCCCTCGTGGCGCTGCTCATCGGAGTGATCGTGCTGACCCTGCCGCAGCGCACCGGCTGGGTGCGCCCGTTCGCGCTGGCCGGAGCGGTCCTCGGCTTCTTGGGGCTGCTGGTCTCCCTCGGCATGTACTTCGACCTCTTCGCGGCCCTGCCGACCGCCACCCCCTGAGCCCGCTCGCCCCCCCCGTAGACCGTTCTCCCGTCTCCCGGACAGGTCCTGAGGCCCGCGCGGTGTCACACCGCCGGGGCCTTAGGCCGTACGTGAGTCCCCACCGCTGTTTCTAAGGCACGCGGGTCGGCCAAGATGCGGCACTCTCCCGATGTGGCCGTACCCCCTGGGAGACGAAGGTAGAGGCATCACCAGACGCCAGAAACCTTCACCAGGGGGACCCGATGTTCGAGTACGAACTCCAGAAGATCAACGCGGCCGAGTTCATCCGCAGGGCCGACCATCAGCGGCTCGTACGGGAGATCCGCACCGCCCGCCGGCAGGCGCGGCGAGCGGCCAGGAAAGACCGGAAGGGCCGGGTGAGCACCCCGCACGACCGGTTCGCGCGCGCGGCGTGACCTGATGACCCTCCACCCGATAACCAGTGCCGCGCTGTCAGACCCCTGTGCGATGCTCGGGCCCGTGGAGAACAGGTCAGTCAGCCCCGTGTTCGTCGGCAGATCCGCCGAGCTCACCGCTCTCACCGAAGCGCTCGCCCGCGCCACCGCGGGCGAGCCGCAGGCGTTGCTCATCGGCGGCGAGGCAGGGGTCGGCAAGACGCGGCTCATCGAGGAGCTGCACGCGGTGGCCTGCGCCGAGAAGGCCGTCGTGGCGGTCGGCGGCTGCGTCGAAATAGGCGCGGACGGACTGCCGTTCGCGCCCTTCTCCACCGCGCTGCGCTCCCTGCGCCGCCAACTGCCCGACGAGCTGAAGGCGGCGGCCGAGGGCCAGGAGGACGAGCTGGCCCGGATCCTGCCCGAGCTGGGCCAGTCGGACCGCGGCGCGCTCGGAGAGGACGGCACCGCCCGGCTCTTCGAGCTCACCGCGCGCCTGCTGGAGCGGCTGGCGGCCGACCGTACGGT
The DNA here is from genome assembly GCF_000718095.1 of Streptomyces scopuliridis RB72. GTDB lineage: Bacteria > Actinomycetota > Actinomycetes > Streptomycetales > Streptomycetaceae > Streptomyces > Streptomyces scopuliridis. The sequence continues at coordinate 227,235 of NZ_JOEI01000009.1, read as the reverse complement.
CGTGCTCGTCCTGGAGGATCTGCACTGGGCGGACGCCTCCACCCGCCATCTCCTCGCCTATCTCTTCCGCGCGCTGCGCCGCGGCCGGCTCGTCGTGCTCGCCACGTACCGCGCGGACGACATCCACCGCCGCCACCCGCTGCGCCCGCTCCTGGCCGAGCTGGACCGGCTGCGCTCCGTGCGCCGTATCGAGCTCTCCCGCTTCAACCGCGCGGAGGTACGGAGCCAGCTCACGGGCATCCTCGCGGCAGAACCGGACCCGGCCCTGCTGGAGCAGATCTTCGAACGCTCCGACGGCAACGCGTTCTTCGTGGAGGAGCTGGCCTGCTCCATCGGGACGGGGTGCAGCACCGGTCTGAGCGACTCCCTGCGCGATCTGCTGCTCGTCAGGGTCGAGGCGCTGCCGGAGGACGCCCAGCGGGTCGCCAGGATCGTCGCCGAGGGTGGCACGACCGTCGAATACCGGCTGCTGGCGGCCGTCGGCCGGCTCGCGGAGGACGAGCTGATCGAGGCGCTGCGGGCCGCCGTCGGCGCCAACATCCTGCTGCCCACGGCGGACGGCGACGGCTACCGCTTCCGGCACTCCCTGGTGCGCGAGGCGGTCAGCGACGATCTGCTTCCGGGCGAGCGCTCCCGGATCAACCGCCGCTACGCCGAGGTGCTGGAGACCAATCCCTCGCTCGTACGGGCCGATGAGCGCACCACCCGCCTCGCCAGCCACTGGTACCACGCGCATGACGCGGCCAAGGCCCTCCCCGCGGTGCTGAGCGCCGCCGTGGAGGCGCGCCGGCGCTACGCGTACTCCGAGCAACTGAGGCTGCTCGAAAGGGCCATGGAGCTGTGGGACGACGCCCCCGAGGAGGTACGTGGCACGCTGCGGCCGCCGGACGACGTCGAGGTCTATCCGCCCTGCGGCGGCGATCCGACCTCCCCGCCGCTGCGCTATCTGGATCTGATGGCCGAGGTGACGGTCGCCGCCCGCTTCGGCGGTGAGCGCGAACGCGCCCTGGCCATCTCCAAGAAGGCCCTGCGGATCCTGGAGGGCGAGGACGGCGGGAAGGATCCGCTGCGCGCCGCCTGGTTCTGGATCCAGCGCTCCCGGCTGACGCAGGACCTCACGCGCGGCGACGGCTGGCAGGAACTGGCCACCGCCCAGGAGCTGGTGCGCGGGATGCGGCCGTCCGCCGTGCACGCGGAGGTGCTCGCCGCGGTCGCGAACTGGGGCGCCCTGCACCAGCCGGGCCCCGACAGCCTGGCCGCCGCCGACCGGGCCGTGGAGTACGCCAGGCTGGTCGGCGCCGAGCTCACCGAGCTGCACGCCCGCCTCACCCGCGGCTGGCTCACCGCCGACGCGGGCGGCGTCGAAGAGGGAATCGCCGAGATATACGAGGCCCGCGACCGGGCCGTCGAGCTGGGCGCCGCCGGGATCCTGGGCCGGGCCAGCATCAATCTGCCGTCCACGCTGGAGAGCATGGGCCGCTCCGAGGAGGCGGTGACCGCCGCCGAGCAGGGCATTGCCTTCACCCATCGGCGGGGGCTCGCCGACACGGAGGCCTGGGTGCGCCACAACCTGGCCCACTCTCTCTTCTCCCTCGGCCGCTGGACCGAGGCGGACGCCGTCCTCGACGACACGGTGGAGCTCGCCCAGTCCCACAAGCCACGCGGTCTGATCGCCGGACGCCGCGCCGAACTGGCCCTGGCCCGCGGCGACTTCGACGAGGCGCACCGCCAGGTGGAGCTGACCCGGAGCTTCTTCGGCACCCATGACTTCCAGCCACAGCACCTCATACCGCCGGCCCGGCTCGCGATGTGTATCGCCGCGCGGCGCGGCGCGCTGGCCGACGCCAGGGCCGAGTTCGAGCGGATCACCGAGCACGGCTTCCCGCCGGGGACGCGGCAGTACGCACTGCCGTTGCTGTGCGCGGCTGCCTCGATCGAGGCGGACACCAGAGGGCTGCCGGACGCGGACGCCGGACGGGCGGCGGTGCTCACGGCCATACGTCTCCACGCCAAGCGGATGCCCACGCTCGTGCCCGTCTGGCACGCGTACGGGCTCATGCTGGAGGCCGAGCTGGCGCGGGCGGAGGGCAGAATGGCGCCGGAGCTGTGGGCGCGCGCCGTCGCCGCCTTCGAGGCGACGGAGCGACCCTTTGAGCTGGCGCTCGTCCGGCAGCGCTGGGCCGCCGCTCTGCTGGACCACCACGCCGACCGCGCCGAAGCCGCCGACCTGCTCGTCCTCGCCCACACCGCGGCCCGCGGCCTGGGCGCGCGCCCGCTGACCGAGGAGATCGAACTGCTCGCCGGCCGGGCCCGGATCAGTATCGCGCCGACGCCCGCCGGTATCCGTAAGGCCCCGGGCTCCGCCCCGGACCCGGACCCGGCGCGCTCACTGGGTCTGACCCCCCGGGAACAGGACGTCCTGCGGCTGGTCGCCGCCGGTCACAGCAACCGCAGGATCGCCGAGGAGCTGTATATCTCGCCCAAGACGGCGAGCGTCCATGTCTCCAACATCCTGGCCAAGCTGGGGGTGTCGGGCCGTACGGAGGCGGCGGCCCTCGCCCACCGGCTGCGCCTCTTCCCCGACCAGGCGGCGTAGGGCCCGCGATTCCGCGGCGCAGGGCCCCGTTCCGTCACTCCTCCTGCTGGGCCGGCAGCCTTATCGTGACCTTTCCCGAGGCGAGGTCTATCGGTCCCCGGCCCGGATCGTTGTCATCGACATCGACCCGGGTCAGCTCCAGTCTCTTCCGTTCCTCGTCGGTGTGCTTGCGGCCCGGGGCGAAAAGCTCCTCGATCAGGTTGAACACGGACTGCTCACCCTCTTCACACGCGTCGGCGCGTATCGCTACGCGACCTCCAGCAGGAGGATCCTGTCGTCCCCCGGCTTCGGTGTGCCCCGGCCATCCGTATTGCTGGTCATCAGCCACACCTTGTCGCCGCCCACCGAAAGCACCGTGCGCAGGCGGCCGTACTCACCCTTCAGGAACGCCTGAGGGGCGGCCGCGGATTCCCGGCCCGCCAGGGGAATCCGCCACAGCCGCTCGCCGCGCAGCGCCGCCATCCAGATCGAGCCCTCCGCGTACGCGATACCGCTCGGCGACGCCTCGTCCGGCCTCCACTGGACGACCGGGTCGACGAAGCCCGGCTTATGGGCCTTTCCCTCCTCGTCGGGCCAGCCGTAATTCTTGCCCGGCTCGATGAGATTCAGCTCGTCCCAGGTGTCCTGGCCGAACTCCGAGGCCCACAGCCGCTTCCCGGAATCCCAGGCGAGACCCTCTACATCGCGGTGGCCCACGGAATAGACGACCGAATTCGCTTCCGGATTGCCGTACGCGGGCTCGCCGTCCGGAGTCATCCGCAGGATCTTGCCGGCCAGCGACTTCTTGTCCTGCGCGAGGCCCTTTTCACCGGTCTCGCCCGTGCCCGCGTACAGCATCTTGTCCGGGCCGAAAGCGATCCGGCCGCCGTTGTGGATATGGCCCTTCGGAATGCCACGCAGCACCGTGTCCGGCGCTCCCAACTGCTGCCCGGCCGGCTTCTTCTCGTCGTAGTACATCCGCGCGATGCGATTGTCCGACGCGGTCGTGAAATACGCGTACACCTGATGGTCCGAGGCGTACGAAGGAGAGAGCGCGATGCCCAGCAGCCCGCCCTCGCCCCCCGGGGAGACCCCGGGTACCGAGCCGATCACGGTCTTCTTCCCGGTCTCCGCGTCCACCCGGGTGATGGTCCCCTCGTCGCGCGAGGACACCAGCGGATCACCGTCCGGCAGAGCGGCCAGTCCCCAGGGGGACTTGAGCCCTTCCGTCAGGGTGGACACCACCTTCACCGAGCCCTTGGCGGGCGCGGCCGACGGGCTCGGCGCCGCGTCCCGCGATGCCGCGGCGGCCGGGGCCGTGGTCGCGCTCCGGCCGGGCACGGGAACCGTACCGTCGCCGGAGGAGCATCCCGTTAAGACGAGGAGGGAGACAGCGGCCACCATGGCCGTCACTGCTGAACGTTGCACGGTTCCATCCCTTCGAATGCTGCGATTCCCTGCGCTGATTCACCTGAGCTTCACCGCTACCGCTGTGCCTTACGGTTACCGCACCGCGGCTGTTCCTCCCCCACGGCCGCCCCGAAGCCACGGCCGCGCTCAGTCCCACGATTCCCTTACCGGCGGCAGCTCCGCGATCTCGGCCAGATCCCGCGCCGTCAGCGTCAGCTCCGCCGCCCGCGCGTTCTCCACCGCCCACCGCTCCCGCTTCGTCCCCGGCAGCGGCACCACATGCCGCCCCCGGCTCAGCACCCACGCCAGCGCCACCTGCGCCGGGGTCGCGCCGTGCCGCGCCGCGATCCGCCGCAGCCCCACCACCAGTGGCTGGTTCGCCGCCATCATCTCCGCCGTGAACCGCGGATGCCGCGCCCGTACGTCATCCGGCTCAAAACCCTGCCCCGGCGTGAGCGTGCCGGTCAGAAAGCCATTGCCCAGCGGCATCGCCGCCAGGAACCCGATACCGCGCGCCTCGCACCACGGCAGCAGCCGCTCCAGCGCCTCCGGCGACCACACCGAGAGCTCCGCCTCCACCGCGCTCACCGGAAACACCTGCTGCACCCGCTCCAGCTGGCGGATCGTCGACTCGTGCAGATGCGCCCCCGATCTGCGCCGGGACGCGCGCGCCCCCACCGCGCACAGCCCGAGCGCCCGCACCTTCCCCGCGGTCACCAGCTCCGCCATCGCGCCCCAGGTCTCCTCGACCGGTATCTCGGGATCGGCGCGGTGCAGCTGGTAGAGATCGATCACATCGGTCTGGAGCCGCCGCAACGAGGCGTCGCACGCCCGCCGCACATACCCGGGGCGGCCGTTGGCGACGATGTGCTGATCACCGACGAGCAGTCCGCACTTGGTCGAGACGAAGACATCCGCGCGCCGCTGCCCGAGCACCCGCCCCAGCAGCAGCTCATTGGTGAAGGGGCCGTACATGTCGGCCGTGTCGAGCAGGCTCGTACCGGCGTCGAGCGCCGCGTGCACCGTACGGAGCGAACGGTCGCCGTGCTGCTGCGAGCCGGTGTAGGCCCAGTGCATCGGCATACAGCCGAGGCCGATCGCGCCCACTTCGAGCGCCGCCGCACCGATTGTCCTGCGCTCCAACGCCGTACCCCTCCTCGTGCCGCCCTCAAGCTAACCTCATCGCTCCGACACGCATCGCATAGCCTCCTGACCATGACTTCAGACGTATGGCTCCCCCTGCCGGCCGACGGGATCGAGGGTCTCCCGGAGGGACCGCGCTATCTGTTCTGGGACGGCGGCGAGGAGTACCCCGCCGACCCGGCCGACTGCGCCTTCTATGTCGTCCCGTACATGAAGGGACCCGAGGTCGCGGTACGGCCGCTCGCCGCCATGACCTCCGTACGCGTCATCCAGACCCTTTCGGCGGGCATAGACCATGTGACCCCCGCGCTCGGCACGCTTCCCGCCGGCGTACGCCTGTGCAACGCCAAGGGCGTCCACGAGGCCAGCACCGCCGAACTCACCCTGGCCCTGATCCTCGCCTCCCTGCGCGGCATCCCCGGCTTCGTCACCGGCCAGCAGCGGGAGGAGTGGCGCTCCGGCTTCTACCCGGCGCTCGCCGACAAATCCGTACTGATCATCGGGTACGGATCGATCGGCGAGGCCATCGAGGACCGGCTCGCGCCCTTCGAGTGCGCGCGGGTGGTGCGCGTCGCCCGCTCCGCCCGCACGACGGAGCGCGGCGCCGTCCACGCGTTCACCGAACTGCCCCAACTGCTTCCCGACGCCGACGTGGTGATCCTCTCCACCCCGCTCACCGAGGGGACGAGGGGCCTGGCCGGAGCGGAGTTCCTGGCCCGGATGAAGGACGGCGCGCTGCTGGTCAATGTCGCGCGCGGCGCCGTCGTCGACACCAAGGCCCTGCTCGCCGAGACCGAGAGCGGACGGATCAGGGCGGCCCTGGACGTCACCGATCCGGAACCGCTCCCCGCCGGCCATCCGCTCTGGCACGCGCCGGGCGTCCTCATCAGCCCCCATGTCGGCGGCTCCACTTCGGCGTTCCTGCCGCGCGCCAAGCGGCTGCTGGCCGGCCAGCTCACCCGGTTCGCCGCCGGGGAGGAGCCGCGCAACCTCGTCCTCACCACGGGCTGATCCGAGCCGCAGCACCCCGCGTCAAGATCCGGAAGAGACTCCCTGGCCACTCTCCGCAGCCGTCCGGACACCCTCGTGGCCGACAACTCCCCTGGTCGTCACGGAGAGTAGAAGAACTATGTCCCTGAGTGACGAGACTGGTGTATCGTCCCGATCTGGGGGCTGCTGCGCGCCTGGGGCGGCGCAGCGGAGCGAGTCAGAATGCGAGGGGGGCGACGGGCGATGTACGGCCAATGGACGAACGATCCGACGCGGCAGGGACGCCGGCGGCGGCCTCCGGACATCCCGATCAACAGGCCGGTTCCTTCGGCGGTGACAGCGACACCCCCCGGGGTGTTCCGGTGAGCGCCGAGGGCGTGCTCATCGGCAGGCGGGCGGTCTCCGGCAGCGGCTCGGGGCTGGTCGCGCAGCTGCTGCTCGCCCTGATCTGCGGGGGCTACGCGGCCGGCGCGGCGCTGGGCTGGGGCTCGAACGAACTGGCCCTGTTCATGGGTGACTTCGGACTGAGCCTGGCCGCCGCGATCGCCGCGGTCTCCTGCTTCTTCTACGCACGTGGCCGCGGCAGCCGCTTCCGGCCCGCCTGGCTGCTGTTCTCGTTCTCCTCCGCGATGGCCTCCGGAGGGAACGCCGTCTGGGGCTGGTACGAGGTCATCCTCAACGAACCGGTGCCCAGCCCCTCACTCGCCGATCTCTTCTTCCTCTGCTTCGCGCCACCCGCCATCGTGGGGCTGCTCGTGCTCGCCAAGCGCCCGGCCAGCAGGGCCGGCTGGCTCTGTCTGGCGCTCGACTCCTGGCTGATCGGCGGCTCACTGCTCACCCTCTCCTGGAGCCTCGCCCTCGCGCGGACGGCGCATTTCCAGGGCGAGAGCGTGACCCAGGCGGCGCTCTCCCTCGCCTATCCGCTGCTCGACATCGTGCTGGTCAGCATGGTGCTCGCGCTGCACTTCCGGCGGGCCACGGGCAGCCGCTCGGCCGTCAACACGGCGATCGCCGCACTCGCCCTGACGGTGCTGTGCGACGCCCTGTTCACCTCCCCGCTGCTGCGGGAGACCTATCGTTCGGGGCAGTTGCTGGACGCCGGCTGGTTCGCCGGCTCGCTGCTCCTCGCGTACGCGCCGTGGGGCATGCGCCGTATCCCGGAGAGCCCGCCACAGCCACGCCAGCCCCGTACGCCCAGCCGTCCGATCGCCGGCTCGCTCGCGGCGCTCACGCCGTATCTGGCCGCCGCCGTCTGCACGCTGGGCATCCTCTACAACGTGATCGAGGGCCGCCGGGTCGACCGGGTGGTGGTCCTCACCGGCTGCGCGGTCGTGCTCGCGCTGGTCGTACGGCAGGGCATCATGCTCGTCGACAACATCGCGCTCACCCATGAACTGGCCCAGAAGGAGAACCACTTCCGGTCCCTGGTGCAGGGCTCCAGCGATGTGATCATGATCGCCGCGCCCTCCGGCATACTCCGCTACGTCAGCCCCGCCGCCACGGGCGTGTACGGCCGCGAGGCAGAGGATCTCGTCGGCGCGGAACTGGCCTCGATCATCCACCCCGACGACCTCGGCCGGGTGGTCCACGAAGTACGGCGCTTCCTGGCCGCGCCTCCCTCCGAGGAGCCGACGACCCGCATCGAGTGCCGCTTCAGATCAGGGACCGGCGACTGGCTCAATGTGGAGTCCACCGTCAACCGCCACCAGGGCGGGCTGATCTTCAACAGCCGGGACGTCACCGAACGGGTCCGCCTCCAGGCGCAGCTCCAGCACAACGCCGAGCACGACCCGCTCACCGACCTGCCCAACCGCGCCCTGTTCACCGAGCGCGTGCGGCAGGCCCTCTCCGGCCGCCGTACGACCGATCCGGGCACCGCCGTGCTCTTCATCGACCTCGACGGCTTCAAGGGCGTCAACGACCGGCTGGGCCATCAGGTCGGGGACGAGCTGCTGATCCTCGCCGCCCACCGGCTCCAGGACTCCGTACGGGCCGGGGACACCGCGGCCCGGCTCGGCGGCGACGAGTTCGCGGCCATCGTCCTCGGCGACGGGAACGACGACAGGACCGCCCGGGAGCACCAGGTCCACGAGATCGCCGACCGGCTGCGCCTGAGGCTCTCGCAGCCGTACCGCATCGACGGCAACGATGTCCGGGTCGCCGCCTCCATCGGTATCGCCTTCGCGGAACCGGGCATAACCCCCACCGAGCTCATGCGCAACGCGGACCTCGCCATGTACCGCGCCAAGGCCGCGGGCAAGAACCGCGTCGAGCTGTACGCGCCCCAGATGCAGGCCGACGTCGTCCGCAGGACGGAGCTGGCGACCCGGCTGCGCACCGCACTGCACGACGGCGAGTTCGCCCTGCTCCACCAGCCGGTGGTGCATCTCACCACCGGCCAGGTCTCCGCCGTCGCCGCCCAGGCCCGCTGGCGCTCCGCCCAGGGCATCCTGTTCACGCCCGCGGAGTTCCTGCGCGGAGCCGACGACAGCGACCGCACCGCGGAGCTCGGCCGCTGGCTGCTGGAGGAAGCCGTCTCCCACGCCGCGGAACGGGCGAGAATCGGCCATCCCGTGCCCGTCGCCGTACGGCTCCCGGCCCGCAGACTGCTCGACAAGTCCATGCCGCCCGGCTCCATCGAGGCGCTGCTCACCCGCCATGGGCTGCCCTCGGGGGCCCTGGTGATCGAGCTGTCCGACAGCGATCCGCGCGCCTCCCTCGACGAGCTGGAACACCGGCTCGTCGCGCTGCGCCGACTGGGGGTACGGATCGCCCTCGACGGCTTCGGCAGTGGCTACGCCGCGATCAGCGCCCTGCGCCGGCTCCCCGTGGACGTACTGAAACTGGACCGCGGTCTGGTGGAGGGCGTCGTGGAGTCCGCGCGGCTGCACAAGATCACGGCGGGACTGCTGCGGATCGCCGGCGATCTGGGCATGCAGTCCGTGGCCGACGGGGTCGACGTCCCCGAGCAAGTGCTCGCGCTGCGCGCCATGGGGTGTACCCACGGCCAGGGAATGGCCTTCTCCGGGCCGCTGGACGAGTACCGGCTGCGCCGCGCCCTGCTGTCCGGTACGTACCCCCTGCCGGGCGGCGCGGCCCTGCCCGTACTGACCGGAAGCGCGCTGCCCGTCCGGCCCTCCCGGGCGTCCTCGGGCGACCGGATTCCGCACCCCTCGATGCCTCTCGATCCGCTCAAATAGTGAGACTCCCGTCCCACCCACTTGACAGCCATGGCGCGCCGGAGGGAGGGTCAGTGCCATGCGCACCCGAATCCTCGTACTTGGAAAGCGCGTCGGCTGAAGCAGAGCCCGAACCGCTCTGCGAACCACACCGACGCGCTCCCCTCGCCTGCCTCACGGCACGAGGGGTTTTTTGTTGCACCGGCACACCCCAAACCATCGCAAAAACCCTCAGCCTCTTCGAGAAGAGAATGCCGATGACCGAGCAGGCCACCGGGGCCCACCATCCGCAGCCGCGGGCCCGTAACGGCGGACCGTCCACCGCCTCCGTCGAGCACGTCACGGGCGCGCAGTCCCTCATCCGCTCGCTTGAGGAAGTGGGCGCCGACACGGTATTCGGCATCCCCGGCGGCGCCATCCTCCCCGCGTACGACCCGATGATGGACTCGACCCGGGTCCGCCACATCCTCGTCCGCCACGAGCAGGGCGCGGGCCACGCCGCCGAGGGCTACGCCCAGGCCACCGGCAAGGTGGGCGTCTGCATGGCCACCTCGGGCCCCGGCGCCACCAACCTGGTCACCCCGATCGCCGACGCGCACATGGACTCCGTGCCGATGGTCGCGATCACCGGCCAGGTGGCGAGCAAGGCCATCGGGACGGACGCCTTCCAGGAGGCGGACATCTGCGGCATCACCATGCCGATCACCAAGCACAACTTCCTGGTCACCAAGGCCGAGGACATCCCGCGCACGATCGCGGAGGCCTTCCACATCGCCTCCACCGGGCGCCCGGGACCGGTCCTGGTGGACATCGCCAAGGACGCGCTCCAGGCGGAGACGACCTTCAGCTGGCCGCCCACCCAGGACCTGCCCGGCTACCGCCCGGTGACCAAGCCGCACGCCAAGCAGATCCGCGAGGCCGCCAGGCTGATCACCCAGGCCAGGCGCCCGGTGCTGTACGTCGGCGGCGGCGTCCTCAAGGCCGGCGCCACCGCCGAGCTGAAGGTCCTCGCCGAGCTGACCGGCGCCCCCGTCACCACCACCCTGATGGCGCTGGGCGCGTTCCCCGACAGCCACCCGCTGCACGTGGGAATGCCGGGCATGCACGGATCGGTCACCGCCGTCACCGCGCTGCAGAAGGCCGACCTGATCGTCGCCCTCGGAGCCCGTTTCGACGACCGCGTCACCGGCAAGCTGGACAGCTTCGCGCCGTACGCCAAGATCGTCCACGCCGATATCGACCCGGCCGAGATCGGCAAGAACCGCACCGCGGACGTGCCGATCGTCGGCGACGCCCGCGAGGTCCTGGCCGATCTGGTCCAGGCCGTGCAGGCCGAGCACACCGACGGCCACGTCGGCGACTACTCCGCCTGGTGGCAGGACCTCAACCGCTGGCGCGAGACCTACCCCCTCGGCTACGACCAGCCCGCGGACGGCACCCTCTCGCCGCAGCAGGTCATCCAGCGCATCGGCCAGCTCGCCCCCGAGGACACCATCTACGCGGCGGGCGTCGGCCAGCACCAGATGTGGGCCGCGCACTTCATCGAGTACGAGAAGCCCGCCACCTGGCTGAACTCCGGCGGCGCCGGGACCATGGGATACGCCGTGCCGGCCGCCATGGGCGCCAAGGCGGGGCAGCCGGACCGCACCGTCTGGGCGATCGACGGCGACGGCTGCTTCCAGATGACCAACCAGGAACTCACCACCTGCGCGCTCAACAACATCCCGATCAAGGTCGCGATCATCAACAACGGCGCGCTGGGCATGGTCCGCCAGTGGCAGACCCTCTTCTACAACCAGCGCTACTCCAACACCGTGCTGCACTCCGGCCAGGACGCGGCCGAAGGGCCCAGCGGCGGCACCCGCGTCCCGGACTTCGTCAAGCTCTCCGAGGCCATGGGCTGCGTCGCGCTGCGCTGCGAGTCCCCGGACGAGCTGGACGCGGTGATCGCCAAGGCCAACGCCATCAACGACCGCCCCGTCGTGGTCGACTTCATCGTCCACGAGGACGCCCAGGTGTGGCCGATGGTCGCCGCCGGCACCTCCAACGACGAGGTCATGGCCGCTCTGGGCGTCCGCCCCGACTTCGGCGACAGCGCAGACGACTGAGCCGCGGAACGAGAGCCCGAGAGACCGAGAGAAGAGACCGACACATGACCAGGCACACGCTCTCCGTTCTGGTGGAGAACACCCCCGGCATCCTCGCCAGGATCGCCGCGCTGTTCTCCCGCCGCGGCTTCAACATCGACTCGCTCGCCGTCGGTGTCACCGAGCACCCCGACATCTCCCGCATCACCATCGTGGTCAATGTCGAGGAACTGCCCCTGGAGCAGGTGACGAAGCAGCTCAATAAGCTGGTGAACGTCCTGAAGATCGTCGAACTTGAGCCCGGCGCCGCGATCCAGCGCGAGCTCGTCCTGGTGAAGGTCCGCGCCGACAACGAGACCCGCTCCCAGATCGTCGAGATCGTCCAGCTGTTCCGCGCCAAGACCGTGGACGTCTCGCCCGAGGCCGTCACGATCGAGGCCACCGGATCGAGCGACAAGCTCGACGCCATGCTGAAGATGCTGGAGCAGTACGGCATCAAGGAGCTGGTGCAGTCCGGCACGATCGCCATAGGACGTGGCGCGCGGTCCATCACGGACCGCAGCCTGCGCGCACTCGACCGCAGCGCGTAGCCCTTCCCCCCGCCAGTCAGTACGCCCACCCCATCCCGTTCCGCTCGTATGGCGAGACCGGGAGACCAGCATCAGTCGTCCCGCCGTACGGTGGGACGAGAGCTGCGACATTTTCGAAGCCGCCTGCACCCCAAGCAGCGCACACCAAGGAGAAGACCCAGTGGCCGAGCTGTTCTACGACGACGACGCCGACCTGTCCATCATCCAGAACCGCAAGGTCGCGGTCATCGGTTACGGCAGCCAGGGCCACGCCCACGCGCTGTCGCTCCGTGACTCGGGTGTCGACGTCCGGGTCGGTCTGCACGAGGGCTCCAAGTCCAAGGCCAAGGCCGAGGAGCAGGGCCTGCGCGTGGTGACGCCCGCCGAGGCCGCCGCCGAGGCCGACGTCATCATGATCCTGGTGCCGGACCCGATCCAGGGCCAGGTCTACGAGGAGTCCATCAAGGACAACCTGAAGGACGGCGACGCGCTGTTCTTCGGCCACGGCCTCAACATCCGCTACGGCTTCATCAAGCCGCCGGCCAATGTCGATGTCGCGATGGTCGCCCCCAAGGGCCCCGGCCACCTGGTCCGCCGCCAGTACGAGGAGGGCCGCGGCGTGCCGTGCATCGCGGCCGTCGAGCAGGACTTCTCCGGCAGCGCCTTCGCGCTGGCGCTCTCGTACGCGAAGGGCATCGGCGGCACCCGCGCCGGCGTCATCAAGACGACCTTCACCGAGGAGACCGAGACCGACCTGTTCGGTGAGCAGGCCGTGCTCTGCGGCGGCACCGCCGCGCTGGTCAAGGCGGGCTTCGAGACGCTGACCGAGGCCGGCTACCAGCCGGAGATCGCGTACTTCGAGTGCCTCCACGAGCTGAAGCTGATCGTGGACCTGATGTACGAGGGCGGCCTGGAGAAGATGCGCTGGTCGGTCTCCGAGACCGCCGAGTGGGGCGACTACGTCAGCGGCCCGCGCGTCATCACCGACCAGACCAAGGTCGAGATGAAGAAGATCCTGGCCGAGATCCAGGACGGCACCTTCGCCAAGAACTGGATGGAGGAGTACCACGGCGGTCTGAAGAAGTACAACGAGTACAAGAAGGCCGACAGCGACAGCCTGCTCGCGACCACCGGCGCCGAGCTGCGCAAGCTCATGAGCTGGGTCGACAACGAGGACGCGTAACACCGCGCGCGGGCGGCCCCGGCCAGGGATGAGCCGGGGCCGTCCGTACGGAACGCCGACGCGGGACCGCACGTACGGGTGATCCTGCCGCCGGGGCGGAAAACGGCCCGGTGACAGCACTACACTGCTCAACACATACGCGTCAGGCCCACAGCGTCGTGCGTCTTCCACGCGGCCAGAACCCTCCACCGCATGCGGCCGTCGGGACGGCCGTCCGCAATGGGACTTGTGAGGACTCACGTGAGCTCGAAACCTGTCGTACTCATCGCTGAAGAGCTTTCGCCCGCCACCGTCGACGCGCTCGGTCCGGACTTCGAGATCCGGCACTGCAACGGCGCCGACCGCGCGGAGCTGCTGCCCGCCATCGCCGGCGTGGACGCGATCCTGGTCCGCTCCGCGACCAAGGTCGACGCGGAGGCCATCGCCGCCGCGGGCAAGCTGAGGGTGGTCGCCCGCGCGGGCGTCGGCCTCGACAACGTGGACGTGTCCGCCGCCACGAAGGCCGGCGTGATGGTCGTGAACGCGCCGACCTCGAACATCGTCACCGCCGCCGAGCTGGCCTGCGGTCTGCTGGTCGCCACCGCGCGCCATATCCCGCAGGCCAATACCGCCCTCAAGAACGGCGAGTGGAAGCGCTCCAAGTACACGGGCGTCGAGCTGAGCGAGAAGACGCTCGGCGTCGTCGGCCTCGGCCGCATCGGCGTGCTGGTCGCCCAGCGTATGTCCGCCTTCGGCATGAAGATCGTCGCGTACGACCCCTACGTGCAGCCGGCCCGCGCCGCGCAGATGGGCGTCAAGCTGCTGACGCTCGACGAGCTGCTGGAGGTGTCGGACTTCATCACCGTGCACCTGCCGAAGACCCCCGAGACGCTGGGTCTGATCGGCGACGAGGCGCTGCACAAGGTCAAGCCGACGGTGCGGATCGTCAACGCCGCGCGCGGCGGGATCGTGGACGAGGAGGCGCTCGCCTCCGCGCTCAAGGAGGGCCGGGTCGCCGGCGCCGGTCTGGACGTGTACTCCAAGGAGCCCTGCACGGACTCCCCGCTGTTCCAGTTCGACCAGGTCGTCTGCACCCCGCACCTCGGCGCGTCCACCGACGAGGCGCAGGAGAAGGCGGGCATCGCGGTCGCCAGGTCCGTACGGCTCGCGCTCGCGGGCGAGCTGGTGCCGGACGCGGTCAACGTCCAGGGCGGGGTCATCGCCGAGGACGTACGTCCGGGCCTGCCACTCGCCGAGAAGCTCGGCCGGATCTTCACCGCCCTCGCGGGCGAGGTCGCGGTCCGGCTCGATGTCGAGGTGTACGGCGAGATCACCCAGCACGATGTGAAGGTGCTCGAACTCTCCGCGCTCAAGGGCGTGTTCGAGGATGTCGTCGCCGAGACCGTGTCGTATGTCAACGCCCCGCTGTTCGCGCAGGAGCGTGGCGTCGAGGTCCGGCTGACCACCTCCAGCGAGTCCCCGAACCACCGCAATGTGGTGACCGTCCGCGGCACGCTCTCCGGTGGCGAGGAGGTCTCGGTCTCCGGCACGCTGGCCGGGCCCAAGCACCTCCAGAAGATCGTCGGGATCGGTGAGTACGACGTGGAGCTGGCGCTGGCCGAGCACATGATCGTGCTGCGCTACGAGGACCGCCCCGGTGTGGTCGGCACGGTCGGCCGGATCCTCGGCGAGGCCGGGCTCAATATCGCGGGGATGCAGGTCTCGCGGGCGGAGGAGGGCGGCGAGGCGCTGGTCGTGCTCACCGTCGACGACAACGTACCGCCGGCCGTGCTGGCGGAGATCTCGGCGGAGATCGGCGCGGCCTCGGCGCGTTCGGTGGACCTGACCGACTAGTGCCGCGACCGGCAAGCTTTGCCCCGTCACGCCGCCCATCACGCACGCTCGGGGCAAACATTGCCGGTCGCGGCACTAGGTCCCGTTCGGCGGACCTGAAGGCGGCCCGGTTGTCAGAGCCGGGTCGCCTTCAGGGCCATATGGAGAAGCAGCCGGTCCTCGCCGTCGTCCAGCTCCAGACCCGTCAGCTGCTCGATCCGGGAGAGCCGGTAGTAGAGCGTCTGACGGTGGACGCCGAGAGCCGAGGCCGTCCGTCCCGCCTGGCCCGCATGGTCGAGGAACACCTCGGCGGTGTGGGCCAGTTCGGCGTGTACGGGGTCCAGCAGCGGCCGGATCACGGGGTCGGGCTCGGTGGGGAGCGCGGTCAGCAGACGGTACGGGCCGATCGACGTCCACCGCGCCACCGGGCCGAAGCGGGGCTGGGCGACCGAGGCGCGGGCCGCCGACACCGCCTCGTGCCAGGCCGCGGTCAGCTCGGCCAGACCGCGGCGCGGCGCGGAGGAGCCGGCGGCGGCCCCCGGGACCGCGTCCTCGCGCAGCCGGGCCACGGCCGTGAGGACGGGCGCGAGCGCGTCCGGCGAGCGGAGCCGTACGAGCAGCGCCAGCGTGTCCGTCTCGCCCGAGCCGTTCACCGAGCCCGTCATCGCGCCTGCCGATGAGCCGTTAAGACGCCCGGCCGCCTGGCCGGCCGCCGGGCCCGCCCCGTACGGCAGTACGCACAGCGCCGCCGTCCCCGGCACCGCCCGTACCCGTGGTTCCTCACCGCGCCAGGGCGCCACGCAGAGCACCACATGCGATCCGTCCGCGCTCGGCCCCAGCGCCGCGCGCAGCGCCGCCAGCGCCATGTCCCGCTGCCAGCCCGGCTCCGCCGTCAGTACGGCGCGCAGCTCGCGGGCCAGATCCGCGCCCGCCCGCACCTCGTCGGCGAGCAGATCGCCGATCCGCGAGGTCACCTCCATGGCCGCCGCGAGCCGGGAGGCGCTCGGTCCCGGGTCGGAGTCGTCGAGCAGCCAGACGTAGCCGAGCACCGTGCCCCGGTGCCGTACGGGCAGACAGATCCGGCCACGGAAGACGCCCGCGTCCGGGGCGGCGGGGATCCGGACCGGTTCCGTCGCGCGGGTGATGCCGAAGCCCTCGAACCAGGCGCGGACCGCCGGGGTGGACTTCCTGGTCAGGATCGAGCGCGTCCTGACCGGGTCCATGGCCGTGTCGTCCTCGCTGTCGTGCGCGCCGAAGGCGATCAGCCCGAAGTCCCGGTTCTCCAGCGTCGCGGGGACACCGAGCAGCGCCGAGATCTCGTCGACCAGCTCCTGATAATCGTCCTTCACTCGGACATTCTCCCACTGCTTTCAGACAGATGTCTGAGATCCGGACCACGGATGCGTGACAGCTGTCGATGGCAGAGGATCGGGCCGATCCTTAGGTTTCACAGTGGTTCGCCTTGCCGTACTGAACTGATCGCTTCTGTTTCGCGGATGTTCGGTCGCGGCTCTCTCGATCTCACCGTGGAGGTGCCCCGTGCTGGGTCCCGTGATCCTTGCCGCGTCGCGGAGCGACAGAATGCGCCGTGTCGTCTCGGCCGCCCCGGTCACCAAGCCCGTGGTGAACCGTTTCATCGCCGGTGAGTCGGTCGAGGAGACGGTCCCGGTGATCGAGAGCATGGCCGGCCGTGGTCTGGAGGTCACCCTCGACGTCCTCGGCGAGGACATCACCGACCCGACCGAGGCGCTGGCCGCCCGTGACGCGTATCTGCGGCTGATCGAGGCCCTCGCCCCGCTGGAGCTGGGCGTCCGCGCCGAGATGTCGGTCAAGCTCTCCTCCTTCGGGCAGGCGCTGCCCGGCGGACACGATCTCGCGCTGAAGAACGTCACCGCCGTTGTCGAGGCCGCCGCCGAGATCGGCACCACGGTCACCCTCGACATGGAGGACCACACCACCATCGACTCGACACTCGCCATCCACGGCGAGCTGCGCGAGCGCTTCCCGCAGACCGGGGCCGTCGTCCAGTCGTACCTCTTCCGCACCGAGGAGGACTGCCGGGCGCTCGCCGAGGCCGGCTCGCGCGTGCGGCTCGTCAAGGGCGCCTACAAGGAGCCCGCCTCCGTCGCGTACCAGGACAAGAGGGAGGTCGACCGGGCGTATGTCCGCTGCCTCAGGATCCTGATGAACGGCGGCGGCTACCCGATGGTCGGCTCCCACGACCCACGCCTCATCGCGATCACCCAGAACCTCGCCCTCCGCGCCGGACGTAAGCTCGATGAGTACGAGTTCCAGATGCTGTACGGCATCCGGGAGGCCGAGCAGGACCGGCTGGCCGCCGAGGGACACCGGATGCGTGTCTACATCGCGTACGGCACCGACTGGTACGGATATTTCATGCGCCGCCTCGCCGAGCGCCCCGCGAACCTCGCGTTCTTCCTGCGTTCGCTGGTCAGCCGCGGCTGAGCCGCCGGCACCGAAACCGACCGTCCCTGACCTACTGATGAAGGAGATTCGGCACCCATGGACGCTGTGACCCAGGTTCCCGCGCCGGTCAACGAGCCGGTGCACGGCTACGCCCCGGGTTCCCCGGAGCTGGCCCGTCTTGAGGTCAAGCTCAAGGAGCTGGCCGAGAACCCCGTCGATCTGCCGATGACGATCGGTGGCGAGAAGCGGATGGGCGGGGGCGAGCGCGTCGAGGTCGTACAGCCGCACAACCACCGGGCCGTGCTCGGTACGTTCGCCGGCGCCACCCAGCAGGACGCGCGCGACGCGATCGACGCCGCCCTGGCCGCCGCCCCCGGCTGGCGCGCGATGTCCTTCGACGACCGCGCCGCGATCATCCTGCGCGCCGCCGAACTGCTCGCGGGACCGTGGCGCGAGACGCTGGCCGCCGCGACCATGCTCGGCCAGTCGAAGACCGCCCAGCAGGCCGAGATCGACACCCCCTGCGAGCTGGTCGACTTCTGGCGCTTCAACGTCAAGTACGCCCGTGATTTGCTCGCCGAGCAGCCGCCGGCCAACTCGCCCGGCGTCTGGAACCGGCTGGACCACCGGCCGCTCGAAGGCTTCGTCTACGCGATCACGCCGTTCAACTTCACGGCGATCGCGGGCAACCTGCCGACCGCGCCCGCGCTCATGGGCAATGTCGTGGTCTGGAAGCCGTCGCCGACGCAGACCCTCGCGGCCGTGCTGCTGATGGAGCTGCTGGAGGAGGCCGGCCTGCCCAAGGGCGTCATCAACCTGGTGACGGGCGACGGCATCGCCGTCTCCGAGGTGGCCCTGAACCACCGCGAGCTGGCGGGCATCCACTTCACCGGTTCGACCCGGACCTTCCAGCACCTGTGGAAGACCGTCGGCACCAACATCGAGAAGTACCGCTCCTACCCGCGGATCGTCGGCGAGACCGGCGGCAAGGACTTCGTCGTCGCCCACCCGAGCGCCGACCGCGCGGTCCTCAGGACAGCGCTGACCCGGGGCTCCTTCGAGTACCAGGGCCAGAAGTGCTCCGCCTCCTCGCGCGCCTATGTCCCGGCGTCGATCTGGAACGACGGGTTCAAGGAGGAGTTCGCGGCCGAGGTCGACGGGATCGCCATGGGCGATGTCACCGATCTGTCGAACTTCATCGGCGCCGTCATCGACGAGCGCGCCTTCGCCAAGAACAAGGCCGCCATCGACCGCGCCGCCGCCGACCCGACGTGCACGATCGTCGCGGGCGGTACATACGACGACTCCGTCGGTTACTTCGTCCGGCCGACCGTCATCGTCTGCACCGACCCGGAGAACGAGGTCTTCACGACCGAGTACTTCGGCCCGATCCTCGCGGTGCATGTCTACGACGACGCCGACTACGAGACGGTGCTCGCCCAGATGGAGTCCGTGTCGGCGTACGCCCTGACCGGCTCGATCATCGCCGGTGACCGCGCCGCCGCGGCCGACGCGATGGAGAAGCTGCGCTACGCGGCGGGCAACTTCTACATCAACGACAAGTCGACCGGCGCCGTCGTCGGCCAGCAGCCCTTCGGCGGCGGCCGCGCGTCCGGCACCAACGACAAGGCGGGCGCCCCGCAGAACCTGATGCGCTGGACGCTGACCCGCGCCATCAAGGAGACGCTCGTCCCGCCGACGGACTACCGCTACCCGCACATGGGCTGACGGTCCGTCAACTCCACCAGACTCCGCCCCCGTACCGGCCGCCCCCCTTCGCCGGCCCGGGGGCGGCTCCATGCCCGGGGGCACCGGCCTCCTGGCAGAGTGGCGCCCATGACGGAGATCCTGCGCACCGCCCACACCTTCGAGCTCTCCCCGGCCGAACTCGCCGAGATCCGGGCCCTGTTGGACGCCGCCTTCGAGGGCGACTTCGCCGACGAGGACTGGGACCACGGGCTCGGCGGTGTGCACGCCCTCGTACAGGACACGGACGGCGCGATTCTCGCCCACGGCAGTGTGGTCCAGCGCCGGGTGCTGCACGACGGCCGCTCCTACCGCATCGGCTATGTCGAGGCCGTGGGCGTACGGCCCGACCGGCGCAGGCGGGGGCTGGGCGGCCGGGTGATGGCGGCGCTGGAGCGGGTGATCGACGGCGCGTACGCCGCCGGGGCGCTGTCCGCCTCGGCCGACGGGGCGCTGCTCTACCGGGCGCGCGGCTGGCAGCCCTGGCCGCACCGGATCGAGACGCTGGGGCCTGCGGGAGTGGTACGGCTGCCGGACGAGGAGGGCTCCACGTATCTGCGTCCGGCGGCGGGGCGGCCCCTGCCGGGATCCGCGTCCCCCGGCGGCGACGCCCCGCTGATCTTCGACTGGCGCGACGGCGATGTCCTGTGACCCACGGCGCGTTTCCGCAGGTCGGAGTGATCACCGTCTCAGATAGTAGGAAGTCCGAGTAATCGTGGAGACAGAGCGGTGATCCTCGCTTAGCTTGGAATGAGCCGAACGTCTCGCTCCATCGAGCGAATGGCGGTCGTTGGCACGCGCCCCCACGCAGGCAACCCCTGTCGCGTATGCCCCCGCCCCTTCCGGCCGTGCCCCTCCCGGCAGTGCGCCACGCCGCCACGCCGCGTGGCTCAGCTATCTCAAGGAGTCGATCACCATGGCCGAGACGACTGTCCGCCGCCGTGTCCGTCACACCCCCCGCACCAGCGAATCCGACCGCAAGAACGCCGCCGCCGCCCTGCAGCGCGCTCTCGACCGCAGGGACAACGGCGGCTCGACCGGTCACTGAACCGCGCCGGCCGCTGACCGGCCGGCGCGGGCGTCAGCGCGTGATGGTGAAGTGGTCCACGCGCTCGCCGCTCTCGGCGAGCGCGGAGACCTTGAGCGCCGGGCGGTGCCCCGTCGTCACCTCGACGGCGAGGAAGGAGAACCCGGTGTAGCGCACGCGCGACCACTCCACGGTCTCGGTGGCCTTGGCGCCGCCCTGCTCCCAGTGGTACGAGGGCACGCTCTCGACCTCGGCGACATGGCCCTCGTAACTGTCCGGCACCGGGAAGTTGTACAGCGCCTTGCCCGCACCGCCCGCCGTGACGTACACGATGCCGTCGCGCACCGAACTGACCGACTCGCCGACCGGCACCCGGCGCGTGACACCGCCGGCGCGCAGCGCGTCGGTCCGCTCGTACACATGGTTGTGGCCGTTGACGACCAGATCGACGCGGTGCTTGTCGAAGAGCGGCACCCACGCGTCGCGCACCCCGCCGTCCGAGGCGTGCGCGTTCGTGGTGGAGAAGGCGCAGTGGTGGAAGAACACCACGATGAAGTCGATGTCCTTGTGCGCGCGCAGCTCGCCGAGCCGCCGGTCCAGCCAGCGGGTCTGGGCGCCGTCGGTGTAACCGGTGTTGGCGCGGATCTCGTGGGAGACATCGTTCGCGTCGAGGGCGACGACGCCGACATTGCCGTACGTGAACGAGTAGACGCCCGGCGACTTCACGGGATCGAGTCCGCCGCCCGGCAGGGACCAGCGCGCGTTCTGGCCGCCGTAGCCGTCGGGGGAGTACCACGCCTCCATGTCGTGGTTGCCGGTGGTCACCATCCACGGCACCCGCGAGGCCACCGACTCGGTCTGCGCCAGGAACTGGTCCCAGACCCGCGCGTCATAGGTGTCCGCGGGCAGCCCCTGGCCGCTGCTGTCGGCGTAGCAGATGTCCCCCGCGTGCAGATGGAAGACCGGGTTCTGGCCCAGGATCACCTGGTCGTTGGCGAGGGCGTCGTACGAGACGCCCTGGTCGCCGAAGGCGGTGAAGACGAACGACTCGGCGCGCGCGGGAGCGGTACGGAAGGTGCCGACCGTGCCCAGATTGCGCGCGTCCGCCGGGTCGAAGCCGTCGTGTCCCACGCCGTAGTAGTACGTGGTCCCGGGGCGCAGGCGCTCCAGCGAGACATGCAGGTAGTACTGGTCGACCGCGGGCAGCTTGGCCGACAGCGACGGGGTGTGCAGCGACCGCACCTCCGCCTTGATCCGCTGGCTCAGGTCCCAGGGCTTCAGACCGACCCGGACGTAGGGGTTCTTCACCGCGAACGGCACCTGCCAGGAGACCGACATCATGGTCTTCGGGTCGGCGCCGAAGGCCAGATGCCGGCCGAACGGGGCCACCAGCGAGCCGTCGACCCGGACGGCGGCCGACGAGGGCAGGAAGGCGGGGGCGGTGGCCGTGGTGGCCCCCGCGGTGGCGGAGCTGGAGCCGAGCAGACCGGCGCCCGCCACCGTCCCGGCGGCGAGCGTGCCCGCGCGCAGGAGGCCGCGTCGGCCGATCTTTTCGCGCAGATACGCGTGCTGCTCCGGCATGGTCATACGGGAGGCGAGATGGTCGGGAATCCCGACGCGGGGAGTTTCCATGTGCCGACCGTGGCACCGGTGGGTGTCACATGCATGTATCGCGGGCGTCCAATCGACGACTGATTCGCAATGTGTCCACAGAATGGACACGCGATGTCATGCACTGGGACGGAGGATAGGGTGCCTCCATGTCTCGCAGCCTCAATCTCGCAGTGATCCCCGGTGACGGCATCGGCCAGGAGGTCGTGGCCCAGGGCCTGAAGGTCCTGAGCGCCGTCCTTCCCCAGGATGTGAAGCTGGAGACCAAGGAGTACGACCTCGGCGCGAGCCGCTGGCACCGCACCGGGGAGACCCTCCCGGACGCGGAGCTGGAAGCCCTCAAGGGGCATGACGCGATCCTGCTCGGCGCGATCGGCGACCCGACCGTACCGTCCGGCGTCCTGGAGCGCGGGCTGCTGCTCAAGCTGCGCTTCGCCTTCGACCACTATGTGAACCTGCGGCCGTCGAAGCTCTTCCCCAGCACGGCCACGCCGCTGGCGGGCCGCCCGGACATCGACTTCGTCGTCGTCCGCGAGGGCACCGAGGGTCCGTACACCGGCAACGGAGGTTCGCTGCGTACGGGCACGCCCGCCGAGGTGGCCACCGAAGTGAGCCTCAATACGGCGTACGGCGTGGAGCGGGTCGTCCGTGACGCGTACGAGCGCGCCAACTCCCGTCCGCGCAAGAAGCTGACGCTGGTCCACAAGAACAACGTCCTCGTCTACGCCGGCCACATGTGGAAGAACATCTTCGACCGCGTGGGCCAGGAGTACCCCGACGTCGCCACCGACTATCTGCATGTCGACGCCGCGACGATCTTCTTCGTCACCCAGCCCGACCGCTTCGACGTGATCGTCACCGACAACCTCTTCGGTGACATCCTCACCGACCTGGCCGCCGCCGTGACCGGCGGAATCGGCCTGGCCGCGTCCGCGAACATCAATCCGGACCGTACGTTCCCGTCCATGTTCGAGCCGGTCCACGGGTCGGCGCCGGACATCGCGGGCCAGGGGAAGGCCGACCCCACGGCCACGATCCTCTCCGTCGCCCTGCTGCTGCGACACCTCGGCTTCGACGCCGAGGCCGTCCGGGTGGAAGAGGCCGTCGCGGCCGATCTCGCCGGGCGTGACGGTACGGCGGCCACCGCGCGCACGACCGACCAGATCGGTGACGCGCTCGCCGTACGAGTAGCGAGCTGACCCGTCGACTCCTCACAGCCGCCGGGTCTTCGAGCCCGGCGGCTGTTCTTTTGCGGCCACCGGGTGCCACCATCATCCAAGGGCCGCTTTCACCCCGTTTCATGCGCCCGTCCCACCCGCGCGATAATCGGCGTGGGCCGCGGTATGCGGGAATGCTCGGACGTCCTAGTAGCAGTAGCGGCGTGAACGCGGTCCGTCACATCAACCGGTGAAGGACGAGTATTCATGACCACGCCCACGATCGAACTCAAGCCCTCCTCGAACCCGCTGTCCGACGCGGAGCGCGAGGCGATCCTGGCCAACCCGGGGTTCGGCCGCCACTTCACCGACAACATGGTGACGATCCGGTGGACGGAGGGACGCGGCTGGCACGACGCTCAGCTCGTGCCGTACGGGCCCCTCTCACTCGACCCGGCGAACATGACCCTGCACTACGCGCAGGAGATCTTCGAGGGGCTCAAGGCCTACCGCCGCCCGGACGGCTCGGTCGCCACCTTCCGTCCCGAGTCCAACGCCGAGCGCTTCCGGTCCTCGGCCCGCCGGCTCGCCATGCCGGAGCTGCCCGTCGAGACCTTCATCGCCGCGTGCGACGCGCTGGTCCAGCAGGACAAGGCATGGGTGCCCGCGCACGGCGGGGAGGCGTCCCTCTATCTGCGGCCGTTCATGATCGCGGCCGAGGTCGGTCTCGGGGTGCGGCCGGCGAACGAGTATCTGTTCCTGGTCATCGCCTCGCCCGCGGGCGCGTACTTCCCCGGCGGGGTGAAGCCGGTCTCGGTCTGGCTCTCGGAGAACTACGTCCGCGCGGTGCCGGGCGGCATCGGCTTCGCCAAGACCGGCGGCAACTACGCGGCGTCCCTGCTCGCCCAGGCCGAGGCGGCCGAGAAGGGCTGCGACCAGGTCGTCTACCTGGACGCGCTGGAGCACCGCTGGGTCGAGGAACTGGGCGGGATGAACCTGTACTTCGTGTACGGCGACCGCATCGTCACCCCCGAGCTGACCGGCTCCCTGCTGGCGGGCGTCACCCGTGACTCGCTGCTGAGCCTGGCGGCCGACCTCGGCTACCGCTCGGAGGAGGGCCGGATCTCCAAGGAGGACTGGCGCCGCGACACCGAGAACGGCACGCTCACCGAGGTCTTCGCCTGCGGTACGGCCGCGGTGATCACCCCGGTCGGTGTGGTCAAGTCGACAAGCGGCGAGTGGACCCAGTCGGGTGGTGAGCCGGGTGAGGTCACGCTGAAGCTGCGCGAGGCCCTGCTGGACATCCAGACGGGCCGGACGGCCGACACCCACGGCTGGATGCACGAGCTGGGCTGACGGCGCCTGACCTGAGGACGACCGCGGAGGCCCGCGCCCGGGCGTGGGCCTCCGCCGGGCCTCCGGCGGGCCCCTTTTCGTACGTTCCATGGCGCGCTTTCGTCACGCACCGCACATGCGTCCCGACCGCATCGTGAGACGGGCCTTCCCCGGAACGCCAGACATGCGAAAATCGCCGTGTGCTCTCGTTCGCCATGATTATCGGCAGCAAGCGCGCCGGTCCGCAGTGACCGCCTCGTACCACCACGTACGGCGCGGCCACCGTGCCCCAGACCCGCGCGCAGACCTCTCGCACCCGCGAGGGGTTTTTTCGTTTTCCGGCCCCACCCTCGCCGGAGACGAGGCGCGAGCGATGATGGGGGCAAGTGGAGCCAGTCCTTCCACTCGACAGGAGCTACACACCATGACCACTGAGTCCACAGGGCCCACGGCGAAAGACGACAGCTTTCATGTCTTCGACACCACGCTGCGCGATGGCGCCCAGCGCGAAGGCATCAATCTGACCGTCGCCGACAAGCTGGCCATCGCCCGGTACCTGGACGACTTCGGCGTGGGCTTCATCGAGGGCGGCTGGCCCGGCGCCAACCCGCGCGACACCGAGTTCTTCGCCCGCGCCCAGCAAGAGATCGACTTCAAGAACGCCCAGCTCGTCGCCTTCGGCTCCACCCGCAGGCCGGGGGCCAAGGCGGCGGAGGACCCCCAGGTCAGGGCGCTGGTCGAGTCCGGCGCGCCGGTGGTCACGCTGGTCGCCAAGTCGCATGACCGCCATGTCGAGCTGGCGCTGCGCACCACCCTCGACGAGAACGTCGAGATGGTCCGCGACACCGTCTCCTACCTGCGCGAACAGGGCCGTCGCGTGTTCGTGGACTGCGAGCACTTCTTCGACGGCTACCGCGCGAACCCCGAGTACGCCAAGTCCGTCGTACGGGCCGCCACCGAAGCGGGCGCCGATGTCGTCATCCTCTGCGACACCAATGGCGGCATGCTGCCCGCGCAGATCCAGGCCGTCGTCACCACCGTGCTCGCCGACACCGGCGCCCGGCTCGGCATCCACGCCCAGGACGACACCGGCTGCGCCGTCGCCAACACCCTCGCCGCCGTCGACGCCGGCGCCACCCATGTCCAGTGCACGGCCAACGGCTACGGCGAGCGCGTCGGCAACGCCAACCTCTTCCCGGTCGTCGCCGCGCTGGAGCTGAAGTACGACAAGCGCGTCCTGCCCGAGGGCGCGCTCGCCGAGATGACCCGGATCTCGCACGCCATCGCCGAGATCGTCAATCTCGCGCCCTCCACCCACCAGCCGTACGTCGGTGTCTCCGCCTTCGCGCACAAGGGCGGACTCCACGCCTCCGCGATCAAGGTCGATCCCGATCTGTACCAGCACATCGACCCCCAGCAGGTCGGCAACACCATGCGGATGCTCGTCTCCGACATGGCCGGCCGCGCCTCCATCGAACTCAAGGGCCGGGAGCTGGGCATCGACCTCAGCGGCGACCGCGATCTGGTCGGCCGCGTCGTCGGCCGGGTCAAGGAGCGCGAGCTCAAGGGGTACACGTACGAGGCGGCCGACGCGTCCTTCGAGCTGATGCTGCGCGAAGAGGTCGAGGGCCGGCCCCGCAGCTACTTCCGTACGGAGTCCTGGCGCGCGATCGTCGAGGACCGGCCCGACGGTACGCACGCCAACGAGGCCACCGTGAAGCTGTGGGCCAAGGGCGAGCGGATCGTCGCCACCGCCGAGGGAAACGGCCCGGTCAACGCCCTGGACCGGGCCATGCGGGTCGGTCTGGAGCGGATCTATCCGCAGCTCGCCAAGCTGGAGCTGGTGGACTACAAGGTCCGCATCCTGGAAGGCAGGCACGGTACGGAGTCCACCACCCGCGTGCTGATCACCACCGGGGACGGGGTCGGCGACTGGTCCACGGTCGGGGTCGCCGAGAATGTGATCGCGGCCTCCTGGCAGGCGCTGGAGGACGCGTACACCTATGGACTGCTGCGGGCCGGGGTCGAACCGGCGGAGTAGTCACCCCCTCCGCGCGGTCCGCCCCGGCCGCTCGGGCTCCCTGGACTCAGCTCTGGAGCCGCCACTTCTGGTTGGCGGCTCCGGTGCAGGTCCAGATCTGGGCGCGGGCGCCGTTGACCGGGGAATTGTTCGTCACATCAAGGCACTTGTCCGCCGGGGTGTTGACGATGTCACCGGTCCCGGCGTTGTACGTCCACTGCTGGGCACCGCTCCCGTTGCAGTCGTACAACTGCACCTGGGCGCCGTTCGCCGTCGACGCCGACGTCACGTCCAGGCACTTGCCGAGGGACCTGATCGTCGAGTCCGTGCCGACCGTCCAGCGCTGGGCCGTCGAGCCGTTGCAGTCGTAGAGCTGGACGGCCGTCCCGTTGGCGCTCGCGCCGCCCGCCACGTCCAGGCACTTGCCGCCGAGCCCGGTGAAGGTGCCCGAGGTGCCGGTGCCGCCACCGCCGGACTGGGTGCCCGACCAGGTGAAGGTCGCCGAGGTCTTGCCGGGCAGGGAGTAACTGAAGTTCTGCCCGCCCCAGTTGACCCGCAGCTCACGGGCGGCCGACGCGTCGTTGTACGCGATCAGCGCCTTGGAGCCGTCCGGGTTGCGCCAGGCCACATTGGACACCGCGGTGCCGGCGGTGGAGGCGATGCGCTCCGCGCCCGGCTTCACGAACTTCGTGAGATGACCCATCGTGTAGTACTCGATGGTGTAGTCGACCTGGCCGTGCCTGCCGTCCCCGTTGTGGACCGTGATCAGCCCGTCGCAGGTGCCGCAGCCGCCGTTGTGCGGGCCGCGGTTCTGGTCCACCGCCAGCGACCACTTCGTCACCGACTTCGCCCAGTTGCGGGTGTAGTCGATGATGTTCGCCATGTCCTCGCGCTGCTGGTTGGCGATCCAGGTGCCGCCCGAGTGCTCGGTCTGGAAAGCGTTCAGCTGCGGGTACTGATTGTGGACGTCCGTCTGCTTCTGGACATTGCCGCCGTAGCCGTGCCAGGCGACGCCGCCGAAGTTGGGGTGGTTACGGACGGCCGCGTCGTTCACGGTCTCGGCCGCGTACGCGTCGTACGTGTCCCAGTTCCAGTCGTGTGCCAGCACCTTGGAGGACAGCCCCGCGCCCTGGAGCTTGGGCAGCAGTTCGTTCTTGGTGAAGTACGCGAGACCCGAGCCGTTCCAGCTCATCGACGGGTATCCGGCGCAGCAGGTCGGCTCGTTCTGCACCGAGACATAGTCGACCGGGACGCCCTGGTCGCGATAGGCCTGGAGATACTTCACGAAGTAGTCGGCGTATGTGCCGTAGTCCTCCGCCTTCAGCCAGCCGCCGTTGAGCTGGCCGTTGTCCTTCATCCAGGCCGGCGCCGTCCACGGCGAGGCCATGGTCGTCAGCGCCGGGTTGAGCTGCTTGGCCTGCTTGGTCAGCGGCAGCACATCGGCCAGATCGTGCGCGATGGAGAACCGCGCGAGGCCGGGATCGGTCTGGCCCGCCGGAATGTCGTCGTACGTGTAGCCGAAGCGGGCGAGGTCGGAACCGCCCATGGGGTTGCGGATGAAGGAGAGCCCGATGCCCTCGGTGGGGGAGAAGAGCTTCTTCATCGTGTCGTCACGGGTCGCCTGGGAGAGCGCCCCGCTGCCCTTCATCAGCCAGGCCGCGGTGTCCGTGAAGGAGGCGCCGCCGCCGGTGAAGGTCTGATAGCGCGTGCCTTCGTCGACGCTGACGTTCGTACCGCTGCCGCCGTTGCCCGGCTGGAAGGTGACGGGGGTCTGCTGCTGGAGACCGCGGGTGACATGGCGTCCTCCGCTGTCGTCGGTGGTCGTCAGCCAGATGTTGACCTGCTCGCCTGCGGCCTGCGCCGTACCGGCGGAGAGGCCGGTGAGTCCGGCGGTGGCCAGGGCGCCCGCGAGGAGCACCCTCGTCAGTCGCCGCCCGGTGCCAGTCGATCTCGACATAAGTCTGCTGCCCTTCATCGGCAGTGCTGTGGGGGGTGAAGCCGTGCGGCGTGAGTGAACTGCCGTTACGAACTCCCGTCAAGAGGTCGCGTATTCAGAAACTGAACGCACAACACCCCCGCGTCGCCCCTGACCTGGGGCCGGCCAGGTACGTAACAGAGGTGCGGACCAATCTCGGCGTGAAGTGTTGACGGCGGTCCGGCGCGCCGGTTAACTCACCGCCGAGCACCGGTACCGGTTCCGGGACCGGTACCGGCCTGTGGGGGCGTGACTGGTTCCCCACCTCTTCGGGGAGGCCACGATGCGTGTCACCATCGCCGATGTGGCCCGTGAGGCCGGCGTCAGCAAGACGACCGTGTCGCGGGTGATCAATACCAAAGGTGAAGTCGACCGGGGCACGGCCGCCCGGGTCCGGGCCGTGATCACCCGGCTCGGGTACGTACCCAGCTCGGGCGCGGTCGGACTGGCCCGGGGCAGCAGTCATACGATCGGCATGCTGGTGCCCGCGCTGAGCTGGCCATGGATGGGCGAGGTCCTCCAGGGGGTCGTGGACACCGTCGAGGCGGCCGGCTACGGCCTGCTGCTCTTCACCTGCAACCGCGGCCCCGAATCGGTGGAGCACTTCGTCACGCAGGTCTCGGCCCGCGCCTTCGACGGACTGCTCGTCGTGGAGCCGGAGAACACCCTCGACACCATCATCGGACTGCACCGCAAGGGGCTGCCCGTCGTACTGATCGACGACCGGGGCAGCCGCCCGGAGGGCTTTCCGTCCGTGGTGACCACCAACCACGAGGGCGGCGCCGCCGCGGCCCGGCATCTGCTGGCCGGCGGACGGAGCAGACCGCTGGTGATCACCGGGCCCGCGCACTTCGGCTGCGTACGCGACCGGCTCAAGGGCTTCCGTGAGGTCCTGCCCACCGATCTCGTCATGGTGGGGGACTTCACCGAACTGTCGGGGCGGCTCGCGGTGGAGAAACTCCTGAACAACAGGGTCCGTTTCGACTCCGTGTTCGCGCACAACGACCTCAGCGCGGCCGGCGCGCTGCGGGCCCTGCGGGCGGCGGGGCGCAAGGTCCCCGACGATGTCGCGGTGGTCGGATTCGACAACGTTCCGCTGGCCCGGCACACGGAGCCACCGCTGACCACCGTCCGCCAGCCCACCCAGCAGATGGGCGAGACGGCGGCGCGGCTGCTGCTCGGACATCTCGCCGGGACGTCGTCCGGTTCCGACGAGCCGGTCGTCCTGCCCACCGAGATCATCGTCCGCGAGTCGGCGCCGTAAGCCCTCGTTGGCCCTCGCTCCCGTTTCCCGCCGTCCTCGCCCGTCCGGTTTGGCCGTACTTCGGGTAGCGTCAATGTGTATGAGGACGAGGCTGATTTCCCTACTGTCCGGGCTGCTTCTCGCCTTCCTCGCCACGGCCTTCCTGGTGGCGCCGGGCGCGCGGGCGGCCACCGACGCGCCGGCGGCCACCGGCCCCCAGGCGGTGGCCGAGGGCCTCAAGAAGAGTCCGGTCTATGTGGACCCGCGGGCCGCGGGGCAGCTCTCGGCGTCCGAGGCCGGGGCCCTGGCGAAGAAGATCAAGGACGCGGACAAACCTGTCTTCGTGGCGGTCCTGCCGGCCACCGCCGAGTTCCCCGCCTCGTCCGTGCTGAGGACCGTACGGGCCGAGACCGGCGTGACGGGGCTGTACGCCATCCGTCTCGGTGACCGGTTCAACGCGGGCGCCGACGCCGCGGTGATGCCCGGCCAGGCCGTCCGTAATCTCACGGACGCGGTGAAGGCGGGCGGTCCGGTCGACGCCGCGACCGAGCTGAACAACTTCGTCGACCAGGCCCTTCCGCAGGCCCGCGGACAGGCCCCGGCCTCCTGGGACACGGGGTCGGGATCGGGTGGCGTCGGCAGCTCGTCCACCGGGCTGATCGTGCTCGGCTCCGTGGTCGTGGTGGGCGGCGCGGGCGCGTACGCCGTGGCGCGCGTGAACCGGCGCAAGCGCGACGAGCGCGCCCGTGAGGCGCTGGAGAAGCTGCGGGTCGTCGTGGACGAGGACATCACCGCGTTCGGCGAGGAACTGGACCGGCTGGACTTCCACCCCGGCGAGCCCGGCGCCGATGACGCGATGCGCACGGACTACGAACGTTCCCTGGACTCGTACGAGAAGGCCAAGTCCCTGATGGGCGCGGCGCAACGGCCCGAGGACGTACGGGGGGTGACCGAGGCGCTGGAGGACGGCCGGTTCGCGCTCGCCACACTGGGCGCGCGCCGCACGGGCGCCCCGTTGCCGGAGCGCCGTTCGCCGTGCTTCTTCGACCCGCGGCACGGCCCTTCGACGACCAACGCGGAGTGGGCCCCGCCCGCCGGTGCCCGGCGTACGGTCCCGGTCTGCGCGGCCGACGCCGCCCGGCTGGCGGACGGCACGGACCCGCAGACCCGTACGGTCCAGACCGAGCACGGTCCCCGCCCCTACTGGGAGGCCGGACCGGCGTACGGACCCTGGGCCGGCGGCTACTTCGGCGGCGGGCTGCTGCCGGGGCTGCTGGTGGGCACGATGCTCGGTTCGATGATGTCGACCCCCGCCTACGCCGCGGACTTCGGCGGCGGTGACCCGTCCGGCTTCAGCGGCGGCGACTACTCGGGCTCGGACTTCGACCCGGGCGACTTCGGCGGCGGAGGCTTCGGCGGGGGAGGGGACTTCGGCGGAGGCGGCGGGTTCGACGGGGGCGGCGGGTTCTAGGGTCTCTCGTGACGAAAATTCCTAGGCCTTCTTGATCGCGGAGATGTCGAAGTTCAGCTTGACCTTGTCGCTGACCATCACGCCGCCCGTCTCCAGCGCGGCGTTCCAGGTCAGGCCCCAGTCGGAGCGCAGGATCGTGGCGCTGCCCTCGAATCCGACGCGCTCGTTGCCGTACACATCGGTGGCCGAGCCGTTGAACTCCAGGTCGATGGTGAGCGGCCGGGTGACGTCCTTGATGGAGAGATCACCGGTGAGGCGGTAGGTCTCCGCGTCCAGCTGCTCGACCGAGGTGGAGTGGAAGGACATCTTCGGGAAGGTCTCGGCGTCGAAGAAGTCGGCGCTGCGCAGATGACCGTCGCGGTCGGCGATCCCGGTGTCGACACTGGCGATGGAGACCTCGATCGACGCCGAGGAGCCCGCCGGGTTCGTACCGTCCAGGCTCAGCGAACCCTCGTGCTCGGTGAACGTGCCCCGGACGTTGGTGACCATCGCGTGCCGGACGGTGAAGCTGATCGTGCTGTGCGCCGGGTCGATGGTGTATTCGCCGGTCAGCGCGGCGAGCGCCGGGGCCACCGTGGCGGTGGCGGTGCCGGCGGAGGTCGCGGTCTGAGCCGAGTCGTTCTTGCGGCCGAAGAGTCCCATGGTTGCTCCTGAGGAAGTGGTGCGCGAGGTGATGGTTTAACCTTCAACGACCATCACCTTAGACCTACCTGGTTCGGATTTCAACAATGTCACCCGATCGAGCCCGAATGAATCCGACGCCCTCTGGCGGACGCGCGTAGACATCGGGCACGATCTCCCTGTTCCACCTGCCCCACCGCCCCATTGGCCCCATCGCCCATCGGCACCAATCGGCCCCACGGTCTTCAGCAGGAGAGGGAATCCCCCCAATGAGAATCCGCTCGGTCATCAGCGCGCTCGCCCTCGTGCTCGGCGCGCTCTTCGCCCCCGGCTTCGGTGTCCTGAGCACGGCCACCGACGCCCAGGCCGCCACCAAGATCACCCACGCCACCGCCACCTCGATGTTCCGGTCGTCCGGGATCACGTGGTCCTCGTCCGGCGGCTGCTCCGACCGCAACAACCCGACCTGTACGTCGTTCGACCAGCTCAACCTGGACACGGCCAAGGGCGCGCAGACCTTGAGGAGCGCCAGCGGCTGTGCCCTCAACATCACCGGTGGTACGGAGACCGGCCACGCGAGCGGCACGTACTCGCACTGGAACGGCTACAAGCTCGACTTCGGCAAGGCCACCTGCGTCACCAACTACGTCAAGAACACCTTCACGTACATCGGGGTGCGCGGTGACGGCGCTCCGCAGTGGCAGTCCGGCGCCGGCAACGTCTACGCCGACGAGGGCAACCACTGGGACGTGACGTTCTACAACTGCGGCGGCTGCTGAGGCCGTTGGCGGTCCAACGTAAGCAGGACGGTGCCCCGCCTTCCCGGTCATGGGAGGGCGGGGCACCGTCCTGTGTGCGTACCGGTCAGGAACCGACCGACACCGTCCAGCGGCGCGGATTGCCGTCGTGCGCCGCGCCCGAGACATCCGGCTGGCCGTCCGGCTGCACGTCGTCGTACGGGAAGGCGTAGCCGATCGGGGTGTTGGCGTGCACCACCCGGGCGAAGTGGTTGGTGACCGGGTCCTTGTAGTAGTCCGCCGCCGTGGCGCCGTTCGGCTGGTCCGCGTGGCTGAGCACCGTCGAGCGGTTGAAGGCGGCCCCGAGCCGGGCGAGCAGGCCCTTCTTGTCGTCCGGGTCGGCGGGGTTGTTGGCGAACGGGCCGCTGTTGCAGGTGAAGATGTCCATCGAGGTCGGCTTGGCGAAGGTGTGTCCTCCGTTGAAGGTGAGCGTGTCGCCGCTGACCCGGCCGGTGAACACGCCCCGGCCGCCCTGGAGATCGATCCGCAGATCCGTGGAGCGGTACTTCTCCCAGACCTGGTCGACATAGCTGTCGAAGACATGCGCGAACGGCGTCTGGCCGGCCAGGTTCTGCGGCGAGATGACCCGCAGGACCCGCCCGTCCCCGCCGCGCAGGACCAGCTGGTCCCAGGGGTGTCCGTCCACGCCCGCCTGGGCGGTGAGCCCGTCCGCGATCCGCTCCAGCGCGCCTTCGGGCAGCGGGGCGACCGTATGGGTGGCATCGCCCTCCAGCGTGATGCCGATGGGCAGGGCCGTCACCAGGTCGACATAGCTGATGTTGGAGAACAGCTGGTCCTGGTTGAAGGTGAACTCGCAGAACGACCAGGTACGGCCGTAGTTGGGGTCGGCCGAGGTCGCGAAGGCCGGCTCGACCAGGGCGGGGCCCGGGTTGAGGAAGAAGTCCAGCTTGTCGTCGCGTACGAAGTAGACGCGGGCGCCGAACATCCGGGGCAGCGTCAGGACGACCGGCGCGCCGCCGGCCGGGTTCAGCGGGATCGCGCAGTCGACCGGCAGCGGGGTCTGGGGCGCCCCGGGCGACTCCGGCCGGTAGACGCTGCCGTCGGCGCGCAGCAGTACCCAGCTGTTGGTGGCCTGGTCGTGGCCGGTGACATACGCGTTGACCGCGCCCGGCAGCGACTTGTTCTGGAGGGCGAGCTCACAGGTCTCCGGGGCGGCCGACGCGTGGGGGCTGAGGGCGCTTCCCCAGGCGGGGTAGGTGAGTGCTGTCGCGGCTGCGGCCGTACCGGTGAGGAACAGTCGGCGGGATATCACGAATGATCTCCTGGAATGTGGGGGAACGCAGGGGAACGCGCGGTATGTGGGGGCCCGCGCCTGCGTGGGCACCCACTCTTGCGACGCGTGGGGAACGCGTCAAGAGTTGAGCCTGAGAGCGCTCTCAAAAGTTTGTGGTCTTCACAACATGGCGGACACGGGCCGCTGTTGGGCGGTGCCGGGCCGAGTCCGCGGGTGTCCGTACCGTTGAAAGCGGCACGAGGCGGTGCTAGACCAACGGGCAGCCGGTCTACACCACTTCCGATCGCGGAGGTTTCTGTGTCGCTGTCCGCCTGGTCCCGTCGTGCCTTTCTGACCGTCACCGGAGCGGGCGCCCTCTCGCTCCCCCTGCCGCTCTCCCGCCCGGCCGCCGCCGGACAGCGCGCCGCCGCCGACGAGTTCGAGGAGCTGCGGCGGCGCTGGGTGGATCTCCAGCTCGGCACCGGCTACGACCCGGCCGTCGAGCCGTACGCCTCCCGGCTGGCGCGGACCGGTGAACTCGCCGCGCGTTTCCGGCAGTCGATGGCCCCGGCCGCCGCCTCCCTCTGGCCGGACCGTCCCTTCGATCCGCCGTCCGGAATCACCCAGAGCTACAGCAGGCTGTGGACCATGGCTCAGGCTCACACCCAGCCGGGCACGGGCCTCACCGGCGACGCGGCGCTCCTCGCCGAGGTCGTCCGCGGCCTCGGCCATCTCTCCGCCACCGTCTACCGCCCCGCGACCACTCCGTACGGCAACTGGTGGGAGTGGCAGATCGGCTCCCCCCGGCTGCTCATGGATCTCGTGGCCGTCCTGTACGACCACCTCACCGAGGAGCAGCGGGCCGCGGCCTGCGCCGCCGTCGACCACTTCATCCCCGACGCGCTGCTCGCCGACTACTCCGGCACCAGTACCGGCGCCAACCGGGTCGACCTCTGCCGCTCCGTCGCCCTGCGCGGGGTGCTCGGCCGGGCCCCCGCCAAGCTCGCCCTCGCCCGCGACGCCCTCTCGCCCGTCTTCCCGTACGTCACGAAGGGCGACGGCCTCTACGCCGACGGCTCCTTCGTCCAGCACACCTGGGTCGCCTACTCCGGTACGTACGGGCAGGTCATGCTGGACGGCCTCGGCCGGCTGTTCACCCTGCTCGCCGGCTCCGCCTGGGCCGTCACCGATCCTCGGCGGCAGATCATCCTCGACAGCGTGGAACGCGCCTACGCCCCGCTGATCTACAACGGGCTGATGATGGACGGCGTCAACGGCCGGGCCATCAGCCGCGGTCACCTCACGAGCGACGACCAGGGGGTGATGCGGAGCGATCACTTCCATGGCCAGGGGCTGATCGCGGCCATCCCGCTGCTCGCCGGCGGCGCCGCCCCGGCCGAGCGGGACCGCTGGACCGCCCTGGTCAAGGGGTGGATCGAGCGGGACACCGTCTCACCGATCCTCACCGCCCGCCAGTTCGACGTCGCCGATCTCGCCCGGCTGCACGCCGTCTCCGCCTCGGCCGTCCCCGCCGCCCCCGAGCCGGTCGGCCACACGCTCTTCACCGCGATGGACCGCGCCGTGCACCGGCGGCCCGGCTGGGCCGCCGCGCTCTCCATGGCCTCGGACCGGATCACGCACTACGAGTGCGGCAACGGCGAGAATCCGCGCGGCTGGCACACCGGCGCAGGAATGCTCTACTGGTGGGGCGCCGACCGGGGCAATGACCAGTACACCGACTGGTTCTGGCCCACTGTCGACCCGTACCGGCTGCCGGGCACGACGGTCTCCACCAAGCGGCTCGCGGACCGGGCCGGCGGCGAGTGGGGCGCCCCCAAACCGGACGTACGGTGGGTCGGCGGCGCCACCGACGGGGAGTTCGCCGCCGTCGGCCAGCATCTCAAGGGCCTCGGCTCCACCCTCGAAGCCCGCAAGTCCTGGTTCTTCGCGGCCGACGCCGTCGTCTGTCTGGGCGCGGGGATCAGTGCCACGGACGGCGTGCCGGCCGAGACGGTCGTGGACAACCGCAATCTGGGCGAGAACGGCGCCGACGCGTTCACGCTCGACGACGGGCCGCGCCCCCGCTGGGCCCATCTGGAAGGCCATGGCGGCTGGGTCTTCCCCGGCGGCGCCGGCGTACGCACCCTCGCGGAGGCGCGCACCGGCGCCTGGAGCGATATCAACACCACCAGTTCCACCGAACGGCGTACCCGCCGCTACCGGACTCTCTGGCTGGACCACGGCACCGATCCGGTCGACGCCTCGTACACCTATCTGCTGCTGCCCGGCGCCTCGCGGCGTACCGTGGCGGGCCGCGCCGCCGACCGCCACTGGCTCGGGATCCTCGCCAATACGGCGGCCCTCCAGGCGGTCGAGATCCGCTCACTCGGCTGTACCGCCGCGAACTTCTGGCAGCCGGGGAGCGCGGGGCCACTCACCGCGTCCGCCCCGGCGAGCGTGCTCGTCGTGGTGCGCGGCCGTACGGCGGTGCTCGTCGCGAGCGCGCCCACCCGCACGGGGGAGCCGCTGGAGATCGTCTGGGACCGGCCGGTACGGCGGGTCACCGGCCGGGACCCGGCCGTCGAGGTCCTCGCGGCGGGCCGTACCGTACGGCTGAGGATCACCCCGGGAACTGCGGGCGCGAGCCATCGCTGTGAGTTTGCCGTGCGCTGACATCTAGGGGAATCCCACAAGAGCCGGGGGTACCTTCCTGTTCAGGAACCCCGCATCGGGCCGGGTTCTGTCCAGGCCCACCAGGAATACCGCCACGAGACTGTGTGGAGTCGACGGCGCGATTCCTTGGTGCTCTTCGTAGGGTTGGGACATGACCGTAGTGGACGAGACGCCGGGCGAGCCCGCAGACGCCCGGGGCCGTGTGGCCGAATTGCACGCCCTGCGCGAGCAGGCCCGCCGAGGGCCCAGCGACCGCGCGACCGAGGCCCAGCGCGCGAAGGGCAAGCTGACCGCCCGCGAGCGCATCGAGCTGCTGCTCGACGAGGGGTCGTTCAAGGAGGTCGAGCAGCTGCGCAGGCACCGCGCCAGCGGCTTCGGCCTGGAGGCCAAGAAGCCGTACACCGACGGTGTCATCACCGGCTGGGGCACG
Organism: Streptomyces scopuliridis RB72; assembly: GCF_000718095.1. GTDB lineage: Bacteria > Actinomycetota > Actinomycetes > Streptomycetales > Streptomycetaceae > Streptomyces > Streptomyces scopuliridis. The sequence continues at coordinate 190,520 of NZ_JOEI01000009.1, read as the reverse complement.
GTCGAGGGCCGTACCGTCTTCGTGTACGCGCACGACTTCCGGATCTTCGGCGGCGCCCTGGGCGAGGCCCACGCCACCAAGATCCACAAGATCATGGACATGGCCATCTCGGCCGGCGCGCCCCTGGTCTCGCTGAACGACGGCGCGGGCGCCCGGATCCAGGAGGGCGTCTCCGCGCTCGCCGGCTACGGCGGGATCTTCCAGCGCAACACCCGCGCCTCCGGGGTCATCCCGCAGATCAGCGTGATGCTCGGGCCGTGCGCGGGCGGCGCCGCCTACAGCCCGGCGCTCACCGACTTCGTCTTCATGGTCCGTGAGACCTCGCAGATGTTCATCACGGGCCCCGATGTGGTCAAGGCCGTCACCGGCGAGGAGATCACCCAGAACGGCCTCGGCGGCGCCGATGTGCACGCCGAGACCTCGGGCGTCGCGCACTTCGCGTACGACGACGAGGAGACCTGCATCGCCGAGGTGCGCTACCTCCTGTCGATGCTTCCGCAGAACAACCGCGAGAACCCGCCCACGATCGTCTCCGAGGACCCGGCGGACCGCCGCTCCGACGTGCTGCTCGATCTGGTGCCCGCGGACGGCAACCGCCCGTACGACATGCACAAGGTCATCGAGGAACTCGTCGACGAGGGCGACTTCCTGGAGATCCACGAGCGCTGGGCCCGTAACATCATCTGCGCCCTGGCGCGACTCGACGGTCAGGTCATCGGCATCGTCGCCAACCAGCCGCAGTCGCTCGCCGGGGTTCTGGACATCGAGGCATCGGAGAAAGCTGCGCGCTTTGTCCAGATGTGCGACGCTTTCAATATCCCCATCGTCACGCTGCTGGATGTCCCTGGCTTCCTGCCGGGCGTCGACCAGGAGCATGGCGGGATCATCCGGCACGGTGCCAAGCTCCTGTACGCCTACTGCAACGCCACCGTGCCGAGGATCTCCCTGATCCTGCGCAAGGCGTATGGCGGGGCCTACATCGTGATGGACTCCCAGTCCATCGGAGCCGACCTCACTTACGCCTGGCCGACCAACGAGATCGCGGTGATGGGCGCCGAAGGTGCCGCCAATGTCATCTTCCGCAAGCAGATCGCCGAGGCCGAGGACTCCGAGGCCATGCGAGCCCGCATGGTCAAGGAGTACAAGGCCGAGCTGATGCATCCCTACTACGCGGCGGAGCGCGGACTGGTCGACGACGTCATCGACCCCGCGGAGACCCGTGAGGTGCTCGCGAGCGCGCTCGCGATGCTTCGCACCAAGCACGCCGACCTGCCGTCCCGCAAGCACGGCAACCCCCCGCAGTAGACCTGCGGCCCGCGCCCTCCCGCCGAGAAGACGGAGACACGACTCCATGAGCGATCACACGAACGAATCACTGCTGCGCGTCGAAAAGGGCCAGGCCGGCCCCGAGGAGCTGGCCGCCATCACGGCGGTGCTGATGGCCCGTGCCGCCGCACAGCCCGAGGCCCCCGCCCACCGGGGCCGCTCCACCGCCGGCTGGCGCCGGCTGGAGCGCACTCCCGGCTTCCGCGCCCCGCACAGCTGGCAGGGCTGAGCACACGCCCTAGCACCCGGCACGACGAAGGCCCCCGCACTCCTTACGAGTGCGGGGGCCTTCGTATGAGTGCCACGGTTACCGGAGTCGGGCCATGAGGGCGTGTTCGACGAGGGTGATGAGTCCGCTTTTGGCACGAGGTCGTCCCACATGAACCAGAAGCGGTCCTGTCCGGGGGTGCCGAAGAGGTAGAGGATGAGGTCTTGGTCGAGGGTGATGCGGCCGAAGGGCTTCGGTACGCAGCGGGTTGATCTCCGAGACGGCGCCGACGAACGTGGTCTTGCCCACGCCGAAGCCGCCCGCCACCACGATCTTCGCGCTGGTGGTTGAGCGGGCTGCACCGCCGCTAGAGCTTGCGAAGTCCACTGAGCACCCTTTCGAGCAGTGTCACGTCTGGCTGGCCCCCGACGGCCTCGTCGCCGCCGGGCTGATGGATGGCGACAAGTCCCGCCTCCGCCAGGTCGGCTACGAGGATCCGGGCCACGCCGAGGGGGATGGAGAGGAGCGCCGAAATCTCGGCGACCGATTTGATCTCGAAACACAGCCGGCAGATCCGCTGATGCTCGGGCAACTGCCCGTGCAGCTGGGACGGATCGGCCGTCGTACTGACCAGCGCCTCGATGGCGAGCTGGTATCGCGGCCGGGTCCGGCCGCCGGTCATGGCGTATGGGCGCACCAACGGGTTGTGCGTGCCCATGGGTTCGGGCTCGGGCGAGTGCCGCGGCTGCACCGGCTGGATGCGGGGCCGCTGCGGCTGCTCGTACGGTTGTTGCGGTTGTTGTGGTTGCCGCTGCCGCGGTGGGGGATGGGGCTGCTGCCGTGGTGCGCGCTGTGGTGGGCGCGTACCGTCCTGGCTCCCCTGGCCGACCTGACTGCTCGGCGTGGAGGGAAAGTTGAAGCGGTTCCGGGCATGCTCACCCGGGGACCGCGCGCCATCGTCATAAGGATGTCCGCCTGGGGGTGTAGCCACGTTTCCTCCTCCGACTGCCGGTCGCCGGGCCCTATGTTGACGGACCTGTGGAATCCGCGCCACCGAACCTTAATGGTGCGGCGGCGGGCAGCGCACTGTCTGTCAGTTGAGCAGACTTCCCTGGAGCTCGGCGCGGAGGTCCGGGGTGAGGACCGTGCCCGCGCGGTCGACCAGCAGGGCCATCTCGTAGCCCACCAGGCCGATATCGGCCTCCGGGTGGGCGAGGACGGCCAGTGAGGAACCGTCCGAGATGGACATCAGGAAGAGGAAGCCGCGCTCCATCTCGACCACGGTCTGGTTGACGGCGCCCCCCTCGAAGATCCGGGAAGCCCCCGCGGTGAGCGAGGTCAGACCGGACGCCACGGCCGCGAGCTGATCGGCGCGGTCGCGGGGGAAACCTTCGGACATGGCCAGCAGGAGTCCGTCGGCGGAGACCACCACGGTGTGGGACACCCCAGGGGTGTTGTCCACAAAGTTGGTGATCAACCAGTTCAGATTCTGCGCCGCCTGGCTCATCGGGCTCACACTAACGCTCCTGGTTGTAGGTACTGCCCGAGCCGTAGCCCGGTCCGTTCGTGTCCGCTCCCGCGTTGCGTCCCCGCTGGACACCGCGTCGCAGGTTGCTCAACCTGCCACGAATGTCCTCCGGGGCGCGGGAAACCTGGGTACCGCCCTGCGGGGTCTGCTCCGCCGCTCCCTCGACCAGGTTGGCCTTGGGTACGCGGCGGGGGAGCCCGGACGAGGTGACTCCGCCGGCTTTGGGCTCGCGCAGTTTCTCGGCCCGCTGCCAGCGGTCGTCGTTCGTGGAACGCCAGTCCTCGGAGTCGGCCGCCTCGCTCCGGCCGCCGCTGCTGCCGCTGCCGTCGCCGCTCCCGCCACCGCTGACGGCGCTGTTGCCATCGCCGTGCCCGTTGCTCAGCGCGTTGCCCTGGCCACCGCCCCCGCCGAGCAGCGGGGTCTGCACCGCCTGGCCGGTCTGGCCGTTCTGGCTGGTCTGTCCTTCGTCCTGACCGGTGGGCTGCCACTCCTGCGGTTGCTGGCTGCTCCCCCGGCGCGGCAGGCCCGCGTCCGTCAGCGCGTGGCTCGCGCTCGGAGAAGGGCCGGGACGGTCGAAGCCTACGCGTTCCCGGGCCGTGTCGGGAGTGCCCCCGGCAGATTCCGCTTCGGTCCGCGACTCGGGTTCGTACGCACCCTGGTAGCCGCTCTGAGCGGGCCACTCTTCCTGGTGGGGCTGGGCGCCGAAGGCGTTCTCATATGTTCCCTCGGAGCTCTGCGGAGGCTGGTACGACACCTCCGTATAAGCCTGCTGCCCCTGGTACGCGCCGGGCGCGCGGTAGTCCTCGTAACCGCCGTTCTGATACGCCGTCCCGCTCTCCTCCGGCCGCGCCGCGTAGCCGGGGTCGTACGACGCCTGCTGAGGCGCGTACTGGCCGTCGACCTCCTCGCGGTACTGGCCGTCGACCTGGTCGCTGAAGAGCGGCTGCGGGGCGTCCTGGGCGCCGCCCAGCGCGGCCCGCCGCTCCTCGCGCCGCAGTGTGCGGTTGACGGGGTCCAGCGTGCGCGGGGAGTCGCCCGCGGGCTGCTGCTCGTCGTAGCGGGAGTCGTCGAAGCCCAGTTCGGCGGCGGTCAGCATCGGAGCGGTCGGGAAGGCCTGCTCCTCCAGCGGCGCCGCCGGCTGGTCGGGGATGATCTGCGAGACGGTGAAGTCGTCGGCCGCGGCCGGTTCGCCGCCGCCACCGCCACCGTGGGTGATCGCGTCGGGAAGCATGACCAGCGAGGTCGTCCCCGCCTGCTCGCCCGAGGGGCGCAACTGCACGCGGATACCGTGCCGGTCGGCGAGCCGGCCGACCACGAAGAGCCCCATGCGCTGGGAGACGGCGGCGTCCACGGTCGGCGGGTTGGCCAGCTTGTGGTTGATGTCCGCGAAGTCCTCGGCGGTCAGGCCGATGCCCTTGTCGTGGATCTCGATCATCACACGGCCGTCGGGCAGCCGGGTCGCGGTGACCCGCACCTTGGTCTGCGGCGAGGAGAACGTGGTGGCGTTCTCCAGCAACTCCGCCAGCAGATGCACGAGGTCGGTCACGGACTGGCCGTGGATCTCGGTCTCGGGTACGCCGGACAGCTCGATGCGCTCGTACGACTCCACCTCGGAGGAGGCGGCGCGGAGCACGTCCACCAGCGGCACCGGCTGGTTCCAGCGGCGGCCCGGTTCCTCGCCCGCGAGGACGAGCAGGTTCTCGCCGTTGCGCCGCATCCGGGTCGCCAGATGGTCCAGCTTGAAGAGGTTCTCCAGCTGGTCCGGGTCGCCCTCGTTGTTCTCCAGATCGGAGATCAGGGACAACTGGCCCTCGATCAGCGACTGGTTGCGGCGCGAGAGGTTCGTGAAGATCGCGTTGACGTTGCCGCGGAGCATGGCCTGCTCGGCTGCGAGCCTGACCGCCTCGCGGTGGACCTGGTCGAAGGCGCGGGCGACCTCGCCGATCTCGTCGCGCGAATCGATCGGGATGGGCTGGACCCGGGTGTCGACCCGGCCGGGCTCGGCCCGGGAGAGCTGGTCGACCAGCATCGGCAGCCGCTGCTCGGCGATCCCGAACGCGGCCGTACGCAGCGACTGCATCGAGCGGCTCATCTGCCGGGCCATCATGCCCGCCAGGATGAACGCGGCCAGCAGCGCGATGACCACGATGGCGCCGTTGATGATGGCGTCGTTCCTGGCGTTGTCCGAGATCTGCGCGGCTTCGGTGACGGCCTTGTCGACAAGATCCTTCTCGATCACCGCATAGCCGTCGAACTTGGCGGTGGAGGCGGCCATCCAGGTCTCCGGCGTGACCCCGCGCGCGGCGAGCTGCTCGGGGCTGTCCCCGGTGGCGATGGCCGCGACCATGCCGTCCAGGACCGAACCGTCCTTGCTCGGCGGCGCCTTGAAGTCCTGGCCGGCGGCCATGGCCTGCTGCTGCGCGGTGGCGAGCTTCCTCGCCCCGGCCGCCGCCTGCTCCTTCATCACTTCCTGGAGCTTGACGGTGTCCTCGGCGGTGCCGCCGGAGACGTACTCGCCGACGGCGATGTCCTCCAGGTACGCGTACGAGGAGAACGCGATCGACTGGCCGTTCCTGACGTCGTCCTTCTGGCTCGGCCTGACCAGCAGATGTATCCCGATGGAGCGCTGGAGCGACTCGGCGGCCTTGGCGAGCTGGATCGCGTAGACGGTACGGCCGTAGCTGGTGATGTTGCCGGTGCCGAGCCCCAGCTCGTTGGCGAACTCCATGAGGGAGTGCTGCACCAGCACATAGCCCTCCTCGGTCGCCACGGGACCGCCGTTGTCGCCGTTCTTGTCCGGGGTCTCGACGCCCGCGGTGTACGCGGTCTTGCGGATGTTCTCCAGCTTGGGCTCTTCACCGCGGAACAGGCTGAGACGGCGTTCCAGGCCCTGCTTCGCGGGCATGTCCCGCACCGCCACGTCGAACTTCTTCTTCGCCGTGTCCGTGGCCGCGCGGGCCCGGACGACGCTCTGGGCGTCGCGCTTGTTGGTCAGCAGCGGCTGCGCGGTCAGGTCGCGCTCATTGAGCAGCGCCTGGCCGTACTCCGAGGCGGCCCGTACGACGAGCGCCGTCTTCTCGGCGTCCTGCGCCTCCTGCCAGGTGTCGATGGACCCCTTGACCTGGAAGCCGCCCATCACGAGGCCGACCAGTACGGGGACGAGCAGAATGGCGTTCAGCCGGGTGGTGACGCGCCAGTTGCGCGGCGAGAACCGGCTGGAGCTGCCCGTCACCGGCGGAGAGCCGGTCGCGACCGCAGGCGGCACCGCTGCGCGCGGCGGCGGGGTGAAGTTGCCCCGCGCCTGCTGCTCCGCGGAGCTCGTCTTGCTTCGCCTCACTCGACCAACAACCTCTCGGCGTCGGCACCTACGTTTGTGCCGTGTTCTGTTCAGGGCCGTACTACTCGGGAGTTGTCGAATTCCAGCACGGGGAAGGGTCCCATTCCAAACAGCAGGAATCAGCCATTCCGAGTGGTACAAGCCTCACATAAAACGGGCATAAAGAACGAGCCCCGTCAAAAGGCGGGGCTGATGTGAGCGCAGCGGCACCGGATGAGTGCGTCGGGTGTCCGGGGGCCGTGAATTCTCTGTCGAAATGTTATGAACACGGAGGCGGGCCGGAGTCGGGCCATGAGGGCGTGTTCGACGAGGGTGATGAGTCCGCTTTTGGCGTCGGCGCGGTGGCGGGCGTCGGTGGTGATGATGGGGGTGTCGGGGCCGATCTGGAGTGCTTCGCGTACTTCGTCGGGGGTGTAGGGCTGGTGTCCGTCGAAGCGGCTTCGGTACGCAGCGGGTTGATCTCCGAGACGGCGCCGACGAACGTGGTCTTGCCCACGCCGAAGCCGCCCGCCACCACGATCTTCGCGCTGGTGGTCGACCGTGCCGCTCCGCCGCTAGAGCTTGCGAAGTCCACTGAGCACCCTTTCGAGCAGTGTCACATCCGGCGTGCCGCCGGCCTCTCCGTTACCCGGCTGGTGGATCGCCACCATGCCCGCTTCCGCCAGGTCGGCCACGAGAATGCGCGCGACGCCCAGCGGCATCGTCAGCAGCGCCGAGACCTCGGCCACCGACTTGACCTCACGGCACAGGTGGCAGATCCGCTGGTGCTCGGGGAGCAGGGTGGCGAGATGCGCCGGGTCTGCTGTCGTACTGACCAGCGCCTCGATGGCGAGCTGGTACCGCGGCCTGGTCCGGCCGCCGGTCATGGCGTACGGACGTACCAGCGGCTGATCGCCTTCAGGACCGTACGACGCGTCGACCGAGGCGCCGTACGGATCGTGAGAGGCGGGTGGCGGGGTCATGAATCCTCCGGGCGTGACAGCAGGATGTCTGCGTGCCGTCTGACTTGGCCGGTGGGGGGCCGGTTGGGCGGCCTGACGGTGATGGTACTGGGGGCAGTCCTCGGGAGCCTCAGTGCAACAGACTTCCCTGGAGCTCGGCGCGCAGGTCCGGGGTGAGGACCGTACCGGCGCGATCGACCAGGAGGGCCATCTCGTACCCCACCAGACCGATGTCGCACTCGGGGTGCGCGAGCACGGCCAGGGAGGAACCGTCGGAGACGGACATGAGGAAGAGGAAGCCGCGCTCCATCTCCACCACGGTCTGGTTGACCGGGCCGCCTTCGAAGATCCGGGAAGCCCCCGCGGTGAGCGAGGTCAGACCGGACGCCACGGCCGCGAGCTGATCGGCGCGGTCGCGGGGGAAGCCCTCGGACATGGCCAGCAGAAGTCCGTCGGCGGAGACCACGACCGTGTGGGACACCCCAGGGGTGTTGTCCACGAAGTTGGTGATCAACCAGTTCAGATTCTGCGCAGCCTGACTCATCGGACTCAACTAACGCTCCTGCTGGTGAGAGGTGCCGAGGTTGAAGCCGCTGTTCGTCGGGCCGGTGTTGCCCGCCTGACGACCCTGCTGGATACCCCGACGGAGATTGGTCAGCCGGCCGCGTACGTCAGCCGGCGCACGCGAGACCTGCGGACCGGCCTGGTTGTTCTGTTCCTGCGCGGTCCCCGGCACCAGATTGGCGCGCGGGACCCGGCGGGGCAGACCGGAGGTGGTGATGCCGCCGGCCTGGGGCTTTTTGACCCGCTCGGCCTGGCGTACCAGCTCGTCGTTGGGCGACGTACGCCAGGAGGAAGTGACGCCGACGCCGTTGGTGCCGGAGCCGTTCGTCCCCGAGCCGCCGAAACCGGAACCGCTCGTACCGGACGGCTGGAAACCGGAGCCGTTGGTGCCCTGACCGCCCGGCCCCGAACCGTTGGCGGGCTCGCGCCGCGGCATCGGCTCGCGCTGCTGCGCGGGCGGTACGGGAGACTGCGCGGCCGGACCGCGGTCCTGCGACTGCTGGCCGCCGCCCTGCTGCGAGCCATGGAACCAGTTGGTCTCCAGGGTGTCGTACAGCGGGGTACGGCCATCGCCGGGACCGGCCGGGGGCAGCGCCTCGGGCTGCGGCTGCGGCGGCAGGCCCGGCGGGCGGTAGCCGCCCTCGGAACCGGGAGCCGGAGCCGGCGCCGGGGGCCGCGGGGCGTTGAAGGCCTGCTGGCCGCTGTACTCCGACGTCGGGTACTCCGCCGGCGGCCGGAAGTCGGACTGCGCGTTCTGGCCCTGCGGGACGCCGTACTCGCCGGAGCCGTAGCCCGCCGGAGCCGGTGCGTTGAAGTCCGGACGGGGGAACGCGGCCGTGGACGCCACGTCCTGCGGGCCACCGCGCTGCGCCGGACTCTGGTCGGGCCGGGGCCCGTTGAAGTCCGGGCGCTCGAACTCCGACGTGGAACCGGGGCCCTGCTGCTCGGCCGTCGGCCCGGTGAACTGGCCGGTGGACTCGTGCTCCTCGTGACCGCGCGGGGCGTCCAGCGAGGGACGCGGCGGGACGGCCGGCTGCTCGCTGCCCCAGCTCGTCGTCTGCGGGCGCTGGGGCTGCGGGTTGCCGCCGGGCAGTTCGGCGCGCGGTCCGCCGGGCGGCGGAAGCTGCCGGCCGCGGTCGGGGGCGCCGCCCTGCTGGCCCTGCTGGAAGGCGTTCTGGGCGTGGCCGCTGAAGCCGTTCTGACCGCCCTGGCCGGCCCGGACACCCTGGTCCTGCCTGCTGTTCGGTCCGCTCTGCGCGCCGGGACGGTCCGTACGGCCCTGCCCCTGGCCCTGACCGCCCTGGCCGGGCCCGCTCTGGGGCGGCGCACCGAAGGCGTTCTGGCTGAAGACACTGGGCTGACCGGAACCCTGACGCTGCGGATCGCGCGATCCACCGCCCTGGGAGCCGCCCGGCGCTCCGCCCTGTGTGCCGTCGCGGGACGGCAGCGCGGCGCGCGGGCCCGTACCGGCGCCCACCTGACCGCGCGGCGCACCCGAGCCGAGCAGACCGCCGCCCGTTCCCGCACTTCCGGCACTGACACCGGGGCGGCCGCCACCGGCCGTACCGGGAGCACCGGTCAACTGGCCGCCCGTACCGGCGGGAGCCTGGCCCGCGCCGTTCTGGCCGCCGGGACCGACGCCCGCGCCCGGCCGGCCCACCGGGCCCTTCTTGCCGCCGTGGGCGACATCGACGGGCAGCATGACCAGCGCGGTCGTACCGCCCGAGTCGGAGGGGCGCAGCTGGATCCGGATGCCGTGTCGCAGCGAGAGCCGGCCGACCACGAACAGACCCATGCGGCGCGAGACCGAGACATCCACGGTGGGCGGCGAGGCGAGCCGCTCGTTGATCGCCGCGAGGTCCTCGGGCGAGAGGCCGATACCGGTGTCGTGGATCTCGACGAGCACCCGCCCGTCGGGCAGCGCGTGACCGGTGACCCGGACCTTCGTCTGCGGGCTGGAGAACGACGTGGCGTTCTCCAGCAGCTCGGCGAGGAGGTGAACGAGGTCGTTGACGACCCGGCCCGCGACCTCGGTCGTGGGCACCGAGGCGAGTTCGATGCGCTCGTACTGCTCCACCTCGGAGGCGGCGGCACGGAGCACGTCGACCAGCGGGACGGGACGGGTCCAGCGGCGGCCCGGCTCCTCGCCCGCGAGGACGAGGAGGTTCTCACCGTTACGGCGCATACGGGTCGCGAGGTGGTCGAGCTTGAAGAGCGAGGAGAGCTGGTCCGGGTCGGCCTCGCGGGACTCCAGCTCGGAGATGAGGGACAGCTGGCGCTGGATGAGGCCCTGGCTGCGGCGCGAGAGGTTGGTGAACATCGCGTTGACGTTGCCTCGCAGGAGGGCCTGCTCGGCCGCGAGCCTGACCGCCTCGCGGTGCACGTCGTCGAAGGCCGCGGCGACCTTTCCGATCTCGTCCTTGGAGTGCACACCGACCGACTCGACCGAGGTGTCGACATCCTGCGGGTCCGAGTCCGAGAGCTGCTTGACCAGCTCGGGCAGCCGGTCCTGGGCGACCCGCGTCGCGGTGTCCTGGAGCCGGCGCAGCGAGCGGATCATGGAGCGGGCCACCACGAAGGCGCCGACCAGCGAGACCCCGAGCACGAGCAGGATCACGGCGGCGTTGATGATCGCGTCCTGCTGCGAACTGGTGCGCAGCTCGCGGGCCTTGCCCTCCATCTCGCCCAGCAGCGTGGCCTCGATGGTCTTCATCGCGTCGATCCGCGTAGACGCCTGGTCGGTCCAGTCCAGATACGAGCGGTTGGGCTGCGTCTGGAGCCCGTCGGTGGTGGCGAGGACGCGGTCCGCGTACTTCTCGGACGCCTGGATCTCCGGGTTGCCCTGGCCGTTGAGCGGAGCCATCAGCTCCTCGGCGTTGCCGCCCATCGACTCGTACAGCCGGCTGAAGGAGGTGAGGGCGTTCTTCTCCTTGGTGGCAGCGGCCAGACCGTAGAGGCGGTCGTTCTCGGTGAGCTTGCCCTTGGTCTTCGGGTCGGCCGGCAGCGCGGCGGCGATGATCGCCCGCTGGATCGACGCGTACTCCTTGGCGGACGAGAACGCGGCCAGCGCACGGGTCCGCTTGATCATGTCCGGGTTGCTGGTCGCCTGCGCCATGTCCTGCGAGAGGCTGAGCAGCGAGTCGATCAGTCCGCTGTACGCGTCGACCGTCAGCGAGTCCGCGTCCGAGGTGTAGGCGCCCTTGCGGATTTCGCTGATCTTGTTGACCTGGGTGGCGATCTGGTTGACGTTCGAGCGGATGCTCTCCAGCGCCTGGTCGCCGTCGGTATTGCCGATGTCGACCGTGGCGTCGAGGAACGCCCTCTTCGCGCGGTCGGTCGACGTACGGCGGTCCTGGACCTTGAAGTCCTTCGGATTGACACCGTTGTTGAGCGGACCCGCCGACTCGTCACGCTCCAGCTGGAGCGCGGCGGCCAGGCTGGTCGCCTCCTTGGTCATCTTGGTGAGCAGCTGCATGTGCTCCAGCTGCTGCATGTCATTCATCGACTCGTTGATCCGGAGTCCACCCAGGGTGGTGGCCGCGACCACGGGGAGGGTGAGCAGCGCCACCAGGCGCGTGCTGATGCGCCAGTTGCGCAGCGCTATTCGTGACCCGGCGTCAGTCGGCGCCGCTGCCTTGGGCGCTGACTGGGGCGTGGCCGGGGACCCGGCGCCACCAGGAGCCGCCCCGGGGCGTCCCGCACGGCCGCCGGTCTCGCCCGACGGTGCCGGGCCCGGGTTCTGGGTGTGCTGGGGCGAGGAGCCGCGGTCGGTTCCGCCACGGGACTCCTGCTCCGCCGCAGCGCTGCTATCCCTCTTGAAACGTCCCTGCACTAGCGTCGCAACCTCTGGACCAGGCGTCCCCCCGCGAACGGCGGGACGGTGTCGGCGTCGTGGGGCGCTGAGCGCTCCCCATGGTGGTCGTGAGTGACCGGCGCTTGCTCCCCTTCCCCACCGCCACTCGGCGCTGCGTTGCGCCCCTGCGCGCCGGTACTTGAAACCCGCGGCGGTGGGGGGAATTCCAGCACAGTGCAGGATCTCCAACAAGGGCAGGCGGCAGCCGTGTGACCTGAATGACACGGTGTGAGCGGCGCATCACAAGCCGTAGAAAGGGTTCGCGGAGGAAAGGGACTTTTATTGACGAGCCACTTACGGGTGGGGGGTGTCCCAGTCCTCATGATCAGGAGCGGAATGTAACGTTCAGTAGCGCATTGTCCGTTTCCTTGACTGTCGGGCCCCGTCCGTAATGTGAGAAATGCCCGGCGAGTCGTGAGCAAACTCACACGGTGATCGCCGATCGATGCCCGCTCCGCCGGGGAATTGGGTGTTTAGCCTGACGCTTTACAGGGATGGCATATCCGACAAGCGGCGCCCCGGCGCCCGTACACCGACAGGGTCTGACAGCAGAGATGAAGACGACGACGATCTTCCGCACCACCGCCAACCCCCGGCGCACCACGCTGGCGCATCTGAAGGACGCCGAGGAACTGGTCCCCGTGGAGCACCCGGAGCACTCTGTCGAGCTGCCGAACCGCACCGCCAACCCCCGCCGTACGACCCTCATGGACGCGCCCGTCGCCCCGTAGGTTCCCGCCGGCCCCGAATCCGGGTGATCCGCTTCCGCCCTTCCCTCGCCGGGACGGCCGCTCCGTCCCGCGCGAGGGCGGCACCGCGTGCCGCCGCGCTAGCCTGGAGCGTCAGTCTCCAGACCAGCGAGCAAGAGTGAGGGGCGACAGCATCCCGTGCGCATCGCCAGATTCTCCATCGACGGCAATGTCGCCTTCGGCGCGGTCGAGGGCGACGGCAGCGGCGACCCCGCCGGCCTCGTCCTCGACATCATCAAGGGCATTCCGTACGCCGACTTCGAGCTCTCCGGCACCAAGGTCCCGCTGAGCAAGGTCCGCCTCCTGCCGCCCGTGATCGGCAACAAGATCCTCGGCATCGGCCGCAACTACGCCGATCACGCGGCCGAACTGGGCAACGCCGTACCGGAAGTCCCCGTCGTCTTCCTCAAGCCGACCACCGCGCTGATCGGCACCGGCGACGCCATCGAGTACCCCTCCTTCTCGCAGGAGGTCCACTACGAGGCCGAACTCGCCGTCGTCATCGGCCGGATGTGCCGCGAGGTCCCGCGCGAGCGCGTGAAGGACGTCATCTTCGGCTACACCTGCGCCAACGACGTCACGGCCCGAGACACCCAGCGCAGCGAGAACCAGTGGTCCCGCGCCAAGGGCTTCGACACCTCGTGCCCGCTCGGCCCCTGGGTGGAGACCGACCTCGACCCCTCCGACCTCACCCTCCAGTGCACGGTCAACGGCGAGCAACGCCAACTGGGCCGGACGAGCGAGATGATCCGCTCCATCGAGGACGTGATCGTCCACATCACCGAGGCCATGACGCTGCTCCCGGGCGACGTCATCCTCACGGGCACCCCCGCCGGGGTCGGCCCCCTCAGCGTCGGCGACGAGGTCGCCGTCACCATCGAAGGCATCGGCACTCTCACCAACAAGGTGATCAAGCGTGGCTAACGGACCCGTCCGTGTACGTTTCTGTCCCTCGCCGACCGGCAACCCCCATGTGGGACTGGTCCGCACCGCCCTGTTCAACTGGGCGTTCGCCCGGCACAGCGGCGGCACCATGGTCTTCCGTATCGAGGACACCGACGCGGCGCGCGACTCCGAGGAGTCGTACGCGCAGCTGCTCGACTCGATGCGCTGGCTGGGGCTCGACTGGGACGAGGGCCCCGAGATCGGCGGGCCGCACGCACCGTACCGCCAGTCGCAGCGGATGGACCTCTACCGCGACGCCGCCGAGAAGCTGCTCGCCGCGGGCCACGCGTACCACTGCTACTGCACCACCGAGGAGCTGGACGCGCGCCGCGAGGCGGCCCGCGCGGCCGGCCGGCCCTCGGGGTACGACGGCCAGTGCCGCGATCTGACCGCGGAGCAGAAGGCGGCGTACGAGGCCGAGGGCCGGACCTCCATCGTCCGCTTCCGGATGCCCGACGAGCCGATCACCTTCACGGACCTGGTCCGCGGCGAGCTGACCTTCACCCCGGAGAACGTCCCGGACTACGGCATCGTGCGCGCCAACGGCGCCCCGCTCTACACGCTCGTCAACCCGGTCGACGACGCGCTGATGGAGATCACCCACGTACTGCGCGGCGAGGACCTGCTCTCCTCCACCCCGCGCCAGGTCGCGCTCTACAAAGCGCTGATCGAGCTGGGCATCGCGAAGGAGATCCCGGCGTTCGGACACCTCCCGTACGTCATGGGCGAGGGCAACAAGAAGCTCTCCAAGCGCGATCCGCAGGCGTCCCTCAACCTCTACCGCGAGCGCGGCTTCCTGCCCGAGGGACTGCTCAACTACCTCTCGCTGCTGGGCTGGTCGCTCGCCGCGGACCGCGACATCTTCTCGATGGAGGAGATGGTCGCCGCGTTCGACATCGCGGACGTCAACGCCAATCCGGCCCGCTTCGACCTGAAGAAGGCCGAGGCGATCAACGCCGACCACATCCGGCAGCTGGATGTGAAGACGTTCATCGAGGCGTGCGGCCCCTGGCTGAAGGCCCCGCACGCGCCCTGGGCGCCGGAGTCCTTCGACGCCACGGCCTTCGAGGCGCTGGCCCCGCTGGCCCAGACCCGGGTCACGGTGCTCTCGGACATCACCGCCAATGTCGACTTCCTCTTCCTCGACGCGCCCGTGGAGGACGAGGCGTCCTGGACGAAGGCGATGAAGCCGGGCGCCGACGCGCTGCTGGCCACGGCCCGTACGAAGATCGCCGAGGCGGAGTGGAACGCCGAAGCGCTCAAGAACGCGGTGCTCGCGGCCGGCGAGGAGCACGGCCTCAAGCTGGGCAAGGCCCAGGCCCCGGTCCGCGTCGCGGTCACGGGCCGCACGGTGGGCCTGCCGCTCTTCGAGTCCCTGGAGATCCTGGGCCGCGAGCGCACCCTGTCCCGGATCGACGCGGCCCTGGCGAAGCTGACGTCCTGAGAACCGTCGCGGGGTACCGTCGGTGTTATGCGGATACGCGCCGTGCTGTGGGACATCGACGACACCCTCTTCGACGCTGCGTACATCGGGGGATGACCCCCGAACCCCCAGCCGTGGGGGCGTAGCGGGGTACCGTCGTGTCATGGCGATTCGGGCCGTCCTCTGGGACATCGACGACACTCTCTTCGACTACACCAGCGCGGACCGCGCCGGCATGCGGGGTCATCTCGCCGCCGAGGGCCTGGCCGACCGATTTCCCACGGTCGACCGGGCCCTCGGGCGTTGGCGGGAGATCACCGATCTGAACTGGGACCGGTTCGCCGCGGGGGAGACCGACTTCCAGGGGCAGCGGCGCGACCGCGTGCGGATGTTCCTCGGGGCCGAACTGAGCGACGCGGAGGCGGACGCCTGGTTCGAGCGGTACATCGTTCACTTCGAGTCCGCCTGGTCGCTGTTTCCCGACAGCCTCGCCGTGCTGGACGGGCTCGCCGCCGACTACCGGCAGGCCGTCCTGTCGAATTCCAGCATCCGCAACCAGGACCGCAAGCTGCGCGTCCTGGGGGTACGGGACCACTTCGAAGCGGTGCTGTGCGCGGCCGAGCTGGGGGTCGCGAAGCCCGACGCCGCCGCCTTCCACGCCGCCTGCGACGCGCTGGCGCTGGACCCCGGGGAGGTGGCGTACGTGGGCAACGAGCCGGACACCGACGCCGGCGGGGCGGTGGCCGCGGGACTCGCCGGGGTCTGGCTGGACCGGGGCGGGATCGGCGGGCGCCCCGAGCTGGTACGGATCACCGATCTCGGCCAGCTTCCCGGCCTGCTGCGCGGCGATACCCGTTTTGGAGCGCTGTCCGCGATCGGGTAATGTTCTTCCTGCGCCGCCCAAGAAGACCGAAAGGTCCGACCGGGAGACGTAAGCCAGACAAACCCCCGCATGGGGGTTCAGTTTTGGTGGGCTATGGTGTAATTGGCAGCACGACGGTTTCTGGTTCCGTTAGTCTAGGTTCGAGTCCTGGTAGCCCAGCGCAGATGTTCTCTGCAACGCCCCCGTTGTGTAGCGGCCTAGCACGCTGCCCTCTCACGGCAGTAGCGCCGGTTCGAATCCGGTCGGGGGTACAGATCCTTCTCTCCGATGCCTTCGGGTCGCACCCGGATACGTCGATGCAGGATCGCTAGGGCCCCCGTTGTGTAGCGGCCTAGCACGCCGCCCTCTCAAGGCGGTAGCGCCGGTTCGAATCCGGTCGGGGGTACTGGTCTAAACCACTATGGGCTATGGTGTAATTGGCAACACGACGGTTTCTGGTTCCGTTGTTCTAGGTTCGAGTCCTGGTAGCCCAGCTGGACTTCGGTCCATGCCCCCGTTGTGTAGCGGCCTAGCACGCTGCCCTCTCACGGCAGTAGCGCCGGTTCGAATCCGGTCGGGGGTACATCAAGTAGTACGAGAAGGCCCTTCCGTTCGCGGGAGGGCCTTTCCGCTGTCCACGGCCGCCGCCACCGCGCTGTCAACCGCCGCTGCCTGAGCGCCTGTTGGACTCCTCCGCCGGCCTGTGCGGTCCGGCGGTACCGGCCCGGCCGCTGCGGCGCTGGAGCGGCCTGCCGGTGTGAGCGGGCAGTGGAACGTACGTAACGGGGAGTGCGGCGGGGGAGCGTGAGACGACAGGCCCTGGGGGTCTGGCGGCGGCGGATCAGCCGCTGCGGCGCAGGGCCTCGCTCAGCCGGCCCGCCGCGTCTATCACGGCCTGCGCGTGCATCCGGCCCGGGTGCCGGGTGAGCCGCTCGATCGGTCCGGATACCGAGACCGCCGCGACCACGCGGTTGGAGGGCCCCCGTACCGGCGCGGAGACCGAGGCCACCCCCGGCTCGCGCTCGCCGATCGACTGGGCCCAGCCCCTGCGCCGTACGCCCGAGAGCGCCGTCGCCGTGAACCTGGCCCCCTGGAGACCGCGGTGCAGCCGCTCGGGCTCCTCCCAGGCCATCAGGATCTGGGCCGAGGAGCCCGCCTTCATCGTGAGCGTGGAGCCGACCGGGACCGTGTCCCGCAGTCCGGAGAGCCGCTCCGCCGCCGCCACGCATATCCGCATATCACCCTGGCGTCGGTAGAGCTGCGCGCTCTCGCCGGTCATGTCCCGCAGATGTGTGAGTACGGGTCCGGCCGTGGCCAGCAGACGGTCCTCGCCGGCCGCGGCGGCCAGCTCGGCCAGCCGCGGGCCGAGAATGAACCGGCCCTGCATGTCCCTCGCCACCAGCCGGTGATGTTCCAGTGCCACGGCCAGTCTGTGGGCCGTGGGCCGTGCGAGCCCGGTCGCCGCGACCAGTCCGGCGAGGGTGGCCGGACCGGACTCCAGGGCGCTCAATACCAGAGCAGCCTTGTCGAGAACGCCGACGCCGCTAGAGTTGTCCATGAAACGATACTCGCGTCTCACTCTGTGAAACGCAAGTTCAATTTCCCAGGGAACTTGCCAACCTGTATGTACGGGCCCGCGGACCGACGGGTCTCCAGGCGACGTCCGGTACGTGGGGAACGGACGTGGGCCCACATATCTCTAGGAGCGCCGGCTGTGAGAGCCGGTCGGAGGGAAAGCGATGGGTAGGACACTCGCGGAGAAGGTCTGGGACGATCATGTCGTCCGGCGCGCAGAGGGCGAGCCCGACCTCCTCTTCATCGATCTGCACCTGCTGCACGAGGTGACCAGCCCCCAGGCCTTCGACGGCCTGCGGATGAGCGACCGGAAGGTCCGGCGGCTCGACCTCACCATCGCGACCGAGGACCACAACACCCCCACCCTCGACATCGACAAGCCCATCGCGGACCCCGTCTCCCGTGTCCAGTTGGAGACGCTCCGTAAGAACTGCGCCGACTTCGGCGTACGGCTGCATCCGCTCGGCGATGTCGAGCAGGGCGTCGTCCATGTCGTGGGCCCGCAGCTGGGGCTGACCCAGCCCGGCACCACCGTGGTCTGCGGCGACAGTCACACCTCCACCCACGGCGCCTTCGGCGCGCTGGCGTTCGGCATCGGCACCAGCCAGGTCGAGCATGTCCTGGCCACCCAGACGCTGCCGCTGGCCCGCCCCAGGACCATGGCGATCACGGTCGAGGGCGAACTGCCCGCCGAGGTCACCGCGAAGGACCTGATCCTCGCGATCATCGCGAGGATCGGCACCGGCGGCGGCCAGGGCTACATCCTCGAATACCGGGGCTCCGCCATCGAGAAGCTCTCGATGGAAGCGCGGATGACCATCTGCAACATGTCCATCGAAGCCGGGGCCAGGGCGGGCATGATCGCCCCCGACGAGACCACCTTCACCTACCTCAAGGGCCGCGACCACGCCCCCGAGGGCGCGGACTGGGACGCGGCGGTCGCCTACTGGCGGACGCTGCGCACCGACGACGACGCGGTCTTCGACGCCGAGGTCTTCATCGACGCCGCGGAACTGGCCCCGTTCGTCACCTGGGGCACCAACCCCGGCCAGGGAGCGCCGCTCTCCGCGAACGTCCCCGACCCGGCTTCGTACGAGGACGCCTCGGAGCGCCACGCCGCCGAAAGGGCCCTGGAATACATGGGGTTGACCGCCGGGCAGGCGCTGCGCGACATCAGGGTCGACACCGTCTTCGTAGGCTCCTGCACCAACGGCCGTATCGAGGACCTGCGCTCGGCGGCCTCGCTGCTCGACGGCCGCAAAGTCGCGGACGGTGTACGGATGCTGGTGGTCCCCGGTTCGGTACGGGTCGCCCTCCAGGCCGTCGAAGAGGGCCTGGACAAGGTCTTCACCGCCGCGGGAGCGGAGTGGCGCCACGCGGGCTGCTCGATGTGTCTGGGCATGAACCCCGACCAACTCGCGCCCGGCGAGCGCTCCGCGTCCACCTCCAACCGCAACTTCGAGGGCCGGCAGGGCAAGGGCGGCCGTACCCACCTGGTCTCCCCCCAGGTCGCCGCCGCCACCGCCGTGCTGGGTCACCTGGCCTCGCCCGCCGATCTGTCCGACACCGATGCCGGCGCCCGTACGCCCGCTGGAGCGCGATAACCATGGAAGCCTTCACCACCCACACCGGCCGGGCCGTACCGCTGCGCCGCAGCAACGTGGACACCGACCAGATCATCCCGGCGCACTGGCTCAAGAAGGTCACCCGCGACGGTTTCGAGGACGGGCTCTTCGAGGCCTGGCGCAAGGACCCCGAGTTCGTCCTCAACCGCCCCGAGTACGCGGGGGCCACCGTGCTGGTCGCGGGACCGGACTTCGGCACCGGATCGTCCCGTGAACACGCCGTCTGGGCCCTGCAGAACTTCGGTTTCAAGGCCGTCATCTCCTCCCGGTTCGCCGATATCTTCCGCGGCAACTCGCTCAAGAACGGTCTGCTGACCGTGGTTCTGGAGCAGCCGGTCGTGGACGCCCTCTGGGCGATCGCGGAGAGCGACCCCACGGCGGAGATCGCCGTGGACCTGGAGCAGCGCCAGGTGCGGGCGACCTCCCCCGACGGAGCAACGCTGACGGCTGATTTCGAGCTTGACGAGAACGCCCGCTGGCGGTTGCTGAACGGGCTCGACGACATCAGTCTCACCCTTCAGAACGAAGCGGACATCGCCGCGTACGAGGCCGCCAGGCCGTCCTTCAAACCGCGCACAATTACCGCCTGAGCAGCGCTTTTCCCCTACTGCACCCCCTGCCTCCCGGCAGGGGGTGCAGTTGCTTGTTGAGCCCCCGCCGGGCGACAACTCGCCCCAGATGGCACAATCGGTGCATGGAACGCGACAGCCAACTCAAGCTCTACGGGTTAGTCGCCGAACAACTCAAAGAAGCGCACGCGAAGGTGCGTGCACTGCAAGTCCCGGATGGCGTACGGATGGCGCTCTCCCGGAAGCTGCTGGTCATCACGGCCGCGGCGAAACACGATCTCCCGGATGCGGCGCGACGTCTGGACCGCTTGATGAAGGACCTGGACGAGGGTCGATTTCCGGAAGGCGACTGACCTCCGCGGATCTCCGCCAGGTCGACTTCGTTGCGGCACTAGGGTGATTAGCCCGTTTCGTGTTTGATTTGCGGTATATATCTGCCTAACGTGCGAAAAAGCTTGAACACTTTCGTTCTGGCAATGTCTCCGAAGGGGAAGACGTGAACAAGGCGCAGCTCGTAGAAGCGATTGCGGACAAGGTCGGCGGCCGCCAGCAGGCCGCGGACGCGGTCGACGCGGTACTCGACGCGATCGTCCGCGCGGTGGTCGCCGGAGACCGGGTCTCGGTCACCGGATTCGGCTCGTTCGAGAAGGTCGACCGCCCGGCCCGTTACGCCCGTAACCCGCAGACCGGTGAGCGCGTCCGGGTCAAGAAGACCTCGGTGCCCCGCTTCCGCGCGGGACAGGGCTTCAAGGACCTGGTCAGCGGCTCGAAGAAGCTCCCCAGGGGCGGCGAGGTGGCCGTCAAGAAGGCTCCCAAGGGCAGCCTCTCGGGCGGCGTTTCCGCCCGTACGACCGTGAAGGCCGCGGCCAAGAAGGCCACCGCCAAGACCGCGGCGGCCCGCAAGACCGCGGTCAAGAAGGCCACGGCCGCCAAGAAGACCGCGGTCAAGAAGACCGCCGCCGCCAAGAAGGCCACCGCGAAGAAGGCCACGCCGGCGAAGAAGACCGCCAAGACGGCCGCGGCCAAGAAGGCCACCGCGAAGAAGACCGCGCCGGCCAAGAAGGCGACGGCCAAGAAGGCCCCCGCGCGAAAGGCCACCGCGCGCACCACCACCGCGAAGAAGACCGCCGCCAGGAAGAAGTAGGCAGGAAGCGGCACAGGGCCACACGCGCCGGGCCGGGCTCCCCTCGGGGAGCCCGGCCCGCGGCGTTGTACGGGGTACGGGAAGGCCCTGGACGGGACGCGTCAGAGCGTCTGGAGCGTCACCAGCGTGATCCTCAGGGACGCGCCCTCGCCCTCGGTCTCGATCCGTACGCGCTGTCCTTGCCGGAGCAGCAGCAGCCCGCCGGCGTCGAAGGCGGCCGCGTCGAACTCCACCGGGGTGCCGTCGTCCAACAGCACACTTCCGGCGCGGGTCTCGGAATCGTATGTGTACGAGGTCGCCTGCATAACCGCAGCGTAGCGGTCCTCCGCCGGCCCGTGGTGGCCGCCGTGGGGGCCGCGCTCAGCTCCCCGGCCGCGGCGCGGGCAGCGGGCCGCACGGCGCGTACCGGCGGGCCGTGTACGGGCCCAGCCCCAGCGCCGCCGCCGCCCGCAGATCATCGCCCGTGTCGACGTCCTGTCGTACGGAATCGACCCCGGTCAGGACAATTTCCACCGCTCCCGAGGACAAATGCCGATGCCGGGAGGGGCCGCCGAAAGCCGGATTCAATTCGGCACCGGGCGCGGCCGTCAGCAATGTCGTACCGATTTCGGCGGCGTCCGCGAGAAAGGCGCGTGGAAATGCGTCCGCGGCGGAGAGCACCCGGGCCAGTTCGGCGGGCCGCAGCGCCGGCAGATCCGCGTTGAGCGCGGCCACGGCCGCCCGTGGCCTGACCGCCCTGACGGCCCGCGCGCCATGCGCCAGCGCCGCGTTGAGACCGTTCGCCGGGGAGTCGGGCACGATACGCGCCCCCAGCTCGGCCAGTTCCGCGCTCGCCGTCGGGTCGTCCGTGACGACCACCACATCCCGGACCACGGGGCTGGCCAGCGCGGCTGCCACGGTGTCCTGCGCGAACGCGAGGGCGAGCCGCGGGCGCAGGGCGTCGCCCGCCGTCCCGGCGAGCCTGCTCTTGGCCAGCCGGAGCGGTTTGAGGGGGACGACCAGAGACCAGCGGGCGGTCGGGTCGGTGTTCGTGGCGAACTCTCCGTCCATGCTGTAGCGGCCCAGGTGTATCCGCCCTCTATTGTGGCCCGGCACCGTCCCGGCCCACAGAGGTGGTCCCGGAGGCGAGGCGTACGGTGTTCTCGACAGAGCAGGGGCCCGGGGCCACACTTGACCCCCGGCAGCCGGGCAGTGAGCCGGGCGAGAAGAGGAAGGTGTCCGAGTGTCCCGCCGCAGAATCGGCTTCTGGTACCGCCTTGCGGCGGCCATCGCGAAACCGCCGCTGATCGTTCTGCTCAAGCGGGACTGGAAGGGTGCGGAGCACATTCCGGCCGACGGTGGATTCATCACCGCGGTGAACCACAATTCGCATCTCGACCCGTTCGCCTACGCGCACTTCCAGTACAACACCGGCCGTGTTCCGCGCTTCCTCGCCAAGCACGGCCTATTCACCAAGGGATTCATCGGGGCCGTGATGCGCGGCACCGGCCAGATTCCCGTCTACCGCGAGACCAGCGACGCGCTGAGCGCCTTCCGCGCCGCCATCGAGGCCGTCGAGCGCGGCGAGTGCGTGGCCTTCTACCCCGAGGGCACCCTCACCCGCGACCCCGGCCTGTGGCCCATGACCGCCAAGACCGGGGTCGCCAGGGTCGCCCTGCAGACCAAGTGCCCGGTCATCCCCGTCGCGCAGTGGGGCGCCAACCTGCTGCTGCCGCCGTACGCGAAGAAGCCGAACCTCTTCCCGCGCAAGACGCACCACGTGCTTGTCGGACCGCCCGTGGACCTGGCGCGCTACTACGGCCTGGACATCACCCCCGAATTGCTGCGCGAGGTCACCGAGGTCATCATGGCCGCGATCACGGAACTGCTCTCCGAACTGCGCGGGGAGCCGGTGCCCACGGCCGCGTACGACCATCGCAAGGCCAGGGCGGAACAGCGGCGCAAGGCCGCGGAAGAGGGGTCGAAGTGACGCGGGTCGCCGTCTTCGGAGCGGGTTCGTGGGGCACGGCGTTCGCCATGGTCCTCGCCGACGCGGGGTGCGACGTGACGGTCTGGGGCCGCCGCGCGGAGGTCGTCGAGGCGATCAACACCTCGCGCACCAACCCGGACTATCTGCCCGGCTTCGAACTGCCCGCGGGCGTACGGGCCACCACCGACCCCGCGGAGGCCGCCCGCGGCGCCGAGTTCACGGTGCTCACCGTGCCCTCGCAGACACTGCGAGGCAATCTCGCCGAGTGGGCGCCCGTACTGCCCGCCGACACCGTGCTCGTCTCGCTGATGAAAGGCGTCGAACTCGGCACGGCCAAGCGGATGAGCGAGGTGATCGAGGAGGTCGCCAAGGCACCGGCCGAGCGGGTCGCCGTGATCACCGGCCCCAACCTCGCCAAGGAGATCGCCGGACGGATGCCGGCCGCCGCCGTCGTCGCGTGCCGGGACGAGGCCGTCGCGCGCCGCCTCCAGTCCGCCTGCCACAACCCGTACTTCCGCCCGTACACCAACACCGACGTCGTCGGCTGCGAACTCGGCGGCGCGGTCAAGAACGTCATCGGTCTCGCCGTCGGCATCGCGGACGGCATGGGTCTCGGCGACAACACCAAAGCCTCCCTGATGACCCGCGGTCTGGCGGAGACCACCCGGCTCGGCCTCGCCATGGGCGCCGACCCGCACACCTTCTCCGGCCTCGCCGGCATGGGCGATCTGATCGCCACCTGCTCCTCGCCGCTCTCCCGCAACCACACCTTCGGCACCAACCTCGGCCGCGGGATGACCCTCCAGGAGACCATCGCGGTCACCAAGCAGACCGCGGAAGGCGTCAAATCCTGTGAGTCCGTGCTCGATCTCGCCCGCCGCCACGGCGTCGACATGCCGCTCACGGAGACGGTCGTGGACATCGTGCACAACGGCAAGCCGCCGCTCGTCGCGCTCAAGGAACTGATGTCGCGCAGCGCCAAGCCCGAGCGAAGCTGACTCCGCGCGACCGGCGCCGACCCGGCCGCGACCAACGCTGACTCGGGCGCTACCAACAGGTACGCTCATCGCGATATGAGCAGCGAGAACTCCCCCCAGAGCCCTGAGCAGCAGCTCCGCAAGCCGCGCGTGGCCGTCGTCTTCGGCGGCCGGAGCTCCGAGCACGCCATTTCCGTGGTCACGGCCGGGGCCGTACTGCGGTCCATCGACCGGACGAAGTACGACGTCCTGCCCATCGGCATCACCACCGACGGCCGCTGGGCGCTCACCGCCGACGATCCCGAGCGGATGGCCATCGCCGACCGCGCGCTGCCGAGCGTCGACCAGATCGCCGAGTCCACCGACGGCGCCGTCGTACTCTCCATCGACCCGGGCAACCGCGAGGTCGTCTACAGCGAGCCGGGTTCCGTACCCAAGGTGCTGGGCGAGGTCGATGTCGTCTTCCCCGTCCTGCACGGCCCGTACGGAGAGGACGGCACGCTCCAGGGCCTGCTGGAGCTCTCCGGAGTCCCGTACGTCGGCGCGGGCGTCCTCGCCTCCGCCGTCGGGCAGGACAAGGAGTACATGAAGCGGGTGTTCACCTCCTTCGGGCTGCCCGTCGGCCCGTATCTGGTGATCCGCCCCCGCGAATGGGAGCAGGGCCCCGAAGGAGCCAAGGGCGCCGCCGCCCGTAAGAAGATCACCGACTTCGCGGCCGAGCACGGCTGGCCGCTCTTCGTGAAGCCCGCCCGCGCCGGATCCTCCATGGGGATCACCAAGGTCGAGGACGCCTCGGGGCTCGACGAGGCGATCGCCGAGGCCCAGCGCCACGACCCCAAGATCCTGGTGGAGTCGCTGCTGCGGGGCCGCGAGATCGAGTGCGGAGTGCTGGAGTTCGAGGACGGCCCCCGCGCGAGCGTGCCCGCCGAGATCCCGCCGGTCACGGCGCACGACTTCTACGACTTCGAGGCCAAGTACATCGACTCGGCCACGGGTCTGGTGCCCGCGCCCCTCACCGAGGAGCAGACGGCCGAGGTACAGCGGCTGGCCGTCGAGGCGTTCGAGGCCGCCTCCTGCGAGGGCCTGGTCCGCGCGGACTTCTTCCTCACCGAGGACGGCGAGTTCGTCATCAACGAGATCAATACGCTGCCGGGCTTCACGCCCATCTCGATGTTCCCGAGGATGTGGCAGGAGAGCGGCGTCGGTTACCCGGAGCTGATCGACCGGCTGATCCAGGCGGCGCTGCGCCGGCCGACCGGGCTGCGCTGACGCCCGTACCGGGCCCTCATCAGTGGCCGCACCGTCCGCGTCCGGCTACAGGCTGGACGGGATCGTCTTCTTGACCGGCGCGGCCAGCTCGGCGAGCGGGGTGGAGTCATGGGTGAACCGCTTGTCCATGGTGACCTCCACATAGGTCTCGCGGTACGTGGTGGTGAAGCGGGGCCCCGAGTCCCGTTCCTCCAGCATCCAGTTGACGCCGTTCGCCTCCACCGCGTCCGACCGGGCATCGCTCATCCCCTCGGGACGGGGGACACCGCAGCGCAGTACGATCGCGGCGTCACCCCACCCGGCGGTCAGTTCGGAAGACGGCTCGGGATCAGCCCGGCCGAGGTCGGAGACGGTCTTCGGCAGCTCCTTGTGGAGAGCCCGGCACAGCGCGGCCTCGTCCGCGGACGGACTGGGAACCGCGACCGGCGCCGACGCGTCGGTGGAGGAGCAGCCCGCCACCGCCGCCAGCAGAAGGACGGCGGGCAGGCGGACGAGCGGACGGCCGGATAGCCTGCGGCGGAACGGCCGGTGGCGGGAAATGGTCACCGGCCAAGGGTAGACGGGGGCTACAAGTGCACGACCGGGCAGGTCAGGGTGCGGGTGATGCCTTCCACTTGCTGGATTTTCGCGACGACCATGCGACCCAGCTCATCGACGGTGTCCGCCTGAGCGCGCACGATCACGTCATAGGGACCGGTGACGTCCTCGGCCTGGATAACTCCCGGAATCTTGGCGATGGTCTCGGCGACGGTCGTCGCCTTGCCCACCTCGGTCTGGATAAGGATGTACGCCTGTACCACGGAACCTCCAGGGCGGCCACGAGGATCATGTGGGGGAAAGAGACGCCACGGTATCGCGTCGCCGAGTTCCGCGGGGAGACCCGGGTCCCGGGTGGCGCCCGCGGGGTGGCGTACGGAAGACGAAGTTGACGCGACTCACGACGGTACCGACAGCAGTGCAGGACCGCGACCGCGCGTGCGGCCCGGTAAGTGACAGAGAGGGGAGACTCGGTGAAGGGAACCGTGGGCGAGTTGGGGGAGTTCGGTCTCATCAGAGAACTCACCTCCCGGCTCACCACCACCCCGGCGGTCCGGCTCGGGCCGGGCGACGACGCCGCGGTCGTGGCCGCGCCCGACCGCAGGGTCGTGGCGAGTACGGACCTGTTGCTGGAGGGGCGGCACTTCCGCCGTGACTGGTCGACGGCGTACGACGTCGGCCGGAAGGCGGCCGCGCAGAACCTCGCCGATATCGCGGCGATGGGCGCGGTCCCCACCGCGCTGCTCCTCGGGCTCGTCGTCCCGGCCGAACTCCCGGTCACCTGGCCCACCGAGCTGATGGACGGCATCCGTGACGAGTGCCAGGTCGCGGGGGCGGCCGTGGTCGGCGGCGATGTCGTACGCGGCGACACGATCACCATCGCCATCACGGCGCTCGGTGATCTCCGTAACCACGAGCCGGTCACCCGCTCCGGTGCCCGGCCGGGCGATGTCATCGCCTACACCGGCTGGTTGGGGTGGTCGGCGGCCGGGCACGCGGTGCTCTCACGCGGCTTCCGCTCGCCCCGCGCCTTCGTCGAGGCGCACCGCAGACCGGAGCCGCCGTACCACGCGGGTCCCGCCGCCGCCGGGCTCGGAGCCACGGCCATGACCGACGTCAGCGACGGACTCGTCGCGGATCTCGGCCATATCGCGGAGGCCAGCAAGGTCCGTATCGATCTGCGCTCCGGTCTGATCGACATCCCCTCGCAGATGAACGACATCGGCCAAGCGGTCGGGATCGATCCGCTCCAGTGGGTGCTGACGGGAGGCGAGGATCACGCGATCGTCGCCACGTTCCCGCAGGACGTGAAGCTGCCGGCCCGCTGGAAGGTGATCGGTGAGGTGCTCAACCCGTCCGCGCTGCCGCAGGTGACGGTCGACGGGGCGCCATGGACCAGCAAGGGCGGCTGGGACCACTTCGGGGACATCGAGGACGCCCAGTAGATTCGGCACCATGCCGATACCTGAGCGTGTGACGCCACCGTCCGTGCCTCCGCGCGTGCTCACCGTCGCCGGATCGGACTCCGGCGGCGGTGCGGGCATCCAGGCGGATCTGAAGACCATGCTGGCGTTCGGTGTGCACGGCATGAGCGTGCTCACGGCGGTGACGGCACAGAACTCCCTGGGCGTACACGGCGCCTGGGAGCTGCCGGTGGAGGCCGTACGGGCCCAGTACCGCGCCGTCGTCGACGACATCGGCGTCCAGGCGGTGAAGACCGGCATGCTCTCCTCCGCCGAACTGGTCGCGGCCGTCGCGGAACTGCTCGCCGGGACCGACGCCCCCGTGGTCGTCGATCCGGTCGGGGTCTCCAAGCACGGAGATCCGCTGCTGGCCGCCTCGGCGCTGGACGGCGTACGGACGAGGCTGCTGCCGGCCGCGACCGTCGCCACCCCCAATCTGGACGAGGTGGCCCAGCTCACCGGGGTACAGGTGGAGGACGAGACGGGGCTGCGGCGCGCGGCCGGCGCCGTACTCGAATTCGGGCCCCGCTGGGCGCTGATCAAGGGCGGGCATCTGCCGGGGGACGCGGTGGATCTGCTGACCGACGGCGCCGAGGAGCACTGGCTGCGGGCACCGCGCCACGACAACCGGCATACGCACGGGACCGGCTGCACCTACGCGTCGGCGATCGCCTCGGGCCTGGCCCGGGGGCAGTGCGTCGTGGAGGCCGTCCGGGCGGCCAAGGAGTATGTGACGGGCGCGATCGCGCACGGCTTCCCACTGGGAGCGGGGATCGGGCCGGTGGATCACGGGTGGCGCTTCAGCTGATCGCGCTTGACGGCGCTGTTTCGACGGCACGCCTCAGCACGGCAAAAAGCCGGTCCACCGAGGTGGACCGGCTTTTCAAGGCAACCGCAGGGGCTGCGCTACGACGCAGGCGTCAGCGCGAGACCTTGCCGGCCTTGATGCACGATGTGCAGACGTTGAGCCGCTTCGGCGTCCGACCGACCACGGCACGCACGCGCTGGATGTTCGGGTTCCAGCGACGGGACGTACGGCGGTGCGAGTGCGAAATGTTGTTGCCGAAGCCCGGCCCCTTGCCGCAGACGTCGCAGTTGGCAGCCACGGGTCACTCCAAAGACTTCAGATGCTCGTACAGAGAAATCCGGCGTGCCGGAATCAGTGACTGATGTGGCGTTGCCGGGGGATTGGCCCGACTCTCATCGGGCAACCGCAGCAGCATACAACGCCTGCCTCGGTACAAGAAAACTACCATGACGCGCAGCGGCTCCGTTCCGCCAGGTTGGCCCGCTGTTCGCCTCCCGTCCCCGGGCTACCCTGCGTGCAGCCCGCATCCAGGCCGCTCAAGGAGGACCCTCAGGTGCCGCAGACCCTCGACGCAGCAGCGGTACGGAGCTGGTGCTCGCTGGCGCTGGAGGCGCTCGGCCGGGAGCGCGAGGAGATCGACGCGATCAATGTCTATCCGGTCGCGGACGGGGACACGGGCACCAATCTCTATCTGACCGTGGAGTCCGCGGCGCAGGCGGTCGAGGCCGTCTTCGCGGCCCATGAGACCGGCGCTTCCGTGCCCGCGCCGGGCGATGCCGTACGGGCCATGGCGCATGGCGCGCTGATCGGCGCCCGGGGGAATTCCGGGACGATCCTGGCGCAGCTGCTGCGCGGGATGGCGGAGGCACTGGCGGACGCGGCGCCGGCGGATCCCCAGGGGGACGGCGGGGGCGGCGCGGACCGGCTCGCACCGGCGCTGCGGCGGGCCGCCGCGCTGGCCCGCGAGGCTGTCGCGCACCCCGTCGAGGGCACGATCCTCAGCGTGGCCTCCGCCGCGGCGGACGCGGCGGAACGGAACGCGGCGGAACGGAGCGGGGCGGTGGACGCGGGCGCCACCGTACGCGCGGCGTACGCGGGCGCACGCGCCGCGCTCGCGGCCACCCCCGACCAGCTGCCCGTGCTCGGACGCGCGGGTGTCGTCGACGCCGGCGGGCGCGGGCTGCTGGCCGTCCTGGGCGCGCTGGTGCGGTCCCTCACGGGCGAGACACCGGCCGCCTTCCCGATGGGCCACCGCCGGTACGAGGATCCGGCCGCGGTCGCGTCGGCGGTCGAGTCCTGCGCCCCCGAGGGCGGACCCGCCTTCGAGGTGATCTATCTCCTGGAGGCGGACGACACCTCCGTGGCCCGGCTCCGGGCCCGGCTCGACGGGCTGGGGGACTCCCTGGTCGTCGTCGGCGGCGACGGACTGTGGAACGTACACATCCATGTCGACGACGCGGGCGCCGCCGTGGAGGCCGGGGTCGAGGCGGGACGCCCGTACCGCATCCGCATCACCCACTTCGGCGCCGCCGCCGAGGAGCCGCCCGAGCGGGTCCAGCGGGCCGTCGTCGCGGTGGTCCCCGGCGAGGGGCTCGCGGGGCTGTGCGCCGAGGCCGGCGCGACGACCGTGCTCGCGCGCCCCGGGGAGCCGCCCGCCAGCGGGGAGCTGGTCGAGGCGATCCGGCGGGCCCACGCGCGCGAGGTGGTGCTCCTGCCGAACGACGCGGCGCTGCGGCACACCGCCGCGGCCGCCGCCGAACAGGCCCGCACCGAGGGCGTACGGGTCGCCCTCATCCCGACCAGGGCCGCCGTCCAGGGCATCGCCGCGCTCGCCGTGCACCAGCCGGACCGCCGCTTCGACGAGGACGTGGTCGCCATGACCACCGCGGCCGGCGCCACCCGCTACGCCGAACTGGCCGTCGCCGAACGGCAGTCCTGGACCATGGCGGGTATCTGCCAGGCCGGGGACGTCCTCGGCCTGATCGACGGGGACGTGGCGGTGATCGGCGCCGATCTCGCCGCCACCGCCGAGGCGGTGCTCTCCCGGATGCTGGCGGCCGGCGGCGAACTGGTGACGCTGGTGCTCGGCGACGACGTGCCGGACGCGCTGGCCGACCGCCTGGAGATCTACGTACGGGACGGCCATCTGGCCGTCGACACCGTGGTCTACCGGGGCGGCAGGCAGTCCGTTCCGCTGCTCATCGGCGTGGAGTAGCAGCCTGTCAGTGGCGTGGTGTGCAATGGATCGCGTGTCCGCGCTGGATGAATCCCTCAAGAAGACGCTCGGCCCCGCCACCGCGAAGGTGATGGCCGAACACCTCGACCTGCACACGGTCGGCGATCTGCTGCACCACTACCCGAGGCGGTACGAGGAGCGCGGCCAGCTCACCAAGCTGGCCGATCTGCCGCTGGACGAGGACGTCACGGTCGTCGCGCAGGTCGCCGACTCCCGGATCATGACGTTCAACCACGGCCGGGGCCAGCGTCTGGAGATCACGCTCACCGATGGCAGCGGCCGGCTCCAACTGGTCTTCTTCGGCAGGGGAATCCACAAGCCGCACAAGGAGCTGCCGCCCGGCAGCCGCGGCATGTTCGCGGGCAAGGTGTCCGTCTTCAACCGCAAGCTCCAGCTCGCGCACCCCACCTATGTGCCGCTGGGCAGGGCCTCTGGCGACGACGAGTCCACGGAGGACACCGCGCAGGCCGTGGACGCCTTCGCGGGCAAGCTGATCCCGATCTATCCGGCCTGCAAGGGGCTGGAGTCCTGGAAGATCACCAAAGCGGTCGACGCGGTCCTGCCCAGAGCCGCGGAGGCCGTCGATCCGCTGCCGCCCGCGCTGCGCGAGGGCCGCGGATTCGCCTCCCTGCCCGAGGCGCTGCTCAAGGTCCACCGGCCCGAGAGCCGGGCGGACATCGAGTCCGCCCGACAGCGGCTGAAGTGGGACGAGGCGTTCGTCCTCCAGGTCGCGCTGGCCCGGCGGCGGTACGCGGACGCCCAGCTGCCCGCCGTGGCGCGCAGGCCCGTGCCGGACGGGCTGCTGGACGCGTTCGACGCCGACCTGCCCTTCACCCTCACCGACGGCCAGCAGAAGGTCACCGGCGAGATCTTCGCGGACCTCGCCACCGAACACCCCATGCACCGGCTGCTCCAGGGCGAGGTCGGCTCGGGCAAGACGCTGGTCGCGCTCCGGGCGATGCTCGCGGTCGTCGACGCCGGCGGGCAGGCCGCCATGCTGGCGCCCACGGAGGTGCTCGCCCAGCAGCACCACCGTTCGATCACGGAGATGATGGGCGAGCTGGCCCAGGGAGGGATGCTCGGCGGCGCCGAGGAGGGCACCAAGGTCGTGCTGCTCACCGGCTCCATGGGCATGGCCGCGCGGCGTCAGGCACTGCTCGATCTGGTCACCGGCGAGGCGGGGATCGTGATCGGTACGCATGCGCTGATCGAGGACAAGGTGCGGTTCCACGACCTCGGACTGGTCGTGGTGGACGAGCAGCACCGCTTCGGTGTGGAGCAGCGCGACGCGCTCCGCTCCAAGGGCAAGCAGCCCCCGCATCTGCTGGTCATGACGGCCACGCCCATTCCCCGTACGGTCGCGATGACCGTCTTCGGCGATCTGGAGACCTCCGTCCTGGACCAGCTCCCGGCGGGCCGCTCGCCGATCGCCAGCCATGTCGTCCCGGCCCAGGACAAGCCGCACTTCCTGGCCCGCGCCTGGGAACGGGTGCGGGAGGAGGTCGGGAAGGGACATCAGGCGTATGTCGTCTGCCCCCGGATCGGCGACGACGAGGACGACGAGAAGACGAAGCGGAAGTCCAAACCGTCCAAGGAGGACGAGGCCGAGAAGCGGCCCCCGCTCGCGGTCGTGGAGGTCGCCGGGAAGCTCACCGCGGGACCGCTCCAGGGGCTGCGCGTCGAGATCCTGCACGGACGGATGCAGCCGGACGACAAGGACGCCGTGATGCGCCGCTTCGCCGCGGGCGAGGTGGATGTGCTCGTCGCGACCACGGTCATCGAGGTCGGCGTGAACGTCCCCAACGCCACTGCCATGGTGATCATGGACGCGGACCGGTTCGGTGTCTCGCAGCTGCACCAGCTGCGCGGCCGCGTCGGCCGCGGCTCGGCCCCCGGCCTCTGTCTGCTGGTCACGGACATGCCCGAGGCGAGCCCGGCCAGGGCCCGGCTCGGCGCGGTCGCCGCCACGCTCGACGGCTTCGAGCTGTCCCGTATCGACCTCGAACAGCGCCGCGAGGGCGATGTCCTCGGCCAGGCCCAGTCCGGGGTGCGCTCCTCGCTGCGGATGCTCGCGGTCATCGAGGACGAGGAGATCATCGCCGCCGCCCGCGAGGAGGCCGCCGCGGTGGTCGCGGAGGACCCGGAGCTGACGGGCTCCCCGGAGCTGCGTACGGCGCTGGACGCCCTGCTGGACACGGAACGCGAGCAGTACCTCGACAAGGGCTGACCCGGACAGGGCCTGGGGACACCGGCCGGGCCCGCTCTGGACGTACGCCATATCGTGGGGTCAGAGCCATTCTCCGAGCCCCTCACGACCCCGCGCCCACGACCGAGCGCCCCTGACCGACCTCATACGACCGCACCGAACCGAGGACCCGACTCCCATGACCCGCGTGATCGCCGGTGCCGCCGGCGGACGCCGTCTCGCCGTACCGCCAGGCACCGGCACCCGCCCCACCTCCGACCGGGCGCGTGAGGGCCTCTTCTCCAGCTGGGAGTCGCTCCTCGGCACCCTCGACGGCATCCGGATCGCCGATCTGTACGCGGGATCCGGCGCCGTGGGCCTGGAGGCGCTCTCCCGCGGCGCCGCGCACGCGCTGCTCGTCGAGGCCGACAGCCGCGCCGCCCGCATCGTCCGCGCGAACGTGACGACGCTCGGTCTTCCCGGCGCGGAGGTCCGTACCGGCAAGGCGGAGCAGATCATCACGGGACCGGCCCCGGACACCCCCTACGACCTGGTCTTCCTCGATCCTCCGTACGCCGTCACCGACGACGATCTTCGGGAGATACTCCTCACACTCCGCACAAGGGGGTGGCTCAGCGGCGATGCCGTCGCCACCGTGGAACGCAGCACCAGGGGCGGGGAATTCGACTGGCCGGAGGGTTTCGACCCCTTGCGGTCGCGTCGCTACGGCGAAGGGACGCTTTGGTACGGTCGCGCCGCCTCTACGAGTGAAGACGCACCATGACCGGACCGGAGAGCGAGGGAATCAAGTTGCGCCGCGCCGTCTGTCCGGGGTCCTTCGACCCCATCACCAATGGACATCTCGACATCATCGCCCGCGCCTCCAAGCTGTACGACGTCGTACATGTCGCGGTGATGATCAACCAGTCCAAAAAGGGGCTGTTCACGATCGAGGAGCGGATCGCTCTGATCCGCGAGGTCACCGCCGAATTCGGCAATGTGGAAGTCGAGGCCTTCCACGGGCTGCTCGTCGACTTCTGCAAGCAGCGCGACATCCCGGCCATCGTCAAGGGCCTGCGCGCCGTCAGCGACTTCGACTACGAGCTGCAGATGGCCCAGATGAACAACGGGCTCTCCGGCGTCGAGACCCTGTTCGTCCCCACCAACCCCACCTACAGCTTCCTCTCCTCCTCGCTGGTCAAAGAGGTCGCGACCTGGGGCGGAGACGTCTCCCACCTGCTGCCCGCGGCCGTCCACTCGGCCCTGATGGCACGCCTCGGCGAGCGCTGAGAAACTGACGGCCCGTCATCCGGTGACGGACGGGCTCGAACTGGCCGTACAGTCGTTGCGTCCGTCTCCAAACCAGCTGAGAGAGTGGCGAGCACACGGTGGACGTACAGAAGAAGCTCGACGAGATCGTCGACACGGTGGGCAGCGCCCGCTCCATGCCCATGTCGGCGTCCTGCGTGGTGAACCGCGCCGAGCTGCTCGCGATGCTGGAAGAGGTACGGGAAGCGCTCCCGGGCTCGCTGGCCCAGGCCCAGGAGCTGATCGGCGGCCGGGAGCAGCTGGCCGAGCAGGCCCGCCAGGAGGCCGAGCGCATCATCGAGGCGGCGCACGCCCAGCGCTCCGGGCTGATCTCCGACACCGCGGTCGCCCGGCAGTCCCAGGAGGAGGCGGACCGCATCCTCGCGGAGGCCCGCAGGGACGCCGAGGAGATCCGCGCCGAGGCCGACGACTACGTCGACTCCAAGCTCGCCAACTTCGAGGTCGTCCTCACCAAGACCATCGGCTCCGTCGACCGGGGCCGCGAGAAGCTGCTCGGCCGCGCCCCCGGCGGTGACGACGATGACGCCCCCGAGTACAGCGACGACCCCGGCACGCTGATCCGGCGGGCCGACGAGTACATCGACGCCAAGTTCGGCGCCTTTGAGGCCGTCCTGTCCAAGACCCTGGAAGCGGTCGGCCGCGGCAGGCAGAAACTCCACGGCCGCACCGACTCGGACGATCTGGGCGCGCACATGGCCGCCCAGGACGCGGCGGGCCCGCAGGGGCGCACCAGTGACGCGGACTATCTGGCGGACCTCGCGGGAAGCCCCCGCGAAGGCGTCCAGGAGCCCGTAGCGGCGCAGCAGCCACCGGTGCCGGTCCAGCAGCCCTTCGCCGAGCCTCCGTACCCGCAGACGCCACCCCAGGCCCAGCCGGGGCCCCAGTACGCCGAGGCCGGCTACCAGGACCCCGCGTACGCCACGGAGGCCGACTACGGCGGCTACCAGCAGCAGGACGCGTACGGCTACCAGCAGGACCCGTACGCGTACCAGCAGCAGGGATACGGCCAGGACCAGAGCCAGGGCCAGGCGCAGGGGTACGACCCGAACTACGGCTGGCAGCAGCAGCCCGAGGTCCAGCCCCAGCAGCACGCGCTGCCCCCGGCCCACGAGCCGCAGAGCGCACTCGACGAGACCAGCCTCTTCGACACCAGCATGATCGACATCGAGCAGCTGCGCCGGTACGAGCAAGGACGCTGAGACCGCGCGGCCGGGGCGCCGGGACCGCGCGCCCCGGCCGGTACGCCCGGTCCGGTACCCCCGAGGGGCCGGATTGGGCCTACGGCGGCCGGTCCAGTACCCTGGCTCTTCGGTCGCGTGTATGTCCGCGACCCATGCCGCCCGCTCGCTTCCGCGACGGTGGCGGCCCCCCTCACGATCCGAAAGCGGGAAAAACCCTGAACGCGCGCCTCGACCACCGCAACCCCCTCGTGTTCGACACACACGAGCTGGGGCGGCGTCCTGGTGCGCTGCAGAAGCTGACCCGCTCGGTACCCGCCCCCAAGGACCTCGGTATCGCGGGGGTGATCGGGACGCCCGAGGGCGTGCCCGTGGAGCTGGCCCTCCGCCTCGAATCCGTCATGGAGGGGGTGCTCATCACGGGCACCGCCCGTGCGGCGGCCGAGGGGGAGTGCGTAAGGTGTCTGGAGCCGCTCAGCCAGGAAGTGGCGGCGGACTTCCAGGAGATGTTCTCGTACCACGACGCCGACGACCGGGGCCGCACCCGTGCGGAGCCGGCCGCTGACGCCGAGTACAGCGAGGACGACGACAGACTCTTCATCGAAGATGGCCTGTTCGACCTCGAACCGGTGCTGCGTGATGCGGTGGTGCTCGCACTGCCGATGCAGCCGGTGTGCCGGGAGACCTGTGCCGGTCTGTGTTCCACATGTGGGATCAGGCTGGACGAGAACCCGGACCACCACCACGACGCCGTCGACATCCGTTGGGCGGCACTGCAGGGACTCGCCGAGACCGTCAAGGACGGCGAGAAGGACAACATGGGCGGCGCCGAAGCGGGCGTCGACGAGAAGCAGGAGAAGTAGCCGTGGCTGTTCCGAAGCGGAAGATGTCGCGCAGCAACACGCGCCACCGCCGGTCGCAGTGGAAGGCTGCGGTCCCCACCCTGGTTTCGTGCGAGCGTTGCCAGGAGCCGAAGCTGCAGCACATCGCGTGCCCGAGCTGCGGCACCTATAACAAGCGCCAGGTCCTCGAGGTCTGAGCGGCTGGTGAGAGGCTCAATGTCTGAACTGTCCCATGCCAAGAAGCAGACAGACAATGTCAGCACAGCCTCGTCCCACACGCTTCTGGAAGGGCGGCTCGGGTATCAGCTCGAGACCGCCCTTCTGGTGCGTGCGCTGACCCATCGTTCGTACGCGTACGAGAACGGCGGTCTGCCCACCAACGAGCGGCTCGAATTCCTCGGGGATTCGGTGCTCGGTCTGGTGGTCACGGACACGCTGTACCGCACCCACCCCGATCTGCCTGAAGGCCAGCTGGCCAAATTGCGGGCCGCAGTGGTCAACTCGCGTGCGCTTGCGGAAGTGGGCCGCGGCCTCGAACTCGGCTCCTTCATCCGGCTCGGCCGGGGCGAAGAGGGCACGGGCGGCCGGGACAAGGCGTCCATTCTCGCCGACACCCTTGAAGCGGTGATCGGCGCTGTCTATCTCGACAAGGGCCTCGACGCGGCGTCCGAGCTGGTGCACCGGCTCTTCGACCCGCTGATCGAGAAGTCCTCGAATCTCGGGGCCGGCCTGGACTGGAAGACCAGTCTCCAGGAGCTGACCGCGGCGGAGAGTCTCGGTGTGCCCGAGTATCTCGTCACGGAAACGGGCCCGGACCACGAGAAGACCTTCACTGCTGCCGCCCGCGTCGGTGGTGTCTCGTACGGCACCGGCACCGGCCGCAGCAAGAAGGAAGCGGAGCAGCAGGCGGCGGAGTCCGCCTGGCGGTCCATCCGGACCGCGGCGGACGAGCGGGAGGCGGCGGGGAAGACCGACGCCGACGGCGACGTTGACGTGGAAGACAACGCCGACGCCGCCGACGCCACGGCTGAAGAGGCCGCCGACACCTCTTCGGCCCCGACGGAGCCGACTTCCGCGGACACGGCCAACGCCTGAGCGTCCGTGCTCTCTCCTTCCGGGTGCGCCCCTCGCGTCGTACGGCGTGAGGGGCGCACCCGTTCCGTCCCGTTCACCCCCAGGAGCGTTCCGTGCCCGAGCTGCCCGAGGTCGAAGTCGTCCGGCGTGGACTCGAACGCTGGGTCAGCGGCCGGACCGTCGCCGAGACCGAGGTGCTGCATCCGCGCGCGGTACGGCGGCACACCGCCGGCGGCGAGGACTTCGCGGCCCAGCTCAAGGGGCACACCATCGGTACGGCACGCCGGCGCGGCAAGTACCTCTGGCTGCCCCTCGCCGACACGGACGCCTCGATCCTCGGCCACCTCGGGATGAGCGGCCAGCTGCTGGTCCAGCCGGAGAGCGCGCCCGACGAGAAGCATCTGCGCATCCGGATCCGGTTCGCCGACACCCTCGCGACCGAGCTGCGCTTCGTCGACCAGCGCACCTTCGGCGGGCTCTCGCTCCACGAGAACACCCCCGACGGACTGCCCGATGTCATCGCGCATATCGCCAGGGACCCGCTGGACCCGGCCTTCGACGACGCCGCCTTCCTCACCGCGCTGAAGCTGCGCCGTACGACGGTCAAGCGCGCCCTGCTCGACCAGTCGCTGATCAGCGGCGTCGGCAACATCTACGCGGACGAGGCGCTCTGGCGCAGCCGCCTCCACTACGAACGCCCCACGGCCACCCTGCCCCGGCCGCGCGCCATCGAACTGCTCGGCCATGTACGGGACGTGATGAACGCGGCCCTCGATGTCGGCGGCACCAGCTTCGACAGCCTGTACGTCAATGTGAACGGCGAATCGGGGTACTTCGACCGGTCGCTGGACGCGTACGGACGCGAGGACGAGCCGTGCCGGCGCTGCGGGACACCGATACGCCGACGGCCCTGGATGAACCGGTCCAGCTACTTCTGCCCGCGCTGTCAGAGGGCTCCGCGCGTCGTGTCGTAACGCTCCCGCGCCGAGATCACCTCGGGCATCCGCCCCTCCACCAGCTGGATCAGCCCGAGCAGCCGCTCGGCGACCTCCCGGCCCAGCGGGGTCAGCTCGTAATCGACCCACGGCGGATTGACCGGCCGCGCCTCGCGCAGCACCAGTCCGTCACGCTCCAGCGCGTGCAGGGTCTGGGAGAGCATTTTCTCGCTCACGCCGTCGACGCGCCGCCGCAGTTCGTTGAAGCGGAGGCGGCTCTCGTACAGGGCGCCGAGCGTCAGGCTGCCCCAGCGGCCCGTCACATGCTCCAGCGTGGTGCGCGAGGGGCACTGCCGGGAGAAGACATCGAAGGCGTCCATAGCGGTGACTTTACAACCGAAAGCGGCACCCGACAGATGGCGCTTTCGTCTGGTAAGTGGGCCGGGGCTGGACTCAGAAGCCGAAGTCCTGTGTCCACCACGGGCCGCCGGAGCCGGTGTGGACACCGACACCCAGCCGGGTGTAATCGCAGTTCAGTATGTTCGCGCGATGGCCCTCGCTGTTCATCCACGAGTCCATCACGGCCTGGGCAGTGGCCTGCCCCCTGGCTATGTTCTCGCCGCCCAGATCCTTGACGCCCGCCTTGTCGGCGCGCTCCCAGGGTGACTTGCCGTCCGGGTCCGTGTGGTCGAAGAACCCGCGCTCCGCCATGTCGTCACTGAAGTTCTGCGCCAGCCTGCCGAGCGAGGCATCGGCCCGCAGTGGGCTGCACCCCACCTTCGCGCGCTCCTTGTTGACCAGGGAGAGCACGGCCGACTCGGAGGAACTGGAGCCGGGAGCCGCGGGCGCCTCCACGGCGCGCTCGGTGGTCTGCTCGGGCGCCGGGGCCTGACTGGAGCGGGTCGGTATCTCGGCCTTCGGCTTCGGCGGGGCCGCGGCGGGCTTCGTCTTCTTCTCCGGCTGCGCCGCCGGAGACTCCGGCGTGTCCTTCGAAGGAGTGACGGACGGCTTGTGCGGAGTGGGCGAGGCGGACGCCGACGGCGGCTGGGTCCGCTCGGCGGAACGGCTCGGCGAGGCCGAGGTCTCCCGCGTCGGCCCGGCGGACGAGCCGCCCTGCTGCTGAAGCTCCGGAGCGCCCTCGGTACGTATCTGCCCGCCGTTGGCGCTGCCGCCGACCGTGAAGTGGTCGCCGCCGCCGGGCAGCAGGCCCGAAGCGACGGCTACGGCTCCGACCGCCATGGCGGCGGAGGCGCCCAGCAGGCCGGTACGTACAGGGGTGGCGATCCGCCTCTTCCGGCGCGCACCGTCCACGTGGTCCTCGACGGGCGGGGCGGCGGCTGAGCGGCGGTGGCGTCCCATGTGCCTTCCTCATGCTCTCGACGGCAACGTGTCCAGGTCTCACCCGTACGAGTGAGGCTATTGCGACGGGACTGTACGGCATGGTCTGCGGGGGCGCCGGGTGCGGGAAGCAATTGGCCGGTTAGCTTGCGTGCATGAAAGAAGACGTTCGGCTTACGGCCTGGGTACGCGGCAGAGTGCAGGGAGTGGGCTTCCGCTGGTTCACCAGGGCAAACGCTCTGGAGATCGGGGGCCTCACCGGATTCGCCCTCAATCTGGACGACGGCAGGGTGCAGGTCGTCGCGGAGGGTCCACGTGAGAATTGCCACCGTCTGCTGGAATGGCTGCGCTCCGCCGACACACCCGGGCGTGTGGACGGAGTCACTGAGATCTGGGACACCCCGCGCGGTGGTTACGAGACCTTCGCGGTCCGCTGAGATCGCGCCGTCCGGGGCGGCGCCGGGGGGTCCGGGAATGCCGATGGCACATGCTCAGGTCGGCGATGACCTGGTGGTTGCCAAGAACGGCCAGTCGTGCCAGGCTGCCCGGAGAGGGATGATCTCCACGCCCCAGGGGCCCCGTGGAAGAGCCGGCGCCGCACCCCGCACGGGCGCCCGCCGCCGGGCTGCCCGCCGGTACGGGCTGTGATCGTGTTGACCGTCAAACTTTTTGGTGAGACGCTGGAATCCCCGCGCACCTTAGCTGTTTGGCAGTAAGAACCGCAGTGATGAACAAGCACTGCCAAGCACCGCGGGTGCGATTTCCCTCACGACCCACACCGCATCCGGTCGGTCACTCAGTGTGGAGGACCATTCATCATGGCAAAGGCGCTTCTCGGTTATGTCGGCGGTTCCGACCCGCGACTCCTCGCCGAGATGCGACGGCTCCAGCAGCGCGTCCAGGACCTCGAATCCGAACTCGTACGGATCCAGTCCGAGAACGACGTGCTGAACGCCGCCGTCGCACAGCACCCCGGAGAGTCGCTGCTCAATGGCATCGACATTGATGTACCCCAGGCGGAGCCCGCGCTCACCTGACAACAGCCCCCCTCGGGGTCGGGTGAGAAACACTCTCGCAAGATATGCAAGGGACGCCTCGGCGTCCCTTCTTTCTTTCCATCTTCCGCTGTACGAAGCATTGTTGGCGCTGCCACGCCTTTCTTAACGTCTGATGTGCCCTGCGCGTTCGGCGGTGAAACCGGCGAGGGACGATCGGAGCCGGGTAGAGTCCGGCGGCGTGCATCTCAAGGCCATGACCCTGCGCGGGTTCAAATCCTTCGCCTCCGCCACGACGCTGCGCTTCGAGCCGGGTATCACCTGTGTCGTGGGCCCGAACGGCTCGGGTAAGTCCAATGTCGTGGACGCGCTCTCCTGGGTCATGGGGGAGCAGGGGGCGAAGTCACTGCGCGGCGGCAAGATGGAAGACGTGATCTTCGCCGGGACGACCGGGCGCCCGCCGCTCGGCCGCGCCGAGGTCTCGCTGACCATCGACAACTCCGACGGTGCGCTGCCCATCGACTACGCGGAAGTCACCATTACGCGGATCATGTTCCGCAACGGCGGCAGCGAATACCAGCTCAATGGCGATATCTGCCGC
The DNA here is from genome assembly GCF_000718095.1 of Streptomyces scopuliridis RB72. GTDB lineage: Bacteria > Actinomycetota > Actinomycetes > Streptomycetales > Streptomycetaceae > Streptomyces > Streptomyces scopuliridis. The sequence continues at coordinate 150,135 of NZ_JOEI01000009.1, read as the reverse complement.
CTTCTCGATATCCAGGAACTGCTGTCCGACAGCGGTATCGGCCGCGAGATGCATGTCATCGTCGGCCAGGGCCAGCTCGACTCCGTACTGCACGCCGACCCGATGGGGCGCCGGGCGTTCATCGAGGAGGCCGCCGGCGTACTCAAACACCGCAAGCGCAAGGAGAAGGCGCTGCGGAAGCTGGACTCGATGCAGGCGAACCTGGCCCGCGTCCAGGACCTCACCGACGAGCTGCGCCGTCAGCTCAAACCCCTCGGACGGCAGGCCGCGGTCGCCCGGCGGGCCGCCGTCATACAGGCCGATCTGCGCGACGCGCGGCTGCGGCTGCTCGCCGACGATCTGGTCAGGCTGCGCGACGCGCTCCGTACGGAGATCGCGGACGAGGCGGAACTGAAGCAGCGCAAGGAGGACGCCGAGAGCCGGCTGAAGGCCGCGCTGACCCGGGAAGCCGAGCTGGAGGACGAGGTACGGCGGCTGGCGCCGCGCCTCCAGCGGGCCCAGCAGACCTGGTACGAGCTGTCCCAGCTGGCCGAGCGGGTACGGGGCACGGTCTCGCTGGCCGACGCGCGGGTGAAGAGCGCGACCGCGGCCCCCACGGACGAGCGTCGCGGCCGGGACCCGGAGGACATGGAGCGCGAGGCCGCGCGGATCCGGGAGCAGGAGGCGGAGCTGGAGGCCGCGCTGGAGGCGGCCGAGCACGCCCGCGACGACACCGTCGCGCACCGCGCCGAGCTGGAACGGCAACTGGCCGCCGAGGAACGCCGGCTCAAGGACGCCGCCCGCGCGATCGCCGACCGCCGCGAGGGCCTCGCCCGGCTGCATGGCCAGGTCAACGCGGCGCGCGGCCGGGCGGCGTCGGCCCAGGCGGAGATCGGCCGCCTCGCCGCGTCCCGTGACGAGGCGCGCGAGCGCGCGGTCGCCGCCCAGGAGGAGTACGAACAGCTCAAGGCCGAGGTGGACGGCCTGGACGCCGAGGACCATGAACTGGGCGAGCGGTACGACAGCGCCCGCTCCGCCCTGTCGGCCGCGGAGGCCGCGCTGACGGCGGCACGCGAGGCCGCCACCACGGCCGAACGCGAACGCGCCGCCCTCGCGGCCCGCCATGACGCGCTCGCCCTCGGCCTGCGCCGCAAGGACGGCACCGGCGCGCTGCTCGCCGCCCGCGACAGTCTCTCGGGCCTGCTCGGTCCGGCCGCCGAACTGCTCACCGTCACCCCCGGATATGAGATCCCGGTGGCCGCGGCGCTCGGCGCCGCCGCGGACGCGATCGCCGTCGCCGATCCGACGACGGCGGCCGAGGCCATCCGGCTGCTGCGCAAACAGGACGCCGGCCGCGCGGCCCTGCTGCTGGCCGGCCCTCCCGGAGAGGACGAGCCCGGCCCGCAGGCCCGCTCCGGGACGGCCCCCGGAGTGCCCGGCCAGGCGGCGGCGGAGGGACGCGGTACGGACGCGGCCGACCGTTCCGTACGTACCGCGGTCTCCGTCGGTGCCGTGCCGCACGTCATCGATCTGGTGAGCGGACCCGCCGGGCTGCTGGGCGCCGTACGGCGGCTCGTACGGGACACGGTGGTCGTCGGGACGCTGGAGGACGCCGAGGACCTGGTCGCCGCGCGGCCGGCGCTCACCGCCGTGACCGCCGAGGGCGATGTGCTCGGGGCGCACTTCGCGCACGGCGGGTCGGCGGGCGCGCCGAGCCTGCTGGAGGTACAGGCCTCCGTCGACGAGGCCGCCGCCGACCTCGCGGAGCTGGCCGTACGGTGCGAGGAACTGACCGGGGCACAGCGCCTGGCCACCGAGCGGCGGGCCGAGTGCGCCGCGCTGGTGGAGGAATTGGGGGAGCGGCGCCGGGCCGCCGACCGGGAGAAGTCCGCCGTGTCCGGACGGCTGGGACGGCTCTCCGGGCAGGCGCGCGCGGCCGCCGGCGAGGCCGAGCGTACGACCGCGGCCGCCGCCAAGGCCCAGGAGGCGCTGGAGCGCGCCACCGCCGAGGCGGAGGAACTCGCGGAACGGCTGCTGGTCGCGGAGGAGGCCCCGGTCCAGGAGGAGCCGGACACCTCCGTACGGGACCGGCTCGCCGCCGACGGCGCCAACGCCCGGCAGACCGAAATGGAGGCCCGGCTCCAGGTCCGAACCCACGAGGAGCGGGTGAAGGGGCTCGCAGGCCGGGCCGACGCGCTCGACCGGGGAGCGCGCGCCGAGCGCGAGGCGCGGGCGCGCGCGGAACAGCGCCGCGCGCGGCTGCGCCACGAGGCCCACGTCGCCGGCGCCGTCGCGGCCGGCGCCCGGCAGCTGCTGGCGCATGTGGAGGTGTCGGTCGTACGGGCCGAGGCCGAGCGCGTCGCCGCCGAGGCGGCCAAGGCCGAGCGCGAACGGGAGCTGGCCGCCGAGCGCAACCAGGGCCGCGACCTCAAGGCCGAGCTGGACAAGCTCACCGACTCCGTGCACCGCGGCGAGGTGCTCGGTGCCGAGAAGCGGATGCGGATCGAGCAACTGGAGGCCAAGGCCCTGGAGGAGCTGGGGGTCGAGCCGGCCGGGCTGATCGCCGAGTACGGGCCCGATCAGCTCGTACCGCCGTCCCCGCCCGCGGAGGGCGAGACGCTGCCCGAGGACCCGGCGGATCCGCGCAACCAGCCGAAGCCGTATGTGCGGGCCGAGCAGGAGAAGCGGCTCAAGGCGGCCGAACGGGCGCATCAGCAGCTCGGAAAGGTGAATCCGCTCGCTCTGGAGGAGTTCGCGGCGCTGGAGGAACGCCACAAGTTCCTCTCCGAGCAGCTCGAAGACCTGAAGAAGACCCGGGCGGATCTGCTGCTCGTGGTGAAGGAGGTCGACGAACGCGTCGAGCAGGTCTTCACCGAGGCGTACCGGGACACGGCGGAACAGTTCGAGGGGGTCTTCTCGCGGCTCTTCCCGGGCGGCGAGGGACGGCTCATCCTCACCGACCCCGAGAACATGCTCACCACGGGGGTGGACGTGGAGGCCAGGCCGCCGGGCAAGAAGGTCAAGCGGCTGTCGCTGCTCTCCGGCGGCGAACGGTCCCTGACGGCGGTGGCGTTGCTGGTGTCGATCTTCAAGGCGCGGCCGAGCCCGTTCTATGTGATGGACGAGGTCGAGGCGGCGCTCGACGACACCAACCTCCAGCGGCTGATCCGCATCATGCAGGAGCTCCAGGAGAGCTCCCAGCTGATCGTGATCACGCATCAGAAGCGGACGATGGAGGTCGCGGACGCGCTGTACGGGGTCTCCATGCAGGGCGACGGGGTCTCCAAGGTCATCAGCCAGCGGCTGCGCTGACCCCGTATCAACTCCCGTTCGCGCCGGGCACGCGTACAAGTGGTGGCCGGGGGCAAGTTGTGACCCACTGGAAGGGCTCGCCCACCCCACGTCCGGCAACGGCAGCCGGGCGGCACCAGGAGTACACGTGACCGACACAGCGCAGGTGCCGCCCTCCGGAGGCCGCGCGGCCCCGCCGGAGCACCTCAGCCATGTCATCTTCATCACGGCCGCGGCCGCGATGGGCGGCTTCCTCTTCGGCTACGACAGCTCGGTGATCAACGGGGCCGTCGAAGCCATCAGGAGCAGATACGACATCGGCTCGGCGGCCCTCGCGCAGGTCATCGCCATCGCCCTGATCGGCTGTGCGATCGGTGCCGCCACGGCGGGCCGGATCGCCGACCGGATCGGCCGTATCCGCTGTATGCGGATCTCCGCGGCCCTCTTCACCGTCAGCGCCGTCGGCTCCGCGCTGCCGTTCGACATCTACGACCTGGCGGTCTGGCGGATCATCGGCGGCTTCGCCATCGGCATGGCGTCGGTGATCGGCCCCGCGTACATCGCCGAGGTCTCCCCGGCCGCCTACCGGGGCCGGCTCGGCTCCTTCCAGCAGGCCGCGATCGTCATCGGCATCGCCATCTCCCAGCTGGTGAACTTCGGCATCCTCCAGCTCGCCAACGGCGACCAGCGCGGCAAGCTGCTGGGCCTGGAGGCATGGCAGTGGATGCTCGGAGTGATGGTCGTACCGGCCCTCCTGTACGGTCTGCTCTCCTTCGCGATCCCCGAGTCGCCGCGCTATCTGCTCTCCGTGGGCAAGGTGGACCGCGCCAGGGAGGTGCTCGCCGAGGTCGAGAGCAAGGATGTCGATCTGGACGCCCGGGTCGCCGAGATCGAGCACGCCATGCGCCGCGAGCACAAGTCGACCTTCAAGGACCTCAAGGGGAGCCGCTTCTACTTCCTGCCCATCGTGTGGGTCGGCATCGGGCTGTCGATGTTCCAGCAACTCGTCGGCATCAATGTCGCCTTCTACTACTCGGCGACGCTCTGGCAGTCGGTCGGCATCAACCCGTCCAGCTCGTTCTTCTACTCGTTCACCACATCGATCGTGAACATCATCGGCACCGTGATCGCGATGGTCCTGGTGGACAAGGTCGGCCGGAAGCCCCTCGCGCTCGTCGGCTCGTCGGGCATGGCCATCGCGCTCGCCTTCGAGGCATGGGCGTTCTCCGCGCCCCTGGTGAACGGCAAACTGCCGAGTACGGAGGGGACGGTCGCCCTGGTCGCGGCCCATGTGTTCGTGCTCTTCTTCGCGCTGTCCTGGGGCGTCATCGTCTGGGTCTTCCTCGGCGAGATGTTCCCGAACAAGATTCGCGCCGCCGCGCTCGGAGTGGCGGCCTCGGCGCAGTGGATCGCCAACTGGGTCATCACCGCGAGCTTCCCGAGCCTCGCCGAATGGAACCTCTCGGGCACGTACATCATCTACACCTTCTTCGCCGTGCTCTCCATCCCGTTCGTGCTGCTGTTCGTGAAGGAGACGAAGGGCAAGACCCTGGAGGAGATGGGTTAGACGGACAGCTTCTCTTCCTCCGCCGGCGTGGCGGCCGGGGCCGTGGTCCGTTCGCGAGGCAGGACCGCGTAGAGAGCCGCCGCCACGACGGTCGTGATGACCCAGCCCAGACCGTTCTCACCGGCCCAGGTCCCGGCGAACGGGCCCGAGAACCAGTCCACCCGCGTGAACAGCAGCCCCACCACCAGCGCCGTACCCCAGGCGGCCATCGCCGACCACGCGAAGCCGCCCCGGTACCAGTAGGCGCTGGTCCGCGTGGTGTCCATCAGCGCCGCGCCGTCGTACGTACGCCGCCGCAGCATGTCCACCCCGAAGACGCCGATCCACGCCGAGAACGCCACCGCGAGCAGCGTCAGGAACGAGATGAACGAGCCGATGAAGCTGGTGGCCACCACCATCAGCAGGAAGCCCAGGACCAGACTGATCACCGCGTTCACGCTCACCGCCCAGGCGCGCGGCACCTTGATGCCCAGGGTCTGCGCGGTGAAGCCCGCCGAATACATCGACATCGAGTTGATCAGCAACATCCCGACGAGCGCGATCAGCAGATACGGCACCGAGAGCCAGGCGGGCAGCAGCTCACCGATGAACGACACCGGGTCCTGCGCCTTGGCGAGATCCGGGGTGCCGACCGCCATCACCGCGCCCATCAGCACCATCGGCAGCACCACGATCCCCGCGCCGCCGACGGTCGAGCCGACCATCGCCCGGCCGGAGGCGGACCGGGGCAGATAGCGGGTGAAGTCCGGGCCCGAGGGCACCCAGCTGATCCCGCCCGCCGCGACGGTCCCGATCCCCGCGACCATCATCGCCGTCGAACCCGCGGGCCGGTCGAAGACCGCCGACCAGTCCGTATGGGCCACCAGATACACCAGCACCAGCACGCTGAAGGCACCGAAGAGATACGTCGACCAGGTACTGCACACCCGCAGCGCGCCGATGCCGAGGCCCGAGACCAGGAAGGTGCAGGCCACGAAGAGCAGCAGCGTGATCACGATCAGCGGAGTGTTGCGCTTGACGCCGAAGACCAAGTCGAGAACCGTCAGCACGGCATAGGCGCCGGTGACCGCGTTGATCGTCTCCCAGCCCCAGCGGGCGACCCAGATCAGCGTGCCGGGGAAGAGGTTCCCCCGCTGGCCGAAGACAGCCCGGGAGAGCGCCATACCCGGGGAGCCGCCGCGCTTCCCGGCGAGGGAGACCAGCCCCACGATGCCGTACGACACGACGGGCGCCGCGACGGCGACGGTCAGCACCTGCCAGAAGTTCAGACCGTTGAAGACGATCAGACCGGCGCCCATCGTGAGCAGCAGCACGCTGATGTTCGCGGCCACCCAGGTGGGGAAGAGTCGGCGGACATGGCCGGTGCGTTCGTCCTCGGGGACGGGTTCCAGACCGCGGGTCTCTATCGCGCCTTCGGAGGCGTGGGGCATGAAGAGGCTCCGTACAGAGGTGGGGGCTCCAGAGGGGGGAGTCCGGGCGAACCCAGAACCCCCAGCATCGTATGTTCGGCGCAAAAGGTCCAAATCGTAACGAGGATCTTCGTGTGATCCTCTGAAGCCAGGGCCGGTACCGGCCGTGGCTGATACTGGGAGCGTTATGGAAATCGTCATCCTTGTTGTAGTCATCGCCCTGGTCGCGGTCGGCCTGATCAGCGGGCTCGTGGTCGGCAGCCGCAAGAAGAAGAAGCTGCCGCCCGAGGCGCCGTCGAGCACGCCGACCCTCACAGCTCCCCCTGCCGAGCCACATGTCGGCGACGAGGCGGAGGCACCGCGCGACGAGCCGCGCCGCACGATCGAGGAGGTCGGCCTCCCGGACGGCACGGAGACGCCGGTCGCCGTCGAGGCCGCGCCGCCCGCGCCCGCGATCGAGATCCCCGAGCCGTCAGCCGGCCGGCTGATCCGGCTGCGCGCCAGGCTCGCCCGCTCGCAGAACTCCCTCGGCAAGGGACTGCTCACGCTGCTCTCGCGCGAGCACCTCGACGAGGAGACCTGGGAGGAGATCGAGGAGACCCTCCTCATCGCGGACGTCGGTGTCGCCCCGACCCAGGAACTGGTCGAGCGGCTGCGCGAGCGGGTACGGGTACTGGGCACGCGGACACCGGAGGAACTGCGCGCGCTGCTCAAGGAGGAGCTCGTCCACCTCCTCGGCACGGACTTCGACCGCGCGGTGAAGACCGAGAGCGGCCTCGACACCCCGGCCGTCGTGATGGTCGTCGGCGTCAACGGCACCGGCAAGACCACGACCACCGGCAAGCTGGCACGCGTACTGATCGCGGACGGCCGCTCGGTCGTACTCGGCGCGGCGGACACGTTCCGCGCCGCCGCCGCGGATCAGCTCCAGACGTGGGGCGAGCGGGTCGGCGCGCGTACGGTACGAGGCCCCGAGGGCGGCGACCCGGCGTCGATCGCCTTCGACGCGGTCAAGGAGGGCATCGCGGAGGGCGCGGACGTCGTCCTCATCGACACGGCGGGCCGGCTGCACACCAAGACCGGGCTGATGGACGAGCTGGGCAAGGTCAAGCGGGTCGTGGAGAAGCACGGTCCGCTGGACGAGGTGCTGCTGGTCCTGGACGCGACGACGGGGCAGAACGGGCTGGTGCAGGCGCGGGTGTTCGCGGAGGTCGTGGACATCACGGGCATCGTCCTCACGAAGCTGGACGGCACGGCCAAGGGGGGCATCGTGATCGCGGTGCAGCGGGAGCTGGGGGTACCGGTGAAGCTGGTGGGCCTGGGCGAGGGAGCGGACGATTTGGCCCCGTTCGAACCCGAAGCGTTCGTCACCGCGCTGATCGGCGACTAGGGGTTTCTGTGGCCGGGGGCGGGTGTCCGGGCCGGTTTGCGGGTGCGGGTGCGGTGGTCTCGGGCTGAGGCGGCTTTCCGGGTGCGGGTGCTCGTGGGTGCCGGGTGCCGGGGTCTCCGGAGGTGCGTGTCCGGACTGCTTTCCTCACCGCGCTTCGCGCGAGCTGCGACGCTTTACGTCCGGACACGCACCTCCTGGGCGGCGGCTGGGGGCGACCACCGGGGGGAGGGGGTCGGGGTGGTCGTAGGAGGTGCGTGCCCGGACACTAAAGCGTGATGTGTGGCGCGTGAACGCCCGCATCCTGACTGTGGCCGGAGTCGCGACGTACGGGGGTCCGGGGGTGTCCCCCGGGAAAACACAGCATGCCGTCCGGACATGTACCTCCGGAGGCCCCGGGCCCCGGCACCAGCCGTACGAGACAGTAACCGCAACCCGCAACCCGCAACCCGCAGCCCGCAACCGCAACCCGCAACGCGGCCGGCCTCAGGCCAGGCGGTGGCAGATGTACGCCAGCGTGCCCAGCAGCAGCCTCGCCGGCGGCGGCTCCGCCGCCGTGTCCAGCGACGGCGGGCGCAGCCACCGCACCGGCCCCAGACCCGCCACCTCCGACGGCGGCGCCAGCACATACGCTCCCGGCCCCAGACCGTGCAGGTCCAGGTCCGCGTCGTCCCAGCCCATCCGGTACAGCAGCTCCGGCAGCTCCGCCGCCGCGCCCGGCGCCACGAAGAAGTGGGCGCGGCCCGTCGGCGTCACCAGCACCGGGCCCAGCGGGAGCCCCATCCGTTCGAGCCGTACGAGGGCCCGGCTCCCCGCCGGTTCCGCCACGTCGATGATGTCGAAGCCGCGGCCCACCGGCAGCAGCACGGCCGCGCCCGGCACCTCCGACCACGCCTTGGTGACGTCGTCGAGGGTGGCGCCCGCCGACACCTCGGGGCTGAACGCCAGCGGATGGGCGCCCGGCGACGCGCAGTCGGGCTCGCCGCAGGAGCACTGCCTGCCCGAGTCCCGCGCCGCGGGAACCGCGCCGGGAACCACGTCCCAGCCCCACAGGCCCGTGTACTCCGCCACCGCGGTGCACTCAGTGGTGCGGCCGCGGCGGCGCGAGCCGGACCGCATCTCCCGGATGCCGCCGATCGTGAAGCCCATGCCCCCTCCAACGGGTCGAACTCGCCGGTGGTTACGTCTCGCAGTGTGCCCGTGACACTCCGTCGCCATCGGGGCGGTCGAGGCGGCGCGAAGTGGCATTGGGGGTAGCGGGGCCGGATTCGCGCGCCCCGGCGTGCGGCGCTTCGGCCCGCTCTGATCGGAGTGCGTCAAGTCAATCGCGCCTCGCCGTGGGCGAGTTCATTCGAAGGGGTGGCGAATGGTGGCGTTTGTGGAATCACCCTCGCTGGGGCAGTGATCGTAGGATTACTTTCGGTACACGAACCCGGGATAAGACACTCCCGTGGGTATGCCAAGGGCAACTCGGTTTCCTGTTCGAAGGGGTGCAACCGGCGGACAGGCACCCCGTGCTCACGGCATTCTGATAGCGGTTCGCGCGACAAGTGGCTTCAGCGGATGGGGGCGTTCCAGTGGGCGGCAGCGGCGCAGGCGGTACGAATACCGGCAAGCGCCCGAATGGGCAACTCGGCTCGTGGTTCCTGCGCAGTGGCTGGTCGAAGGGCGAACTGGCGCGCCAGGTCAACCGCAGGGCACGCCAGATGGGCGCGCACCACATCAGCACGGACACCTCGCGGGTGCGCCGCTGGCTCGACGGCGAGCAGCCGCGCGAGCCGATCCCGCGCATCCTCTCCGAGCTGTTCTCCGAGCGCCTCGGCGCCGTCGTGGCCGTCGAGGAGCTCGGGCTGCGCTCCGCGCATCAGTCGCCCTCGGTGTCCGGGGTCGATCTGCCCTGGGCGGGCCCCCAGACCGTGGCGCTGATCAGCGAGTTCTCCCGCAGCGATCTGATGCTGGCGCGGCGCGGCTTCCTCGGCACCTCGCTGGCGCTGGCCGCGGGGCCCGCCTTGGTGGAGCCCATGCAGCGCTGGCTGGTGCCCACATCGGCGGGCGGCCAGGAGCAGCCCGAGGACGAGCCCGTCGCCACCCCGTCCCGCGCCTCGCGGCTCTCCGGGCCCGAGCTGGATCTGCTGGAGTCGACCACCGCGATGTTCCGGCTCTGGGACGCGCAGTGCGGCGGCGGCCTGCGGCGCAAGGCGGTCGTCGGCCAACTCCACGAGGTCACCGACCTGCTCCAGGAGCCTCAGCCCGAGGCCACCTCGCGGCGGCTCTTCCGGTGCGCGGCCGAGCTGGCCGAGCTGGCCGGCTGGATGAGTTACGACGTCGGCCTCCAGCCCAACGCCCAGAAGTACTTCGTCCTCGCCCTGCACGCCGCGAAGGAGGCCGGGGACAAGCCGCTCGGCTCGTACATCCTCTCGTCCATGAGCCGCCAGATGATCCATCTCGGCCGGCCCGACGACGCGCTGGAGCTGATCCATCTCGCGCAGTACGGCAGCCGGGACTGCGCCACCCCCCGGACCCAGGCCATGCTGTATGCGATGGAGGCGCGCGCGTACGCCAATATGGGCCAGCCGAGCAAGACGAAGCGGGCCGTCAGGATGGCCGAGGACACCTTCTCCGACGCCGGGGTCGACGGCGAGGTGGAGCCCGACTGGATCCGCTTCTTCTCCGAGGCCGAACTCAACGGCGAGAACGCCCACTCGTACCGCGACCTCGCGTATGTCGCCGGCCGCAGTCCCAGCTACGCCTCCCTCGCCGAACCCGTCATGCGGCGCGCCGTCGATCTCTTCGCCGAGGACGCCGACCACCAGCGGTCGTATGCGCTGAACCTGATCGGCCTGGCCACCGTCCATCTCCTCAAGCGGGAGCCCGAGCAGTCCACGGCCCTTGCGGAGAAGGCCCTGAAGGTGGCGGAGAGCGTGCGTTCCGAGCGGGTCAACACCCGGCTCCGCAAGACGCTCGACACCGCCGCCAGGGACTTCGGTGATGTCGCCGGCGTGGTCGATCTCACCGAGCGGCTCACCGCCCAGCTGCCCGAGTCCGCGGAGGCCGTCTGAGCGGCGGACGCACCCGGCCGCGGGCCGGACCCGTACACCGCCCCGCCGAAAGCTCCGGCCGCGGCAGTCACCCCGTACAGCCCGACACGGCTCCCCCGCCGCCAGGACACAGGGTGACCGCCGCGGCCGGTTTCCGATGTCCGCAGAGGGTATCCGCGGCCGGCCGCCGGGATCCGCCGGTTCATCGGCACGTAACACACAGGACGTCTTCGTCACTGCGGTGAAACATCGAGCGGCATTGGCCGAAACCGCGCTGCGCCAATCTCCTCAGCACAGTCGGCCCACACCTAGCTTGAGCATCCGCACGGGCCGTTCCGACCCACGAGGAGACGCTGGCCTTGAATGGCGCAGATACCGCATTCGTATTGATCAGTGCCGCGCTCGTCATGCTGATGACGCCCGGCCTGGCATTCTTCTACGGCGGCATGGTGCGGGTGAAGAGCGCCCTCAACATGCTCATGATGTCCTTGATCTCGCTCGGGATCGTCAGCGTGCTGTGGGTGCTTTACGGGTACTCCCTGACCTTCGGTGACGACATCGGCGCCGGTCTGCTGGGCAACTTCGACCACATCGGCCTCAAGGGCATCACGGTCGACACCCTGACCGGAGGCACGGAAGGCATTCCGGTCTTCGCCTTCGCCCTCTTCCAGCTGATGTTCGCCGTCCTCACCCCCGCCCTGATGAGCGGGGCGCTGGCGGACCGCGTGAAATTCAGCGCCTGGGCGCTGTTCATCACGCTCTGGGTCTCCGTCGTGTACTTCCCGATCGCGCACTGGGTCTGGCAGTCCGACGGCTGGCTCTTCAAGCTCGGCGTGATCGACTTCGCCGGTGGTACGGCGGTCCACATCAACGCGGGTGTCGGAGCGCTCGCCGCGGTCCTCGTCGTCGGCAAGCGGATCGGATTCAAGAAGGACCCGATGCGGCCGCACAACCTGCCGCTCGTCGTCCTCGGCGCCGGACTGCTGTGGTTCGGCTGGTTTGGCTTCAACGCCGGATCGGCGCTGGCCGCCAACGGCACCGCCGCCCTCATGGCCTTCAACACGCAGATCGCCACCGGCGCCGCGATGCTCGGCTGGCTGATCTACGAGCGCATCCGGCACGGCGCGTTCACCACGCTGGGCGCCGCCTCCGGCGCCGTCGCGGGCCTTGTCGCGATCACCCCGTCCGGTGCGGCCGTCAACCCCTTCGGCGCCCTGCTCATCGGTGTCGTCGCCGGCGCGGTCTGCTCCTGGGCGGTCAGCCTCAAGTTCAAGCTGGGCTACGACGACTCCCTCGACGTGGTCGGCGTCCACCTCGTCGGCGGTGTCATCGGCACCCTGCTCGTGGGTGTCCTCGCCACCGGTGGCGTCGGCGGACTCTCGCAGCTGGGCAAGCAGGCCGTCGGAGCCTTCTCGGTGATGGCCTACTCCTTCGTGGTCTCCTGGATCCTCGCCAAGATCGTCGATGCCACGATCGGCTTCCGCGCCTCCGAGGACGACGAGACGAGCGGCGTCGACATGGCGTACCACGCCGAGTCCGCCTACGACTACAGCGCGGTCGGGGGTTCGCCCTCGGGCCGTAGTAGCGTCGCCGCCGCCAGCCAGGACGAGACCGCCGCCGTCGCGGCGAAGATCAAGAAGGTGGACGCATGAAGCTCATCACCGCAGTCGTGAAGCCACACCGGCTGGACGAGATCAAGGAGGCCCTCCAGGCCTTCGGCGTCCAGGGGCTCACGGTCACGGAGGCCAGTGGCTACGGCCGCCAGCGCGGCCACACCGAGGTCTACCGCGGTGCGGAGTACACCGTCGACCTCGTACCGAAGATCCGTATCGAGGTGCTGGTCGAGGACGGCGACGCCGAACAGCTCATCGATGTGGTGGTCAAAGCCGCCCGTACCGGCAAGATCGGTGACGGGAAGGTATGGAGCGTGCCGGTCGACACGGCGGTCCGGGTACGGACCGGCGAGCGCGGCCCGGACGCACTTTAGAGACGGGAACGACTGGGTGACGAGCCTCGAAGAGACGACCGAACAGGCAGACTCGGGACCCAGCGGCTACGCGGCGGCCCGGCTGCGCCTCCTCCAGGAGAAGGCGCGGTCCGGGCCGCCGCGCCGTGCCGCCCTGGCCGGACTGACCGACGACTGGCTGAACGCGCTGTTCACCACCGCCGCCCTGGAGGCCGGGGTACGCGGCGCCGCGCTCGTCGCCGTCGGCGGCTACGGCCGCGGAGAACTGTCACCGCGCAGCGACCTCGATCTGCTGCTCCTGCACGACGGCAAGTCCGGTCCCGCCGCGATCGCCGCACTCGCCGACCGCGTCTGGTACCCGGTGTGGGACCTCGGGCTCGCCCTCGACCACTCCGTACGCACCCCCGCCGAGGCGCGCAAGACCGCCGCCGAGGACCTCAAGGCGCAGCTCGGACTCCTCGACGCCCGGCATGTCGCCGGGGATCTCGGCCTGGTCAGCGGCGTACGGACCGCGATCCTGGCCGACTGGCGCAACAGCGCCCCCAAGCGCCTCCCCGAACTAGACGAACTCTGCCGGGAGCGCGCCGAGCGCCAGGGCGAGCTCCAGTTCCTGCTGGAACCCGACCTCAAGGAGGCCAGGGGCGGACTGCGCGACGCCACCGCGCTGCGCGCCGTCGCCGCCTCCTGGGTCGCCGACGCGCCCCGCGAAGGGCTCTACGACGCCCGGCGCCGGCTCCTCGACGCCCGCGACGCCCTGCATCTGACCACCGGCCGCGCCACCGACCGGCTCGCCCTCCAGGAACAGGACCCGGTCGCGGCGGAACTCGGCCTGCTCGACGCCGACGCGCTGCTGCGCCAGGTGTACGAGGCGGCGCGCACCGTCTCGTACGCCTCCGACGTCACCTGGCGCGAGGTCAACCGGGTGCTGCGCTCCCGGGCCGTACGCCCCCGGCTGCGGGCCATGCTCGGCGCCAAGCCCGCCCCGGACCGCAGCCCGCTCGCCGAAGGCGTGGTCGAGCAGGACGGCGAGGTCGTCCTCGCCCGTACCGCCCGCCCGGAGCGCGACCTCGTCCTGCCCCTGCGGGCCGCCGCTGCCGCCGCCCAGGCCGGTCTGCCGATCTCGCTGCACGCCGTGCGCCGGCTGGCCGCCGCCGCGAAGCCGCTGCCGGTGCCCTGGCCCGCCGAGGCCCGTCAGGAGCTGGTCACCCTGCTCGGCGCCGGCGAGTCCACCGTGCCCGTCTGGGAGGCGCTGGAGGCCGAGGGCCTGATCACCCAGTTCCTGCCCGACTGGGAGCGGGTCCGCTGCCGGCCCCAGCGCAACCCCGTACACACCTGGACCGTCGACCGCCATCTCGTGGAGACCGCCGTCCAGGCGTCCTCGCTGACCCGCCGCGTGGGCCGTCCCGACCTGCTGCTGATCTGCGCCCTGCTGCACGACATCGGCAAGGGCTGGCCCGGCGACCACTCCGTGGCCGGTGAGGTCATCGCCCGCGATGTCGCCTCCCGGATCGGCTTCGACCGCGAGGACATGGCCGTCATCGCCACGGTCGTACGCCACCATCTGCTGCTCATCGACACCGCGACCCGGCGCGACCTGGACGACCCCGCGACCGTCAGCGCGGTGGCCTCCCGGGTCGGCTCGCTCGCCACCCTGGAGCTGCTGCACGCGCTCACCGAGGCCGACGCGCTGGCCACCGGGCCGGCGGCCTGGTCGTCCTGGCGCGCCTCGCTCGTCAACGAACTCGTCGCGCGCGTGGCCGCCGTCCTCGCGGGCGACGCCGTCGCCGAGCCGGAACCGGCCGCGCCCAGCGCCGAACAGGAACGGCTGGCCGTCGAGGCGCTGCGCACCGGCGGTCCCGTACTGGCCCTGCACGCCCAGACCGAGGCCCCGCAGGACGACGGCGAACCGGAACCCGTCGGCGTCGAGCTGCTCATCGCCCTGCCCGACCAGCCGGGCGTGCTGCCCGCCGCGGCCGGGGTGCTCGCCCTGCACCGGCTGACCGTACGCGCGGCCGATCTGCGCGCCGTCGAGCTGCCCGCGGAGCTCGGCAAGGACACCGGACAGGGGACGAAGACCACCGAGGTGCTGCTGCTCAGCTGGCGGGTGGCCGCGGAGTACGGCTCCCTGCCGCAGGCCGCCCGGCTGCGCGCCGATCTCGTACGGGCCCTCGACGGCTCGCTCGACATCCCGTCCAGGCTCGCCGAGCGGGAGGCCGCGTACCCGCGCCGCCGGGGTGTCACGGCCCCACCGCCCCGCGTGACCGTCGCGCCGACCGCCTCCCAGCTCGCGACGGTCATCGAGGTACGCGCCCAGGACGCACCGGGGCTGCTGCACCGCATCGGCCGCGCCCTGGAGGAGGCGAAGGTACGGGTGCGCAGCGCGCATGTGTCCACGCTGGGCGCGAACGCGGTCGACGCGTTCTATGTGACGAACGACCGGGGCCGGCCCCTGCCCGAGAGGGCCGCCGCCGAGCTGGCCCGCGCGGTGGAGGCGGCGCTGCGCTGACGGACTGCCCCGTCCGCGCTCCGTACGCCTCGGTTATCCACAGGGCAGACCGCACCGGGCGCGGCCGGATACCCTGGGGGACGGTCTGTCCTAAGCGGCGCGCAGCTGCGCGGGACGGCCCCCTCATCCGCTCCCGACCTGAGGATCCGCGACCACCGTGTTCGACACTCTCTCCGACCGCCTCGCAGCCACATTCAAGAGCCTCCGGGGCAAAGGGCGCCTCAGCCCGGAGGACATCGACGCCACGGCCCGCGAGATCCGTATCGCCCTGCTCGAAGCCGACGTCGCGCTGCCCGTCGTCCGCGCCTTCATCGCCAAGGTCAAGGAGCGCGCGGCGGGCGTCGAGGTCTCCCAGGCGCTGAACCCGGCGCAGCAGGTCATCAAGATCGTCAACGAGGAGCTCATCGGCATCCTCGGCGGCGAGACCCGCGTCCTGCGCTTCGCCAAGCAGCCGCCCACCGTGATCATGCTCGCGGGTCTCCAGGGCGCCGGTAAGACCACCCTCGCCGGAAAGCTCGGCCTCTGGCTCAAGGGCCAGGGCCACACGCCCCTGCTCGTCGCCTGTGACCTCCAGCGCCCCAACGCCGTCACGCAGCTTTCCGTGGTCGCCGACCGCGCGGGCGTCTCGGTGTACGCGCCCGAGCCGGGCAACGGGGTCGGCGACCCGGTCAAGGTCGCCAAGGACTCCATCGAGTACGCGAAGACCAAGCAGCACGACGTGGTCATCGTCGACACCGCGGGCCGCCTCGGTATCGACGAGGAGCTGATGAAGCAGGCCGCGGACATCCGCGACGCCGTCAGCCCGGACGAGGTCCTCTTCGTCGTCGACGCGATGATCGGCCAGGACGCGGTCAACACCGCGGAGGCCTTCCGCGACGGCGTCGGCTTCGACGGCGTGGTCCTCTCCAAGCTCGACGGCGACGCCCGCGGCGGCGCGGCGCTCTCCATCGCGCATGTCACCGGCAAGCAGATCATGTTCGCCTCGAACGGCGAGAAGCTGGACGAGTTCGACGCGTTCCACCCGGACCGCATGGCGTCCCGCATCCTCGACATGGGTGACCTGCTCACCCTCATCGAGCAGGCGGAGAAGACGTTCAGCCAGGCCGAGGCCGAGAAGATGGCCTCCAAGCTGGCGAGCAGCAAGGGCAAGGACTTCACGCTCGACGACTTCCTGGCGCAGATGGAGCAGGTCAGGAAGATGGGCAGCATCAGCAAGCTGCTCGGCATGCTCCCGGGCATGGGGCAGATCAAGGACCAGATCAACAACATCGACGAGAAGGACGTGGACCGCACCGCCGCGATCATCAAGTCGATGACCCCGGGGGAGCGTCAGGACCCGGTCATCATCAACGGCTCACGCCGGGCCCGGATCGCGCGGGGTTCCGGCGTCGAGGTCAGTGCGGTGAAGAACCTGGTGGAGCGGTTCTTCGACGCCCGCAAGATGATGTCGAAGATGGCGCAGGGCGGCGGGATGCCGGGGATGCCGGGCATTCCGGGGATGGGCGGCGGGCCCGGCCGTACGAAGAAGAAGACGAAGCAGGCGAAGGGCAAGCAGCGGTCGGGCAACCCGATGAAGCGCAAGGCGGAGGAGCAGGCGGCGCTGGCGCGGCGGGAGGGGTTGCCGGCCGGGGGCCAGGACGAGCCGTTCGAACTCCCGGACGAGTTCAAGAAGTTCATGGGCTAGTCCGCGGTGCGCCTCCCGGCGGGGGGTCGTGGTGCGGGTTGCGGTTTCGTACGGCTGGTGCCGGGGTCCGGGGCCTCCGGAGGTACATGTCCGGACGGCATGCTGTGTTTTCCCGGGGGACACCCCCGGACCCCCGTACGTCGCGACTCCGGCCACAGTCAGAAGACCGGGCGTTCGCGCGCCACACATCACGCTTTAGTGTCCGGACACGCACCTCCTCCGACCCCGCCCCCCTCCCGCCGGTGGTCGCCCGCAACCCGGCGACCTTGTGGGGGGTGCGGGGGTGGGTGCGGCCCGGTGGTCCCGGCTACTCGCCGTCCCGGCGGGCGTGAGTGGGCGGGTGCGGGACGATTTCGTCCGCCTCGTGCACGGCCGCGTGGGTCGGTGGCGGGAGGGGGTCGGGGTCGGAGGAGGTGCGTGTCCGGACGTAAAGCGTCGCAGCTCGCGCGAAGCGCGGTGAGGAAAGCAGTCCCGGAAAGACGGCTCAGCCCGAGACCACCTGGCCCCCGCGCATGCGAAGCCACGCATCCGCGCCCACCTCCGCCAGCGTCCCCGCGTCCGGCCGTAGTTCAGGCCCCGCCCCGTCCGGGCTGTACGTCAGAACCGGGACGTACTCGCGCGTGTGGTACGCGTGGCCGATCGTCGGGTCGTTGCCGTGGTCGCCCGTCACCGTCAGCCTGTCGCCCGCCCCGGACAGCAGCCCGAGCAGCGCCGACAGCCCCGCGTCGGTCTGCTCCAGGATCCGCCCGTAGCGGTCGGTGTCCTGCTGGTGTCCGGCGAGGTCCGTCTCCTGGACGTTGGTGACGATGAGCCCGTCGCCGGGGGCGCGGACCGCCTCCAGCGTGTGGGCGAGAACCTCCGCCGTGCCGACAGCCGGCCGCCGTACGGCGGCATCGCACGCCAGGATGTCCGCGGCCTTGCCGACCAGCGTCACCGGGATGCCCGCACGGGCCGCCAGGGCCGGGAGTTGGCGGGTGTGGTCGATGTCCGCGCCCAGGTGCCGCACTTCGAGCCCGCCGTTGCGGTAGAAGCCGCTCGCCGGGGTGTCCAGGCCGACCGTGCCGCCGTCCCCGTCGCGTACGTACGCGCTGAGGGGCCCGTCCGCGTGGCCGCCGACCGCGATGACGCGGGCGACGGGCGCCACGGTCCGTACCGTACGGGCGATCGCGAGGATCCGGTCGAAGGGCAGGTCGTCCAGGCGGCCCGAGGCATTCCAGTTGATGCCCGGGTCGGCCTCCAGGTTGTCGTGGACGAGTACCGCGTCGTCGACGAGGAGCAGGGGCCGGCCGTCGAGCGGTTCGGCGCGGTGGCCGGCCGCGGACAGGGCCGAGATCACCTCGGGGAGATGGTCGGCCAGCCGGGCCACCGTGACGCGGCTGAAGTCCGCGCCCATCATGGTCTGGTGGCCCGCGTACGTGTCCGCGCCCGGGTAGCCGAGCGCCGCGCGGCCCGCCGTCACCGGCAGCCGGGTGGACCGGGCCAGGTCGGGGTGCGGATGGACCAGGCCGAGGCCGAGTTGTCCCAGCGCGGGCAGCCGCAGCGGGCGGCCCAGGGACGCGCGGCAGTGGTCCAGTACGTGCCCACAGGTGTCGGCCGCGATATCGCCCGGCCGCAGCGCCCCCGCGTCCGGCATCGCGCCGATCCCGAATCCGTCGATGACGAGGATGACGGTCTTGCTCATGGCGGTGGCTCCTTACAGGGCCCGGCCCCGCGCGTCGTACAGACCGGTCAGCCGGGGTTTCCCGGTCGAGAGGCCGGTGACGACCGCGACGGTCGAGCGGGTGACGAAGATCTGCGTACGGAAGGCGAGTACGGCGGTGTCGCCGGCCCGCACCTCGCCGGAGGGGGGCGCGTCCAGCAGCCGGTAGTAGTCGATGTTCTCGGCGGGGGCGCCCTGGACCGGAAGGCGCAGACCCGTGCGCGGCAGCAGGGCGGTGCCGATGCCCGCGCGGCCGTAGAACCCGCCGCCGTGGAGCGCGGGCCGGCCGTCCGCGAGGGTGTGGGCGACCTCGCTGACGTACACGTAGGCGGGGCGCTCCGGCTGGTGCGGGTCGACCGCGTGGAGCGGGGTGGTGCCGGTGAGGGCGTGGCCCGGCTCGCCGTGCGTGGCGCCCAGTTCGGCCAGCAGCGGCAGCGTCGCCATGGAGGTGGCGCTCGGGGCGCTGAGCGCGACCGGGTGGTGGCCGCGGGCGGTGAGCAGTTCCCGCGCCTTGAGGGCGAGTTCGAAGTTGGGGGTGGGGGCGGGGAGGCCGGTGACCGGGTCGCACAGGACGCAGGGGAACGCGGTGACCCCCGCGATACGGATCGACGGCAGCTGTTCGGCGGCGGACGCGAACTCGTCCAGCGCGTCCAGTGGCACGCCCCCTTCCTGGCCCGGGTAGACGGAGCCGGGGACGCCTTCGAGGCGTACGAACACGTCCTGTACGTAGCCCAGTTCAGCGGCGGCCTCCGAGACGGCCCGCGCGTTGGCGAGGTCGAAGACGGTCACCGCCTCGGGCCGCCAGGCGAGCATCTCGGGCAGGTCGCGGCGGGGAATCTGCACGAGATGGCCGAGGTTGCCGGCCCGCGCCCCGGCGGCGTGCAGGGTGCGGGCCTCGGAGGGGTCGATCGCGGCGAACCGGGGGATGTGCCGGGCGACCGCCCGGATCAGCGCGGGGTTGCGGCCGAACTGTTTGACCACGAACCACAGCGAGAGCCCGAGCCGCTCGGCCTCGGCCGCCAGCAGCGCGGCGTTGCCCTCGACGGCGTCCGCGTCCATGACGTAGGTGTCGGGCGGGATGGCACCGGAGCGGTGCAGCGCGGTCGCCGTGTCGACGAGCGCGGGGTTGCGGGTGAGGACGGTGTCCAGGAACACGATCAGCCCTTCAGGTCGTGCAGCGAACGGCGGAGGATCTCGATCACGAGATCGGCTCCGGCCCGCATCGGGTTGATCCGTACGGTCCAGTCGGCGAGTCCGGGGTCGTCGTCGAGCGATGAGCCGGACATCCGGTAGACCAGCGGCGCGATCTCGTAGCGGGAGTTGGAGCCCACGGGATAGGGCGCGGCGCCGTGCCGCGCGGCGACGGCGGGCAGCTCACGGGCGACCGGGCGGTCGAGCCGTACCAGCAGACAGCGGTCCTGGGCGTTGGCGATCCGTACCTCGGCGACGCCCGGTACCTCACCGGCGGTCAGCCGCTCCGCGATCTCCGCGCCCACCCGGGACTGGAGCGCCCACAGGACGGGGACGCGGGTGAGGGCGCGTAGCGCGTCGAGCGCCTGGTGGCCCTGGACCTGGCCGCCGCCCGAGTAGTTGTCGGCGCGGATGTGTGCGATGAGATCGCGGGCGCCGACGACCACGCCGACGCCTTCGGGGCCGTGCAGTTTGAAGAGGGAGAAGCAGGAGGCGTCCGCGCCCAGTTCCACCCCGGAGGCGGGGACGCGCATCACCGCGTAGTTGTCGTCGACGACCGTACGGACCCCGGCGGCCCGGCAGGCCGCGAGGACCTCGCCCGGATCGTAGGAGTCGGCGAGCCGCTGCCGGCTGTGCTGGACGTACGCCCACGAGAAGGCGCCGGACTCCAGGGCCCGCCGGAGCGCCGTACGGTCGTTGAAGTCGGCCTCGGTGGTACGGACCCCGAGGCCGCGCAGAGTGACGGCGGTCGTCCGGTAGACCGGGGCCCGGTGGATCAGCAGCGGGTCGCCGGGGGAGACGGCCGCGCCGAGTGCGGCGCGGATCGCGCCCGTACCGGCGCCCTGCACGAGCGCCGCGTCCTCGGCGCCGAAGTAATCGGCGAGTACGGCCTCGACGCGCGCGGTCGTACGGGGGCGGCCGAGACCCGGTACGACACCGGCGTCCGCCTCGAAGAGCTGCGGTCCCTCGAAGTGCGCGGCGGTGCACTCCAGGAGCCGGAACTGCCGCTGGGCCGCATCCTCCAGGGTGACGGTCGCCAGCGGGAAGGTCCGCGGGAGCACGGGCATCTCAGATCTCCTCGGTGTCGGACTCGGTGTCGGTGTTGGCGTTGGTGGCCGGGGCGTCGTCGTCCGTGTCGGCGCCGGTCAGGAAGCGCAGCGGATTGCGCCGGGTCATCAGGTCGATCAGTTCGTCGTCCACGCCCGCCGCGCGCGCCTTGGGCAGGAAGGACCGGAAGAGATGCCCGTACCCCTGGCCGCCCTCCGACTCCAGATAGCCGTGGCGCGAGATGTCGCAGCTGAGCAGGACACGGTCCCCGTGACCGGCCTCCAGCAGGGCGAGCAGCAGCCGCAGCCGGGTGTCGTCGCTCTGGTAGGACTCCTTGCCGACGGTGTCGAAGGCGACATACGCGCCGCTCGCGGCCAGTTCGCGGTGGACGGCGGGGTCGTCCAGCAGGTCCTGGTGGCCGAGGCAGATCCGGTGCGGTGCCAGGCCCGTACCGGTGAGCAGTTCGAGCTGGGCGAGTCCGCCGCGGCCGAGCTGGGCGTGGGTGGCGACCGACAGACCGGTGGCGACGGCGGCGTGCGCCGAGGCGAGCAGCGCGCGGCTCTCCGGCTCGCTGGGCCGCTCGCCGTGGCTGCCGATCTCGCCGAGGACGCCGGGGCGGATCCCGGTGGAGTCGAGCCCGTCGGTGATCTCCTGGACGAGGGTCGCGGTGAGCTGTTCGACGGGCGTGCCGCCGATCTCGTCCGGATGGAACGGCTCGTAGTACCAGCCGGTCGACGCGACCACCGCGACCCCGGACTCCGCGGAGATACGGGCCAGGGCGAGCGGATCGCGGCCCATGCCCCGGCAGGTCAGCTCGATGACCAGGGAGAGCCCGAACTCGGCGCGCAGGGAGGCCAGCTCGGAGGTGACCGTGTCCAGATGGCGCCCGGCGTCGAGGACGGCGGCGCCGTCGCCCGTACGGTCGAGATCGAGGACGAGATGTTCATGGGGGAGTGCCGGGCCGCGCACGGCGGAGACGGGCAGCGGCCCGGCGACGGTGGTGAGATGAGGCATGGGGTGCGGGTGCCTTCCTGGCGCGCCTGTCCCGGGTCAGCCCTTGACGGGGGTGAACAGGTCCAGCCAGTAGAGGATGTTGAGGAGAACGCCGCCGACGATGACCGCCGCGGGCGCCGCCGCCATCCGCACCACGGGCCTGCCCATCGCCTCGTTGAGGAGATAGAGCCCGCCGACGATGAGGATCGCGATTCCGCCGCCCATGACATTGGCCGCCAGCAGTGAGCCGAAGAGGATGGCCAGTTGCAGGGTGTCGCTGATGGCGCTCCGCAGATGCTCGGAGGAGTCGCGCACGCTCGGCAGCTTGCCCAGGACCCGGCCGATGGAGGACAGGGCCAGCACTTCGAGGGCGAAGACCACGGCGCCGACGACGGCCGCCAGGACCGGGTTCGGCAGCAGATAGCCGATGGGGTAGACGAGCGTGAAACCGGCGATGCCGTACGCGCCCGAGGCGAGCGCGGTCGTCGCGATCAGCGGGATGAAGCCGAAGACCCGGTAGAAGTCGACCTGGGCCGCCTCGCTGTACTGGCCCTTGGCGATCAGGAAGCTGGTCGCCTCGCCGCCGCCGAAGATATGCATCTGCGCCAGCACACAGACTCCGGCGCCCAGCACCATGAACAGCGGCAGATACCGGCGCAGCCGTAGTGCGCTGGCGCTGAAGAGCGAGGCCATCGGATCGTCTCCGGCCGCCCCCTGTTGCCCCGTCCCCGAGGTCTCCTCGCCGGCCGCCAGCGCGGCGGCCCGGTCCGCGTTGCGCTGGAGCAGGTCCTTCCGGACGGCGAAGCCGATGAGCAGCAGCACACCGGCCGCCATCGCCAGTGAGCCGGCGAAGACGTTGGGCCAGAGCTTCATCGTCATGATCACGAGCGCCAGTTCCAGTACGGCGGCGAGGCCGCCGCGCAGCCGCCCGAACTGCTTGGTGATGGCGAGCACCGGGAAGAGCGTGAACAGGAAGAGGATCGGTGTCGACATCTGCTGCATCGCCGTCAGGAAGTCGACGGGCAGATCGTGCGCCACATCATTGGCCCCGTTGAGGCCGAAGACGACCACCGCGCCCCAGGCGCCGCCGAGCAGCGGCGCGAGCCACTTCCTCGGCGCGAGGATGCCCAGGATGTCGGTGGGGAGGAAGAGCAGCCAGGGGTTGAGCACACCGCTGGACAGCGCCATCGGGGCGCCGAGGCCGAAGATGAAGCCCGCCGAGAGGCCGAAGGAGACCGCGGTTGTGGCGGTCCTCTTGGAGCGTCCCTGGATGAAGTCGAGCATGAAGGGGCGTACGCCGTCGTTGAACACGGCCAGCGCCATGTGCGAGATGAAGGCGGTCAGCGCGCACAGGGCTATGACAAAAAGCTTCTGCGTCAGCGAGAAGTCCAGACTGGTACTCGCTGCGAGGACGGTGCTGCTCACGGGGTCTCTCCTCCGGTCCCTGGCAGGTCTTCGGTCAGCCGCGCGCGGCGATCGCGCGGGCCATGAGCGGGGCGATCACATCGATCTGGTCGATGGCGAAACCGAAGACCTTCTTGCCGTCCGCCAGCAGGGCGGTGACCTCGTCCTCGGCGGGGACATGGCGGCCGAAGGTGTGGCAGAGCGGCCGGCCGAGCAGGCCGACCAGGATGCCGAGGGAGGCACCGGCGCCGGTGTGACAGGTGCCGAGGTAGTAGTCGGCCTGTCCGGCGCGGAGCTTCATCGCGGCGTCCATGTCGTTGGAGACCGTGATCTCCAGGCCGTCGAGGGCGAGTCCGGAGACGGTGTGCGCGACCTCGGTCTTGCCGACGCCGCCGGTGAGGATCTTCGTCATGGCTGGGTCCTTCGCGCTACGAGTGGGATGAGACCTACGAGTGGTGTGAGGCGGGGGAGTTCTGGGCCAGTACGGCGAGATGCAGGCCCAGGAAGTTGATCTCGGAGTCGGGGAGCGGAGCGCCCAACTCCCGTTCGGCGCGTACGGAGACCGCGCGGGCCCGGGCCACGGCCTCGGGATGTCCGGCGAGTTCGGCCGCCACCTGCTCGTCGGTCCTGAACTCCTCGATCGGCGCGCCGTCGAGCAGCCGGTCGAGGGCCATCATCAGATGGCTGGTGAGCATGCCCGCCGTGGCTTCGGTGACGGTATGGCCCTCGGCGGCAAGGGAGTCAAGCTCCTCGGTCACGAACGCGGCGACCTCCGGCCGGACCTGACCGCTCTCGCGGAACAACTGGACGCGGAGGGCGAGCTGGTCGTCCATGGTCCTCCTTTCGACAGTAACCAGGATTTTGTATTTTGAGCCGACGCGTCGACTCCGGGGTGTCCTTTCGCGCGGGCCGGCGGGGCGGTCAGTACGAGGGTGTGCGCTCACCGCGCAACACCTCGGCCTGGAGGGTGGTGACGACCGACAGATCGAGGGACTCCCGTACGGCGCCGAGCGCCTTCGCCCCCTCCGTCCTGCCGATGATCGCCGCGCTGGAGTTGCGCAGCGACAGATCGCGGGTGACCTCGTCGCCGAGCGGCAGGACGTCCACGCTCATCCCGAGCAGCCCCTGCACCTCATCGAGGTTCCAGACGGTGGCGTCGGCCAGATTGTGTTCGAACAGCTCGCGCAGCTGCATGTACGACGCCTCGATCCACTCGATGTCCGAGCGCCCGGCGAACGCGCGCTCGGCGAGCATCCGCTGATCCTCGGAGGCGTGGTCGACGGCGACGCGCAGCCCCGGGGTCTCCGGGTCCGAGCCGCGCCGCAGCAGCAGACCGTGCGCCCCGACATAGGTGGCCGGGCCCAGATCCGCGACCAGCTCGACCGGATGGTCCTCGATCAGCCGGTCGGCAGCGAAACGCGAGAGGACGACGAGATCGACCTTGCCTTCGAGGAGCGCGGTCGTACGGGCGCCGGCGCCCCGCATGAAGGTGATCGCGAAGGGCGCGCCCGCCTCCTCGAAGGCGGCGCGCAGCCCGGTCGCCAGCCCCTCGTACCGGCGGGAGTACGGCAGCGGCATCGCGGCGAGGAGCGTGCCGAGCCCGGAGAGCCGCCACAGTATCGAGCGGTCCGAGCGGACGAGGAAGGTGCCGAGATGGCCCCGGGCCGTCGTCTCGATCGCCTCGGCGTTCTCCAGCAGCTGGAGCGCCGCCTGGACGGTGCCGTTCCCGACGCCCAGCTCCACGGCGAAGTCCCGGACGCGCGGCAGCCGGGTCTCCGGCTCGTGGTTCAGCAGGAGGACCGCCAGCTGCCGGGCCGCGAGGCCGTTGCGGGTCAGGAAACGCTCGTCGAAGCCAGTCACGGATGAGACAGTAAACAGAATTCTGGATACTGTCCAGGGTTTCGTAACGGTCCGTTTCCGATCCGTTTCCGGGCGGGCGACCGACCGGTTGGCCGGGGGCCACGCGGATCAGGACCGCGGGTCTCAGGGCGTACGGGCGATCAGATACCGGAAGACATTCGGCATCCAGACCGTGCCGTCACGGCGCAGATGCGGATGGAGCGCCTCGCCGATCTCCTTCTCCACCAGCCGGCGGTTCGTCGTCCGGATCGCACCGTCGAACACCCCCGTCGACAGCAGTCCGCGGACCGCGCTCTCCTGGTCCGCGTATCCGAACGGGCAGGCCACCCGCCCCGAACCGTCCGGCTTCAGACCGGCCCGCGCCGCGACCTCCTCCAGATCGTCGCGGTGCCCCGGCCGCCGGGCGCCCTTGCGCGGACGGTCGCTCAGCCGGCCCGCGATCCGCAGCACCCCGTCCGTGGCGCAGCGCTCCGGCGGGCCCCAGCCCGCGAGCACCACGGGCGTGCCGCGCCGGGCCAGTGGTATCGCCTCGTCGAGCGCCGGTCCGAGTCCCTTCGCGTCGCCCGCCACGGAGCCGATCGGCTGGAAGGCGGTGATCAGGTCGTACGGTGAACGGCCGGGCCCCGGCGCGGCGTCGGCCATCCGGTCCACCGGCAGCAGCGTGCCCGTATCGGCAGCCCGGTCCGCCCGGCCGTCCCGCTCCAGATCGGCGCGGAGCCGTTCGCGGGCCAGCGCCAGCCGCTCGCGATCGGAGTCGACACCGGTCACCCGCGCACCCCGCGCGGCCGCGAGCAGCAGGGCCAGCCCCGAGCCGCAGCCGAGACCGAGCACCCGGGTCCCGTTGCGGACCTCCAGGCGCTCGTACACCGCTTCGTAGAGCGGCACCAGCATCCGTTCCTGGATCTCGGCCCAGTCGCGGGCCCGCGCGCCCGCGTCGGCGGAAACCGCCGGTGCCGTGCCCGCGTGCGCGAGCCGCTGGTGATGCCCGCCGAGCGTACGTGTCATGGATAGCGCCCCAATCCGCCGAGAGGTCGGTCGTGCCCTGAAGGACAGCCCCCCGTGTACGTGCGCGCGTTCTTCCCCCGTTAAGCCAGAGAACTCCGCATCCGTGCCCGCGTCCAGTGGGCGGCGGGCAAAGCGTGTATGCCCCGGGCGTGCGCCCCCGCGCGCATGGCCGGTTCCTTTTGTCCGAGCCCGTACGATGCCCGCCATGGCGAAGGCACCTGTTCTCACGCCCCGGGCGGACGACTTCCCCCGTTGGTACCAGGATCTGATCAACAAGGCCGAACTGGCCGACAACGGGCCGGTGCGCGGCACGATGGTGATTAGGCCATATGGGTACGGTCTGTGGGAGCGGATGCAGCAGGAGCTGGATACCCGCATCAAGGCCGCCGGCGCCTCGAACGCGTACTTCCCGCTCTTCATCCCGCAGTCGTATCTGACCCGGGAGGCGGCGCACGTCGAGGGTTTCGCGCCCGAACTGGCGGTCGTCACGCACGGCGGCGGCAAGGACCTGGAGGAGCCGGTCGTCGTACGGCCCACCTCCGAGACGATCGTCAACGAGTACTTCGCCAAGTGGGTGCGCAGCTACCGCGATCTGCCGCTGCTGATCAACCAGTGGGCGAATGTCGTCCGCTGGGAGATGCGCCCCCGCGTCTTCCTGCGCACCACCGAATTCCTCTGGCAGGAGGGCCACACCGCCCATGCCACCTACGAGGACGCCAGGGACTACGCCGCGCACATCCACCGGAACGTCTACGCGGACTTCATGACCGAGGTCCTCGGGATCGATGTCGTCCTGGGCCGCAAGACCGCGCGCGAGCGCTTCGCCGGGGCCGTCAACACCCTGACGCTGGAAGGGATGATGGGCGACGGCAAGGCCCTCCAACTGGGCACGAGCCATGAGCTGGGGCAGAACTTCGCGAGGGCCTTCCACACCCGGTACCTGTCGAAGGAGGGCACCGAGGAGCTGGTCTGGCAGACCTCCTGGGGCGCCTCGACCCGGATGGTCGGCGGACTGATCATGTCGCACGGCGACGACGACGGACTGCGCGTCCCGCCGCGCCTCGCCGCCGTCCAGGCCGTCGTGCTGGCCATCAAGGGCGACGAGCCGGTCCTGGCAGCCGTCCGCGAGACCGCCGACCGCCTCCGGCTCGCCGGTGTCCGCGTCCAGGTCGACGACCGCACGGACATCCCCTTCGGCCGCCGGGCCGTCGACTGGGAGCTGAAGGGTGTGCCCGTACGGATCGAGATCGGCCCCCGCGACCTGGAGAACGGCACCGCGATGCTCGTACGCCGGATCCCGGGCGGCAAGGAGCCGGTGGCCGTCGGGGACCTCGCCGGGCTGCTGCCCACGGTCCTGGAGGACGACCAGGCGCTGCTGCTGACGGAGTCCAGGGCGCGCCGCGAGGCCCGTACCGCCGATGTCTCCACCGTCGAGGAGGCCGCCGAGGCCGCCGCGGCGGGCGGTTGGGCACGCATCCCCTGGGCGACGCTGGGTACCCGGGGAGAGGCGGCTCTCGCTGAGCGCGGAGTCTCCGTACGGTGTCTGGTCGCCGAGGACGGGGCGGTGCCGGAAACGGATGATGAGGCGGGTAGTGTCGCCATTGTGGCCCGCGCGTATTGAGCGCATCCGTCACCAGGAGTCCATCGAGTCCCCTGTCGGAGCCACCAGCGCGGCGGAGCCACTCTTCAAGAGGCGACGCCCCTCTTCTTCAAGAGGAAGCGCAGGTGTACGTAGATCGTCTACGCGTCGAAGCGTACGAGGCGCTACGTACCACCTTGGTAGGAGCTGTGAGACTTCTCCGCAGATCAGCGCACCCGCCCTCGTCCGGACGCATCAATGGCAACTGACGGGTACGTGCAAATTATTTGGGATGCCCCGTAATGGAACCCGGGAGGGTTCCGGCTCGTTGTTCACGACGTGAGCACGACACCACCTGTTCTCGCCGCAGAGCTGGCGCAGGCGTGGGCCGATATTCAGCGGTCCCACCCCGAGCTGCCGGATCTTGCCGCGCCAGAGTCCCTGATCGGAGAGTCGTCGTCCGCCTGTGGCGCCGAGCTCTCTTTCGAACGACTGCTTCACGAAGCGGTCCATGGCATCGCCGCGGCCAGAGGTGTCCGCGACACCTCGCGGGCGGGCCGCTACCACAACCGCCGATTCCTGGCGATCGCGGAGGAGATGGGCCTCGACCATCCCGAGGAGCCGCATCCCAGCAGCGGTTTCTCCCTGGTCTCGCTCAGCCCCGAGGCGAAGCGGCGGTACCGCCCCACCATCGAGCGATTGCAGCGCGCCCTCAAGGCGCACACGGTCGCGACGGCCGCCGATACCAAGCGCAGCTTCCGCGGTCCGGCCGCCAGACACGGTTCGTCCGGCGGCGGGGTACGCGTCAAGGCGGTGTGTGACTGCGGGCGGAACGTACGGGTCGTACCGTCGGTCCTCGCCCAGGCCCCGATCGTCTGCGGCGGCTGCGGCAAGCCCTTCCGTATCCCCGAAGTGGTCGGCGCCGCGGGCTGAGCGACCGGCCGCCCCGGCCGCTGCCGGACCCTGCCCGCCGCCGGGTCATGGCCGGTCGCGGGCGTATGGCAGAATGGCCAGCTGTACTCGACAGTCGCACAGGACCCCTCTCTCCTCCGGCTGACGCGTCCATCGGGCGGATCGGGTACCGCAACCCCACGCGGCATCCCGTTGTGCCCAACCACGTCAAGACCAGGAGACACCACTCCAGTGGCAGTCAAGATCAAGCTGAAGCGTCTGGGCAAGATCCGTTCGCCTCACTACCGCATCATCGTCGCCGACTCCCGTACCCGCCGTGACGGCCGGGCCATCGAGGAGATCGGTCTGTACCACCCGGTGCAGAACCCCTCGCGCATCGAGGTCGACTCGGAGCGCGCGCGTTACTGGCTGTCCGTCGGCGCCCAGCCGACCGAGCCGGTTCTCGCGATCCTCAAGCTCACCGGTGACTGGCAGGCGCACAAGGGCCTGCCGGCCCCCGCGCCGCTGCTCCAGCCGGAGCCGAAGGCCGACAAGCGCGCCCTCTTCGAGGCCGCCGCGAAGGACGCCGGCGACGAGCCCAAGGGTGAGGCGATCACTCAGAAGGCGAAGAAGTCCGACAAGAAGGCCGACGAAGCCGGGACCGGGTCCTCGGCCGCCGCCGAGTCGACCGAGGCCTGAGCATGCTCGAGGAGGCTCTCGAGCACCTCGTGAAGGGCATCGTCGACAACCCGGACGAAGTGCAGGTGGCCTCGCGCAACCTGCGCCGCGGCCGTGTCCTGGAGGTCCGGGTGCACCCGGACGACCTCGGCAAGGTGATCGGCCGCAACGGCCGCACCGCACGTGCTCTGCGGACTGTCGTGGGCGCCATCGGCGGCCGTGGCATCCGCGTCGATCTCATCGACGTGGACCAGGTTCGCTGAGACAGCAGAACACCGGCAGGGGCCGGGAGGGCCACGGCCTTCCCGGCCTTCGCTGTTTCCGGTGCGTGATCGTGACAAGAAGGTGGAGTGTCAGTGCAGTTGGTGGTCGGGCGGGTGGGCCGCGCCCATGGGATCAAGGGTGAGGTCACCGTCGAGGTACGTACGGACGAGCCCGAACTGCGGCTCGGCCCCGGCGCCGTACTCGCCACGGAACCGGCCCAGGCCGGACCGCTGAGGATCGAGACGGGCCGGGTGCACAGCGGCAGGCTGCTGCTGCGCTTCGAGGGCGTACGCGACCGTACGGGCGCCGAGGCGCTGCGCAATGTCCTGCTGATCGCGGAGGTCGACCCCGAGGAACTCCCGGAGGACCCCGAGGAGTTCTACGACCATCAGCTGATGGACCTGGATGTGGTGCTGGCCGACGGCACGGAGGTCGGGCGGATCACCGAGATCTCGCATCTGCCCTCGCAGGACCTGTTCATCGTCGAACGGCCGGACGGCAGCGAGGTGATGATCCCCTTCGTGGAGGAGATCGTCACCGAGATCGACCTGGAGGAGCAGCGGGCCGTCATCGACCCGCCGCCGGGTCTGATCGACGACAGGGCGGAGATCGCCTCCAGCCGGGACGACGACTCCGGCGGGGACGACGCGTCCGGTAAGGACGGCGGCTGATGCGACTCGATGTGGTCACGATCTTCCCGGAGTATCTGGAGCCGCTGAACGTCTCGCTCGTCGGCAAGGCCCGCGCGCGCGGCCGGCTCGACGTCCACGTACACGACCTCCGGCGGTGGACGTACGACCGGCACAACACGGTGGACGACACCCCGTACGGCGGCGGCCCCGGCATGGTCATGAAGACCGAGCCCTGGGGCGACGCGCTGGACGACGTCCTGGCGAGCGGCTACGAGTCGGGCGCCCATGGCCCGGTCCTGGTCGTCCCCACCCCCAGCGGCCGTCCCTTCACCCAGGAACTGGCCGTCGAGCTGTCCGAACGGCCCTGGCTGGTCTTCACCCCCGCGCGCTACGAGGGCATCGACCGCCGGGTCATCGACGAGTACGCGACCCGGATACCGGTGGTCGAGGTCTCCATCGGTGACTATGTGCTCGCCGGCGGCGAGGCCGCCGTACTGGTGATCACCGAGGCCGTGGCCCGGCTGCTGCCCGGTGTGCTCGGCAACGCGGAGTCGCACCGCGACGACTCCTTCGCCCCCGGCGCGATGGCGAATCTGCTGGAGGGCCCCGTCTACACGAAGCCGCCGGAGTGGCGCGGGCGCGGGATTCCGGACGTGCTGCTCAGCGGCCACCACGGCAAGATCGCGCGCTGGCGGCGGGACGAGGCGTTCCGGCGCACGGCCCTCAACCGGCCCGATCTGATCGAGCGTTGCGACCCCGCGTCCTTCGACAAGAAGGACCGCGAGATGCTCTCCATCCTGGGCTGGGCGCCGGAGCCCGGTGGCCGATTTTGGCGCAGGCCCGAGGCCATGGAAGAATAGGCCGCTGCTGTACGTCCGGTGTGCGCCCCTGCCACAGGGGGAACGACGCCCGCCCGACGCGAACGGCACATCAGACTCTCTCTCGATATCCGCTGATGACCTGTGGCATCAGCGAGGAAGCAGACCTTCATGGCCAGCCTGCTCGACGTCGTCGACGCATCGTCGCTCCGCAGCGACCTCCCCGCTTTCCGCCCCGGCGACACCGTGAACGTTCACGTACGTGTCATCGAGGGCAACCGCTCCCGTATCCAGCAGTTCAAGGGCGTGGTCATCCGCCGCCAGGGCTCCGGTGTCCGTGAGACCTTCACGGTCCGCAAGGTCTCCTTCTCCGTCGGCGTCGAGCGCACCTTCCCGTTGCACAGCCCGATCTTCGAGAAGATCGAGCTCGTCAGCCGCGGTGACGTCCGTCGCGCGAAGCTGTACTACCTCCGTGAGCTGCGCGGCAAGGCCGCGAAGATCAAGGAGAAGCGCGACAGGTAGGCCCCGCGTCGTCCGGGGTCCACCCGGACACGCACCCGGGTCCACAGGGCCGCCGGATAAGATCTGGCCCCGATGGACACCGAAGCAGTGCAGACGGAGCGCGATCGCTCTTCCGCATCCCACGACGGGACGGAGGAGGGGTCGCGCTCCGCGCGTTCCTCCCGGCGGCTCCCGGGGCTGCCCGAGGTCTCCTGGGGCAGGGCGGGGCTGCTCGGGCTCGTCTGCGCCGTCTTCGCGCTGCTCCTCAGCAGCTTCGTGGTGCAGCCGTTCCTGATCCCCAGCGGCTCGATGGAGCCCACTCTCCAGATCGGGGACCGGGTGCTCGTCAACAAGTTGGCGTACCGTTTCGGTACCGCGCCGGAGCGCGGTGATGTGGTGGTTTTCGACGGCACCGGATCCTTCGTCCAGGAGCCGCCGCGGGAGAACCCCGTCACCGGGCTGCTGCACGGGGCGGCCGCCGCCCTGGGGCTCGCCGAGCCCGCCGAGACCGACTTCGTCAAGCGCGTGGTCGGTGTGGGGGGTGACCGCGTGGTGTGCTGCGACAAGGGGGGCAGGGTCGAGGTGAACGGCCGAGCCGTGGACGAGCGGTATCTGTACGAGGGTGACGTGGCCTCCAGCGTCCCCTTCGACATCGTCGTACCCCAGGGCACCCTCTGGGTGATGGGCGACCACCGCAGCAATTCCCGCGACTCCCGCGACCATCTCGGCGACCCCGGGGGCGGCATGGTGCCCGTGGACAAGGTCATCGGACGGGCGGACTGGATCGGCTGGCCGCTGGGCCGCTGGGCCGTCCTGGAGCCGACAGAGGCCTTCCACGACGTACGTACGCCGGGTGACGCGGCGGCCTCGGACGGTATAGCGGCCTCGGGCGGTGCCCATGGGTAAGCGGGGACGCCGCCGCCCCAGCCATGGATCCGACACCCGGCTGCCGACCGGCTCCCGGCCCACCACCGGCCGGACGCTGCCGGGGCGCGCGGAGCGCCGTAAGCTCGCCCGCCGGGTCAAACAGCGCCGTCGCAGGTCCGCGGCGAAGGAGATACCGCTGCTCATCACCGTGGCGGTGCTGATCGCGCTGGTCCTCAAGACGTTTCTGGTGCAGGCCTTCGTGATCCCTTCGGGATCGATGGAGCAGACGATCAGGGTCAGCGACCGGGTGCTGGTGGACAAGCTGACGCCGTGGTTCGGCTCGAAGCCGGAGCGCGGCGATGTCGTGGTCTTCAAGGACCCCGGCAACTGGCTCCGGGACGAGAAGCCGCCGCCGGACAACTCGCCCGTCGTGATCAAGCAGGTCAAGCAGGGGCTGACCTTCATCGGACTGCTGCCGTCCGCCGACGAGCAGGATCTGATCAAGCGTGTCGTCGCGACCGGCGGGGACACCGTCAAGTGCTGCGACCGGGACGGCAAGGTGACCGTCAACGGCACCCCGCTCACCGAGCCGTATCTGAACCCCGGGAACGCGCCCTCCACGATCCCCTTCGAGGTGAAGGTGCCGGCCGGACGCATCTTCGTGATGGGGGACCACCGGTCCAATTCGGCCGACTCCCGCTTCCACCTCCAGGAGGCGGACAAGGGGACCGTCTCGGAGGACGAGGTCGTGGGCCGCGCGGTCGTCATCGCCTGGCCGCTCGGTCACTGGCGGCGACTGGAGGAGCGGGAGACCTACGCTTCGGTCCCGGACCCGCGCGCCGCGCCGACGACGGCACTGGGGCCGTCCCATAGTGTGTCTTCCCAGGATCTGAACGGATTGATCCGGCTCCCGAGCCCTGCGGAACTCCCGCTCGTTATGGGAGTGGTGGGCCTGTCCCGTCTCCGGGGCAGGCGATCGCACGGAGTAATCGCACGGAGTAAGGAGTGGATGTGGGGGATGTGGCGGTCGGCGCACGATCCGGACACGATGATCCCGAGGAGGGACACGAGCAGCTCGCCGAGTCGCCCGAAAACGTGACGGACCGGTCGGCGGAACGCGGGAGCGGGTCCGGTGGGATCCATGACGGCGACAAGGACGGCGAGAGCGAGACAGACGGATCGGGCGCGAGGAAACCGCGCTCCTTCTGGAAGGAGCTGCCCCTTCTCATCGGGATCGCGCTTCTGCTGGCGCTTCTGATCAAGACTTTCCTGGTACAGGCGTTCTCGATCCCTTCGGACTCGATGCAGGACACCCTGCAACGGGGCGACCGGGTGCTGGTGGACAAGCTCACCCCCTGGTTCGGCTCCGAGCCTGAGCGGGGTGAGGTCGTCGTCTTCCATGACCCGGGCGGCTGGCTGGACGACACCCAGGCACCCGAGCCGAATGTGGCGCAGCGGTTCCTGAGCTTCATCGGGCTGATGCCGTCGTCCGAGGAGAAGGATCTGATCAAGCGGGTCATCGCGGTCGGCGGTGACACGGTGGAGTGCAAGAAGGGGGAAAAGGTCCAGGTCAACGGGGTTCCGTTGAACGAGACGGACTACATCTACCCGGGCAATACTCCCTGTGACGACAAGCCGTTCGGGCCGATCGACGTGCCCAAGGGCAGCATCTGGGTGATGGGTGACCACCGGCAGAACTCGCTGGACTCCCGCTACCACCAGGAGCTGACCGGAAACGGCACGGTCTCCAACGACGAGGTCGTCGGGCGCGCGTTCGTGGTGGCCTGGCCGGTCAACCGCTGGTCGCTGCTTCCGGTGCCCGGCACGTTCGACCAGTCCGGGCTGAGCGCGGCGGCGTCGGTGGCCTCGGCCGCGGCTCCGGGGGCGCTGGGCCTGGCCGGAGCGGTGCCGTTCGTACTGTGGCGCCGAAGGAGGCTGACCCGGGCCCGTACCGCCGGGTAGGGTGCCGTCCCGGATCGTCGATCTCCGAGGATCATTCTCCGGAACGGTGGAGTGATCGTTCTCCGGAACGGGGGGAGTGCTGGGATGAGCGGAACAGGACGAGCGGAACGTTCGAACGGCGGCCACGGCCGCCTCGGCAGTGTGCTGTCGGGGCTGGCCGTGGCCGTCGGCTGTGTGCTCTTTCTCGGCGGGTTCGTCTGGGGAGCCGTCGAGTACCGGCCGTACACCGTCCCGACCAACTCGATGGACCCGACCGTGAAGGCGGGTGACCGGGTGCTGGCGCAGCGGATATCCGGCGACGAGGTACGCCGCGGCGATGTGGTGGTCTTCAAGGACGCGGACTGGGCCAATATGCCGATGCTGAAGCGGGTGGTCGCGGTCGGTGGCGACAAGATCGCCTGCTGTGACGCGGAGGGCCGGCTCACCGTCAATGGCACGGCGGTCGAGGAGCCGTATGTACGGGGAATGATCGGCGGGCGGGCGTCCACGACCGACTTCGACGCGACCGTGCCCGAGGGGAAGCTGTTCCTGCTCGGTGATGAACGCAGTGGTTCGCTGGACTCCCGGGTCCATCTGGAGGACGCGGGGCAGGGGTCGGTGCCGCGCTCGGCGGTCGACGCGCGCGTCGACGCCGTGGCCTGGCCGCTGGGCGGGGTGATCGAACGGCCGGCGGGCTTCGCGGCGCTGCCGGGCGGGGTGTCCGGGCCGGGGCCGGTGCGGCTGATCGTGGGGGCCGTGGTGGCCGGGGCGCTGCTGATCTTCGGCGGCGCGGCGTACGGGCCGATCGCCAGGCGGTTCTCGAAGCCGCGGGGCGGCGGCAGGAGCGGTGAAGGGGTGTCCGCGGGTGTCCGCTGAATCCGCCGGGGCCGGTGGGTCGGGCGGGTCTGCCGAGGCGGGCGGGTCTGGCGGGTCTGACAGTGCGGGCGGACGGGCGCTGCGGAAGGTGGCGCGGGTGGTGCTGCTGGATCCGGAGGACCGGATTCTGCTGCTGCACGGATACGAGCCCGGTGACCCGGACGACGACTGGTGGTTCACGCCCGGCGGTGGCCTGGAGGGCGACGAGACCCGGGAAGAGGCCGCGCTGCGCGAGCTGGCCGAGGAGACGGGGATCACACAGGTGGAGCTGGGGCCCGTGCTGTGGCGCCGGACCTGTTCCTTCCCGTTCGACGGCCGCCGTTGGGACCAGGACGAGTGGTACTTCCTGGCACGTACGACACAGACGGAGACGTCGGCCGAGGGGCTGACCGAGCTGGAGCTGCGGAGTGTCGCGGGGTTGAGGTGGTGGACCTCCGCCGAACTGTCGGCGGCGCGTGAGACGGTGTATCCGACCAGGCTCGCCGAGCTGCTGCGCACGCTGCTCGACGAGGGTCCTCCGGGTGAGCCGGTGGACCTCGCCCCCGAAAGCGTCTAGGGGCGCGGGGGCCGGAGCACAATAGGGGGACGTACGGCTGAAGGGGAACATGCCATGAGCGCCGAGGACCTCGAGAAGTACGAGACCGAGATGGAGCTGAAGCTCTACCGGGAGTACCGAGATGTCGTCGGTCTGTTCAAATACGTGATTGAGACCGAGCGTCGCTTTTATCTCACCAATGACTACGAGATGCAGGTGCACTCGGTTCAAGGTGAGGTCTTTTTCGAGGTCACGATGGCGGATGCCTGGGTCTGGGACATGTACAGGCCGGCCAGGTTCGTCAAGCAAGTACGAGTGCTCACGTTCAAGGACGTGAATATCGAGGAACTGAACAAGAGCGACCTCGAACTCCCTGGCGGCTGAAGAGCGTGATCGGGCCGGGGCCGGCTTGAGCGGGCCGGCGTGAGGGGGCCGGGGTGCTGGAGCGCCACGGACGAGTGAGCGAGTTTTCCACAACCGCCGGGTCGTCCACCAAGATCCACTAGCTTCGGGCGGTCGCGTCAGAGTCGGTACCGGAGGTGGTGCCGAAATGAACGCGACGGGGGCACTGGGGCGGTACGGCGAGGATCTGGCGGCGCGGCGGCTGGCCGACGCGGGGATGACCGTACTGGCGCGGAACTGGCGGTGCGGCAGGGTCGGCGAGATCGACATCGTGGCTCGCGACAAGGACAGCGGGGGCCGGGACGTCCTGGTCGTCTGCGAGGTGAAGACCCGCAGAGCCGGCTGGTTCGAACATCCGATGGCCGCGGTCACGCCGGTGAAGGCGGACCGGCTGAAACGGCTCGCGGACTGCTGGCTGGAGCGGTACGGGGGTCCGCCGCCCGGCGGGGTGCGTATCGATCTGATCGGGGTGCTGCTGCCGGGCCGGGGCGCACCGGTGGTCGAGCACGCCCAGGGGGTGGCCTGATGGGGTTCGCGCGTGCGTGCTCGGTGGCGCTGGTGGGCGTCGAGGGCGTGGTGGTCGAGGTCCAGGCCGACCTGGAGCCCGGGGTCGCCGCCTTCACCCTGGTGGGGCTGCCCGACAAGAGTCTGGTGGAGAGCCGCGACCGGGTGCGGGCAGCCGTGGTGAACTCGGGGGGCGAGTGGCCGCAGAAGAAACTCACGGTGGGGCTGAGCCCCGCCTCCGTGCCGAAGGGCGGCAGCGGCTTCGACCTCGCCGTGGCGGCGGCGGTGCTCGGGGCCGCCGAACGGATCGATTCCAAGGCCATCGCCGATCTCGTGCTGATCGGCGAGCTGGGCCTGGACGGACGGGTCAGACCGGTGCGCGGGGTGCTGCCGGCGGTGCTCGCGGCGGCCGAGGCGGGGTACCGCCAGGTCGTCGTCCCCGAGCAGACCGCGGGCGAGGCCTCCCTGGTGCCGGGGGTCTCCGTCCTCGGGGTACGGACCCTGCGCCAGCTCATCGCCGTACTGACCGACGAGCCGGTGCCCGAGGAGGAGGCGGAGACCGCGCAGGGGCGTCCTGACGCGATGCTCGCGGGGCTGATGGTGCCCGGCGCCGGGGTGGGCACCGGTCTGGCCGTGGGCGCCGGGACGGGCGACGGACACCGGCCGGATCTCGCCGATGTGGCCGGTCAGGCGGCGGCCCGTACGGCGCTGGAGGTGGCCGCCGCCGGCGGGCACCATCTGTTGCTCCACGGACCGCCGGGGGCCGGGAAGACGATGCTGGCGGAGCGGCTGCCCGGCGTCCTGCCGCCGCTGACCAGACAGGAATCCCTGGAGGTCACCGCCGTGCATTCGGTGGCGGGCATGCTGCCGCCCGGCGAACCGCTCGTCCACACGCCGCCGTACTGCGCCCCGCACCACTCGGCGACCATGCAGTCCCTGGTCGGCGGCGGCAACGGGCTTCCTCGGCCGGGCGCGGTGTCGCTGGCCCACCGGGGCGTGCTCTTCCTCGACGAGGCGCCGGAGTTCTCGGGCCGGGCGCTGGACGCTCTGCGGCAGCCGCTGGAGTCCGGCCATGTGGTGGTGGCCCGCAGTGCCGGGGTGGTGCGGCTGCCCGCGCGGTTCTTAATGATCCTGGCCGCCAATCCCTGTCCATGCGGGCGGCACACCCTGGTGGGGGCGGCGTGCGACTGTCCGCCCTCGGTGATCCGCCGCTACCAGGCCCGGCTGTCCGGGCCGCTGCTCGACCGGGTCGACCTGCGGGTCGGCGTCCAGCCCGTCCACCGCGCGGATCTGCTGGGCCAGGGCGGCAGGGGCGAGTCCACGGCGGCGGTGGCCGCGCGGGTACGGGGCGCCCGGCTGCGGTCCGCGGCCCGGCTGGACGGCACACCGTGGACGGTCAACAGCGAGGTGCCCGGCCATGAGCTGCGTACGCGCTGGCCCGTCGCGCCCGGAGCGCTCGCCGCGGCCGAACGTGATCTGGAGCGCGGGCTGCTCACCGCGCGCGGCCTGGACCGGGTGCTGCGGGTGGCCTGGACGGTCGCGGACCTCGCCGGGCGCGCCCGGCCGGAATCGCGCGATGTGGCCCTGGCGCTGGAGCTGCGTACGGGCGTCGCCCGGGGCGCGGCGGCGGCCGGAGCGGCGTCATGACCTGCGTCGGCCCGGGGGAGCGGCTGGCGCGGGCCGCGCTCACACGGATCCTGGAGCCGGGGGACGAGTGCGGCGGACGGTGGCTGCGGAGGTTCGGTGCGGCCGGGCTGCTGGAACTGCTCACCTCGCCGGGCGCGGGACCGGAGCAGCTCACCGAGGTCGGTGAGCGGCGGCTCGGCGGCTATCGGATACGGGCGGCGGCGGCCGACCCCGAGCGCGATCTGGCGGCGGTGAGCGCGCTCGGCGGCCGGTTCATCTGCCCCGGCGACCGGGAGTGGCCCAGCCAGCTCGACGATCTGGAAGAGGCCGCGCCCATCGGGCTGTGGGTACGGGGCGCCGCGGATCTCCGGCTCTGGTCACTGCGCTCCGTCGCCGTGGTCGGCGCCAGGGCGTGTACTCCGTACGGGGCACATATGGCGGCGAGTCTGGGCTCGGGTCTGGCGGAGCGCGGCTGGGTGGTGACCTCCGGTGCGGCGTTCGGTGTGGACGGCGCGGCGCACCGCGGCGCGCTGGCGGCCGACGGCGCCACCGTGGCCGTCCTCGCCTGCGGGGTCGATGTGGTCTATCCGCGCGGTCACACGGAGTTGATCGGACGCATCGCCGAACAGGGGCTGGTCATCGGTGAATTACCGCCGGGCGACCATCCCACCCGCAGCAGGTTCGTGCTCCGTAACCGCGTGATCGCCGCGCTCACCAGGGGGACCGTCGTGGTGGAGGCGGAGTACCGCAGCGGATCGCTGGTCACCGCGCGCGCCGCGCAGCGGCTCGGCCGCTTCACGATGGGCGTGCCCGGCCCCGCCACCAGCGGTCTCTCGGCGGGCGTGCACGAACTGCTGCGCGGTGAGGGAGTGCTGGTCACGGACGCCGCGGAAGTCGCCGAGCTGGTGGGCGACATGGGCGAACTGGCACCGCTCCGACGCGGTCCCGTACTCCCCAGGGATCTGCTCGACCCGGTCAGCGCACGGGTTCTGGAGGCGCTGCCCGCCCGGGGTGCCTCGCGGGGGCCGGAGATCGCGCGCGGCGCGGGCACGACCACGGACGAGGCGCTCGGCAGATTGTACGAACTGCACTCGTTGGGGTTTGTCGAACGGCATGGCGACGGCTGGCAGTTGGCCGCCGCGCGGCGAGGCGGTACTTGACCTGGGGCATTCGGGTGAAAAGGTGATGCGGATGACCCCTGTCTCACGATCGGTGACACCCCGGGGGCCGGCGCGAGCGGCGTCGGCCCCGGATCGAAGGTGTGGTCGACGGCGTCCGCCGAGGCGGGTGCGGGCGCCCGTTCCTCGCTCAGCGCGACGCTCCAGTCACGCTACGCTCACCTGCATTCCGGCCACCGCGACAGATGTCCCCCCGCACGTCACAGCAGAACGGCTCAAGGCAACGCATGCCCCAGCACACCTCCGGGTCTGACCGCGCGGCGGCGCCCCCTGCCGCCCGGAGCGGCGTGCGGCCCCCCGCGCCCTCGTCGCTCGACGAGTTGTGGCGGTCGTACAAGACCACGGGCGACGAGCGGCTGCGCGAGCAGTTGATCCTGCACTACTCGCCCCTGGTGAAGTATGTGGCGGGCCGGGTGAGTGTGGGGCTGCCGTCCAATGTCGAGCAGGCCGACTTCGTCTCCTCCGGGGTCTTCGGTCTGATCGACGCGATCGAGAAGTTCGACATCGAGCGGTCCATCAAGTTCGAGACGTACGCGATCACCCGTATCCGCGGTGCCATGATCGACGAACTCCGGGCCCTGGACTGGATCCCGCGCTCCGTACGGCAGAAGGCCAGGGCCGTCGAGCGCGCCTACGCCACGCTGGAGGCCCAGCTGCGGCGTACGCCCACGGAGCCCGAGGTCGCTGCCGAGATGGGGATCGCGCTGGAGGAACTGCACGCGGTTTTCAGCCAGTTGTCCCTGGCGAACGTCGTGGCGCTGGAGGAGCTGCTGCATGTCGGCGGCGAGGGCGGCGACCGGCTCAGCCTCATGGACACCCTGGAGGACACCGCCGCCGACAACCCGGTGGAGGTCGCCGAGGACCGTGAGCTGAGACGGTTGCTCGCGCGGGCCATCAACACCCTTCCCGACCGGGAGAAGACCGTCGTCACGCTCTACTACTACGAGGGCCTCACGCTCGCCGAGATCGGCCATGTCCTCGGGGT
The DNA here is from genome assembly GCF_000718095.1 of Streptomyces scopuliridis RB72. Taxonomy (GTDB): domain Bacteria; phylum Actinomycetota; class Actinomycetes; order Streptomycetales; family Streptomycetaceae; genus Streptomyces; species Streptomyces scopuliridis. Next base: position 109,832 of record NZ_JOEI01000009.1, on the reverse strand, counting down.
GACCGAGAGCAGGGTCAGCCAGATCCACACAAAGTCCGTGCTGCAGCTGCGGGCGAAGCTGGCCGACGTCGGACGCTGACGCTGTGTCGCCGCCCGCTCATCCGTAGAGTGGAGGCGTGCCCAGGATTCGAGCGGCCTCCGTGGCCGAGCACCGGACCATGCAGCGAGGCGCCCTGCTGGACGCCGCGCGCTCCCTCCTGTCCGAAGGCGGTACGGACGCGCTGACCTTCCCCGCACTCGCCGAGCGCACCGGCCTCGCCAGGTCCTCCGTCTATGAGTACTTCCGCTCGCGAGCCGCCGTCGTCGAGGAACTGTGCGCCGTCGACTTCCCCGTCTGGGCGGCCGAGGTCGAGGCGGCCATGGCCGGGGCGGAGACGCCCGAGGCCAAGATCGAGGCGTATGTGCGCCGTCAGCTCGCGCTGGTCGGGGACCGGCGGCACCGCGCGGTCGTCGCCATCTCCGCGAGCGAGCTGGACGCCGGAGCCCGGGAGAAGATCCGGGCCGCGCACGGCGGTCTGATCGCCATGATCGTGGAGGCTCTTGGTGAACTGGGCCACGAACAGCCCCGGCTCGCCGCCATGCTGCTCCAGGGTGTTGTGGACGCGGCGGTCAGACGTATCGAACTCGGCGCGGCCGAGGCGCCCCCGGAGATCGCCGAGGCGGCCGTCTCCATGGCGCTGCGCGGCGTACGGGGCTGAGGGCCGGGCGCGTGCGCCGGCGGATGCGCCGCCGGTAACCACCACGCGCCCCGCGGGGCTCCCCCAGGCCCCGGCTCGGGAACGCCGAAGACCGGCAGGAGCCGTGACGGGCCCCGGCGCAGCAGTTCGCGGGGCAGCAGGGACAGCGGGTTCAGATAGACCGCGCCCCGCAGCAGCCCCCAGTGCAGACAGCCCGCCGCGCAGTGGGACGTGGCTCCTGTCAGCGTGCCGACCCGCTGGCCCGCCCTCACTTCGTCTCCTTCGGCGACGAGCGGTGACACCGGTTCGTAGGTGGTCCGCAGCGGCGGATCGCCTGTACCGGACAGTGTGATCGTGAGGACCCCGCGCCCCGCCACCTGTCCCGCGAAGGAGACCCGGCCGGAGGCCGCCGCCCGTACCGGCGCCCCGGCCGGCGCGGCCAGATCCACCCCGCGATGACCGCGACCGTACGCCGAAGCGGGCGGCTCCCAGCCCCGCAGCACCGCCGGACGCGAGCCCACCGGCCAGGCCCGGTCCGTTCGGAAGCCGCCCCCGGGCGCTTCCGCGGCCAGCGCCTCCGGCGCGGCCCGCAGAGCGAGCGGCGCCAGGACAACAGCGAGGAGTACGAGAAGTGCGAGCAGTGGGACGGGTGTGCCGACGCGGCTACGGACAGTGGTCATGTGGTCCACGGTCGCGCACGAGGGCCACATCGCGCTGATCATGAACGGGATCTGTGGAGTACCGGCCGGTTGTGGACAGCGCCGTCACCCAGGGGTGCGAAGGTCCCGTACACTTCTTGTGGCGATCCGGGTCACCGGGTCGACTTCGCACGCCCCGCCATCGGCCCCTTCGCGCCGATGTCAGCGCTTCTCGGTCTCGGACTTCCGTGGCACAGCGCATCGGGGCGTCAGGCGCGACTGCCGTCCGGCGGACGCGACAACCGAGTATCTCAAGGAGTACGGCCATGGCCGTCGTCACGATGCGGGAGCTGCTGGAAAGCGGCGTCCACTTCGGTCACCAGACCCGTCGCTGGAACCCGAAGATGAAGCGCTTCATCTTCACCGAGCGCAACGGCATCTACATCATCGACCTGCTCCAGTCGCTGTCGTACATCGACCGCGCCTACGAGTTCGTCAAGGAGACCGTCGCGCACGGCGGCTCCATCATGTTCGTCGGTACGAAGAAGCAGGCCCAGGAGGCCATCGCCGAGCAGGCGACGCGCGTCGGCATGCCCTACGTCAACCAGCGCTGGCTGGGCGGCATGCTCACCAACTTCTCCACCGTCTACAAGCGCCTTCAGCGTCTGAAGGAGCTTGAGCAGATCGACTTCGAGGACGTGGCCGCCTCCGGCCTCACCAAGAAGGAGCTGCTGGTCCTCTCCCGCGAGAAGGCCAAGCTGGAGAAGACCCTCGGTGGTATCCGCGAGATGCAGAAGGTGCCCAGCGCCGTCTGGATCGTCGACACCAAGAAGGAGCACATCGCCGTCGGTGAGGCGCGCAAGCTCCACATCCCGGTCGTCGCGATCCTCGACACCAACTGCGACCCCGACGAGGTCGACTACAAGATCCCGGGCAACGACGACGCGATCCGCTCCGTCACCCTGCTCACCCGCGTGATCGCCGACGCCGTCGCCGAGGGCCTCATCGCCCGTTCCGGCGTCGCCACCGGTGACTCGAAGCCGGGCGAGAAGGCCGCCGGCGAGCCGCTCGCCGAGTGGGAGCGCGACCTGCTTGAGGGCGAGAAGAAGGACGACGCCGAGAAGCCGGCCGAGGCCAAGGCCGAGGGCGACGTCCAGACCTCCGCCGAGACGGAGAAGGTCGCCGACGCGGAGCAGGCCGAGGCCCCCGCCGAGGCTCCGGCCGCGGACACCGAGCAGGCCTGACCTTTCCCAGGTTCGGTAGTTGACGGCGGGGGCCCACCGGCCCCCGCCGTTCACCCGTAGATCCTTCAGACCTTCGAGAGAGAATTACAGATCATGGCGAACTACACCGCCGCTGACGTCAAGAAGCTCCGTGAGCTCACCGGCGCCGGCATGATGGACTGCAAGAAGGCGCTCGACGAGGCCGACGGCAACGTCGACAAGGCCGTCGAGCTTCTCCGCGTCAAGGGCCAGAAGGGCGTCGCCAAGCGCGAGGGCCGTTCGGCCGAGAACGGCGCCGTCGTCTCCCTCATCTCCGAGGACAAGACGTCCGGCGTCCTCCTTGAGCTGAAGTGCGAGACGGACTTCGTCGCCAAGGGTGACAAGTTCCAGACCGTCGCCAACACGCTCGCCGCTCACGTCGCCGCGACTTCCCCGGCCGACCTCCCGGCGCTGCTCGCCTCCGAGATCGAGGCCGGGAAGACCGTGCAGGCGTACGTCGACGAGGCGAACGCCAACCTCGGCGAGAAGATCGTCCTGGACCGCTTCGCGCAGTTCACCGGCGGTTACGTGGCCGCCTACATGCACCGCACCATGCCCGACCTCCCGCCGCAGGTCGGCGTCCTCGTCCAGCTGGACAAGGAGAACGCGGAGGTCGCCAAGGACGTCGCGCAGCACATCGCCGCCTTCGCCCCGAAGTACCTGAGCCGTGACGAGGTCCCGGCCGAGACGGTCGAGAACGAGCGCCGCGTGGCCGAGGCCACCTCGCGCGAGGAGGGCAAGCCCGAGGCCGCCCTGCCGAAGATCGTCGAGGGTCGTGTCAACGGCTTCTTCAAGGACGTCGTCGTCACGGAGCAGGCGTTCGCCAAGGACAACAAGAAGTCCGTCCAGAAGGTCCTGGACGAGGCCGGCGTCGCCCTGACGCGCTTCGTGCGCATCAAGGTCGGCGTCTGAGTCTGTACGCGATCAACCAAAGACCCCGATAGGGTCTGACGCAGTCGTCCGGGTACCTGTCGGGCGGCCGCAGATCTGACGAGGAGGCCATTGCCGCACAGGGAACCGCAAGGACCCCGGCAATGGCCTTCTTCGTATGCGCACGAGGAGATCTCCATGGAACAGGCCGACACAAGCGACGGCAAGAAGAGCGACGACGGCAGGAACCACGGCCACGGCCGCTTCATGCTGAAGCTGTCCGGTGAGGCGTTCGCCGGCCGGGGAGCGCTCGGCGTCGACCCCGATGTCGTCCACGCCATCGCCCGCGAGATCGCCGCCGTCGTCCGGGACGGCGCCCAGATCGCGGTCGTCATCGGCGGGGGCAACTTCTTCCGGGGCGCCGAACTCCAGCAGCGCGGTATGGACCGGGCGCGCTCCGACTACATGGGCATGCTCGGCACGGTCATGAACTGCCTCGCCCTCCAGGACTTCCTGGAGAAGGAGGGCATCGACTCCCGTGTCCAGACCGCCATCACCATGGGCCAGGTCGCGGAGCCGTACATCCCCCTCCGCGCCGTGCGCCACCTGGAGAAGGGCCGCGTCGTGATCTTCGGCGCCGGTATGGGCATGCCGTACTTCTCCACCGACACCACGGCCGCCCAGCGCGCGCTGGAGATCGATGCCGAGGCATTGTTGATGGGGAAGAACGGGGTCGACGGGGTGTACGACTCCGACCCCAAGACCAACCCCGCCGCGGTCAAGTTCGACGCCCTGGAGTACGGCGAGGTGATCGCCGGTGATCTGCGCGTCGCCGACATGACCGCCATCACGCTGTGCCAGGACAACAAGTTGCCGATCCTCGTCTTCGAATTGCTGAAGGAAGGCAATATCGCGCGTGCGGTCAAGGGTGAGAAGATCGGCACGCTCGTGAGCGACCAGGGCACCCGGAGCTGATCCGGGGCTGCCCCGCACGGGGATGGACAAAGCCCTGCCGGTCGGACACCGTGCAGGAGAAGACGCGACGCAGGTTCCGCCGGCCGATTCGCACGCCGGGCCCACTCAAGACACGCAGGAGCAAGTGGTGATCGAAGAGACCCTCCTCGAGGCCGAGGAGAAGATGGAGAAGGCCGTCCTGGTCGCCAAAGACGACTTCGCCGCGATCCGCACAGGGCGGGCGCACCCGGCGATGTTCAACAAGATCGTGGCGGACTACTACGGTGCCCTGACCCCGATCAACCAGCTCGCCTCGTTCGCCGTGCCCGAGGCGCGGATGGCCGTGGTGACCCCGTTCGACAAGAGCGCGCTGCGCAATATCGAGCAGGCGATCCGCGACTCCGACCTCGGCGTCAATCCGAGCAACGACGGCAACATCATCCGGGTGGTGTTCCCCGAGCTGACGCAGGACCGCCGCAAGGAGTTCATCAAGGTCGCCAAGACCAAGGCCGAGGACTCGAAGATCTCGATCCGCGCGGTCCGCCGCAAGGCCAAGGAGACCATCGACAAGCTGATCAAGGACGGCGAGGTCGGCGAGGACGAGGGCCGCCGCGCCGAGAAGGAGCTCGACGACACCACCGCGAAGTATGTCGCGCAGGTGGACGAGCTGCTCAAGCACAAGGAAGCCGAGCTGCTCGAGGTCTGATGAACGACTCTTCCCGGGGAGCCTCGTCGACAGCCGGATACTGGGGACCGACCGACCCGGGGGCTGTCCCGGCGGGTCCCGCATACGATGAGCATCCCGCACAGCAGACTCGGCCCATGCCCATCGTGCCCGACGGACCCGCCGACAGCGGGGACCAGGACGACGACCGGGGGGCCGCTCGGCCGGGCGGCCCCCTGTTCCGTGACGAGACTCCGCAGGAGCCCATGGCAGCCCCTCCGCCACCCCCGCCGAAGAAGCGGGCCGGACGTGATCTGCGTGCGGCCATAGGGGTCGGTGTCGGGCTCGGCGCGGTGGTCGCGGCCTCGCTCTTCATCGTCAAGGCCGTCTTCATCGGTGTCATAGCGATCGCGGTGGTGATCGGGCTGTGGGAGCTGACTTCACGGCTCGATGAGAAGAAGGGCATCAAGGCACCGCTCGTCCCGCTGGCCGTCGGCGGCGCCGCGATGGTCGTCGCCGGATACGCGCGGGGGGCGGAGGGCGCCTGGGTCGCGATGGCCCTCACCGCGCTCGCGGTGCTGATCTGGCGGATGACGGAACCGCCCGAGGGCTATCTCAGAGATGTGACGGCGGGGGTCTTCGCCGCGTTCTACGTCCCGTTCCTGGCCACGTTCGTCGCGATGATGCTCACCGCGCACGACGGTCCGTGGCGGGTGCTGATGTTCCTGGTGCTGACGGTCGTCAGCGACACGGGCGCGTACGCGGTCGGCTGGCGCTTCGGTACGCACAAGCTGGCGCCCCGTATCAGCCCCGGCAAGACCTGGGAGGGGCTGGCCGGAGCCGTCGTCTTCGCGATGGTGGCCGGCGCGCTCTGCATGGAGTTCATGATCGACAACGGGGTCTGGTGGCAGGGACTGCTGCTGGGGCTCGCGGTCGCGGCCAGTGCCACCCTCGGTGATCTCGGCGAGTCCATGATCAAGCGGGATCTCGGCATCAAGGACATGGGCACACTGCTGCCCGGCCACGGCGGGATCATGGACCGGCTGGACTCCCTGCTGCCCACGGCGCCGGTGGTCTGGCTGCTGCTGGTGCTCTTCGTGGGCTCGGGTTGACCCGTACCGGTTACCCTGAAAGGGCTCGCCGCTCACGGGTGGCGGGCCCTTTTGAGCCCTGCGGCTGTGAAGCCGTTCCCGTGAGGTCTCCCGGCACCGGCACAGTCCTGCCGTACTCCCCGCCACGGCGGAGGGTCGCCCGGCCTCGCCGCACCGAGGAGATTTGGTTTTTCATGGCCCCGCCGACACCCGGAGAACTCACTTTCGTCGCGCCCCGCGGAGCCAAGAAGCCCCCGCGGCATCTCGCCGACCTCACCCCCGCGGAGCGCCGTGAGGCCGTGGCCGCGATCGGTGAGAAGCCGTTCCGCGCCCAGCAGCTGTCGCAGCACTACTTCGCGCGGTACGCGCACGACCCCGAGCAGTGGACCGACATCCCGGCCGCCGCGCGCCGGAAGCTCGCCACGGAACTGCTGCCCGATCTGATGTCGGTGGTACGGCACATCTCGTGCGACGACGACACCACCCGCAAGACGCTCTGGCGGCTGCATGACGGCACCCTCGTCGAGTCGGTGCTGATGCGCTACCCGGACCGGGTCACCATGTGCATCTCCTCGCAGGCGGGCTGCGGGATGAACTGCCCGTTCTGCGCCACCGGCCAGGCAGGGCTGGACCGTAACCTCTCCACCGCCGAGATCGTGCACCAGATCGTCGACGGGATGCGCGCGCTGCGTGACGGCGAGGTCCCCGGGGGTCCCTCGCGGCTGTCCAACATCGTCTTCATGGGCATGGGCGAGCCGCTCGCCAACTACAACCGGGTGGTCGGGGCGATCCGCCGGCTGACCGACCCCGAGCCGGACGGTCTGGGCCTCTCGCAGCGCGGGATCACCGTCTCGACGGTCGGTCTGGTGCCCGCGATGCTGCGCTTCGCCGACGAGGGCTTCAAGTGCCGGCTCGCGGTCTCCCTGCACGCGCCCGACGACGAACTGCGCGACACCCTCGTCCCCGTCAACACGCGGTGGAAGGTACGCGAAGTGCTGGACGCCGCCTGGGAGTACGCGGAGAAGTCGGGCCGCCGCGTTTCCATCGAGTACGCGCTGATCCGCGACATCAACGACCAGGCGTGGCGCGGCGACCGGCTGGGCCGGCTGCTCAAGGGCAAGCGGGTGCACGTCAATCTGATCCCGCTCAACCCGACGCCCGGCTCGAAGTGGACGGCGTCGCGCCCCGAGGACGAGAAGGCGTTCGTCGAGGCGATCGCGGCCCATGGGGTGCCGGTGACCGTACGGGACACCCGGGGCCAGGAGATCGACGGAGCGTGCGGACAGTTGGCCGCCTCGGAGCGGTAGGAGCGGGTCGGTCGCCAGGGGGTAACCTTGGCCTGAACGCATTGCATATTTTCCGACAGGGGAGCGCCACAGCGCTGAGAGTGCGGCATATGTCCGTGGGAGCGGACAGCGGTCGCAGACCCTCTGAACCTTGCCCAGGTCATTCTGGGTAGGAAGTTCGGACACCACTCAAGCTGTAGCGCCCTGCCCGGAGTCCGGTCGGTACGGACTCCGGGCAGGGCCGCGTCTTCTCCTGGACATCCCAGGAGGAAAGTCAGTGAGCAGTACCCGTATCAGCACGAAGAGAGCGGCCGTCGCCGCGCTCGCCGCCGCGCTCGGGGTCTCGGCGCTCGCCGCCTGCGGCGGGTCCGACGGCTCCTCGTCGTCGGGCGACGGCGGCAACGGCGGTTCGGAGTCGAAGACCGTCACCCTCGTCAGCCATGACTCGTTCAACGCCTCGCCCGCCGTGCTGAAGGAGTTCACCAAGGAGACCGGCTACACGGTCAAGGTGCTGAAGAGCGGCGACGCAGGCGAGGCCCTCAACAAGGAGATCCTGACGAAGGGTTCGCCCCAGGGCGATGTCTTCTTCGGCGTCGACAACACCCTGCTCTCCCGCGCCCTCGACAACGGCCTGTTCACGCCGTACAAGGCGAAGGGCCTGGACCGTGTCGAGGAGAGCACGCGGCTCGACAAGGACAAGAACCGGGTCACTCCGATCGACACCGGCGACATCTGCGTCAATTACGACAAGAAGTACTTCGCGGACAAGAAGCTGGCGCCGCCGCGGACCTTCGACGATCTGATCAAGCCCCAGTACAAGAACCTGCTCGTCACCGAGAACGCCGCGACCTCCTCACCCGGCCTCGGCTTCCTCCTCGGCACGGTCGGGCGGTACGGCGACAACGGCTGGCAGGACTACTGGAAGAAGCTGAAGGACAACGGCGTCCAGGTCGTGGACAGCTGGGAGCAGGCGTACAACGACTCCTTCTCCGGCTCCGCGGGCGGCAAGAAGGCCAAGGCCGACCGGCCGCTCGTCGTCTCGTACGCCTCCAGCCCCCCCGTCGAGGTGCTGTACGCCGAGCCGCGGCCGAAGGAGGCGCCGACCGGGGTCTCCACCGGCACCTGCTTCCGGCAGACCGAGTTCGCCGGTCTGCTGAATGGCGCGACGAACGAGGCGGGCGGCAAGGCGCTGCTGGACTTCCTGATCGGCGAGAAGTTCCAGGCGGACATGCCGCTGAACATGTTCGTCAACCCCGTGGTCAAGGACGTCGCGCTGCCGGAGCTGTTCACGAAGTTCGGCGCGACCGTCGATACGCCCAAGACCGTGGCGCCCGACACGATCGCCGCCCACCGTGAGCAGTGGATCCAGTCGTGGTCCTCACTCGTAGTGAAGTAACACCCAGGACGCCGGGGGGCGGGCGGGCCGGGCGGGGTCGGGCCGGGAGGCGCGGGAACGCCGTCCGGCTCGCCCTCATGGCCCTGCCCGTCGCCTTCTTCGCGGTCTTCTTCGCCTACCCGGTGGCCGCGATCGTCGGCCGGGGACTGAAGACGGACGGCGGCTGGCAGTTCGGCCGGATCGGGGACGTACTGACCCGCCCGGACATCCTCGGCGTCCTGCGGTTCACCACCTGGCAGGCGCTCGCCTCCACCGCGCTCACCCTGCTGATCGCGCTGCCGGGCGCGTATGTCTTCGCACGCTTCGACTTCCCCGGCAAGCAGCTGCTCCGCGCGGTCGTCACCGTCCCGTTCGTGCTGCCGACCGTCGTCGTCGGCACCGCCTTCCTGGCGCTGCTCGGGCGCGGCGGACTCCTCGACGACCTGTGGGGCGTACGGCTCGACACCTCCGTCTGGGCGATCCTCCTCGCGCATGTCTTCTTCAACTACGCGGTGGTCGTCAGGACGGTGGGCGGCCTGTGGTCGCAGCTCGACCCGCGCCAGGAGGAAGCCGCGCGGGTGCTCGGCGCGGGACGGCTCGCGGCCTGGTGGCGGGTGACCCTGCCGGCCCTCGGCCCCGCCGTCGCGGCCGCCGCGCTGATGGTCTTCCTCTTCACCTTCACCTCCTTCGGGGTCGTCCAGATCCTGGGCGGCCCCGGCTTCTCCACCCTGGAGGTGGAGATCTACCGGCAGACCGCGCAGCTCCTCGATCTGCCCACCGCCGCCGTGCTCACGCTGGTGCAGTTCGCGGCGGTCGGCGCGATCCTGGCGGTGCACGCGTGGACCGTACGGAAGCGGGAGACCGCCCTGCGGCTGGTCGACCCCGCGCTGACCGCCCGCCGGCCGCGCGGCGCCGGGCAGTGGGCGCTGCTCGGCGGGGTGCTCGGCACCGTACTGCTGCTCATCCTGGTGCCGCTGGGGGTGCTCGTCGAACGCTCCCTGGGCGGTCCTGGCGGGTACGGATTCGGCTTCTACCGGGCCCTCGGATCGGTGGAGTCCAGCGGCGGCACCTTCCTCGTACCGCCGCTGGAAGCGGTCTGGAACTCCCTGCGGTACGCGCTCGTCGCGACCGTCATCGCGCTGGTGGTGGGCGGACTGGCCGCCGCCGCGCTCACCCGGCGCGCGGGCCGTCTCGTACGGGGCTTCGACGCGCTGCTGATGCTGCCGCTCGGCGTCTCGGCCGTGACCGTCGGCTTCGGTTTCCTGATCACGCTGGACGAGCCGCCGCTGGATCTGCGGGCCTCCTGGATCCTGGTGCCGCTCGCCCAGGCGCTGGTGGGGGTCCCCTTCGTCGTACGGACGATGCTGCCGGTGCTGCGGGCCGTGGACGGACGGCTGCGCGAGGCGGCGGCCGTCCTCGGGGCGTCGCCGCTGCGCGCCTGGCGGGAGGTGGATCTGCCGCTGGTACGGCGGGCCTCGCTGGTCGCCGCCGGGTTCGCGTTCGCCGTCTCGCTCGGCGAGTTCGGCGCGACGGTCTTCATCGCGCGCCCGGACCGGCCGACGCTGCCGGTGGCCGTGGCGCGGCTGCTGGGGCGGCCGGGCGAGCTGAACTACGGGCAGGCGATGGCCCTTTCCACGGTCCTGATGGTGGTGTGCGCGGTGTCGCTGCTGGCGCTGGAACGTATCCGTACCGACCGCTCGGGAGAGTTCTGATGGCCTTGCTGACCCTGTCGGACGTGACCGTACGGTTCGGCGCCCGCACCGCGCTCGACGCGGTGGATCTGGAGATCGCCGAGCACGAGATCGTCTGTGTCCTGGGGCCGAGCGGCAGCGGCAAATCGACCCTGCTGCGCGTGGTCGCCGGGCTCCAGGAACCGGCCGGCGGACGGGTGGCGCTCGACGGTGCCGACCAGTCGGGGGTACCGGTGCACCGGCGCGGCGTCGGCCTGATGTTCCAGGACCACCAACTCTTCCCGCAGCGCGACGTGCACGGCAATGTCGCCTTCGGCCTGCGGATGCGCGGCGCCGCCCGAGACGAACAGGCCCGCCGTGTCGAGGAGTTGCTCGACCTCGTCGGACTGCCGGGGGCCGGCCGCCGGGCCGTCGCCGAGCTGTCCGGCGGTGAACAGCAGCGGGTCGCCCTGGCACGGGCGCTCGTGCCGAGCCCGCGGCTGCTGATGCTGGACGAACCGCTCGGCCAGCTGGACCGGAGCCTGCGCGAACGGCTCGTGGTCGAACTGCGCGGTCTGTTCGGACGGTTGGGTACGACCGTGCTCGCCGTCACCCATGACCAGGGCGAGGCCTTCGCGCTCGCCGACCGGGTGGTGGTGATGCGCGACGGCCGCATCGCCCAGACCGGCACCCCGCTGGAGGTCTGGCAGCGGCCCGCCTCCGCCTTCGTCGCGCGGTTCCTCGGCTTCGACAATGTCGTGGACGCGACGGTGAGCGGCGCGCTCGCCGACACGGTCTGGGGAAAGATCCCGGTCCCCGACGGATCGGCCCAGGGCGAGCGGACGGTGCTGGTACGGCCCGCCGGCGTACGTCTCGTGGCCCTGGGCGAAGGGCTGCGCTGCACGGTCGGGGCGCGTACGTTCACGGGCAGCCGGGTCGCCGTACTGCTACGGCCCGACGGACCCGCCGGAGCGCCGGGCATCGAGGCCGAGTGCGGGCTGCGCGAGGCGCCGGAGGTGGGCGCGGAGGTGGGTGTCGCCTTCGTCGCCGAGGAGGTGGTGGTGCTGCCGGGGGAGAGGCGGGGCGCCGCTCAGGGGGTGCAGGCGGCGGTGATGGCCTAGGTCCTGGCCGTCCTCGACGGTCAGCCGCGTCACGGGGGCATGGCGCCGCACGCCCGGCCGCACCGGACCGAGTTCGTACGCCAGGCGTCGCGGGCCCGCGGAGACCGACCGGACAGGGACTGGATGCCCCGCGCGGTTCAGCCCGCCGCGAGCCGGGCGAGCGCCGCCGGTGCCTCGTCCACCGTGTCGACGAGCGCGATACGGGACTCCATCCGGCGTTCCCGCGCGAGCGCCGTCAGCAGTGGCCAGGCCGGCAGCCGCTCCGTCCAGTGGGCCCGGTCGACCAGGACCATCGGGGTCGGCTCGCCGCGCGACTCGTAGTAGTTCGGCGTCGCGTTGTCGAAGATCTCCTGGACCGTGCCCGCCGCGCCCGGCAGGAAGACCACGCCCGCGTTGGAGCGCGCCAGCAGGCCGTCCTCGCGGGTGGCGTTGGCGAAGTACTTGGCGATGTGCGCGGCGAAGGCGTTGGGCGGCTCATGGCCGTAGAACCAGGTGGGGATCCCGATCGACGCCTCGCCCTTGGGCCAGCGCGCGCGTATCTCGAACGCGGCCCGCGCCCAGTCGGATATGGAGGGGACGAACGACGGTGCTTCCGCGAGCATGTCGAGCGCCTCGTCCAGCATGTCGTCGGGGTGGGAGGCGGCGTACGCGCCGAGGTTCGCGGCCTCCATCGCGCCGGGGCCGCCGCCGGTCGCCACCGTCAGTCCGGTACGGGTGAGCGAGCGGCCGAGCCGTGCCGCGCCGGCGTACGCGTCGGTACCGCGCGCCATCGCGTGCCCGCCCATCACCCCCACCACCCGGGCGCCCGCGAGGAGTTCGTCCAGGGCGTCGGAGATCGCGTCGTCGTGCACCGCGCGCAGCATGGACGCGAGGATGTCGCCGTCCGCCTTGGTCCGCTGGAACCACGCGTACGCGCGGGCGTCGGGCGTCGCCTCGTAACCGTTCTCCGCCAGCCCCTCGAAGAGCTGGTCGGGCGAGTAGACGAAGCCGCGGTACGGATCGAACGGGAGATGGGGAACGGGCGGGAAGACCATGGCGCCGTCGGCCCGTACCTTGTCGGCGGCGCGGGGCTCCATGGGGCAGCCGAGGAAGACGGCGTCGGCGGTGTCGGTGCGGAGCAGCTCGGGCGTACGGGCCGTCAGATCGACGGACTGCACCCGGTATCCGCCGAGCGTTCCCGCCCGCACCACCCGGTCGAACTCGTCGAGGGACTCGATCTCGCGGTCCTGGGCGTGCGCGGGGGACTGGGCGTCGTTCGGCATGGGGTCACGATAGGGCGTGGCCGATGGGGAGTTGCCGCCCGGGCCCCCGGCCTCGGTCCCCGGACAGCCGGAACCGGCCGTGCCCCGCACTCGGGCGGGGCACGGCCGGTTCCGGGAGGAGCGTCGCTCAGGTGGTCAGCGGGACCGCCGCCAGGGCCGCCACCGCCCAGGTCAGCGGGGCGAACACCAGAAGGATCGTGGTCGCGCGCACCGCCGCCGCCGTACGCAGGAGCGTGGCGGGGGCGCCGAGCCGGTACATCGACTCGGTGGTGGAGACACGGGCCTGTCTGGACTCCAGGGCCGCCGTCAGGACCGTGGCTGCCGCGCAGCCGATGACCAGGGCGGCGCCGAGGCCGGTGAGCGGGCCGAAGGGCCGTTCGTCACCGGGCCCGTACAGCGACGCCGCGGCGAACGCGCCCGAGACCACCGCGCACAGCACACCCAGCGGCCGGCCGATACGGCGCGCCTCGGCCATCAGCGTGCGGCCCGCGAGCAGCCGGATCGCGCCGGGGCGCACGGCCTGGAGCAGCCAGCCGCAGATATGGGTGATCCCGGGCCCGGCCAGGGCCAGGCCGACCGCCGTCAGCGCCCAGCCCGCCAGCACTCCGGCCGAACTGCCCTCGAAGTGGCCCGGCAGCGGCAGCGGGTTGCCGCCCCGGCCCCGGCTCGCGTAGGTCTCGACCGCGAGCCCCACCGTCGTGATCGCGACGCCCCACGGCAGGCCGGCCGGCGCCGATGCCGGGTCGGGGACGCGCACGGGTGTCATGGCCCTGGCCTCGTTGACGGCCGCGCCCGGGGCCTTCGCCGGATCCGCGGGATCGTCCGTTCCCGAGGCCGTTCCCGAGACCGTGTCCGAGTCCGCGTCCGAAGTCGAGTCCGACGCCCTGTCCATGTCCGCGTCCGTGGCCGAATCCGCGGTGACCGCCGTGGCGTTGGCGGGCCGGGCGGGCGCCCTCACGGGAACGGGCCGGAGGTCCGTCGTGGTGCGCGTCCGCAGCGCCAGCCAGGTCGCCCCCGTCGCCAGCACCGGCACCGCCGCCAGCAGCGTCAGCGCCGCGCCCAGCGGCAGCGGCCGGCCCGCGGCGAGCAGTTTCGCGGCCTCGCCGTCGAACGGCATCCCGGTCAGATCACCACGCAGATGCAGGAAGAACAGCAGCGCCACCGCGCTCCCCAGCGTGCAGGACACGGCGGTCGACGAGGCGGCCAGCGCGGCGAGCCTGGCCGGGCCGAGGCCCACCGCCGACAGCCCGGTGCGCGGCACGGTGCTCTGATCGGTACGGGCCGTGGCGACCGCGAACTGCACCGTCGCGGCCAGCGGGATCAGACACCAGAGGAGCCGCGCCTGGGACCCGGCCGGGTGGTCCAGCGCCCAGCCGAGCGTGCACAACAGAAGGAAACCGACCCCGGCGGAGGCGGCGGCGACCAGCAGCCGGCGCAGCAGGACCAGGGGGTGCGTGCCGAGGCCTAGACGGAGAGCGAGCACGCGGCCCGGCCTTCCGCCTCGGACGGCCGGAGCGAGCTGACCCGGCGTCCGTCCACCAGTGAGACCGTACGGTCGGCCAGCGCCGTGAGCTCCTCGTCGAGGGTGGCCAGGACGACGGTGATCCGGTGCGAGCGGGCCGCGGTGGTCAGCGTACGCAGCACCTGCGCCCCGTCCGTGAGATGCAGCGCCGCCGCCGGCTCGTCGGCGAAGAGCACCGCGGGCGTGGTGACCAGCGCGCGGGCGACGGCGACGCGCTGCCGCTGGGCCTGGTACAGGGCGTACGGACGTTTCCGGGCGCAGCCTCCGATGTCGAGGCGTTCCAGCCACTCCATCGCCGCCGCCTTGGCGGCGCGGTGGGACGAGCCGTTCATCAGCAGCGGCAGGGCCGCGTTCTCCCAGGCGTTGAGCTCGGGGACGAGGGACGGCTCCGGGCCGATCCAGCTGAAGCGGTCGCGGCGCAGCTGTTCGCGGAGCGGTGCGCTCATGGTGTGGACCGGCGAGCTGTTGAACCAGACCTCGCCCTCCTGCGGCACCAGCTGACCCGACAGACACCGCAGCAGAGTCGTCTTGCCGCTGCCGCGCGGGCCGTTGACGGCGAGGATCTCACCCTCGCGCACACCGAGCGAGACGCTGTCGAGTGCGGGGGAGCCGTTGTGGGAGTAGTTCAGAGAACGCGCCCAGAGCACGTCGTTGTCCGGTGGGGCCACCATTGGCGTACACCTCGGTTCGGATTTACCTCCCCCGTCCGGGGGAACGAAGGCGGCGACGATCGGTCACTGGGCACGGTAGGGATTCGGAGCCGGGAGTACGGACAGCACACGGCCCGGGTGCCGCCCTTCTCACTCGAAAGGCGGCACCCGGGCCGTCATGCGGGGTGGGTTCCGTACGGTCGGTACGGAACCGGCCGGAGGACATCGTCACCGTCAGAGCTTGGTCCACGCCTCCGTCAGCACGGACCGCAGGATTCCCTCGATCTCGTTGAACGTCGACTGGTCGGAGATCAGCGGCGGCGCCAGCTGCACGACCGGGTCGCCGCGGTCGTCGGCCCGGCAGTACAGACCGTTCTCGTACAGCTTCTTGGAGAGGAAGCCGTACAGGACGCGCTCGGTCTCCTCGTCCGTGAACGTCTCCTTCGTGGCCTTGTCCTTCACCAGCTCGATGCCGTAGAAGAAGCCGTTGCCGCGCACGTCCCCGACGATCGGCAGGTCGTGCAGCTTGCTCAGCGTGTCGAAGAAGGCGGACTCGTTGTCCAGCACGTGCTGGTTGAGGCCCTCGCGCTCGAAGATGTCGAGGTTGGCGAGGCCGACCGCCGCCGAGACCGGGTGGCCGCCGAAGGTGTAGCCGTGCAGGAAGGTGTTGTCACCCTCGTAGAACGGCTCGGCGAGCCGGTCGGAGACGATGCACGCGCCGATCGGGGAGTAGCCCGAGGTCATGCCCTTGGCGCAGGTGATCATGTCCGGTACGTAGTCGAACTTGTCGCACGCGAACATCGTGCCGAGCCGGCCGAAGGCGCAGATGACCTCGTCGGAGACGAGCAGGACGTCGTACTGGTCGCAGATCTCGCGGACCCGCTGGAAGTACCCGGGCGGCGGCGGGAAACAGCCGCCCGCGTTCTGCACCGGCTCCAGGAAGACCGCCGCGACCGTCTCCGGGCCCTCGAAGAGGATCTCCTGCTCGATCTGGTCGGCGGCCCAGCGGCCGAAGGCCTCGGGATCGTCGCCGTAGAGCGGCGCGCGGTAGATGTTGGTGTTCGGGACCTTGTGCGCGCCCGGGACCAGCGGCTCGAACGGCGCCTTCAGGGCCGGCAGACCGGTGATGGACAGGGCTCCCTGCGGTGTGCCGTGGTAGGCGACGGCGCGCGAGATGACCTTGTACTTGGTCGGCTTGCCGGTCAGCTTGAAGTACTGCTTGGCCAGCTTCCAGGCGGTCTCGACCGCCTCGCCGCCGCCCGTGGTGAAGAAGACCTTGTTGAGGTCGCCCGGCGCGTAGTGGGCGAGCCGCTCGGCCAGCTCGACGGCCTTGGGATGCGCGTACGACCAGACCGGGAAGAAGGCCAGCTCCTGCGCCTGCTTGTAGGCGGTCTCGGCCAGCTCGTGGCGGCCGTGCCCGGCGTTCACCACGAACAGTCCCGAGAGACCGTCCAGGTAGCGCTTGCCCTGGTCGTCGTAGATGTAGGTGCCCTCACCACGCACGATGGTGGGCACGGGTGCGTTCTCGTACGACGACATGCGGGTGAAGTGCATCCACAGGTGGTCGTACGCGGTCTTGGAGAGGTCCTTGCTCACGGCTATCGGGTTCCCCACATGTAGGTCTGCTTCTTCAGCTTGAGGTAGACGAAGCTCTCGGTGGAGCGCACGCCGGGGAGCGCGCGGATCCGCTTGTTGATCACATCGAGCAGGTGGTCGTCGTCCTCGCAGACGATCTCCACCATCAGGTCGAACGAGCCCGCGGTCATCACCACGTACTCGCACTCGTCCATGGCCGACAGCGCGTCCGCGACCGGATCCAGATCACCCTCGACATTGATGCCGACCATCGCCTGGCGCCGGAAACCCACGGTGAGCGGGTCGGTGACGGCGACGATCTGCATCACGCCCTGGTCGAGCAGCTTCTGGACGCGCTGGCGCACGGCCGCCTCGGAGAGGCCGACGGCCTTGCCGATCGCGGCGTACGGGCGCCGCCCGTCCTCCTGGAGCTGTTCGATGATCGCGAGGGACACGGCATCGATGGACGGTGATGATCCGTTCCCGGTCCTGGAGTCTGTCCTGGAGTCTGCGCTACGACTGGCCACGCGCTTCACTGTGCACTGCGACTCGTCTGTCCCGCAACCCCGTATCGATGAAATTCGTTGTTGAAGCGATCGAATCTCACCGAATCCGAAGTTGTGGGGGGTCCGGCCTGTTGAAAGCGTCGACCGACCGATTAGGGTGGGTGTCTCACCCATCGGACATTCCGATACGTAACTTCCGACAGGAGGGGTGGCAGTGACCACCGAGCTGCGCCGGCTGCGTAACTACATCAACGGAGAGTTCCGGGACGCCGCGGACGGGCGGACCATCGAGGTGGTCAACCCGGCCACGGGCGAGGTGTACGCCACCTCCCCGCTCTCGGGGCAGGCCGACGTCGACGCCGCGATGGAGGCCGCCGCGGCGGCCTTCCCCGCCTGGCGCGACACCACCCCGGCCGAACGCCAGAAGGTACTGCTCAAGATCGCGGACGCCTTCGAGGAGCGGGCGGAGGATCTGATCGCCGCCGAGTCCGAGAACACCGGCAAGCCGCTGGAGCTGACCCGTACCGAAGAGCTCCCGCCGATGGTGGACCAGATCCGCTTCTTCGCGGGCGCCGCCCGGATGCTCGAAGGCCGCTCGGCCGGGGAGTACATGGAGGGGCTCACCTCCATCGTCCGCCGCGAGCCGGTCGGCGTCTGCGCGCAGGTCGCGCCGTGGAACTACCCGATGATGATGGCCGTGTGGAAGTTCGCGCCGGCCCTCGCCGCGGGCAACACCGTGGTGCTCAAGCCGTCGGACACCACCCCGGCCTCGACCACGCTGCTGGCCGAGATCATCGGCGCGATCGTTCCCAAGGGCGTCTTCAACGTCATCTGCGGCGACCGCGACACCGGCCGGGCGATGGTCGAGCACCCGATCCCGGCGATGGCCTCGATCACCGGTTCCGTACGGGCCGGCATGCAGGTCGCCGAGTCGGCGGCCAAGGACGTCAAGCGCGTCCACCTGGAGCTGGGCGGCAAGGCGCCGGTCGTCGTCTTCGAGGACGTCGACATCGCCAAGGCCGTCGAGGACATCGCGGTGGCGGGCTACTTCAACGCCGGGCAGGACTGTACGGCCGCCACCCGCGTCCTCGTCCACGAGTCGATCCACGACGAGTTCGTGACGGCGCTCGCGAAGGCCGCGGCCGACACGAAGACCGGCGCCGCGGACGACGAGGACGTGCTCTACGGCCCGCTCAACAACGCCAACCAGCTGAAGCAGGTCTCCGGCTTCATCGAGCGGCTGCCGGCCCACGCCAAGGTCGAGGCGGGCGGCCACCAGGTCGGCGACAAGGGCTACTTCTACGCTCCGACCGTCGTCTCCGGCCTCAAGCAGGACGACGAGATCATCCAGAACGAGGTCTTCGGCCCGGTCATCACCGTCCAGTCCTTCACGGACGAGGCGCAGGCCCTGGAGTACGCCAACGGCGTCGAGTACGCGCTCGCCTCCTCGGTGTGGACCAAGGACCACGGGCGGGCGATGCGGATGTCCAAGTCACTGGACTTCGGCTGCGTGTGGATCAACACCCACATTCCGCTGGTCGCGGAGATGCCGCACGGAGGCTTCAAGAAGTCCGGATACGGCAAGGACCTCTCGGCGTACGGCTTCGACGACTACACGCGTATCAAGCACGTGATGACCTCGCTCGACGGCTGATACAGCCACCGGGGCGCGTCCCGGTCCGACGTGGAATTCCCGTGGAAGGGGCGGGCGGTGGACTTCTTGTCCACCGCCCGCCCCTTTCGTATGCGCACAGCGGAAAACCGTCACCCGAATGGCTCCCCTGCCCGCGTGACACGCCCTCAGCTGTGCACCGCGCTCACCGGGCGCGTTCCACCGGACGGTCCTACAGTCGCTTCTATCACGGCCCGCTCGGGCCGTCCGAAGGCTGTCCCGAGGCTGTCTGAAGCAGGAGGAGCAATGGCGACTACCAGTACAAAGCGTCGCGGATACCGGGAAGGACTCAATGGCGAGCTGCTCGCGGAATTCCTGGGAACGTTTGTACTGATCCTGCTGGGCTGTGGTTCGGTCGCCGTGGCCGTCGCCGGACTCCCCGGATCGGGCCGTCAGACGGTCGCCTTCGGCCCGGCGAACTGGCTGATCGTCTCGTGGGGCTGGGGTCTCGGCGTGGTCTTCGGGGTGTATGTCTCCGGAGGCATCAGCGGAGGGCACATCAACCCCGCCGTCACGCTCGCCTTCGCCGCACGCCGAAGATTCCCCTGGAACAAGGTCCTGCCCTATTGGGGCGCACAGCTCCTGGGTGCCTTCCTCGCCGCCGGCGTGGTCTTTTCCGCGTACAGCTGGGCCATCAACGATTTCAACGGCAAGGCCGGAATCGCCAGGGACCAGTCGCTCGCCACCTTCTCGATTTTCGCCACCTTCCCGGCCGAGTACTTCGGCAATTCCTGGTGGGGGCCCTTCCTGGACCAGGTCATCGGCACCGCGATTCTCCTCCTCCTGGTCTCCGCGCTCATCGACACGCGCAACAGCGGGCCCTTGTCCAATCTCGCACCGTTCCTGATCGGTCTGGTCGTCGTCGCGATCGGACTGAGCATCGGTACGAACGCCGGATACGCGATCAACCCCGCGCGTGACTTCGGTCCACGGCTGTGGACGTACTTCCTGGGCTGGGGGGATATCGCGCTACCGGGCAGCTTCCAGTGGTTCAGCGGCTATTTCTGGATTCCCATTGTCGGACCGCTGCTCGGGGGACTCATCGGGATCTACGTCTACGACCTGTTCATCGGGAAGGTGCTCACGGAGCGGGCGAAGGAGGTGCCGCCGGAGACGCTCAGGGCCGAGGAACCGGGACCGTCGAGGGAGGACCCGGGCGCCGACCTGTAGCGCTGCGGACGGAACCCGCCCGCGCGGACGGGGCGCCGAAGGTGGCGACCATCAGCTTCAGCGCAGTCGGGTTCATGTCCCGGCCCTTCGCGTCCGTCGCGTTGATCCAGGCCCTGTTCCGCGGTCGGGTGGTGCCGGAGCCGCAGTTGGAGGAGATGTTCACCCTGCCGGACCCGTCCGTACGCGACCATGTCTCCGGCGACCCCGCCGCGTACAGCGCCGGTCTGTCGGTGAAGACGCTCGGCGGCCGCCAGGTGTGGGGCAAGACGGGCGGACGATGGGCGTACCACTCCTCGATGGTGTCCCCGGGCAGCTCGGCCGCCGGATCCCGCTGGTGTGGTTGAGCAACTGCCGTACGGTGACCGCGCCGTACGCCGCCGGGATCAGCGCCGGCAGACAGGCCCTGGCCGGGCGGTCGAGGTCCACCTTCCGCTCGGCGGCAAGCTGGAGCACCACGGCGGCGGTGAACACCTTCGTCACCGAACCGGCCCGGAAGCGGCCGTTCTCGTCGGCGGGCCGGCCGCCGCGCAGATCGTGGACGCCCGCGCTGCCGCGCCGGCTGCCGTCCCCGCCGCCCACCCGGACCAGCGCGGCGGTCGCGTCGGCGTCGGGCAGACCGGCGAGGGCGGCCCGCAGCGCCTCGGCGTCGGGGGCGCTTCTGTACGCGCTGCTGTGCGGCGCCGCGTGGGCGAAGGCGGCCGGGGCCGAGGGAGTTGCCGCGATCCCCAGAACCAGTGCGGCGGCCAGGGCGGTGCGTAGACGGGCGTGCATGTCTGGGTCTCCAGGTGACAGAGGCGGGCTGCGCCGACCCACCTCATCCTGCTGAGCGCGGCGGCCCGGCGGATCGCCGGAACGAGCGGTTCTCGCGGCCTCAATCCCTCGCCGGTACGGGGGAGTCGCGCGGCGCGTCTCCTCCGTGGGGAGGATGTCCGGCGGCGATCAGACCGGTCTCGTACGCGCAGATGACCGCCTGGACGCGGTCGCGCAGACCGAGCTTCGCCAGCACATGACCCACATGCGTTTTGACGGTGTGTTCGCTGACGGTGAGCGCCGCCGCGATCTCCGCGTTGGACAGCCCGCGCGCCAGATGCAGCAGAGTCTCGCGCTCCCGGGCGGTCAGGACATCGAGCCGCGCGGCGCCCGCGGCGGCGGGCCTGGCCGGCTGCCGGGTGTACTCCTCGATGAGCCGGCGGGCCACCGACGGGGCGAGCCCGGATACGCCCCGTCGCGCGCGGGGTGTTGTGGTCGTCGGACACATCGTCTCCTCTGGTCCTGCCGCGCCCGCCGTGATCACGGGAGGGACCGTCGGCCCATCATTCCCGACCGTATGCCCGGCGGTTCACGAACGACGAGTCCCCAGCAGCCCGGACAGGACATCGATCCGGTTGGTGGTGACGGAGTCGACGCCGTGCGCGATGAGCCGGCGCATGCTGCGCCGGGTGTCCACGGTCCAGGCGGAGACCAGCAGCCCGTCCCGGTGGTTGCGGTCGGCCAGCTCCCGGCTGACCAGCCCGAACCGGTAGTTGAGCCAGCGTGGCCGCACCGCCGCGAGCAGGGCAGGACGCGGTGGCGCGAGCGTCGTCCATGTCATGGCGATCTCGGCGCGGGCGTCGGCGGCGCGGACGGCGAGCATCGCGCTCGGGCCCGCGCAGTAGTACACGCGCTCGGCGGCGCCGCACTCACGCACCGTGCCGACGATCGTCCGCACCGACTCCTCGGTCGCGCCGGGAAGGTCCACCATGAACCGCGCCCCGTCCGCCCCCGCGTTCCCGCTGCCCGTTCCGTTGCTCGTTCCGTCCGGGTCCTCCGCCGTGAGCGCCTCGCGCAGCGTCGGGACTCCGCCGTCCGTCAGCGCGCGCAGCTCCTCGTACGTCAGCTCCGCCAGCCGCCGTTCATGGCCCCAGAGCCGCTCCAGCGTGGAGTCGTGCAGCAGCACGGGCACACCGTCGCGGGTGAGCCTGACATCGATCTCGACCGCGTCCGCGCCCCGCCGCCGCGCGGAGTGCACGGACGGGAGGGTGTTCTCCCGCACGCGGTAGGGATCGCCGCGGTGGCCGACGGCGACGACCTTCCGCGCGGCGGTGTCCCGGTCCCTCCGGTCGCCGGCCATCGTCAGCGCGCGAGCCACTGGGCGGTGTACGCGTCGATCTCGGCGGTGAGCCGCTTCTTGCCGTCCGTGTCGAGGAAGGAGGCCTCGACACCGTTCTTCGCGAGATCGGCGAGATCGCGCTCGTCCAGGCCGAGCAGCCGGGCGGCCACCCCGTACTCCTGGTTGAGGTCCGTGCCGAACATCGGCGGGTCGTCGCTGTTGACCGTCACCAGCACACCTGCCGCGACCATCGCCTTGATCGGGTGCTCATCGAGATCGAGGACGGCGCGGGTGGCGATATTGGAGGTCGGGCACACCTCCAGCGGGATGCGGTGCTCAGCGAGGTACGCCAGCAGCTCCGGGTCCTGGACGGCGCTCGTGCCATGGCCGATGCGCTCCGCGCCCAGCTCGCGCAGCGCGTCCCAGATCGTTTCGGGGCCCGTCGTCTCACCGGCGTGCGGCACGGAGTGCAGTCCCGCGGCGATCGCGCGGTCGAAGTACGGCTTGAACTGCGGCCGGGGCACCCCGATCTCGGGGCCGCCGAGACCGAAGGCGATCAGCCCCTCGGGCCGCAGGTCCAGCGCGAGCCTGGCGGTCTCCTCGGCCGCGGGCAGCCCGGCCTCGCCGGGGATGTCGAAGCACCAGCGCAGCACGACGCCGAACTCGGCCTCGGCGCTCTTCCTGGCGTCCTCGATCGCCTCCATGAAGCCCAGTTCGGGGATGCCGCGGCTGGTCGAGCTGAACGGGGTGACCGTCAGCTCGGCGTAGCGGATGTTCTGGCGGGCCATGTCACGGGCGACCTCGAAGGTCAGCAGCCGGACGTCCTCGGGCGTACGGACCAGATCGACGACCGAGAGATAGACGTCGATGAAGTGTGCGAAGTCGGTGAAGGTGAAGTAGTCGGCGAGCGCCTCGGGGTCGGTGGGCACCTTGGAGTCCGCGTGCCGGGCGGCCAGTTCGGCGACGATTCGGGGCGACGCCGATCCGACATGGTGCACATGCAGTTCGGCCTTGGGCAGCCCCGCGATGAAGGGGTGCAGGTCGGTCATCGGAGTCCTCCGGATGCTGGGGCGGGTGCCAAGAATTCACGGCGTCGGCAGGGGGCGGGACGTCCGCCCCCTGCCCGGGGCCGCTCGGGTCAGGGATCATCGTAGGCCGGGCCGGATCCGCGTGTGGCGGAGGCCGTAGCATGACGGAATTACGATGGGGGAGGCCCATGTCAGACAAGAGCGAGCGGCCGCCGGGCGGCTACGAGCCGAGTGATCCCTGGGCTCCGCCCGAGCAGCGGATTCCGCTGGACAAGCCGGCGCCGCTGCCGCCGCCACCGATATCACCCGAGTTTCCTGGACAGCAGTTCTCAGGGGACCCACAGCCCCCGCAGCCGTCGGCCGGATCGGTGCACAACCAGCCGACGGTCACCGGTATGCCGATCGGAGGGCCCGAGTCCGGCGCCGTGCCCCCGCCGCCGACCGCTCCCGGGGGACCGGCCCAGCCCGCCCCCGGTCCTTATGGCTACCCGGGCGCCGCGCCCGTCCAGCACCCCGCCGCTCCGTACGGCGCCGGCGCGGGACCGGGACCGGCCCCCGGCTATGGCTACCCCGGCTACCCCGCCGCCGCCCAGCCGTACGCGGGCATGCCGGGATACGGCCAGCCCGGCTGGCAGCCCCCGGCGAACGGTATGGGCGTCGCCGCGATGGTGCTCGGCATCCTGTCCGTCTGTCTGTTCTGTCTGTACGGCATCGGCGGCATCATCCTCGGCACACTCGCGCTGATCTTCGGCATCGTCGGCAGGAAGCGGGTACAGCGCGGCGAGGCCAACAACGAGGGTCAGGCCCGCGCCGGTGTCATCCTCGGGTCGATCGGCATCGCCCTCGGCGTCATCTTCCTCGGCTTCATCATCTGGGGCATCACCCAGGCGATCAACGAGGAGAGGAACAACGACTACGACAGCACCTACGACGACTACAGCACCTCGCTGGTGGTCGACGTCACCCGGTAGACCCGGCCGGTCCCGAGGCGGTAGGTCCTGAGTCGACCGGTCCTCAGCCGGTGGATCCCGCGTCCGCGGCCTCGGTCCGGAGCCGCTCACGCGCCTCCATCAGCGCCAGGCCCAGCAGATTCAGCCCGCGCCAGCGCGTGGGATCCTGCGCCCGCTCGTCGTCCGAGGCCAGCCCGATGCCCCAGATCCGGTCCATCGGGCTGGCCTCGACGAGTATCCGGTCGCCCGTGGCCAGCAGAAATCCGCGCAGCGCGGGATCCTGTCCGAATTTGTGGACGCTGCCCTCCACCACGATGCCGAAGCGCTCGCGCTCCCATACGGCCTCGTCGAAATCGCGCACCAGCCGCCCCGCCTTCTTGGCGAGCGCGGGATTCGCCGCCTCCAGAGCGGCGCGCTCGGCCATCTCGTCGCCGAAGAGCCGCGCTTTGCCCGCCATCATCCAGTGCTCGGCCGTCGCGTATTCCACCCCGTCCACCGTGAACGGCGACGGCCACCACTGACTGAGACAGCTCGCACCGAGTGTGCCGTCCCGCCGAGGTGTGTGCCCCCAGAAGAGCAGGTACTTCTCACGCCCCGAGTTCTTCCCCATGCATGCGAGTCTGGCAGCCACCACTGACATTCCGTCCGCCGATCAGCGCGCTGACGCGACACATGGTCGACCGATTCCGTCGCGTAACCAAAAGGCAACAACGGAATCCCTTGTTGAGGTGGCGGTGCTCTGTCAGGATCGGCACTCAATTGAAGCCGGAACAACAGCCGGAACAACAGCTGACCAACCAGCTGGAACATCGGAGAGCGTCATGGCCAACCGCTTCCAGGTGCGGGACCGCTTCGCGGGCGGTGCGCAGTTCATCGGCGGGCGGCCGCGACCGGGCACCTCGGGACGTACGCACGCCGTCGTGAACCCGGCGACCGGCGAGGAGCTGTACGTGTACGAACTGGCCGGTCCGGCCGATGTCGACGCCGCCGTCGCCGCCGCGCGCGAGGCGTTCCCCGGCTGGTCGGGCACCACCCCGGGGGAGCGCTCCGACGCCCTGCACCGGCTCGCGGCCGTCCTCGCCGAGCAGGCCGACGACTTCGCGTACGCCGAATCGCTCCAGTGCGGCAAACCGATCAAGCTGTCCACCGAGTTCGATGTCCCCGGCACCATCGACAACACCGCGTTCTTCGCGGGCGCCGCGCGCCATCTCCAGGGCGCCTCGGCCGGTGAGTACAGCGCCGATCACACCTCGTACGTACGCCGGGAGCCGATCGGGGTCGTCGGCTCCATCGCGCCCTGGAACTACCCGCTCCAGATGGCGGCCTGGAAGATCCTGCCGGCCGTCGCCGCGGGCAACACGATCGTGCTGAAGCCCGCCGAGATCACGCCCTTCACCTCGCTGATGTTCGCGCGGGCCGCCCAGGAGGCCGGGCTGCCCGACGGCGTGATCAATATCGTCACCGGCGCGGGGCCCGACGCCGGGGAACGGCTCGTCGGCCACCCCGATGTCGTGATGACCTCCTTCACCGGCTCCACCGCCGTCGGAAAGCGCGTCGCGGAGATCGCCACCGCCACCGTCACACGCCTCCATCTCGAACTCGGCGGCAAGGCGCCCTTCCTGGTCTTCGACGACGCGGACCTGGAAGCCGCCGTCCACGGCGCGATCGCGGGCTCCCTCATCAACGGCGGCCAGGACTGTACGGCCGCCACCCGCGCGTATGTGCAACGGCCGCTGTACGACGCCTTCGTGAGCGGGGTCGCCGAACTGATGGAGACCGTGCGCCTCGGCGACCCCTTCGATCCGGCCACCGACCTCGGCCCGCTGATCTCGCACACCCACCGCGACCGGGTGGCCGGCTTCGTCGACCGGGCCCGTGGCCACGCCCGGATCGTCACCGGCGGCGAGGCCCCCGGCGGCGCGTGGAAGGACGGCGCGTACTACCGTCCGACCCTCGTCGCGGACGCCGCCCAGGACAGCGAGATCGTCCAGTCCGAGGTCTTCGGCCCGGTCCTCGTCGTTCTGCCCTTCGACTCCGACGACGAGGGCATCCGGCTCGCCAACGACACCCCGTACGGCCTCGCCGCCTCCGCCTGGACCCGCGACGTCCACCGCGCCGGCCGGGCCACCCGTGAGCTCAGGGCCGGCTGCGTCTGGGTCAACGACCACATCCCGATCATCAGCGAGATGCCGCACGGCGGATACAAGGCCAGCGGGTTCGGCAAGGACATGTCGGCGTACTCCTTCGAGGAGTACACGCAGGTCAAGCATGTGATGTACGACAACACCGCGGTGGCCAGGAAGGACTGGCACCGCACGATCTTCGGGGACCGCCCCCAGTGACCGTCCGCCCGCAGTGACCACCCACCCGAAAGGGCACAGCGCATGGAGCAGTACGAGCCCGACCGTCTCTCCGGGGCCCAGCTGGCCGCGATGCGGCGCAGCCTGACCAGCGGCAGGGGCGCCCTCACCCGCCGTTCCATGCTGCGCGCGACCGGGGTCGGCGCGCTCACGATCGGCGGGCTCGCCGGTCTGAGCGGCTGCGGGATCCCGCCCGCCAAGCGGGAGGGTGACGGCCCCGCGTCCACCGACCACTCGGCCGACGAGAAGCGGGTCGTCTTCTCCAACTGGACCGAGTACATGGACGTCAGCGAGGACGAGAAGCACTATCCGACGCTGGAGGCGTTCACGAAGCGCACCGGCATCAGCGTCAAGTACACGGCGGACATCAACGACAACGTCGAGTTCTTCGGCAAGATCCAGCCGCAGCTGGCGGCCGGCCAGGACACCGGCCGTGACCTCATCTGCGTCACCGACTGGCTCGCCGCCCGCATGATCAGGCTCGGGTACGCGCAGAAGCTCGACCCCTCGCGGCTGCCCCACGCGTTCGCGAACCTCTCCGACCAGTTCCGCTCACCCGACTGGGACCCGGGCCGCGCCCACAGCTACCCCTGGACCGGAATCCCGACCGTCATCGCGTACAACGCGAAGGCCACCGGCGGACGGACGGTCGACTCCGTCTCCCAGCTGCTCGACGACCCGCGGCTCAAGGGGCGGGTCGCCTTCCTCTCCGAGATGCGCGACTCCATCGGAATGACCCTGCTCGATCTGGGCAAGGACCCGGGCAGCTTCACCGACGACGACTTCGACGCCGCCATCGCCCGTATCCAGAAGGCCGTCGACAAGAAGCAGATCCGCCGCTTCACCGGCAACGACTACACCGCGGACCTCGACAAGGGGGATATCGCGGCCTGCGTCGCCTGGGCCGGCGACATCGTCCAGCTCCAGCACGACAACCCGGACATCAAGTTCGCCATCCCCCGCAGCGGCTACATCATCTCCAGCGACAATCTGCTGGTCCCGGCCAAGGCGCGGCACAAGACCAACGCCGAGAAGCTCATCGACCACTACTACCAACCGCCGGTCGCCGCCCAGCTCGCCGCGTACATCAACTACGTCTGCCCGGTCGACGGGGTGCGCGCCGAACTCACGAAGATCGACAAGTCGATGGCCGACAACACACTGATCCTCCCGGACGCGGCGATGGCCGCCGCCTCGCACGCCTTCCGCTCCCTCAGCGCCGAGGAAGAGACGGCGTACGAGCAGAAGTTCGCCAAGCTCATCGGCGCCTGACGCCGCCCCTCCTCCCTCGCCGGCGACGGCCTGGTCTCAGCCCGTCCACCTCTCTCATCCCCGGGACCGTTACCCATGACAGAGACTGCATCCACCAGCCGGGGCGGCGGCGACGTCCGCCTGTCCGGGATCAGCAAGACGTACGGCTCCTTCCACGCCGTCAAGCCGCTCGATCTCACCGTGCCGCAGGGCTCCTTCTTCGCTCTCCTCGGCGCGTCGGGGTGCGGCAAGACCACCACCCTGCGGATGATCGCGGGCCTGGAGGAGCCGACCACCGGCACGGTCTTCCTGGGCGACAAGGACGTCACCGGCCTGCCCCCGTACAAGCGGCCGGTCAACACCGTCTTCCAGAGCTACGCGCTCTTCCCGCACCTCGACATCTACGAGAACGTCGCCTTCGGGCTGCGCCGCCGCGGCATCAAGTCCGTACGCGGGCAGGTCGGCGAGATGCTCGATCTCGTCCAGCTCGGCGACTTCGCCAAGCGCAAGCCGCACCAGCTCTCCGGCGGCCAGCAGCAGCGCGTCGCCGTCGCCCGCGCACTGATCAACCATCCGCAGGTGCTGCTGCTCGACGAACCGCTCGGCGCCCTCGACCTCAAGCTGCGCCGGCAGATGCAGCTGGAGCTGAAGCGCATCCAGACCGAGGTCGGCATCACCTTCATCCATGTCACCCACGACCAGGAGGAGGCCATGACGATGGCCGACACGGTCGCGGTGATGAACGGCGGTCTGGTCGAGCAGCTGGGCAGCCCCGCCGATCTCTACGAGAACCCGGAGACCACCTTCGTCGCCAACTTCCTCGGCACCTCCAACCTCATCGAGGCCGAGGTCGCCGAGATCCACGGCGACGAGGTGGTGGTCACGGCGGGCGGCGCCAAACTGCGGCTGCCCGCGGGACGCTGCTCCGCCCCCACCGCGAGCGGCGGCCGGCTGCTGGTCGGCATCCGGCCCGAGAAGATCTCGCTGGCGCACGCGGACGACGCGGGCACCATCCCCGACGGCCGCAACCGGATCACCGGACGGATAGCCGACTCCAGCTTCATCGGGGTCTCCACGCAGTATGTGATCGACAGCCCGGTCTGCCCGGAGTTCGAGGTGTACGCGCAGAACATCGAGCGGGACAGCCGGCTCGCCCCCGGCGCCGAGGTGGTCCTGCACTGGAACCCGGCGCACAGCTTCGGGCTGGACGCGGCCCAGGATATTGACGCGGGCATCGAGACGGTGGACGAGGAGGTCTCGTGACGATCACCGAGGCGCCTCCCGCCGCGCCCGCCACCCCGCCGGAACCGCCGGTACGCAAGGCGTCCACGCGCAAGCGGCTCGTCCCGTACTGGCTGCTGCTCCCGGGCATCCTCTGGCTGCTGGTCTTCTTCGCGCTGCCGATGGTCTACCAGGCCTCGACCTCCGTACAGACCGGCTCCCTGGAGAAGGGCTTCCAGGTCACCTGGCACTTCGCGACCTACTGGGACGCGCTCCAGGAGTACTACCCGCAGTTCGTGCGCTCCCTGCTGTACGCGGGCACCGCCACGATCCTGTGTCTGCTGCTCGGCTATCCGCTCGCGTATCTCATCGCCTTCAAGGCCGGACGCTGGCGCAATCTGCTGCTGGTCCTGGTCATCGCGCCGTTCTTCACCAGCTTCCTGATCCGCACGCTCGCCTGGAAGACGATCCTCGCGGACGGCGGCACGGTCGTCGGCATCCTGGACTCCCTCCATGTGCTGGACGTGACCAGCTGGCTCGGCTGGACCGAGGGCAACCGCGTACTCGCCACGCCCATGGCGGTGGTCTGCGGGCTCACCTACAACTTCCTGCCCTTCATGATCCTGCCCCTCTACACCTCGCTGGAGCGCATCGACGGGCGGCTGCACGAGGCCGCGGGCGATCTGTACGCCAGGCCGCTGACCACGTTCCGGAAGGTGACCTTCCCGCTCTCCATGCCGGGAGTCGTCTCCGGCACCCTGCTCACCTTCATCCCGGCGAGCGGGGACTACGTCAACGCCGAACTGCTCGGCTCCACCGACACGAAGATGGTGGGCAGCGTCATCCAGACGCAGTTCCTGCGGGTCCTGGACTATCCGACGGCCGCCGCGCTCTCGTTCATCCTCATGGCGATCGTCCTGCTGATGGTCACCTTCTACATCCGCCGAGCAGGGACGGAGGACCTGGTCTGATGCGCTGGCTCCGACGCAACATCGTCGTCATCGCGGGCGTGCTGACGCTCGGCTATCTGATCGTGCCCAACCTCGTCGTGATGGTCTTCTCCTTCAACAAGCCGAACGGGCGCTTCAACTACTCCTGGCAGCGCTTCTCGCTGGACGCCTGGAAGGATCCCTGCGGAGTCGCCGATCTCTGCGGTTCGCTGACGCTCTCGTTCCAGATCGCCGCCTGGGCGACGCTCGGTGCCACCGTCCTGGGCACGATGATCGCGTTCGCGCTGGTCCGCTACCGCTTCCGGGCGCGCGGCTCGATCAACTCACTGATCTTCCTGCCGATGGCGATGCCCGAGGTCGTGATGGCCGCCTCGCTGCTGACGCTCTTCCTCAACCTGGGCGCGCGGCTCGGCTTCTGGACCGTGCTGATCGCACACATCATGTTCTGCCTCAGTTTTGTGGTGACCGCCGTCAAGGCGCGCGTCATGTCGATGGACCCACGGCTGGAGGAGGCGGCGCGGGACCTCTACGCGGGGCCCGTGCAGACCTTCGTACGGGTCACGCTGCCGATCGCCGCGCCCGGGATCGCGGCGGGCGCGCTGCTCGCCTTCGCGCTCTCCTTCGACGACTTCATCATCACCAACTTCAACGCCGGCTCGACCGTGACCTTCCCCATGTTCGTCTGGGGCTCCGCGCAGCGCGGCACGCCGGTGCAGATCAATGTCATCGGCACGGCCATGTTCATCGTCGCCGTACTGCTGGTGGTCGGCGGCCAGCTGGTCAGCAACCGGCGGAAGAAGACCGCCGCCACCACCTGAGCGGATCTCGTCATCCCCCTGAAGGAGTTGGAAGACATGGCCCCAAGCGCCATGCGTACCGCCGGCGCGGCGCTCTCCGCCGCATCACTCTCCGACGCGCGGCCGGTCCCGTACTGGCTGGACGACCCCGGCAGGCCGGGTGCCCTGCCGGCCCTCACCGGCGACGAACACTGCGATCTGCTCGTCATCGGCGGCGGCTACAGCGGCCTGTGGACCGCGCTGCTCGCCAAGGAACGCGACCCGGAACGGGACGTCGTACTGATCGAGGGCCGCGAGGTGGGCTGGGCCGCCTCCGGCCGCAACGGCGGCTTCTGCGCCGCCTCCCTCACCCACGGCTTCAGCAACGGGCTCGCGCGCTGGCCGGGTGAGCTGCGGAAGCTGGAGGAGCTGGGCGAGCGCAATCTCGACGCCATCGAGGCGACCGTCGCCCGCTACGCCATCGACTGCTCCTTCGAGCGCACCGGCGAGATCGACATCGCCACCGAGCCGTACCAACTGGACGACCTCCATGAGCTGTACGAGGAGGCGAGTCGCCTCGGCCACACCGGTCTGGAGCCGCTCGACCGGGACGCGGTGCGCGCCGAGGTCGACTCGCCGACGTTCCTGGGCGGGCTGTGGAACCGGCGCGGCGTCGCCATGCTGCACCCGGCCAAGCTCGCGTGGGGCCTGAAGCGCGCCTGCGCGGAGCTCGGGGTACGTCTCTACGAGAACACCCGCGGGCTGGAGCTGGCGCGTGCCAGATCCGCGGCCGGCTCCGGGATGGCCGTGCGTACGCCGTACGGCCGGGTCTTCGCGCGCAAGGTCGCGCTCGGCACGAATGTGTTCCCCTCGCTGGTCCGACGGGTACGTCCGTACACCGTCCCGGTCTACGACTACGCGCTGATGACCGAGCCGCTGACCGAGGAGCAGCGCGCCGCGATCGGCTGGAAGAACCGTCAGGGGCTCGGCGACAGCGCCAATCAGTTCCACTACTTCCGGATCACCGACGACCACCGCATCCTGTGGGGCGGTTACGACGCGATCTACCCGTACGGCGGCCGGCTCGACACCGCGCTCCACCACCGTCCGGAGACCTATCTCAAACTCGCCACCCACTTCTTCCGCTGCTTCCCGCAGCTGGAGGGGGTGCGCTTCAGCCATGCCTGGGGCGGTGCCATCGACACCTGTTCGCGCTTCTCGGCCTTCTTCGGTACGGCGTACGACGGCCGGGTCGCGTACGCGGCCGGGTACACCGGGCTCGGTGTCGGGGCGACCCGCTTCGGCGGGGAGGTGATGCTCGATCTCCTGGCGGGCGAACGGACCGAGCGCACCGCGCTGGAGATGGTCAGGAGCAAGCCGCTGCCGTTCCCGCCGGAACCGGCCGCCTGGGCCGGGATCGGCCTCACCAAATGGTCGCTGGCCCGCGCGGACGCCAGGGGCGGACGGCGCAATCTGTGGCTGCGGACCATGGACCGGCTGGGCCTCGGTTTCGACAGCTGAGCCGCGCCGCCGGGACCCGGTGATCCACATCACCACAAGATCGCCGGCCGAACTCGCGTAATCGACCGGCACCCCTCGTGTCTCCCCCTTGTGGACAGATTGTCCAGCAACACGGAGGGGAGGCCGGGGAGATGACCGGCTCAGGGGCGAACAACGCGGTGTGGTGGCTGACTTCGGTGGCACCGGATCCCGAAGCCTGCCGGTGGGAGTGGGAGCGCAACCCGCTCGGGGTGGCGCTCCTGCCCGCCGGCCGGCGCTGGGACGTACTGATCCTCCCCGGCGAGCTGGGCTATCCGACCCTCGACGTGCTGACCAGGCTCGTCGACCGGCCGGGGCCCGTACTCGCCGGCTTCGGCGACTCCCGGATGGGGTTCTTCGTGCCGCCGGGCACGGTCGCGCGCTGGCTCGGTACGGGCGTACGCGGCGCGGGCTCCGGCACCTGGATCGTCGTGCCGTACCCGGGGCGGGCGAGCGGCGGCATGCGCTGGCTGATCCCGCCGGACGGCTCGGGCACGCTCACCGACGCGTCGCTGCTGGAACTGGCGATGCACGAGGCGGCGGCGAACCTCGCGGCGGGAGACAGGAGCGGGGGGCGGCGGGGAGGACGGCGCCGGGTGACCTGAGGGGGGTGGGGCGGTTCCCGGGCGGCGCTGTCACAGGTCTTGACCAACCAATTGGTCTGGACCATGCTGTGCGCGCTCCGCCACCTCATTTCCCCCATGCCCGGAGGCAGTTGTGGAACGCACCAGACGTCCTGCTCTGTACCCAAGACTGGTGGCCGCCCTCGCGGCCGCCGTGCTCACCGCCGGCGGACTCGTCGCCGCCGCCCAGACGGCACGGGCCGCCGACGCGGACATCGCCCGTAACGGCGGCTTCGAGTCCGGCCTGACCGGCTGGAGCTGTACGGCGGGCAGCGGCTCCGTCGTCACCACCCCCGTGCACGGCGGCAGCGGCGCGCTCAAGGGGACCCCCGCGGGCAACGACAACGCCAAGTGCTCGCAGACCGTCACGGTCCGGCCGGACTCCGCGTACACACTGAGCTCCTGGGTCCGGGGCGGCTACGTCTATCTCGGCGCCTCCGGCACCGGCACCACCGATGTCTCGACCTGGACGCAGTCCGCGCCCGACTGGCAGAAGCTGACCACGAGCTTCCGCACCGGTCCGGGCACCACCTCCGTGACCATCTACACCCATGGGTGGTACGGCACGCCCGCCTACTACGCCGACGACCTCACCCTCGTCGGTCCGGGCGGCGCCCCCGAACAGCCCCCGGCCGTCCCCACCGGCCTGAAGGCGGACAGCGTCACCTCGACGTCCGTGGCGCTCTCCTGGGCGCCCGTCACGGGAGCCACCGGCTACACCGTCTACCGGGGCGGCGCCAAAGCCCTGGATGTCAGCGGCACCTCGGCGACCGTCACCGGACTCAGCCCGGCCACGGCGTACAGCTTCCAGGTCGCCGCGACCAACGCCGCCGGCGCGTCCACGCTCTCGCCCGCCGTCACCGCGACCACCTCCGCCTCGGGCGGCGGCGGAGGAGGCGGCACGGACCTGCCCGCCCACGCGCTGGTCGGCTATCTGCACTCCAGCTTCGCCAACGGCTCCGGCTATACGCGGATGGCCGATGTGCCCGCCTCGTGGGACGTCATCAACCTCGCCTTCGGTGAACCCACCTCGGTCACCTCCGGCGATATCCGCTTCAGCCTCTGCCCGGCCGCCGAATGCCCGAACGTCGAGTCCGCCGCCGAGTTCAAGGCGGCGATCAAGGCCAAGCAGGCCGCGGGCAAGAAGGTCCTGATCTCCATCGGCGGCGCGAACGGCCAGGTCCAGCTCTCCACCACCGCCGCCCGCGACACCTTCGTCTCCTCGGTATCCAAGATCATCGACGAGTACGGTCTGAACGGCCTGGACATCGACTTCGAGGGCCACTCGCTCTCGCTGAACACCGGTGACACCGACTTCCGCAACCCCACGACCCCGGTCGTCGTCAATCTGATCTCCGCGATCAAGACCCTCAAGGCCAAGTACGGCGCGGACTTCGTCCTCACCATGGCCCCCGAGACCTTCTTCGTCCAGCTCGGCTACCAGTACTACGGATCCGGCCCCTGGGGCGGCCAGGACCCGCGCGCCGGATCGTATCTCCCGGTGATCCACGCGCTGCGCGACGATCTCACCCTGCTGCACGTCCAGGACTACAACTCCGGCCCGATCATGGGCCTGGACAACCAGTACCACTCGATGGGCGGCGCTGATTTCCATATCGCCATGACCGACATGCTGCTCACCGGCTTCCCGGTCGCCGGTGACGCCACGAAGGTCTTCCCGGCGCTCCGCCCCGACCAGGTGGCCATCGGTCTGCCGGCCTCGACCCAGGCGGGCAACGGCCACACGCCGCCGGCAGAGGTGAACAAGGCGCTGAACTGCCTGACCAAGAAGACCGACTGCGGCTCGTACCAGACCCATGGCACCTGGCCCGCCCTGCGCGGACTGATGACCTGGTCGATCAACTGGGACCGCTTCAACCAGTGGGAGTTTTCCCGGAACTTCGACGCGTACTTCGGCTGAGATCGCGCGATCCGGCCGCGCGGAGTGCCCGCTTCAGAGCCAGGAGCAGCATCCCGCAGAGGGCCAGGCTGCCGAGGACGTCCAGCGGCCAGTGGTAGCCACGCAGTATGAGACCGATGCCCGTCGCCAGGGTGAGCAGGACGGCGGCGGGCGTCGCCCATTTCCGTGGCGCGTGGGGAGCGAGGAGCAGGGCGGCGCCGCCGTACGCGACCATCGCCGTCGCCGTGTGCCCGGACGGGTAGTACCCGGTGGCGTCGGTGAGCGGGCCCGGCCGGTCGATCCAGATCTTGAGGGGTACGACCAGGAGAGGGACGGCGGCCATCGCGACCCCGGCCATCAGCGGTCGCGCTCGCTGCCCGCGCCACAGCGCGTATCCGATCGCCACGGCCAGCACGGGCACGGCGACGAGCATGCTGCCGAGATCGGCGAGGAGTTCCGTCAATGGTCTGGGCCCCTGGCCCGCGAGCGCGTGACTCAGCCGCTCATCTGCCGGGAGCAGCGGGCCGCCGGCGGAGACCTGCCAGGTCACGAGCGTGAAGACGGCCGCGCACAGCGCGAAGGGAATCCAGAAGCGCAGGGGGCCGGGGGAGAGAAAAGCCGGCCGCCCTGGAACAGGGGGGGTAGTTCCAGGGCGGCCGTACGGACCGGTGTGCCGCACGCCCCGGGGGGTTTGGGGCGGGCGGCCATCCGATCGGTGAGGTGTTCCAGAGCCGGAGGCTCCAGTGGTGTGCGCGAAGGCACGACCAAAGCGGCGCTGGGGATGCCCCGCCCTGGTGTCGCCCGCAGTCCCCTGCGAGCGGGGTGTTTCTCTCATCTGCGGAAACCGTACGTGAGGCGCGCGGGCACCGACAGCCCGAAACGCATCCCGCCATCGGCCTCGCACACGTTCTTCACAGGCCCTGACAGGTGTGGCGGACCGGGGCCGGCGTTCCGCTCCCGGTCCGCCGTTCCGGCAGCTCAGACGGTGGCGAGCGCCTGCTCAATGATGTCCAGGCCCTCGTTCAGCAGGTCCTCGCCGATCACCAGCGGCGGCAGGAAGCGCAGCACATTGCCGTAAGTGCCACAGGTCAGGACCAGTAGCCCCGCCGCGTGGCACGCCTTGGCGAGCGCGGCGGTCGCCTCCGGGGCCGGCTCCTTGGTCTCCCGGTCCTTCACCAGCTCGATCGCGATCATCGCGCCCCGGCCGCGGACGTCACCGATGAGGTCGTACTTCTCGCGCAGCGCGGAGAGCCGGCCCTTCATGACCGTCTCGATACGGCGGGCCTTCGCGACGAGGTCCAGCTCCCGCATCGTCTCGATGGCACCGAGCGCGGCGGCGCAGGCCACCGGGTTGCCGCCGTACGTACCGCCGAGGCCGCCCGCGTGCGCGGCGTCCATGATCTCGGCGCGGCCGGTGACGGCGGCGAGCGGCAGACCGCCCGCGATGCCCTTCGCGGTGGTGATCAGGTCGGGGACGACGCCCTCGTCCTCACACGCGAACCACTGGCCGGTACGGCAGAAGCCGGACTGGATCTCGTCCGCCACGAACACGATCCCGTTGTCCTTGGCGAACTTCGCGAGCGCGGGCAGGAAGCCCTTGGCCGGCTCGATGAAGCCGCCCTCGCCGAGCAACGGCTCGATGATGATCGCGGCGACGTTGTCGGCGCCGATCTGCTTGCTGATCTGGTCGATGACCTGGGCGGACGCCTCGGGGCCGCAGTTCTCGGGACCGGTCGGCCAGCGGTAGCCATAGGCGACCGGCACCCGGTAGATCTCCGGGGCGAACGGCCCGAAGCCGTTCTTGTACGGCATGTTCTTCGAGGTCAGCGCCATGGTGAGGTTCGTACGGCCGTGATAGCCGTGGTCGAACACGACCACCGCCTGGCGCTTGGTGTACGAGCGGGCGATCTTCACGGCGTTCTCGACGGCCTCGGCGCCGGAGTTGAACAGCGCGGACTTCTTCGCGTGGTCACCCGGCGTCAGCTCGGCGAGCCGCTCACAGACCTCGACGTACCCCTCGTACGGCGTGACCATGAAACAGGTGTGGGTGAAGTCCGCGAGCTGGGCGGAGGCGCGGCGTACGACGGCCTCGGCGCTGGCACCGACCGAGGTCACGGCGATCCCGGAACCGAAGTCGATCAGCCGGTTGCCGTCCACGTCCTCAAGGATCCCGCCGCCGGCGCGGGCGGCGAACACGGGCAGCACGGACCCGACGCCACCGGCGACCGCGGCGGTACGGCGGGCCTGCAGCTCCTGCGACTTCGGACCGGGGACGGCGGTGACGAGGCGGCGCTCCTGCGGAATGGCGGTCATGAGGGGCTCCTGGGGGTGTTTCCGGGGTCTTTCTTCGGCTTTCTTCGCAGGCTAGGGGTGCGGGAGGGGTGCGGGCATGCGCCGTTCGGTAGTAACGGGGGCGTGTCGTTGTCCGTGACGGACATAGTGAGACGGGGCGGGGCCCGCTGTCCGGGGCGGGGAGGGGCGGGCAACGCCCCCGGACGCACGGAACCTGTGCACCCCGTCAAATGTATTGGCGTGGCACTACATTGACGGGGTGCACAGGGCGGACAGCACCACTGCACACAGGGGGCAGGGGTTCGTGACTCCTCCCCCTCCGAGGGAGGGGGCTTCTCACTTGGCCGCCGTGGCGGCCTCATGACGGCCAAGCCCTGACCGGCACCCAACGGCGCAATACAGAACGTAGCGCAGTGGTGACGCTCCGCGCCAACGAGTTGAGGGACCGTATTCCCCACCGGCTGAAACCGGTGGTTCCCCGTGAAGGAGTACCGATGGACACCGACGGCACGCACGACTCACGGGGCACCCACGCCCATCCCGTGCCGCGCCCGGCAGGGCCGCCACCCATGCCGCCCTCGGCGCCTTACGAAGCTGCTCCCCTTTCCGCGTCCCCGCCCGCGCCCGCCCACGCGCCGGACACCGGCCCGACCCTGCGGGAGTGGCTCCGCGAGCCGCGTGCCGCGGACGCGCCCGGGACCTGGGCGTACGGACACAGGCCGCGCCCCCCGGAGGAGCCGGAGCGCACGCCGGTGCGGCAGCTGATCAGCGGAGCACTGATCTCGCTCCTCGCGGGCCTGCTGCTGTGGTCGCTGCTGTCGAACGGCTATCTGGGCAGTTTCTGGCTCTGGCCGCTTTTTCTCCTTACTCCGGACCACTGGTGGATCGGTACGCAGGAAGGTGCCATCGCTCAGGGCATCTACTACGCGCTGGTCATCGGCGGACTCCTGGTCCTCTTCGGACGGCTCGGCCGCTGGCCCGAACTCGCCCGCCGCGTCCTCGGCCGGGTCCCCGGAGCCGCGCCGAAGGAGACCGCGCCGCCGCCCCCCGAGCCCGAGGACGATCTCGCCGAGTGGCCCCAGCTCCGGGCCGCCGGCCAGGGCGAGACCGCCGCGCGGCTCGCCGCCGAGGTGCGGGAGGGGCGGATGAACGATGTCGACTACGCCCGGATCCGGCGCGCCTGGCACTCCGTACGGGCCGATCCCTCCCGGCTCACGGCGTTCGCCGAGGCCGTGCGGGGCCAAGGCGCCGCGGCCTGCGTCCACCCGTCCGGCAAGCGCGACCTGCCCGTCCGCGCGGCCCGCCACGATCTGCTCCTACGACAGGTCCGGCTCGGCACGGTCCATGACGGGGAGCGCAATCCGTATCCCCGGCGCGGGACGGGCCTCGCGCTGGATCCGGTCCTGCTGGGGACCTCGCTGCTGGCCGTGGGGCCGCCGGGCGCGGGCAAGACACACGCCCTCGTCCGGCCGGTCGTCGAGTCGCTCTCCCTCCAGGCGCTCGCGGGACAGGCCGTCGTCATCGCCGTCTGCGCCGCCGGAACCCAGCTCGGCCCCGACAGCGCCTACGACGTCGTGGTCCGGCTCGGCGACCCGGAATCGGTGTACGACCTCGATCTCTACGGGGGGACGAACGACCCGGACGAGGCCGCCGCCGTACTCGCCGAGGGCCTCGTCGGCGATCTCACGGACACCGACAGCAGGCGGGCCACCACCGCGCTCGCGCAGCTGCTCGGCCCGTTCCGTGCCGCGCACGGCCGGCTGCCCGCCGTACCGGAGCTGCGCGAGCTGCTCGACGGCACGCCCGCCGCGCTGGCCGCCCTGCGCGAGGCGCTCGACGCCGAGGGCCACCACGCCATGCGGCGTGAACTCGACACGAGGGAACGGCAGTCCGGGGCCCCCGGGGACGCGGGCGGCGCGCTCGCCGACCGGATCGCGCTGCTCGACCGCCCGGCGTTCGCGGGCTTCTTCGACACCAGCGGCAGGACCCGGCCGTTCTCGCTGCGCACCCTGGAGCATCCGCTCCGGGTCCGTATCGACCTGCCCGAGCGCGGACACGCCGAGGCCTCGCGGATGCTGGCCCGGCTCGTCCTCGCCCAGTTCACGGCGAACGCCGCCGTACGCGCCGACCGCTCGCTTTTCGCCTGTCTCGTTCTGGACGACGCGACCCGCACCCTCACCGGCCAGACCCTGCGCGGGGTGCAGCGGCTGCGGTCGGTGAACGCGGGCGCGCTGCTCACCCTGCGCACGCTCGACGATGTGCCGGAGGCGCTGCACACCGCGCTCCTCGGGGCCGTCGGCTGCCGGATGGCCTTCTCCGGGATCACCACCTGGGACGGCAAGCGCTTCGCGGAGGCCTGGGGTACGGAGTGGGTGGAGACCCGGGACGTCACCCAGCGCACGGTCTTCGCCGACCAGCCGCTGACCCGGGCCATTCACGCGTTCCGGAAGCTGGTCACCGGCAAGGCCGTGACGACGGACGCGGTGACCGTACGGAAGGTCGAGCGCGAGCGCTGGTCGGCCTCCGAGCTGGCGCACTCGGTGCCCGCAGGGCACGCGGTGCTGTCGCTGCGGACGGTGGGGGGCGACCACGCGCCGCCCCTGCTGGTGGATCTGCGGAGCTGATCCCGCGGAGCCGACCGCGGCGTCGGCATCACCCGGCCCCGGCGACCGTCGGCCCGGCCACGCCACCCCGGCCCTCGGCTCGTACAAGCTGGCAGAATTGAGGGGCGCCGTTCATACGGGACGGCGTAATCGTCCGAGGTGGCGTCATCCGGCCGCCGCCCTGCCCCTCCACCGCCGAAAGCCCTACGGTTCCACCATGCCGCCCACCCTCGCCTCGCTCGTCCAGCACTCGGCGCTCAACCTCACCGTGCGTGCGGGGGAGGACCGGCTCCAGACGCCCGTGCGCTGGGTCCACGCGAGCGAGCTGGCCGACCCCGTGCCGTACATGGAGGGCGGTGAACTGCTCCTCATCACGGCGACGACGCTGGACGCCGACGACCCGGAAGCCATGCGGCGCTATGTACGCAGGCTGGTCGGCGCCGGGGTCGTCGGGCTCGGCTTCGCCGTCGGCGTGAACTACGAGGACGTCCCGGAGGCGCTCGTCGACGCCGCGCGGGAGGCGGGGCTGCCGCTCCTGGCCGTCCCCCGGCGTACGCCCTTCCTCGCCATCAGCAAGGCAGTGTCGGCTGCGCTCGCGGCCGATCAGTACCGCGCGGTCACCGCCGGGTTCGAGGCGCAACGCGAGCTGACCCGCGCCGCCCTCGCCGAGGGGCCCGCGGCGCTGCTGGCCCGGCTCGCCGCGCATGTGGACGGCTGGGCGGCGCTGTACGACGCGTCGGGCGCCGTGGTCGCCGCGGCGCCCGAGTGGGCCGCGCGCCGGGCCGCCCGGCTGACCGCCGAGGTGGAACGGCTGCGGGAGCGGCCCGCGCCCGCGAGCGCCGTGGTCGGGGCCTCGGGCGACGCGCTGGACGAGGCGTCCGGCTGCGCCGAGGACCGGGTCGAGCTCCAGTCCCTCGGCACGGGCCGACGGGTGCGCGGCGCGCTCGCCGTCGGCACGGGAGCCGCGCTCGGCACCGCGGAGCGGTACGCGGTCCACTCGGCGATCGCCCTGCTGACACTGACGACGGAACGGTCGCGCGCCCTTCAGGCCGCCGAGCAGCGGCTCGGCTCGGCCGTACTGCGGATGCTGCTCTCCGGCCAGCCCGACCACGCGCGGGCCGTGGCCGGTGATCTGTACGGGGGCCTGCTCGATGCCCCGTTCCGGCTGCTGGTCGCGGAATCGGCCGAATCGGTGAAGCCCACGAAGCCGGCCAAGCCCGTACCGGACCCGGAGACCGCCCTTCCGCTGCAGCTGCTCGCGGAGGCGCTGGAGGCCGCGGCGGCACGGGCGGGCGAGGCGGTGCTCGCCGTCCCGGACGGCGAGGAACGGCTCATGGTGCTCGCGGTGGACGGCGGGGCGGTGGTCACGGCCTGCGAGGGATACGCGCGACGCGAGGCCGAAGAGGCCGGGGTCGTCATCGGGCTCTCCGCGCCGACGGGCCCGATCGCGGCGGCGGGCGCGTACAAACAGGCCGAACAGGCCCTCTCGGTGGCGCGCCGGCGCGGCCGCGCGCTGGTCGAGCACGAGGAGCTGGCGGCGGGTTCGATCCTCCCGCTGCTCGCGGACGACGCGGTACGCGCCTTCGCGGACGGCATGCTGCGCGCCCTGTACGAGCACGACGCGAAGGGCCGCGGGGATCTGGTGGCCTCGCTGCGGGCCTGGCTCTCCCGCCACGGCCAGTGGGACGCGGCGGCGGCCGACCTCGGGGTCCACCGCCATACGCTGCGCTACCGCATGCGCCGGGTGGAGGAGATCCTCGGCCGCTCGCTGGACGACCCGGACGTACGGATGGAGCTGTGGCTGGCCCTGAAGACGACGGCGTCGCCCGTGCCCTCGACGGAGTAGCGGACCATTCCCACCGCAGCGCCACCGCTTACGCCGATGTCTTACGACAATGCGTAGCACTCCTCTCACCGCATCACTCCACCCCGGACAAACGACCACCATCGCCCGCACCCCTACCGTGGAACCAGACACCCCCATCTCTTCGGAAGGGCCCGGACTCGCAATGACTTCCACCCACGCTTTCTGGCTCGCCGGCCGCCAGGCCACCGGCGAGGACACCTTCGACGTCACCTCCCCCTGGGA
Organism: Streptomyces scopuliridis RB72; assembly: GCF_000718095.1. Taxonomy (GTDB): domain Bacteria; phylum Actinomycetota; class Actinomycetes; order Streptomycetales; family Streptomycetaceae; genus Streptomyces; species Streptomyces scopuliridis. Next base: position 68,196 of record NZ_JOEI01000009.1, on the reverse strand, counting down.
CGGCCGGCTCGTCGGCACCGTGGCCGTGCCGACCGAGGACCAGGTCGAGGAGGCCGTGGCCGCCGCGCACGCGGTCCTGGACGAGTTCGCCGCGACGCCCGCGCACGTACGGGCCGCCGCCCTCGACCATGTCTCCCGCAGGCTCGTCGAGCGCACCGAGGAGATCGCCCGGCTGATCTCCGCCGAGAACGGCAAGCCCCTCAAGTGGGCCCGCGGCGAAGTCGGCCGCGCCGTCTCCGTCTTCCGCTTCGCCGCCGAAGAGGCCCGCCGCTTCAACGGCGGGGACGCCCAGCGTCTCGACACCGACGCGGGCGGCGCCGGCCGCCTCGCCCTGACCCGCCGCTTCCCCCGTGGCGTCGTCCTCGGTATCGCGCCGTTCAACTTCCCGCTCAACCTCTGCGCCCACAAGATCGCCCCGGCCATCGCGGTCGGCGCCCCGATCATCCTCAAGCCCGCCCCGGCGACCCCGCTCTCCGGTCTCCTCCTCGGCGAGCTGCTGGCCGAGACCGACCTGCCGGCCGGCGCCTGGTCCGTCCTGCCCGTGCCGAACGACCGGATGCCCGCCCTCGTCCAGGACGAGCGGCTGCCGGTGATCTCCTTCACCGGCTCGGACAAGGTCGGCTTCGCGATCATGGACTCCGTCCCGCGCAAGCACTGCACGCTCGAACTCGGCGGCAACGGCGCGGCCGTCGTCCTCGCCGACTACGCGAGCGAGCAGGACCTGGACTGGGCGGCGACCCGGATCGCCACCTTCTCGAACTACCAGGGCGGCCAGTCCTGTATCTCCGTCCAGCGCGTGATCGCGGACGCCTCGGTGTACGAACGGCTCGTGCCCAAGGTCATCGCCGCGGTCGAGGCCCAGGTCACCGGCGACCCCGGCGACGACGCCACCGATGTGGGACCGCTCGTCAGCGAGGACGCGGCCAAGCGCGTCGAGTCGTGGGTCGACGAGGCGGTACGGGCCGGCGCCCAGCTGCTCACGGGCGGCAAGCGGGACGGAGCGGCGTACGCGCCGACCGTCCTCTCCGAGGTCCCCGCGGACGTCACGATCTCCTGCGAGGAGGTCTTCGGGCCCGTCCTCACCCTGCGCCGGGTCGAGAGCGAGACCGAGGCGTTCGAGAAGGTCAACGACTCGAAGTACGGTCTCCAGGCAGGGGTGTTCACCCATGACCTGCAGGCCGCCTTCCGCGCCCACCGCGGCCTGGAGGTCGGTGGCGTGATCATCGGCGACGTCCCCTCGTACCGCGCCGACCAGATGCCGTACGGCGGTGCCAAGCAGTCCGGCGTCGGCCGCGAGGGCGTGCGGTTCGCGATGGACGACTACACCTACGAGCGCGTCATGGTGCTCACGGGCCTCGCCCTCTAGGGCTGTCCGACACATAGCGCGGAGGAGGCACCCGCGGCCCGCGCCACGACTGGTGCGGGCCGCGGGAATCGGGTAGATACGGACGAGTAGTACCAGGCCGGTTGATCCGTCACTGGACCCGACTCCGCGGCGAGGTGAGTTCCTCATGTCCGCCCCATCCGCACCCTCAGCAGCATCCGCACCGCAGGAACCCCAGGGCAAACCCAAGGTCTCCGAGCGGGAAGCGCGCCAGGTCGCCGAGGCGGCCCGGGAACAGGGCTGGCGCAAGCCGAGCTTCGCCAAGGAGATGTTCCTCGGCCGCTTCCGTCTCGATCTCATCCATCCGCACCCGATGCCCGCGTCCGAGGACGTCAAGCGCGGCGAGCAGTTCCTGACGAAGCTCCGCGAGTTCAGCGAGACGAGGATCGACGGCGCGCGGATCGAGCGCGAGGCCCGGATCCCCGACGAGGTGATCAACGGCCTCAAGGAGCTGGGCGCGCTCGGCATGAAGATCGAGACCAAATACGGCGGGCTCGGTCTCACCCAGATGTACTACAACAAGGCCCTGGCCCTGGTCGGCTCCGCCAGTCCGGCGATCGGCGCGCTGCTCTCCGCTCATCAGTCGATCGGAGTACCGCAGCCGCTGAAGATTTTCGGCACGCAGGAGCAGAAGGACACCTTCCTGCCGCGCCTGGCCCGGACCGACATCTCGGCCTTCCTCCTCACCGAGCCGGACGTGGGCTCCGACCCCGCCCGGCTCGCCACGACCGCCGTGCCCGACGGCGACTCGTACGTCCTCGACGGCGTGAAGCTGTGGACGACCAACGGAGTCGTCGCCGATCTGCTCGTCGTGATGGCGCGCGTACCGAAGACGGAGGGCAGGAAGGGCGGCATCACGGCGTTCGTCGTCGAGGCCGGCTCCCCGGGCATCACGGTCGAGAACCGCAACGCCTTCATGGGCCTGCGCGGTCTGGAGAACGGCGTGACCCGCTTCCACCAGGTCAGGGTCCCCGCCGCGAACCGCATCGGCCCCGAGGGCGCGGGTCTGAAGATCGCCCTCACCACCCTCAACACCGGCCGGCTCTCGCTGCCCGCGATGTGCGTGGGCGCGGGCAAGTGGTGTCTCAAAATCGCGCGCGAATGGTCGGCCGCCCGTGAGCAGTGGGGCAAGCCGGTCGGCCGCCATGAGGCCGTGGGCGCGAAGATCTCGTTCATCGCCGCCACCACGTTCGCGCTGGAGGCGGTCGTGGACCTGGCCTCCCAGATGGCGGACGAGGACCGCAACGACATCAGGATCGAAGCGGCCCTGGCCAAGCTGTACGGCTCCGAGATGAGCTGTCTGATGGCCGACGAACTGGTCCAGATCCGCGGCGGCCGCGGCTTCGAGACCGCAGACTCCCTGGCCGCGCGCGGCGAACGTGCCGTACCGGCCGAGCAGATGCTCCGCGATCTGCGCATCAACCGGATCTTCGAGGGCTCCACGGAGATCATGCATCTGCTGATCGCGCGCGAGGCGGTCGACGCCCATCTGGCGGTCGCGGGCGACATCATCGATCCCGACAAGTCGCTCTCGGACAAGGCGCGGGCCGGTGCGCAGGCGGGCCGGTTCTACGCCCGCTGGCTGCCGAAGCTGGTCGCGGGACCGGGCCAGCTGCCCGGCTCGTACGCGGAGTTCCACCCGGCGGGCCACCCGGACCTGTCGACGCATCTGCGCTATGTCGAGCGCAGCGCGCGCAAACTCGCCCGCTCCACCTTCTACGCCATGTCGCGCTGGCAGGGCCGGATGGAGACCAAGCAGGGCTTCCTCGGCCGGATCGTGGACATCGGCGCCGAGCTGTTCGCGATGAGCGCGGCCTGCGTACGGGCCGAGCTGATGCGGGCGAGCGGCGACCACGGCCGCGAGGCGTACCAGCTGGCGGACGTCTTCTGCCGGCAGGCCCGAATCAGGGTCGAGGAGCTGTTCACACGGCTCTGGTCCAACACGGACGATCTGGACCGCAAGGTCGTGAACGGCGTCCTGGCCGGTACGTACACCTGGCTGGAGGCCGGCATCGTCGACCCGAGCGGCGAGGGCCCCTGGATCGCGGACGCGACTCCGGGGCCGTCCCAGCGGGAGAACGTGCACCGCCCGATCCACTGAGCCGCCGAGGTGACGGGTCCCGGCCGGGTCGTGTCCGCGTACGGACGCGACCCGGCCGTTCCGTGTGGGCCCACGCGTGCCCTGCCGAACAGCGACGAAAACTTTTCTCTGTTTTTGCCCGATTTGCGGGTAAAATGTAGATGAATGGTAGGGAACCTACCGAGGCTCACGCCCGACCGGACGGGGCTTGTCGATCTCTGTGAGGGGGTTGCCATGGCCAGCGACGCCGACTTCTACGCACATGGCCGGCCGGAGAACCCACAGCTCCCGGAAGACAGGCCGCGCGGAGGCGGGCCGAAGGGGCCGCCCCCGGTCCACAGCACGGCCTGGAAGGTCATGGCCGTCGTCATCGCGATCATCGTGCTCATCCTGGTGGGGATCCTGCTGTTCCCGTGAGGCCGTTCGGCCCACCCATCGCCCCGTCCCATGACCGGCTTCAACCGACCGGTCATGGGACGGTCATGTGCGCGCGGCCGGCGGTGTCAGTTGAACGGATCGAGCGTGATGTACGCCTGCTGCGGGTCGCCGTCGTGGACCAGTGACTCGTAGTTGCCGACATCGTCGAAGGCGAAGGCGTACGCCTTGCCGTCGGCCATCCGCTCGTGGATCTTCTTGGCGTAGTGGTTGGTCACCCCGTCCTGGTAGAAGCTCGCCGGACTCGTGTCCGGCTGGTTGGGGTTGGCCAGAAGCGTGGAGCGGTTGAACCCCGCGCAGAGCGTGCGCGAGATCGGGCCGCGTACGAGGTCGTTTGGGGCGTCCAGCAGCTTGTAGCAGCCGAAGATCGAGTCGGCGTCGGGCTTCTGGAACGAGGTGACGACCGCCCCCGCGCTGTTGGTGAAGTTCATGGTGTTGCCCGATACCCGGCCGAAGTACTTGGTGTTCGGCTGGTCCGTGAACGGTGTCACCGTCAGTGTGGATGTGGTGTATCTGCTCCACACCCGGTTGATGTAGTCGTCCATCACGGAGGCGGGCAGGACGCCGGCCCCGATGCCATGACCGGGCGAGAGGGCGCGCAGGACCGTGCCGTCGGACCGGGTCTGGATCAGATTGGCCCAGCCGCCCGGCTGGCTCCTGAGGGAGTCGAAGAAACCGTTGTAGCCGCCCGCCTTGAGATGGCCGGTGGTCTTGGTGGTGCCATTGGGGGCCTTGACGCCGACGGCGTACGGCGCCGAGAACATATCGACCTGTGTGCTGTTGATCCACAGCCCGGCGTCATTGAGTGTGTATTCGGTCCAGTTGAACAGGATGTTCCGGTTCGGGTCGGACGGGTTCTGCACCGCGGGCTGCACCAGCCCGCCGGTCGTCAGCCTGAAGTCGAGCTTCTGGCCGTACGAGAAGTAGACCCTGCCGGAGAACTTCGGCATCCGGATCGTCACGGACTGCCCGTTGGCGGGTCCGGCGATCGACGCGTCGGGCGCCGGGGTGGGGGGATTGCCGCCGGCGGGCCAGGCGTGGAACGTACCGTTCGCGTCGGCCCAGCCCTGCTGGCCCGTCGTGAGCAGGGTGCCGAGATTGTAGATGTAGACCGGGTCCGCGCGGCCCGAGCTGTTCGTGAGGGTGAGCGGAATGGTCGTGGGAACCGCGGCCTCGGCGGGGGCCGCGGGGCCGGCGGCCGTGAACCCCGTGGCGAAGATCACCGCGGCGGCCAGTGCCGCGAGCAACTTTCTGGTACCAAGCACGCTCTACCTCCTGCTGTGTGGGGTTGAGAGCGCTCTCAGAATCGGGCCGCGGGTGAGGTGTGTCAATGCGCCCGGCCCAACTCGCTCCTCTGGGCCGGTGCGCTCCATGGCCGCGAAATCGACTGGCGGCGACCGGAGTTGACGCCGTATCGTGCCGCCGCGTGATGACCGCCGACGACGTACTGTCCGTGCTGACCCTGCTGCGGAAGGCCGGCGCGGACGTCTGGATCGCCGGGGGCTGGGGCATCGACGCCCTGCTCGGCGCCCAGACACGCCCCCATCGCGATCTGGACCTCCTGCACCGCGCCGACCAGGAGCCCCGTGTCATCGAGGCGCTGTCCGGCGCGGGCTTCGCCGAGACTCTGGACTGGCGCCCGGTCCGTTTCGTTCTCGCCCGCCCGACGGGCGCGGAGATCGATCTCCACCCCCTCTCCTTCTCCCCGGACGGCTCGGCGCTCCAGTCGTCACTGGACCCGGAGCGGCCCTACGCGTACCCGGCGGAGTGCTTCACGACGGGCACCATCGGGGATACGACGGTCCGGTGTATTTCGGCCGGGCAACAGGTCCTCTTCCACCAGGGATACGAACCGGCCGACCGGGACCGCCACGACATGGCCAGGCTCCGCGAGAAGTTCGGCATCACGACGCACTTCTGAGCGCGCACTTCCGAGCGCGCGCATCCGAGCCCCGGTCCGGGGCTCGCCCGCCCCACCCACGCCCCCATGGCCCACAATCGGGAGTCGCGCCGTCAACTCGGCGCCAACGACCGACAACGGGGGCAAGGATGTTCGAGGCGGGAAAGCGGCGGGCACGGCTGGATCTTGGGGCGGTGGCCGCCGGGCTCATACTGGTCGGGGTCGCCGCGTGCGGTGGTGACGGGCAGAGCGCCGACGACGGCAAGGGCGGGAAGACGAGCGGGAAGCCGGCCGACGGGCACTCCGCCTCCGCCACCGGGCCCGCCCCGCTCACTGAGGACCGGCTCACCGCCGCGTCCCTCACCGACGGCGAGAAGATCGGCGCGTACACCACCTCCGAGTACGCCCTCGGCGCGCCCCTGGGCGACGACTACACCGCCGAGCCCGCCGTCTGCCAGCCGCTCGTCAGCCTCGCCAAGGGCGCCACCGCGTTCGACCCCGTCGCCGAGGTCCAGCGCAAGGCCGACATCCCCGACGAGCTGCTCGGCCTCACCGTCTCCGTACAGCTGCGTTCGTACACCGCACCGGACGCGACCGGCGTCATGAAAGCCCTCGCCACCGCCGGGCGGGAGTGCGCGGGCGGGTTCACCGAGGACCGGGCGCTCGCGCGGGCGAGGTATCTGAAGGTGGAGCCCGCCAAAGCGCCGGACGAGGGGGACGAGGCGAGGGCGTACCGCTTCACCCTCCTTGACGTGAAAAGCACGCTGAAGCTGTACGAGTATCTGACCGTCGTACGGTCCGGCTCCACCACGCTCTCCTTCCGCGCCGAGATCACCGGCACGAAGGATGTCGGGGGAGTGCCCGACGAGATCATCCAGGCGCAGTGGCAGAAGTTCCGGTCGGTGGCGGGGGAAGCCGCGAAAAAGCCGTAAGGACCGGCGCACGGGGACACCTGCGGGGGCGCGCTGTCCTCCTGGCACGGGGATGAGGTGAGAATGGGGGCATGAGCGACTGCCCAGCCCCTCTCGCCGATCCGCATATCGCCTTCGATCCGACCGAAGGCCGCCGGGACATCGTCGTCCTCGGCTCCACCGGATCCATTGGCACGCAGGCCATCGACCTGGTCCTGCGCAACCCCGACCGCTTCCGTGTCACCGCGCTCTCCGCCGCCGGCGGTCGCGTTGAACTGCTCGCCGAGCAGGCGCGGCGACTGCGGGTCCGTACCGTCGCGGTCGCGCGCGAGGAGGCCGTTCCCGCGCTCCGGGAGGCGCTCGCCGAGCGGTACGGGACGGCTGAACCGCTCCCCGAGATCCTCGCGGGGCCCGACGCCGCCACCGAGCTGGCGGCGTCCGACTGTCACACCGTGCTCAACGGCATCACCGGCTCCATCGGACTCGCGCCCACCCTCGCCGCCCTCACGGCGGGCCGTACGCTCGCGCTCGCCAACAAGGAATCGCTGATCGTCGGCGGACCCCTCGTGAAGGCCGTGGCCAGGCCCGGCCAGATCATCCCCGTCGACTCCGAGCACGCCGCCCTCTTCCAGGCGCTGGCCGCCGGCACCCGCGCCGAGGTGCGCAAGCTGGTGGTGACTGCCTCCGGCGGGCCTTTCCGGGGCCGTACGAAGGCCGAGCTGGCGCATGTCACCCCCAAGGACGCTCTCGCGCACCCCACCTGGGCCATGGGCCCGGTGATCACGGTCAACTCGGCGACCCTCGTCAACAAGGGCCTCGAAGTGATCGAGGCACATCTGCTGTACGACATTCCCTTCGATCGCATTGAGGTCGTCGTCCACCCCCAGTCGTATGTCCACTCGATGGTGGAATTCAGCGACGGTTCGACCCTGGCCCAGGCGACCCCGCCCGACATGCGTGGGCCGATCGCCGTCGGTCTCGGCTGGCCCCAGCGGGTGCCGGACGCCGCGCCCGCCTTCGACTGGACCACGGCCTCGACCTGGCAGTTCTTCCCGCTCGACACCGAGGCGTTCCCCTCGGTGGGGCTCGCCCGGCAGGTAGGGGCCCTGGGCGGCACGGCCCCCGCGGTGTTCAATGCCGCGAACGAGGAGTGCGTGGACGCGTTTCTGGCGGGACGGCTGCCGTTCAACGGAATCATGGATACGGTCACAGAGGTCGTCGCGGAGCACGGCACCCCCCGTACGGGAACCTCGCTCACGGTGGCGGACGTCCTCGAAGCGGAGACCTGGGCCCGCGCCCGGGCCCGTGAAGCGGCAGCGAAATTCAGTGAAGAACAGCCAGCGGAGGCTCGCGCATGACGATCCTGTTGACGGTCCTCGGCATTCTCGTCTTTGTCGTGGGGCTGCTCTTCTCCATCGCCTGGCACGAACTGGGCCATCTCTCCACGGCCAAACTCTTCGGCATCCGCGTGCCCCAGTACATGGTCGGTTTCGGGCCGACCATCTGGTCGCGCAAGAGGGGCGATACGGAGTACGGGATCAAGGCGATCCCGATGGGCGGCTATATCCGGATGATCGGAATGTTCCCGCCGGGCCCCGACGGCAGGATCGAGGCACGCTCCACCTCGCCGTGGCGCGGGATGATAGAGGACGCGCGCTCCGCGGCCTTCGAGGAGCTGGAGCCGGGCGACGAGAAGCGCCTCTTCTACACGCGCAAGCCGTGGAAGCGCGTGATCGTGATGTTCGCGGGTCCGTTCATGAACCTGGTCCTGGCCGCCGTGATCTTCATCGGCGTGGCGATGAGCTTCGGCTTCCAGACCCAGACCACCGAGGTCGCCGGCGTCCAGCAGTGTGTGATCTCGCAGAGCGAGAAGCGCGACACCTGCGAGAAGAAGGACCCCGTCTCGCCCGCGCGCGCGGCCGGTCTCCAGAAGGGCGACAAGATCGTCGCCTTCAACGGGCAGCGCGTCGAGGACTGGTCGACGCTCTCCAACCTCATCCGTAAGACGATCGGCCCCGCCGCCATCACCGTCGAGCGCGACGGCACCGAGCAGGTCCTGCATGCCACGCTCCGCAAGAACATGGTGGCCGAGAAGGACTCCAACGGAGAGGTGGTCCCGGACAAGTACGTACCGGCCGGCTATCTCGGCTTCGCCGCCTCCACCGAGATCGTCCCGCTCTCCTTCCCCCAGTCCGTGGACCGGATGGGCACCATGATCGGGGACGGCGTCGAGTCGATCCTCGCCCTGCCCTCCAAGATCCCCGACCTCTGGAGCGCGGCCTTCGGCGACGGCCCCCGCAAGGACGACTCACCGGTCGGCGTGGTCGGCGCGGCGCGCATCGGCGGCGAGGTGATGACGCTGGACATCCCGGCGCAGAACCAGATCGCGATGATGCTGTTCCTGCTCGCGGGCTTCAATCTCTCGCTCTTCCTCTTCAACATGCTGCCGCTGCTGCCCCTCGACGGCGGGCATATCGCGGGCGCGCTCTGGGAATCCCTGCGGCGCAGGCTCGCACGGCTGTTCAAGCGGCCCGACCCGGGCCCGTTCGATGTGGCGAAGCTGATGCCCGTCGCCTATGTCGTGGCGGGGATCTTCATCTGCTTCACCCTGCTCGTCCTGGTCGCGGACGTCTTCAACCCCGTCAAGATCAGCTGATCGGAACCGTTTCACAGCGGCCGGACACCATTTGTGTCCGGCCGCTTACCTTTGGGTGGAGTTTTCGCGTGGATGTGCTCGGTGCGCACGGGGTGGCGTAATCTCGGGGGCTGGAGCCCGCCGATCTCGGGACCTCGATCCACACCTTGGGGTTGCACAGCAGATGACTGCAATTTCTCTCGGAATGCCGTCCGTTCCGACGAAGCTCGCCGACCGACGGGTCAGCCGTCAGATCCAGGTGGGGTCGGTGGCGGTCGGCGGGGACGCACCCGTCTCGGTGCAGTCGATGACGACGACGCGTACGTCGGACATCGGCGCGACGTTGCAGCAGATCGCGGAGCTGACGGCGTCCGGCTGCCAGATCGTACGGGTCGCGTGCCCGACCCAGGACGACGCGGACGCGCTGGCGACGATCGCGCGGAAGTCGCAGATCCCGGTGATCGCGGATATCCATTTCCAGCCGAAGTACGTGTTCGCGGCGATCCTGAGGCGCTTGTCGAGTCGGCGCTCTGGGAAGCGTCGCTGTTCGAGGAGCACGGCTTCCGTGACATCAAGATCTCGGTGAAGCACAACGACCCGGTGATCATGGTCAACGCGTACCGGCAGCTGGCGGCGCAGTGCGACTACCCGCTGCACCTCGGCGTCACCGAGGCGGGCCCCGCCTTCCAGGGCACCATCAAGTCCGCGGTGGCCTTCGGCGCCCTCCTCAGCGAAGGCATCGGCGACACGATCCGCGTCTCGCTCTCCGCCCCGCCGGCGGAGGAGGTCAAGGTCGGCATCCAGATCCTGGAGTCGCTGAATCTGCGGCAGAGGCGGCTGGAGATCGTCTCCTGCCCCTCCTGCGGCCGCGCCCAGGTCGATGTCTACAAGCTGGCCGACGAGGTGACGGCCGGTCTGGACGGCATGGAGGTCCCGCTGCGCGTGGCCGTCATGGGCTGTGTCGTGAACGGTCCCGGCGAGGCCCGTGAGGCCGACCTCGGTGTCGCGTCCGGCAACGGCAAGGGCCAGATCTTCGTCAAGGGCGAGGTCATCAAGACCGTCCCGGAATCGAAGATCGTGGAGACCCTCATCGACGAGGCCATGAAGATCGCGGAGCAGATGGAGAAGGACGGCGTCGCCTCGGGCGAGCCCGAGGTCTCCGTCCGCTGACCGCGACTCCACGCTCTGTCCGGCCATGGACATACGTTCGCGACGGGTCCCGCAGCCACCGCCCCCCGGGCATCGGCTGCGGGACCCGTCGCGCTCTGACCTGCGGCGATACCGGACCCCGCTCCGATGAGCGGCATACCGCGAAGGGGCCGGGTACAGTGCGGAGATCGGCAGACGTATGGTGAGGCCCCCTCGTGTTGACGCAGACCACCACCCGGGTCCTCGAACCCAGCGAACTCGACGCCGCGCTCGCCATCCTGGAGAGCGAGCCCGTCGAAAACGCCTTCGTGACGTCCCGCGTACAGGTCGCGGGGCTCGACCCCTGGCGCCTCGGTGGCGAGATGTGGGGCTGGTACGCCGACGGGCGGCTGCGCTCCCTCTGCTACTCCGGCGCCAATCTCGTACCCATCTGCGCCACCCCCGAGGCCGTGTGCGGCTTCGCCGACCGGGCCCGCAGAACCGGCCGCCGCTGCTCCTCGATCGTCGGCCCCGCCGAGCCCACCACCCAGCTGTGGCGGCTGCTGGAGCCGAGCTGGGGCCCGGCCCGTGAGATCCGCGCCCACCAGCCGCTGATGGTCACCGAGCAGGTCCCCGCCGCGGTCGCGCCCGACCCGTTCGTCCGCCGTATCCGCAAGGCCGAGCTCGACGTGATCATGCCCGCCTGCGTGGCGATGTTCACCGAGGAGGTCGGTGTCTCGCCGCTCGCCGGTGACGGCGGACTGCTCTACCAGGCGCGCGTCGCCGAACTCGTCGGCGCGGGACGGTCGTTCGCCCGTATCGAGGACGGCAGGGTCATCTTCAAGGCCGAGATCGGCGCGGCCACCACCCGGGCCTGCCAGATCCAGGGCGTCTGGGTCGACCCCGAATTCCGCGGCCGGGGCCTGTCCGAGGCGGGCATGGCGGCGGTCGTACGGTACGCGCTGGCCGATGTCGCGCCCGTCGTGAGCCTGTACGTGAACGACTACAACACCCCTGCCAGAGCCGCGTACCGCCGGGTGGGTTTCCGTGAAGTGGGCGCCTTCATGAGCGTGCTGTTCTGAAAGTAGGGTTCGGCCCATGCTGAGCATTCCCGGGGGCAGCCCCCGCACCCCCGACGTACAGGTAGGGCCGGTCGATCTCGCCGCGCGCGTCGACGAGGCGCTCGCCGTACAGGCTCTCGCCTTCGGGCTCAGCGACGACGAGATCGAGGTACGCCGCCATATCGTGCTCCGGCATCTGCTGCTGCGCGGCGCCCGCGCCCTCGGCGCGACCACCGCCGCCGACCGGCTCGTCGGCTTCGTATACGGCCTGCCGAACGACCGCGCCCACTGGTGGTCCACCGTGGTCGAGCCGTATCTGCGCACCACCGGCTCCGAGGACTGGCTCGTCGACTCCTTCGTGATCACCGAGCTGCATGTCCACCCGGAGTTCCAGGCCCGGGGCATCGGCCGGGCGCTGATCACCACGATCACCGACAGCGCGAGCGAACCCAAGTCGATCCTGTCCGCGATCGACATCGAGAGCCCGGCCCGCCGCCTCTACCGCGCGCTCGGCTACCGGGACCTGGCCCGCCAGGTCCACTTCCCCAGCGCCCCCAAGCCGTACGCCGTGATGGGCGCCCCGCTCCCGCTGCGCAGGGCGGGCGCGGAGAACTGATTTCCGCCCGCGGGCGTGCCCCGGCTAACCTCCTGGCATCACCCGAGAGAACGCAGGAGTACTCCCCATGTCCCAGGTCCAGCGCATGTCCCGTTTGATGGTCAAGACATTGCGCGACGACCCGGCGGACGCCGAGACGCTCAGCCACAAGCTGCTCGTCCGCGCGGGGTATGTCCGCCGTACGTCCGCCGGCATCTGGAGCTGGCTGCCGCTGGGCAAGAAGGTCCTCGACAACATCTCGCGCGTCGTCCGCGAGGAGATGGACGCGATCGGCGCGCAGGAGGTGCTGCTGCCCGCGCTGCTGCCCAGGGAGCCGTACGAGGCGAGCGGCCGGTGGGAGGAGTACGGCGACCTGCTGTTCCGTCTCAAGGACCGCAAGGGCGCCGACTATCTGCTGGGCCCCACGCACGAGGAGATCTTCACCCAGGTCGTCAAGGACCAGTGCACGTCCTACAAGGACCTGCCGGTGATGCTCTACCAGATCCAGACGAAGTACCGCGACGAGGCGAGGCCCCGCTCCGGTGTGCTGCGCGGGCGCGAGTTCCAGATGAAGGACTCGTACTCCTTCGACACCACGGACGAGGGCCTCGTCGAGTCGTACGCGCTGCACCGCGCCGCGTACCAGAAGATCTTCGCCAGGCTCGGCCTCGACTTCCGGATCGTGTCCGCGGTCTCCGGCGCGATGGGCGGCTCCGCCTCCGAGGAGTTCCTGGCGCCCGCCGCGGCTGGCGAGGACACCTTCGTGGACTGTCCCGCCTGCGACTACGCGGCCAACACGGAGGCCGTCACCTTCGCCGCGACCGTGCCCGCGGCGGTCGAGCCCGGCCCGGTCGAGGAGCTGGACACCCCCGACACCCCGACCATCGAGACGCTCGCCGCGCACCTCGGCGTGCCCGCCTCGGCGACCCTGAAGAACCTCCTCGTCAAGATCGACGGCGAGATCACCGCGGTCGGCGTCCCCGGCGACCGCGAGGTGGACCTCGGCAAGCTCGGCGAGCACCTCGCGCCCGCGGTGGTGGAGCTGGTGACGGCCGAGGACTTCGAGGACCGCCCCGAGCTCGTACGCGGCTATGTCGGCCCGCAGGGCCTCAAGATCCGTTACATCGCCGACCCGCGCATCGCGCTCGGCACCGCCTGGATCACCGGCGCCAACAAGCCCGGCACCCACGCCCGCAATGTGGTCTGCGGGCGCGACTTCGAGGTCGACGACTACCTGGACGTCGTCGTGGTCGAGGAGGGCGACCCCTGCCCCGCCTGCGGCACCGGCCTCAAGCTCGACCGCGCGATCGAGATCGGTCATATCTTCCAGCTCGGCCGCAAGTACGCCGACACCTTCCAGCTCGATGTGCTGGGCCAGCAGGGCAAGCCGGTCCGCGTGACCATGGGCTCGTACGGCATCGGCGTCTCGCGCGCGGTGGCGGCCCTCGCCGAGCAGAGCGCCGACGAGCAGGGGCTGTGCTGGCCCCGGGAGATCGCCCCGGCGGACGTCCATGTCGTCGCGGCGGGCAAGGCGCTCCAGACGGAACTGGCGCTGGACGTCTCCGAGCAGTTGTCGGCGGCGGGTCTGCGGGTGCTGGTGGACGAGCGCCCCGGGGTCTCCCCGGGCGTGAAGTTCACCGACGCCGAACTGATCGGTGTCCCCAAGATCCTGGTGGCGGGCCGCCGCTCGGCCGAGGGCGTCGTGGAACTGAAGGACCGCCGTACGGGCGAGCGCGAGGAACTGACAGTCGCGGAGGCGATCTCCCGCCTGACGGCCTGACCGTGGCTCCACCGTGGTACGGGCTCGGATACCGGGCCCGTACCACGGGGAAGACCGACCCGTCCGGCACGGAACCCTCAGCGCGTCCGGCGCGGAAATCCCTTAGGGGCGGGGCCCTACAGCCAGCCCGCGAACTCCAGCAGCAGCTCCCCGCTCTGCCGCCGCCCCGCCCGCAGCGTGCGCACCCCCGACTCCACCGCCCGGAACAGCGTCCACCCCCGCACCCGTTCCCGGTCCAGATCCAGCGAATCGGCCAGTCTGTTGACCCGGCGACGGGCCGAGGACGCCCCCGACGAGGCCGCCACCAGATCATCCACCCGGTCGCGCACCAGCCGCGCCAGATCGTAGGCGGGCTCACCGACCAGCGGTTCCGGGCCGACCGCGAGCCAGGGCGCGCGGTCGCCGGCGAGGACCTTGCCCTGGCCGAAGGCGCCGTGCAGCAGCCGTATCTCGGCGGCGGAGGCGCAGAGTTCGTCGCGCGCCGCCAGCGCCGCCGACACCAGCGGCGCGAGCGTGTCGTCGGCGGCCGTCCGCAGCGCCGCCGCCTCCCGCGCGGTCCGCTCGGCCACCGTCTCGAAGCCGTGGTCCCCGGGCGGGTCGACCCACAGCCGGCGTACCGTACCCGCCGCTTCGAGCAGCGACTTCGCCTCCGGCAGGGAGCGCAGCGACACCTCGGGATGCAGTCGCTCCAGGAGCAGCGCGCCGCCGGCGGCGTCAGGGTTGTCCGCGCCGTCGTCCTCCCCGGCGTCGAGCAGCTCCACCGCCCCCCAGCCCTTCCAGTGCGCCAGCGCCGCCCGCTCCAGCGAGGGAGCCGCGAACGGCGGGACGATCTTGAGCGTCGCGGGGGAGCCGTCGGACCGCCGTACGAGCAGCACCAGTCCGCTCCGGCCGCCCGGCGCGATCACCCGCTCGACCTCAAGCCCCCGCCGGGCGACCGCCTCACCGGCGATGCCGGGCAGTTGGCCGAGCCACTCGGCGGCGGTGGTCTCCCCGTACCTCTCGCCGAGCGTGCGCACCAGACGCTGCGGCGGTTCAAAACCCATACGTGCGTTGTTCCCTTTCCGACCTCACGGGCTCACGCGCGCTCGGCGAGCCCAGGAAAGGCTACGCCGGTCCCGCGCCAGCGCACCGCGCGCACGGCGGCCTCGCGCAGCGCGCCCGCCGCCTCCCGCCGAAGGGGGCCCTCCGCGGCCCGTACGAGATCGGAGTAGACGCCCGCGACCCGGTCCTCCAGATGGGCGGCGAGCCGTACGGCCGCGGCGGGGTCCGGTACGGGGAAGGGCAGGGCGTACGCGGCTTCCGCGGGGGCGGGCGTGCCGCCCAGGTCCCGTACGGTCCGCGCCAGCGCGTCACGCCGGGCCCGGTGCGCCGCGTGCGCGCTGGTGGCCTCGCTCCGGCGTGCGCTGCCCACGCGACCGCCGACGACCCCGTACCCGTACACCGCGGCGTGCTCCGCGGCGAGCGCGGCCTGCGCGGCTTCCAGCGCACCGCCGCTCGTTCCGGTCGCCGTGCCCGCTGTCGCCACCGTCCGCGCCGTACTCATGAGCGGGATCCTTCCGTCAGCAGATAGGCGTGGGCGGCGCTCGCCGCCGCGAGAGAGGCCAGCAGCCGGGCCAGCTCCGGGGGTGCTTCCATGAGCGACGCGGTGTGCGCGTCGCTGGTACGGCGCTCGGTCGCGGCCAGTGCTCTGAGGGCCGCCGCCGGTTCCGCCGGTACGGCCGGCGAGCCAGGCGCGGGGGCCGCGGCCGTGACGGATACGGACGGAGCGGCGGACGGCGACGCGGCCGGGCTCGCTGACCCGGACGGCTCCGGTGCCAGCGCCGCCAACTGCCGTACGACCGCCGCCCGCAGCGGAGCCAGCCGCTCACGCTGCCCGGGGTGCCGCTTCAGCACGGCGTCGTACTGATCCAGCAACTCCCGGTTGGTGGCGGTCGCGCGCATCCGCAGCGCGCGCTCCGCCTTGGCCGCCCGCGCGATTCCCGCCGGGCTGTCCACGGCCGGGGAATCCTGGGAACAGCCGGTCAGCAGACCGGCCGTCGCGGCGCCCGCGGCCCTCAGCGCATGCCTCCGTGTCGTCCCCGTGCGCCCCACGCGTCTCTCCTCGGGCTTCGCGATGATCACCGCAGGCGAGCGTACCCGCGGGTCACCCCCAGGTGGACGGCAACACCCCTTGGGACCGGATACCCTTTGATCTGACACGCGACGATCCCACAACAGCACACGCGGCCGAGGAGTCACCCGGATGAGCACCACCCAGAGCGAAAGGCTGCGCGGACTGCTGGAACCACTCGTCAGCGCGAAGGACCTGGATCTGGAAGAGATCGAGGTGTCCCGGGCGGGCAGGCGTCGTGTGCTGAGGGTCGTGGTGGATTCCGACGAGGGCGTGGACCTCGACGAGTGCGCCGAGCTGAGCCGCTCCATCTCCGACAGGCTCGACGAGACGGACGCGATGGGCGAGGACGAGTACCAGCTCGAAGTGACCTCCCCCGGGGCGGAGCGCCCGCTGACCGAGCACCGCCACTACGTGCGCGCCGTGGGCCGCCTGGCCAGGTTCCAGCTGCACGACGACGGCGAGCTGGTGGCCCGCATCCTCACCGTCGACGACGAGGGGCTCGACCTCGAAGTGCCGGGTGTGAAGGGGCGCAGGCCCACCGCCCGCCGGATCGAGTTCGCGGGGATCGACAAGGCGCGTGTGGAGATCGAGTTCAGCCGCAAGGACAAGAAGGAAGAGGAGGCGTAGCCGTGGACATCGATGTGAAGCTCCTGAAGGGCTTGGCACAAGAGAAGGAGATTCCCTTCGACCTGCTGGTCGAGGCGATCGAATCGGCACTCCTCATCGCCTACCACCGCACCGAGGGCAGCCACCGCCGCGCCCGGGTCGTATTGAGCCGGGACACCGGCCATGTCACGGTCTGGGCCAAGGAGGACCCGGCCGATCTGGAGGAGGGGCAGGAGCCCAAGGAGTTCGACGACACCCCGTCGGACTTCGGCCGGATCGCCGCGACCACCGCCCGCCAGGTCATCCAGCAGCGGCTGCGCGACGCCGAGAACGATGTGACCTTCGGTGAGTACGCGCGCCGGGAGGGCGATATCGTCGCCGGTCTGGTCCAGCAGGGCAAGGACCCCAAGAACGTCCTGGTCAAGCTGGACGACAAGCTTGAGGCCATCCTTCCGGTGCAGGAACAGGTGCCGGGTGAGGAGTACACCCACGGCCTTCGGCTGCGTACGTATGTGGTCAGGGTGGCCAGGGGGGTGCGCGGGCCGTCGGTGACGCTGTCCCGTACCCACCCCAATCTGGTGAAGAAGCTCTTCGCGCTGGAGGTCCCGGAGATCGCGGACGGCTCCGTCGAGATCACGGCGATCGCCCGCGAGGCAGGCCACCGCACCAAGATCGCCGTACGGTCGACACGTTCCGGCCTCAACGCCAAGGGCGCCTGCATCGGCCCGATGGGCGCGCGAGTGCGCAATGTCATGGCCGAGCTGCTGGGCGAGAAGATCGACATCGTCGACTGGTCGGACGACCCGGCCGAGATGGTGGCGAACGCGCTGTCGCCGGCCCGCGTCAGCAAGGTCGAGGTGGTCGATCTGGGTGCCCGCTCCGCGCGGGTGACCGTGCCCGACTACCAGCTGTCGCTGGCGATCGGCAAAGAAGGGCAGAACGCCCGGCTCGCCGCCCGGCTGACCGGCTGGCGCATCGATATCCGGCCGGACACGGAGCCCACGGACGACGACCGCGACCGCGGCGACGACCGGGACCGCGGGCGGGACGACCGGGACCGCGGTCGCGGCCGCGGCTGAATATCCGACTCGAATGATCAAGGAGTGACCGGCGGTGGCGGCCTGTCGCGGTACGCCGCGACCGGGCCCCGCCGGACATCGACGCGATCTTTTGGGCGGCAGGCGTTCGAACCCAGCCCCAAAGGGGTGAGGTCGGCGCGGGGAGGTAGACTTGAACGTGTCTGGCCGGACGATCGACCGTGCATGCCCTGAGCGAACCTGCGTGGGCTGCCGGAAGCGAGCGGCCAAGAACGATCTGTTGCGCATCGTGGTGGCCGGAGAACAATGTGTTCCCGATCAACGCGGTACGCTGCCCGGCCGGGGTGCGTATATGCACCCCGCCTTGATCTGTCTCGATCTGGCGGTCCGCCGCCGGGCGTTCCCCCGGGCCTTCCGGGTCCAGGGACCGCTCGACAGCGCGGAGCTGCGCCGGGTGGTCGAGGCGATCACAGTGCAGGCAGCACTGTAGGAAGAAGTACGGCACGGAGCCCCGTGCGGTTCAGGTACCTCGCGAGTTGGAAGTAGGTCGAGATTGCGATGAGCACTCGATGAGTACGCGATGAGTACGCCCATGAAGTAGCGACGGTCCGGCGGTAACCCGGACCTAAAAGGAGCGAAGTGGCTAAGGTCCGGGTATACGAACTCGCCAAGGAGTTCGGCGTGGAGAGCAAGGTCGTCATGGCCAAGCTCCAAGAACTCGGTGAATTCGTCCGTTCGGCGTCGTCGACGATCGAGGCGCCGGTTGTACGCAAATTGACTGACGCTTTGCAGGGACCCGGTGGCAACGCCGGCAAGTCCGCTGCCAAGCCCGGGGCGCCCCGCAAGGCGACCCCCGCCAGGCCCGCCGCGCCCTCTCCGGCGCAGGCGGCACGTCCCGCTGCCCCCAAGCCTGGTGTCCCGGCCCCCAAGCCGGCCGCCGCCGAGGCCCCCAGGAGCATCCCTTCCGCCGCGCCGACGCCCGGCCCGCGCCCGGCTCCGGCCCCGCGGCCCGCGGCTGCCGCCCCGAAGCCCGCGCCCGCCGCACCGGCGGCGCCGGAGTTCACCGCGCCCCCGTCGGCCCCGGCCGCCGGTCCCCGGCCCGGTGCCACCCCCGGCCCGCGTCCGTCCAACCGCCCCACGGGCGGCCAGGGCGACCAGCGCCAGGGTGAGCGGCAGAGCGATCAGCGTCAGGGAGACCAGCGTCAGGGCGGCCGCTCCGGCGGTGCGCGCCCCGGCCAGGCCCCGCGTCCCGGTGCCCGCCCCGCGGGCCCGCGTCCGGGCAACAACCCCTTCACCTCAGGTGGCTCCACCGGAATGGCGCGCCCGCAGGCGCCCCGTCCGGGCGGCGCCCCGCGTCCGGGCGGCCCCGGTGCCCCCGGTGCTCCGCGCCCGCAGGGCTCCGGTCAGGGCGGTCCCCGTCCGCAGGCCGGTCCCGGTGGACAGACCGGACGTCCCACCCCCGGTGGCATGCCGCGTCCGCAGGCGCCCCGCGCCGCGGGTCCCGGCGGTGGCCCCGGTGGTAACCGTCCGAACCCGGGCATGATGCCGCAGCGTCCCGCTGCCGGCCCGCGTCCCGGTGGTGGCCCCGGCGGTGGCCGTGGTCCCGGTGGCGGCGGTCGTCCCGGCGGTGCCGGTGGCGGCGGCGGTCGTCCCGGTGGCGGCGGCTTCGCGGGCCGTCCCGGTGGCGGCGGCGGTGGCGGTTTCGCCGGTCGCCCGGGTGGCGGCGGCGGTGGCGGCGCTCCGGGTCGTCCCGGTGGCGGCGGCTTCGGTGGCGGCGGTGGCCGTCCCGGCTTCGGCGGACGTCCGGGTGGTCCCGGCGGCCGTGGTGGCACACAGGGCGCGTTCGGCCGTCCCGGCGGGCCCGCCCGTCGTGGCCGTAAGTCGAAGCGGCAGAGGCGCCAGGAGTACGAGGCCATGCAGGCCCCGTCGGTAGGCGGCGTGATGCTGCCGCGCGGCCAGGGCCAGACGGTCCGGCTGTCGCGCGGTGCGTCGCTCACCGACTTCGCGGAGAAGATCAACGCCAACCCGGCGTCGCTCGTCGCCGTGATGATGAACCTCGGCGAGATGGTCACCGCCACGCAGTCCGTCTCCGACGAGACCCTCCAGGTCCTCGCCGGCGAGATGAACTACGTCGTCGAGATCGTCAGCCCCGAGGAGGAGGACCGCGAGCTGCTTGAGTCCTTCGACATCGAGTTCGGCGAGGACGAGGGCGGCGAGGAAGCCCTCGTGTCCCGTCCGCCGGTCGTGACCGTCATGGGTCACGTCGACCACGGTAAGACCAGGCTGCTGGACGCGATCCGCAAGACGAACGTCGTCGCGGGCGAGGCCGGCGGTATCACGCAGCACATCGGCGCGTACCAGGTCGCCACGGACGTCAACGGTGAAGAGCGCAAGATCACCTTCATCGACACCCCGGGTCACGAGGCGTTCACCGCCATGCGTGCCCGTGGTGCCAAGTCCACCGACATCGCGATCCTGGTGGTCGCGGCCAACGACGGTGTGATGCCCCAGACGATCGAGGCGCTGAACCACGCCAAGGCGGCCGATGTGCCGATCGTGGTCGCGGTCAACAAGATCGACGTCGAGGGCGCCGACCCGACCAAGGTGCGCGGTCAGCTCACCGAGTTCGGTCTGGTGGCCGAGGAGTACGGCGGCGACACCATGTTCGTCGACATCTCCGCCAAGCAGGGCCTGCACATCGACAGCCTGCTGGAGGCCGTGGTCCTCACCGCGGACGCCTCGCTCGACCTCCGGGCCAACCCGGAACAGGACGCGCAGGGTATCGCCATCGAGGCTCACCTCGACCGCGGTCGCGGCGCCGTCGCCACCGTGCTCGTCCAGCGCGGCACGCTGCGCGTCGGTGACACGATGGTCGCCGGTGACGCGTACGGCCGCGTCCGGGCGATGCTCGACGACAACGGCAACAACGTCGAGGAAGCGGCGCCGTCGACGCCGGTCCTGGTCCTGGGTCTCACCAACGTCCCCGGCGCCGGCGACAACTTCCTCGTGGTCGACGAGGACCGCACCGCCCGGCAGATCGCCGAGAAGCGCGCCGCTCGTGAGCGGAACGCGGCCTTCGCCCGCAGGGGCGTCCGGTTCTCCCTGGAGAACCTGGACGAGGCCCTCAAGGCCGGTCTGGTGCAGGAACTCAACCTCATCATCAAGGGCGACGCGTCCGGTTCGGTGGAGGCTCTTGAGTCCTCGCTGCTCCAGCTCGACGTCGGCGACGAGGTCGACATCCGGGTCCTGCACCGCGGTGTGGGTGCGGTCACGGAGTCGGACATCGACCTGGCCATGGGCTCCGACGCCATCGTGATCGGCTTCAACGTGCGCGCCGCTGGGCGTGCCGCGCAGATGGCCGAACGCGAAGGCGTGGACGTCCGGTACTACTCGGTCATCTACCAGGCGATCGAGGAGATCGAGTCCGCCCTCAAGGGCATGCTCAAGCCGGAGTACGAA
Source organism: Streptomyces scopuliridis RB72 (assembly GCF_000718095.1). Classification (GTDB taxonomy): domain Bacteria; phylum Actinomycetota; class Actinomycetes; order Streptomycetales; family Streptomycetaceae; genus Streptomyces; species Streptomyces scopuliridis. The sequence goes on along the minus strand of NZ_JOEI01000009.1, from coordinate 47,072 downwards.
GAGGTCGAGCTCGGTACGGCGGAGATCCGCGAGGTCTTCCGCTCGTCCAAGCTGGGCAACATCGCGGGTGTTCTCATCCGCTCCGGCGAGGTCAAGCGGAACACCAAGGCCCGGCTCGTCCGCGATGGCAAGGTCATCGCGGAGGACCTCAACATCCAGGGTCTGCGCCGCTTCAAGGACGACGTCACCGAGATCCGCGAAGGCTTCGAGGGCGGTATCAACCTCGGAAACTTCAACGACATCAAGATCGACGACGTCATCGCGACGTACGAGATGCGCGAGAAGCCGCGCGGCTGACGCACGGGCTGGGTTCTCTGGGGGACACCCCCAGACCCCCGAGATCCGGGGCCGGTCGATGGGACGCATATTCCGTCGATCGGCCCCGGCCGTTCCGTGTACGGTTCTTGTGCCCCTGCCAAGCGCTGGCAGGGCATCTGAACCCGTACCGGCGGGGATCCGGAAACGCATGTATGTGGGGACGCTGTCCTTCGATCTGCTCCTCGGCGACGTACGGTCGTTGAAGGAGAAACGCTCGGTCGTCCGGCCCATCGTCGCCGAACTCCAGCGGAAATTCGCGGTGAGCGTGGCGGAGACCGGCGGCCAGGACCTCCATCGCAGGGCCGAGATCGGTCTCGCGGTGGTGTCCGGGGACTGGGCGCACCTCACGGAAGTGCTGGACCGGTGCGAGCGCATGGTCGCCGGCCACCCCGAGGTGGAGCTGCTGTCGGTACGACGGCGGCTGCACGGCGATGAAGACTGACCAGTACACAAGAAAACCCAGAAGGAAGAGTGACGGACCGGTGACCGACAACGCGCGGGCCCGCAAGCTGGCCGATCGCATCCAGGTCGTGGTCGCGGAGACCCTGGACCGGCGTATCAAGGACCCGCGGCTGGGCTTCGTGACCATCACGGACGCCCGCGTCACCGGCGACCTGCGGGAGGCCACGGTCTTCTACACGGTCTACGGCGACGACGAGGAGCGCGCGGCCTCCGCGGCGGCCCTGGAGAGCGCCAAGGGCGTTCTGCGCTCCGAGGTGGGCCGTCAGACGGGCGTCCGCTTCACGCCGACGCTGGCGTTCGTGCCCGACGCCCTGCCGGACAACGCCCGCACCATCGAGGACCTCCTCGACAAGGCGCGCGCCAAGGACGCGGAGGTGCGGGAGGTGTCGACCGGCAAGACCTACGCGGCCGGGGCCGACCCCTACCGCAAGGACGACGAAGACGCCGACCACACTGACAACACGGACGGCGCCGCCGCGGAATGACTCAGCAGAACTCGACGCCCGACGGGCTTGTCATCGTGGACAAGCCGTCGGGCTTCACTTCGCACGACGTCGTCGCCAAGATGCGCGGGATCGCCAGAACCCGGCGCGTCGGCCACGCCGGCACCCTCGACCCCATGGCGACGGGCGTCCTCGTCCTCGGCGTGGAGCGGGCCACAAAGCTTCTCGGCCATCTCGCGCTGACCGAGAAGGAGTACCTCGGCACGATCCGGCTGGGGCAGAACACCGTCACCGACGACGCGGAAGGGGAGATCACCTCCTCCGCCGACGCCTCCGCGGTGAAGCGCGAGGCCATCGACGCCGGGATCGCGGCGCTGACCGGCGCCCTCATGCAGGTGCCGTCCAAGGTCAGCGCCATCAAGATTGACGGCAAGCGGTCGTACGCGCGCGTACGCGGCGGCGAGGAGTTCGAGATCCCGGCCCGTCCGGTGACCGTCTCCTCGTTCCGCCTCTACGACGTCCGCGAGGCCGTCGCGGAGGACGGCACTCCGGTCCTCGACCTGGTCGTCTCCGTCGTCTGCTCCTCCGGCACGTACATCCGCGCCCTCGCCCGCGACCTGGGCGCCGGCCTCGGGGTCGGCGGCCATCTCACCGCGCTGCGCAGGACCCGGGTCGGCCCCTACGCGCTGGACGCCGCGAAGACGCTTGAGCAGCTCCAGGAGGAGCTGACCGTCATGCCGGTCGCCGAGGCCGCCGCGGCGGCGTTCGCGCGCTGGGACGTGGACGAGAGGCGCGCCAAGCTGCTGATCAACGGCGTACGGCTGGACATGCCCTCGTACGCGACGAACCCGGTCGCCGCGTTCGACCCCGAGGGGCGCTTCGTGGCGCTCGTCGAGGAGCAGAACGGCAAGGCCAAGAGCCTCGCGGTCTTCGGCTGAACCCCTCCACCGTGGGGCGGGCAGGCACGCCTGCCCGCCCCACGGTCCCCCTCCCGGAGAGGGTCTGTCCACCGCGCACCCGCCAGTCACCTCACCGGCCGGGCGCTCGGAGTGCACCACGGGTGTACGGGGGGCGTGTTCGGTCCGCGGGCGGCCCCGCCGGGTTCTCCGGTGCCGGTGAGGGCGGTGGGCGCCGGGCATGGCAGTCTTAGAGCTGCGTAATCGGCAATGACGTACACGGTTTCGGGCGAGGAGCGGTCACAGTGCAGCGCTGGCGTGGCTTGGAGGACATCCCCCAGGACTGGGGGCGCAGCGTCGTCACCATCGGCTCCTACGACGGGGTGCACCGAGGTCACCAGCTGATCATCGGACGAGCGGTGGAGCGGGCGCGCGAGCTGGGGATGCAGTCGGTCGTCGTGACCTTCGACCCGCACCCCAGCGAGGTCGTACGCCCCGGCAGCCATCCGCCCCTGCTCGCGCCCCACCACCGGCGCGCCGAGCTGATGGCGGACCTGGGGGTGGACGCGCTGCTGATCCTCCCCTTCACCCTGGAGTTCTCCAAGCTGTCGCCCGCCGACTTCATCGTGAAGGTCCTGGTCGACAAGTTGCACGCCCGCGCGGTCATCGAGGGCCCGAACTTCCGCTTCGGCCACAAGGCGGCCGGCAATGTCGCCGTCCTCGCCGATCTGGGCGTGACCTACGACTACGAGGTCGAGGTCGTCGACCTCTACGTCACCGGCGAGGCGGGCGGCGGCGAGCCCTTCTCGTCCACCCTCACCCGCAGACTGGTCGCCGAGGGCGACGTCGCGGGCGCGGCGGAGATCCTGGGCCGGCCGCACCGGGTCGAGGGCGTGGTCGTACGCGGAGCCCAGCGCGGCCGCGAACTCGGCTTCCCGACGGCCAACGTGGAGACCCTGCCGCACACCGCGATCCCGGCGGACGGGGTGTACGCGGGGTGGCTCACGGCGGACGGGGAACGGATGCCGGCGGCGATCTCGGTGGGCACGAACCCGCAGTTCGAGGGCACGGAGCGGACCGTCGAGGCGTATGCGATCGACCGGGTGGGGCTGGATCTGTACGGGCTGCATGTGACTGTGGACTTCTTGTCGTATGTGCGGGGGCAGCGGAAGTTCGAGTCGATCGATGCGCTGCTGGAAGCGATCAGGGACGACGTGAAGAGGTCGCGCGCGCTTATCGAGGCGTATGACGCGTAGCGGCTTGCGGTTCGTCTGTGGCCGGGGCCGGGGCCGGGGCCGGTGGTGCGGTGCGGGTGCTCGTGGGTGGCGGGTGCCGGGGTCTCCGGAGGTGCGTGTCCGGACTGCTTTCCTCACCGCGCTTCGCGCGAGCTGCGACGCTTTACGTCCGGACACGCACCTCCTCCGTAACCCGCGCCCACCCAATGGCACGCCACCTGCGTAGACGCCCCACCCATCAGCACCGGCAGCGCCTCCGACCGGCATCTCTCCGCCACCCCCGCCCTCTCCGCCTCCCCCGACGCCAGCACCTGGCACCGCGCGTGGAAGCGGCAGCCCGTCGGGATGCGGGACGGGTCCGGGGGTTCGCCCGTGAGGATGACCGGGGGGCCGTCCGATTCCGGGAGGACGGACAACAGTGCCTGGGTATACGGATGCTGAGGGTTCGTCAGTACGTCCTCGACCGGGCCCGTCTCCACGATCCGGCCCAGATACATCACCGCCACTCGGTCCGCGATGTTCCAGGCGAGACCCAGGTCGTGCGTCACGACCAGCGCGGAGAGGCCGAGTTCGTCGCGCAGGGACAGCAGGAGCGCCAGGATCTCGCCCCGTACGGACGCGTCCAGGGACGCCACCGGCTCGTCCGCGACGATCAGTTCGGGCTTCAGGACCAGCGCGCCGGCGATGACGACGCGCTGGCGCTGGCCCCCGGACAGCTCGTGCGGGTAGCGCAGGAAGAAGCGCTCGGGCGGGCGCAGGCCGGCGCGGGAGAGCGCCTCGGCGACGGCCTCGCGTTCGTCGCCCCGGTAGCCGTGGATCCGCAGGCCCTCGGCCACCGCGTCGTACACCGTGTGGCGTGGGTTGAGGGAGCCGCTCGGATCCTGGAGTACCAGTTGGACCCGCTTGCGGTACGCCTTGAGGGTGCGGGAGGCGTACCCCAGCGGTTCGCCGGCGAAGCTGACACCGCCGCCGGTGGGCGGCACCAGACCGAGCAGGGTGCGTGCCAGCGTGGTCTTGCCGCAGCCGGACTCGCCGACCAGCGCGACGATCTCGCCGGGACCGATGTCGAGGTCGACACCGTCGACGGCGCGGGCGGGCGGAGCGCCGCGTCGGCCGGGGAAGGTGACGTTCAGTCCGGCGGCCGAGAGCAGGGGGGCAGCGGGCATGGGTGGCTCCTGAGGGGTGGTCGCGGACGCCGTCATGGACGTACCTCCGCGGGTGCCGTCGAGCCCACCCGTACGCACGCCGCCCGGCGGTCCGGCCCCGCGTCCCGCAGCTCCTGGTCGTCGGTCGCGCAGGAGTCCAGCGCGACCGGGCAGCGCGGATGGAACGTACAGCCGGACGGCAGCGCCGACGGGTCGGGCGGGTCGCCGGGCAGCCCGCGCGGGGCGCGGCGTGACGCGAGGTCCCCGATGCGGGGGAAGGCGGCGGAGAGCGCCCGGCCGTACGGGTGCTCGGCGGCGTCGTACACCGTGCGTGCCGGGCCCTCCTCGACGATCCGGCCCGCGTACATCACGGCGAGCCGGTCGCAGGTGTCCGAGAGGACCGCCAGGTCATGGCTGATCATCAGCAGGCTGATGCCCTGGTCCGCGACGAGCTGTTCGATCAGCCGCAGGATCTGCGCCTGGATCATCACATCGAGCGCGGTGGTCGGCTCGTCCGCGACGATCAGCCGCGGATCGCAGGCCAGCGCCATCGCGATCATCACACGCTGGCGCTGGCCGCCGGAGAGTTCGTGCGGATAGGCGTCCGCGCGGGCAGCTGGCAGCCCGACCTGTTCCAGCAGTTCGCCGGCGCGCGAGCGGGCCGCGGCGGGGGTGGCGCGGCGATGCAGCAGCACCGGTTCGGCGATCTGGTCCCCGATCCGGTGCACCGCGTTGAGCGAGTGCATCGCGCCCTGGAAGACGATCGACGCCCCCGCCCACCGAACGGCGCGCAGCCGGCCCCACTTCATGGTGAGGACGTCCTCGCCGTCGAGCAGGATCTCCCCGGACAGCCGCGCGGAGGCGGGCAGCAGCCTGAGCAGCGCGAGAGCGAGGGTGGACTTGCCGCACCCCGACTCACCGGCGATGCCCAGCTTGCGGCCGGACTCGACGGTGAGGTCGACACCCCGTACGGCGGGCACGGCGGAGGGACCGGAGCCGTACGTCACATGGAGATCCTTGATCTCCAGCAGCGTCGTGTCGGTCAACGGGCCACCCCCAGCTTCGGGTTGAGCACGGCCTCGATCGCACGGCCGCAGAGTGTGAAGGCGAGGGCGACGAACGCGATCGCGATACCGGGCGGTGCCAGGTACCACCAGTGTCCCGATGAGACCGCGCCCGCCTCGCGCGCGTCCTGGAGCATGCCGCCCCAGGAGATGATCAGGGGATCGCCGAGGCCGAGGAAGGCGAGCGTCGCCTCGGTCAGGATGGCGCTGGAGATGCCGAGGGTGGTCTGCGCGAGCACCAGCGGCATCACGTTGGGCAGCACATGGCGCGTCATGATGTGGCCGTGGCCGCCGCCGAGCGCACGGGCGCGCTCGATGTACGGACGGGACTCGACGGCGATTGTCTGGGCCCGTACCAGCCGTGCCGTTGTCGGCCAGCTGGTGACGCCGATCGCCAGGATCACCGTCCAGATGGACCGTGACATGACCGTCGCGAGGACGATCGCGAGCACCAGCGTCGGCATCACCAGGAACCAGTCGGTGATTCGCATGACCACCGTCGCGAACCAGCCGCCGTAGTGCCCGGCGATGACCCCGACGAGGGTGCCGATGGCCACCGAGAGCGCGGCGGCCAGCAGGCCCACGGTCAGCGAGATCCTGGCGCCCCAGATCAGCAGGCCGAGCAGCGAGCGCCCGAACTGGTCCGTACCGAGCGGGAATTCACCGCTCGGCTTCTCCAGGGCCGTACCGGGCGCGTTGGTCACGCTCTGCACATCGCCGCCGACGAGCAGCGGCGCGAAGAGGGCGATCAGCGCGATGAACGCGAGCCCGGCGAGCCCGAGAAGTCCGGCGCGGTGTGTCCGGTACTCCTTCCAGAAGCGGGCCACCGAGCCGCGCCGGCGGGCCCACGCGAGCGAGGAGGCCGACGGCGACGAGGGGTCCGCGGACGCGGGCGGGGTCTTCTCCAGGGTCATCGGCCCACCCGGGGATCGAGGAGCGGATAGAGCAGGTCGGCGAGGAGGTTCATGAGGATCATCGCCCCGGCGAACACGACGAACAGCCCCTGGACGAGGGGCAGATCGGGCACGCTCAGCGCCTGGTAGAACAGTCCGCCGAGACCGGGCCAGGAGAAGACCGTCTCGACGAGGATCGAACCGGCCGCCACATGGCCCAGGTTGATGAAGACCATGGTGACGGTGGGCAGCAGGGCGTTCGGCACCGCGTGCCGGCGTCGTACGAGATCGTCCCGCAGCCCCTTCGCCCGCGCCGTCGTCAGATAGTCGCCGCCCATCTCGTCCAGCAGGGAGGACCGCATGACGAGCAGCGTCTGCGCGTATCCGACCGCCACCAGCGTGGCCACCGGCAGCACCATGTGGTGCGCCACATCCAGGACGTAACCGAAGCCGGACGAGTCGCCCGACTCCATACCGCCGGTGGGGAACATGCCGGGGACCGGACCGATGCCCACCGAGAAGACGATGATCAGCAGCAGTCCGAGCCAGAAGGACGGGACGGACCAGAGCGTCAGCGCCACACCGGTGTTGACGCGGTCGCTCAGGCTGCCGTTGCGCCAGGCGGAGCGGGTGCCGAGCCAGAGCCCGAGCGCCGAGTAGATCAGCACGGCTGTACCCGTGAGCAGCAGTGTCGCGGGCAGCTTCTCGGCGATCAGCTCACCGACCGGCGCGTGGAACTGGTACGAGGTGCCGAGATCGCCGGTCAGCGCCCGGCCGCAGTAGTCGGTGAACTGCTGCCACAGCGGCAGATCGAGCCCGAACTGCTTGCGCAGCGTGGCCAGTTGCTCGGCGGAGGTCGGTACGCCATGGGTCATGGCCTTGACCGGGTCGCCGGGGATGATCCGGAAGAGGAAGAAGCTGGTGACGAGGACGGCGAGCAGCGAGACGGCGGCGCCGCCCAGCTTGCCCGCCACATAGAGCGGATACGCGGTCCTGGTGCCCGAGGTGGTGGGTGCGGAGCCGGACGGCCCGGTCTTCACCGGGCCGTCGACGGCGTCCCGCATCACACCGGGGGTGCTTGCGGTGCTCATCGGTTATTCACGGTCTTCCGCGGTGGAACGGCGACGCATCGCGACGAAGAGACCGAGGGCGGCGACGACCACGACAGCGGCCCCGATCCCGATCACCACACCGGTCGAGGAAGAGCTGCCGGAACCGCCGCCGTCATCGGCCGGCACCGCGGACCACCAGCTCCAGTAGCCGTCCTGGCCCCAGAGATTGCCGGCGGCCTCCGGCATCGTCGTGATCGACTTGATCTGGTCGGTACGGTACGCCTCGACCGCGTTCGGATAGGCCATGACATTCATATACCCGGTGTCGTACAGCCGCGATTCCATCTGCTTGACCAGTTCCGCGCGCTTGGCCGGGTCGTACTCCGCCGACTGCTGCGCGTAGAGGTCGTCGTACCGCTTGTCGCAGATGAAGTTGTCCGTGGCGCCGCTGTCCTTGGGCGTGGCGGGGAGCGCACCGCACGTGTGAATGGAGAGCACATAGTCGGGATCGGGGTTGACCGACCAGCCGTCGAACGCCAGGTCGTAGTCGCCCGCGAGCCAGGGGTCGGAGACATTGTCGAGACAGTCGACCTTCAGCCCGATGCCGAGCTGTCCCCACCACTCCTGGAGATATTTGCCGATGGCCTTGTCGTTCGGGTCCGTGGCATGGCAGAGGATCCGGAAGTCGAGCGGCTTGCCGTCCTTCCCGACGCGCTTGCCCGCGGCGTTCTTCTCGTAGCCGGCCGTGTCGAGGGTCCTGGCCGCCTCGGCGGGGTCGTACGCGATCGTCTGGTCGGCCGAGGGCTCCCAGAAGTACGCGCTGAAGCGGGGCGGGATATAGCCCTTGCCCTCGACGGCGTGGCCCTGGAAGACCTTGTCGATGACGGTCTTGCGGTCGACGGCCTGGAACAGCGCCTTGCGGACCGCCGGATCCAGCAGTGCGGCATGCCCGTTGCCGAACTTCTTGCCGTCCTTCGAGCGGGCACCGGGGTTGGTGGCGAGCGCGTAGAAACGGCGCCCGGGAGCGTCATTGACCTTGATGTTGTCGGCGCTCTTCAGCGCCGCCGCCTGCGCGGGGGTGAGACCCGAGGTGAAGGACACCTCACCCTTCTGGAGCGCCGCGACGGCCGCGTCCCCGTCCTTGTAGTACTTGAGGACCAGCTCGTCGAACTTGGGCGCGCCGCGCCAGAAGTCCTTGTTCGGCTTGAGCTTGATGTACTGGTCGACCTTGAAGTCCGTGATGATGAACGGTCCGTTGCCGACGATCGGGAACTGCTTGTCGTTGTTGAACTTGGAGAAGTCGCCGACCTTCTCCCAGATGTGCTTGGGCACGATCGGCACATCGAGCGCGGTCATGGTGGCCTGCGGCTTGTTCAGCTCGACGACCAGCGTCTCCGGGTCGGGCGCGGTGACCTTTTTGAAGTTGGAGGTGAAGCTGCCGTTGGCGGTGGCCGCGTTCTCGTCCGTCATCATCTTGTTGAACGTCCAGGCGGCGTCCTCGGCGGTCGCCTGCACGCCGTCGGACCACTTCGAGTCCTTGCGGATGGTGAAGGTCCACGTCAGCTTGTCCGCGGAGGACTCCCAGGCGGTGGCGAAGCCGGGGACCGTGTGCGCGTCCTTGGGGTCGTAGTTGGTCAGATACTCGTAGGTCAGCCGATGGATGCTGGTACTGACCAGTTTCTGGGCCAGGAACGGGCTGAGGGAGTCGACGCTCTGGCTGACCGCGACGGTGAGGACCTTCTTGCCGTCGGCCGCCTGGGCCTGCTGGGGCGCCGGGAGCAGCGGGTTGAGGGGGATCACGGTCCCGGCCACGAGTGCGGCGGAGGCGGCACCGGAGGCCAGGAGCAGACGGAGACGGGGGCGTTGCCGGGCGGGCTGCCGGGCAGGTCGCCGGGGCGTGCGCGGGAAGACTCTTTCGACCATGGGACGGTGACCTCGTGTTATCACTCGCACGGAGAAGCCGGGTTGCTGCTGAATCGCCAACTGGTGAAGCGAAGGTTTATCAGCGCCCGTCCGGCTGAGTCAACGGCCGCCCATACCCCGTGTGGTCTGCGGGAATACGGCGAGGGGCCGCACCGTGAAGACGGTGTGGCCCCTCATTGGTCTCTACCTCTGATGCCTTACTGCTGAGGCGCTGGCGGTGCCTGTGGGGGCTGCTGCTGCGGCCGGCCACCGGGCGGGACGGGCCCCTGCAAGTCCGGCTGACCGGGCTGGTGCGGCTGGCCCGGCTGACCGGGATGACCGGGCTGCTGACCGGCGGGGGACGGCGGCTGTTGCTGCCAGCCCTGCTGGACAGCAGGTCCCGGGTAGGGTCCCGCCTGCTGCTGGGGCGGATAGGGGTACGGCGGCTGATGCTGCGGGTGGTGCGGTTGCGGCTGCTGCTGCGGGTAGTGCTGGGGATGCTGCTGGGGCGCGTACGGCTGGCCCTGCACCGGCTGGCCGTACAGGGGCTGACCCTGCATCGGCTGCTGGCCGGGTCCCGGCATCGGCGGCGCGAGGTGCGGCGGCGGCTGGCCGTCCGCGGTCCACAGCCCCTGCGCCTGCTGGGCGCGTACGAAGTCCTCCGCGACCATCGCGGAGAGATTGAAGTACGCCTCACGCGTCTTGGGGCGCATCATGTCGAGGTCCACCTCGGCACCGGCCGCCAGATGCTCGTCGAAGGGCACCACGATCACCCCGCGGCAGCGGGTCTCGAAGTGCTGCACGATGTCATCGACCTTGATCATCTTGCCGGTCTCGCGAACCCCCGAGATCACCGTGAGGGAGCGCTGCACCAGTTCGGCGTAGCCGTGCGCGGACAGCCAGTCGAGCGTGGTCGACGCGCTGCTCGCGCCGTCGACGGACGGGGTCGAGATGATGATCAGCTGGTCGGCCAGGTCCAGCACCCCGCGCATCGCGCTGTAGAGCAGACCGGTGCCCGAGTCCGTGAGGATGATCGGGTACTGCTTGCCCAGGACCTCGATCGCGCGCCGGTAGTCCTCGTCGTTGAACGCCGTGGAGACGGCCGGGTCGACGTCGTTGGCGATGATCTCCAGACCGGAGGACGCCTGCGAGGTGAACCTGCGGATGTCCATATAGCTGTGCAGATGCGGGATCGCCTGGACCAGGTCACGGATGGTCGCGCCCGTCTCACGCCGTACGCGGCGGCCGAGCGTGCCGGCGTCCGGGTTGGCGTCGATCGCCAGGATCTTGTCCTGCCGCTCGGTGGCCAGGGTGGAGCCCAGCGCGGTGGTCGTCGTGGTCTTGCCGACACCGCCCTTGAGACTGATGACCGCGATCCGGTAGCAGGAGAGCACCGGCGTACGGATCAGTTCGAGCTTGCGCAGCCGCTCCGCCTCCGCGGCCTTCCCGCCGATCTTGAAGCGCGAACCGCCGGACGGGTTGCGACTGCTCTTGGCCTTCGGCTTGTTGTTGCGCAGCAGCCGGTCGGAGGAGAGCTCCACGGCGGCGGTATAGCCGAGCGGAGCACCGGGCACGGACCGCTCGCGGTGGTCGTGCGAGACGGCGGAGGGCCAGGCGGCGCCGGTACGGGGATCCACCGGAGGGGCCCCGGGCGCGGGCTGCTGGTGCGGCTGGGGCTGCGGCTGGGCCTGATGGGGCTGAGGGGCGTGCGGGGGCTGCTGGGCCTGCTGGGCAGGGAGGTTGGGGGCGGCGGGTACGGGCAGATGGGACGCCTGCGGAGGCAGCGGGGCGGGAGCGCCGGGGCCCGGCTGACCGGGGTGCGCCTGCTGGCCGGGGAGTCCCGGTTGGCCCGGCTGTCCTGGCTGAGGGAAGCCGTAGCCGCCCGGCGCTCCCTGCTGGGGGAAGCCGTAACCGCCTTGCGGGGCCGGCTGGTACGGGCCCGGCTGCCCCTGTTGGTGCGGGAAGCCGTAACCGGCCGGTGGGACGGGGGCGTCGGGGCCGGGTACGGCGGGCGGCAACGCGGCGGGGGCGGCGTGTCCGGGCTGGCCGGGGTGCCCCTGCTGTGTGGGCTGCGGCGGCTGGCCGGGCTGGGCCTGGTGGGGGAAGCCGTACCCGCTCTGGGGCGGCTGTCCGGGCCAGGCGTTCGGAGCCTGCGCGGGGCTCTGCGGCTGGGACTCGGGCTGCGGTTGTGCCTGTGCCGGGGCCTGGACGGGCCACTGCGGCGCGGCCGTCGGCGCGGCGGGCTGGTACGCGGGCGGCAGCGGAGGCAGTCCGGGGCTCTGGGCGGCGGCCGGCTGAGGGGCCCAGGGCTGGGCCGGCGCGGGGGCCGGGGGAGCGTCCTGGGGCTCGTCCGCGGGTGCGGCGGCCGGGGGAACGGCGTCCATGATCGCGTCCACGGGCGCGGGGGCGGCCGGTTCGTCGGCGTCGGTGGTCTCGCCGACGTCGCGTTCGTCGTCCTCGTGGTGCTCATGGTCCGCACGCTCGCGGGAGCCTTCGGCCTCGTCCGGAACCTCGGGCTCCGGCGGAGCCTCGGCCGCCGCGACCGGATCGGCCGCCGGCTTCGGTACATCCGGCGCCTCGGCTTCCCCCGTACCGTCGGCAACCACCGCGGACGTGGAGTCGGCCTCGGGCTTGGTCTCGGACTCGCTCACGCGTACGGCCTCTGCGGCGTCCGGTCCCTCGGGGGCTCCGGATTCGGTGCTCTCCGTAGCCCTGTTCTTCGCCGCCTCCTGCTCGGCGATCTCCCGCTTGAGAGACGCCGGGGAGAACCGCATGGTCGAGCCGCTCTCGATATCACCGCCACCGAACGGCTCCGGCGCGGCGGGAGCGGGGTCCGCAACCGAAGCCGAAGCCGGGTCCTGGGCCGGGGGAGCGGCCGGGGCCGGGGCCGCGGCCGGAGCAGGCACCGGTGCGGGCTCGGGCGGCGGCATCTGGACGGGGGTCTGCGTCGGGGGCGCCGGCTGCTGCGCCGGTGCCCAGTTGGGTTCGAAGCCACTGCCCGCGGGCAGCCCCGGTACGGCGACGGGCGCGCCGTCGGGCGGCGGGGGAGGGGTCGTGAACGACGCGGGTGGCGGTGTGCTCGCCGCGCCACCACCGGACGTGTCCCCCGGCGCGTTCTGCGTGTACCAGGCCGGCGGGGTGTAGTCGATGGTGAACTCACCCGTCATCTCGGGCTCCGCGTCGGACTGATCGTCCGCGGCAGGCCGGTTCCAGCCTCCGCGGATCTCGTCCCGATCGCCCTTCACTTTGCCTCCTGGTGTGGTCGAGCACCCTTGTGCCGTGGTGGGTGGGGGCGACCGAATCTGTACGTCCGGTCCGCCCGGCTCTTCCCCTTACGACGCGGTCGGCCTGTCCACAAGTTCAACGCTGCCGCGCCCACACCTACCCTAATCGTCAACGGCGTCGACACGTCAGGCCGGACCGGTCCGTCAACGGCCGTCCCGTACAACACGTACCGCACTCCAGCTGCCCTCAAGTGAACAATCCAGGGCGGAGAGTGAACGGGACGAGTGGTCAAATCCGTATATCTCTGTACGAGATCCCGGCGAAACCCACACCGGCCGGGCGCACCGACGGTCCATGGGCGGGTAGCGGCCCTCCCGTGTGCGCTGCCCAACAATCCGGTCTCGGTGTCGATGTCCCGCGCCCCGGTGCGACTCGAATCCGGAACGCGCCTCCGGCACGCGTAGGGGGCGCGCTCCGTCCGAAGCGTGCCCCCTACATATCCGTCCTGTGTCCCGGGCCGCCTCCGCGGCTTCCGCGGCCTCAGCGCAGATCGAACTCGCCGTCACGCGCGCCGAGTACGAACGCCCGCCACTCCGCCTCGGTGTAGCGCAGCACGGTGTCCGGATCGATGGACGACCGCATCGCGACGGCCCCCTCGGGCAGATAGGCGATCTCGACCCGTTCCTCGTCCGCGCTCGTGCCGGGGGCGCCGATCCACTCGACACCCGAGATGTCGAGGGCGTACAGCTCTTCCTTCTCCTGTGCGCTCCCCATCAGTCAAGCTTCCCTTCGGTAACGGCCGACGTCACTTCGGACATCTTAGGACAGCCCCCTCAAGCCGGTTGGGCGCTCCGGTAAGTTCGACGCCTGTTCGCGCAGTGCGCACACGACGTGAAGATGCGGTGCCGAATCCGCCGACGGAATCAGTCCATCCGGCGCGCGACACCCAGCAGTCCGGTCTCGGCGTCCGTGGCGCCCGTCATCACCCAGTGGCGCTCACGCCCGGCGCACCAGAGCGTCACACCGTCCGCGAGTGTGGGCAGGGCCTCGCACTCGACCCGGGACAGCCCCAGGATCCTGCCGATCTGCTCGGCCTCCTGCGGCGACACCCGCTGGACACCCACCAGCGTGGCCGCCCGCATCAACCGGGGGGCGACCGGGCTCAGATACGGCAGAAGGGTCAGCACCGACTGCCACGGGGACGACACGACGCGCCCGCGCGGCGGCCGCATGCCGCAGTCCCGGATCACCACGACCGGGCTGCCCACCGTCGCTCCCATCGGCGGGACGCGACCGACCTCGTGCAGTGTGATGCAGTCAAGTCCCGCGCCGGCGGCCTGCGCCAGCCGGGTCCACGCCTGGGCGCGCCCGGTCTCGACCGCCACCCGCGCGCCCGTGCCCGCCGCGCGCAGCGCCAGCACCTGGGCCGTCCACAGACCGCCGATCAGCAGCACGTCGTACGGCGTCGAACGGTGGAACCCCACCAACTGGGGGCGCCCCTCCGCGTCATCACCGATCACCACTCCGTCGTCCCCGACGGGCAGCGACAGCGCGCGCAGATCCTCGATGGCCAGCGTGTGTCCCGCGTGGCGGGGGCCGCGCAGCCCCCGCAGTCCACGCGCCGTCCCGCTCGCGGCGGTCATCGCGCACCTCCCAGGGGCAGCGTCGCGAGAACGCCGGGCAGCTGTTCTCGGTCCAGCCGTACGAGACCGACCTTCGCCGACCGCGCCGCCTGCTCCAACGACCGCCGTACCCGCACCAGTCCGGTGTCGGTGCCGCCGGTGATCCGCACATGACCGGACATGGTCATCGAACCCCGGTGCGGGCCGGGCCGCAGGGTGAGGCTGAAGGTCGTCGCGTACGCCGGCGCCGCCGTGAGCAGCGCCGCCAGCTTGGGGAGCGGGGTCGCGGCCCGCCCCAACTCGGGCCAGCGGCCCACCGCGTAGGTGGTGTGCCAGCGGTTGTCACACCGCCACACACGCGGCGTCTCGGCCGTACGCCGACGGGGCGCGGCCTCCGGCCGGCCCGTGCGGGCGGACAGCGCCGGACTCGCGCACGCCGACGTCGCCATGGTGGAGTTCAGCTCGTCCTGGTCCAGCACCACCGCGCGGAAACCCGCGCCGGTGATACGGCTCGCCACATGGTCCGCCACCCGCACCAGACAGCGCTGGGCGCCCTCGATGCCGCCGCCACGCGCCTCGACCGCCTCCCGGCACAGCTCCGGATCCAGCTTCACCGCGACCCAGGTGAGCCGCAGCGCGGGCGCTCCGGTCAGCTCCTGGAGCGGGGCGTACGAGAGCCGGGCCACCGACTGCTCGGGAAGGTGCGGCGCGGGCGCGGCCCGCACCTGCTGCACCAACTGCACCGACTCCAGCATGATGTCGTCGACCTCAAGGGCATCGCCCAGGAGCGAGAGCGGGAGCGCCCGCGCGCCGAACACCGGGCGCAGCGCGTCGCTGCTCGCCTCGACCCGTACCACCGCCGTGAGGAACGTGCCGTCACCGAGCATGCCGACGGTACGGCGGTCCCGGTCGACGTAGGTGAACGGACGGAATCCCGGCACGCTCTCCACGACCGGGACCAGCGACGGGTCGACCTCCCAGGCGCAGGGCTCCGCGGCCCGTCTGCGGGAGCGGAGGGCGAGGGCGGTGGACACCCAGTCCTGTACGGCGTGACCGCGGCGGCGTATCACGGCGAACAGCACCAGCGCGGCGGCGACGACGAGCGTGGGCACCATCCAGAGCCCGCCGAGCGCTCCGCCGATCAGGGCCAGCGCGGCCGCCGCCTCGACCAGCACCAGTTGACGCAGCTGGAAGGGGCCGACGCGGCTGGTGCGCGACAGGGCGCGCGGAGTGGTGGCCGCGGGGACGGCCGACGGAGGTGTCACCGGCCGTGCGTTGCTGCGTTGCCGTCGGGAATTGTTCCGGGACTGGTCAGGGGGTTGTCCGGTGGTCCGCCCATTGCGCTCGCGCGTCGCCGTACCCATCGCCGCGTTGCCCCCTCGTGTCCGTAATTACCAATTTTCCCACGGGCGTTGACCGGCCGATCACCCTACCTGAGCAGTGCGACGGAAGCGCCAGCATGCATAGTAGGGGGCTGGTACGACAGCAGGCCCGCTCGGCGAGTGTGGGAGCCTGGTCGCCCGGTGGGGGAGAGGGACAGCGGACAGATGGCATCACGACGGGACGAACTCAACGCCTACACCTTCGCGAAGCGAAGGCTGATCGCGCAGTTCGTACAGCCGAGCCCGACCGGCTCGGAGGAGGGCGCGCCCCGACCGCTTCGTGCGGTGGTGCCCGGCGCGATCGTCGGTGTGGTGGTTCTCGCGGTGTTCGGCGCCTGGGGGATGTTCAAACCCGTGGCGCCGAAGGGATGGGACACCCCCAAGGAGAACGTCATCATCGCCAGCAAGTCCACCACTCGCTATGTGGTGCTGGACACCGCCGGCAAGATTCAGCTCCACCCCGTTCTGAACATGTCCTCCGCCAAACTCCTCCTCGACCCGGACAAGGTCAAGGTCATCAACGTCGACGAGTCGGTGCTCGACAACGGCAAGATCCCGCACGGCGCCACCCTCGGCATTCCCTACGCCCCCGACCGGCTGCCCGACGCCAAGGAGGCCGGGGCCACCAAGCGCTGGGCGGTCTGCGAGCGGCCCGGCGAAGGCGGCAGGGCCATCCAGAAGGCGTCCTTCGTCCTCGCCGAACGCGAGCAGAAGAAGACAGAGGGCGGCGGCCAACTGCGCGGCGGTGAGCTGCTGTACGTGGAGGGGCCGGACCGGACGCGCTACGTCGTGGACGCCGAGGGCAAGGCGTACGAGGTGGAGAAGGACGAGCTGCTGCTGCGCCAGCTGGTGGGTCTGGGAACCAAGCCCCAGCGGGTGTCGGCCGGCTGGCTGGACACGCTGCACAAGGGGGACCGGATCACGTTCCCGGAGATCGACGGCACCCCTGGCGTCGATGCCGGCGCCCCCGGTGCACTGGAGCCCGAGGCCAACAAGGTGGGCATGGTCCTCACCGCCACCGACGGCACCAGGATCCAGCACTACCTGGTCCTGCAGGGCCGGGTCGCCCCCGTCTCGGACTTCACCGCGAAGCTGCTCCTCAGCAGCAAGGATCTGATCGACGTCGGCCAGGCGGGAAAGGCGCGGCCGGTCAGCCCGGCCGCCATCGAGCCGGGCGAGGCGTTCGGCCAGGACCGGGACTGGCCGGACAACGCGCCGAAGTCCGTCAACTCGGCGAGCACCGCCGAGGACAGCCGTAACACCGTGTGCAATGTGCTGCGCGAGGTGGACGAGGACAACGGCGCCACCACGCTCAGCACCTGGGCGGGCACCGACTTCCCCGCGACGCTGCCGACCGGGTCGAGCAGCGGCTATGTCACCCCGGGATCCGGACAGCTCTTCCGCCAGTTCAAGGGCTCAAGGACCGACTCGGGCTTCGTGTTCCTGGTCACGGACACCGGACTGCGGTACGCGATGCAGTCGAACGGCGACAGCGCGACGGACGACTCCGGTATCGGCTCGTCCGGCTCGGACGAGCAGAAGCAGTCGCAGCAGGAGGAAGCACAGCAGGCCCAGAACCGGCTCGGGTACAAGGACGTCGATCCGGCGCCGATCCCCGCCGCGTGGTCGGCGTTCCTGCCGACCGGGCCGCGTCTGTCGACGGGGGCTGCCCGCCAGCCGCAGGGCTCGTGAGGGTGACCATGCCACACACATACCGACGCGTCCTCGCGGTCTCGGCCGCCACCACGGTCGCGCTGATCGGCCTGCCCGCGTCCCCGGCCGCCGCGGATTCCGACCAGTGCACCTACCCGGGGAAGAAGTACGAGGGCAGGCCCTGGTCGCTCCAGCGCGTTCAGCTCGACGAGTTGTGGGCCCAGTCCCGGGGCAAGGGGGTGCGGGTCGCGGTCATCGACACGGGCGTCGACATCAAGAACCCGCAGCTGAAGGACGCGGTCGACGTCGGCAGCGGCAAGAACTTCATGGACAAGGACCTCAAGGACGACAACGGCAACAAACTTGAGCGGGGCAAGGAGGACGGCACCACGGACACGGTGGGCCACGGCACCAAGGTCGCCGGGATCATCGCGGCCCGCCCCACCACGGGCACCGGTTTCGTCGGCCTCGCTCCTGACGCCACGATCATTCCTCTCCAGCAGAACGACGCCGACGGGAACGGCACTGCCGTGACCCTCGCCCGCGCGATCAACCACGCCGTCGACGAGGAAGCCGACGTCATCAACATCTCCCAGGACACGGCCGACGCCGTCAAACCCACGGAGCTGCTCCAGCAGGCGGTGGACCGTGCTCTTGCCAAGGAGATCGTCATCGTCGCCTCGGCCGGCAACGACGGTCTGGGCGGCAACGTCAAGGAGACCTATCCGGCGTCGTACAACGGTGTTCTGGCCGTGGCCTCCTCCGACCGCAACAACGAACGCGCGGCCTTCTCCCAGTCCGGGGAGTTCGTCGGCGTGGCGGCCCCCGGCGTCGACATGGTCTCCACAGTCCCCGGCGGCGGCCACTGTGCCGACAACGGCACCAGCTTCTCCGCCCCCTACGTCGCCGGCGTCGCCGCTCTCATCAAGAGCAAGCACAAGGACTGGACGCGGAAGCAGATAGTCGCGCAGATCCAGCAGACCGCGGAACGGTCGATCGCCGGCCATGACAGGCTGGTGGGCTGGGGAGTCGTCGACCCGGTGCGGGCTCTGACGGAGGACGACAAGCCGATCGAGAAGCCGGTCGCCCACGAGGGCATCGACAACGCGGAAGCACCCACTCCGGCCCAACTCCACCTGGGAGAGACGGCGGAGGAGCGCAACGCCCGTCTGGCGACCTACGTGGTCGTGGGCGGCGGAGTCCTGGTCGCGGCGATCGCGGGCGCCGCGGTGGCCCTACGGGACGCGCGGCGGCGCACGCGCCGGATGAGCGGGGCAACGAGTGAGGCGCGCGGCTAGCGGATCAACGGATCGCAGCGAATATGCCCGAAAGAGTTGCAGGCGGATTGCAACCGCATAGGGCGGTGGGATCGTCGTAGGAGGAAGTCACATGATGGATAAGACACTTGGGGCTGTCAGAGCCAGTAGATAGAGTGGCTTTCATGTGATCAGTGATGTTCATGTCACCGCGATCGCGATGTGCGGGGAGTGAGCAAACGGGGAGGTACGGCATCGTGCTCGATGCAGGTGGTGGTGGCATGGGCGGAACCGGCGCGAGAAGCGACCTGGAGAAGGGCGTCGGCGCCCTGAAGCGTTTCCAGACGAGGGTGAACGCGCTGCTGACGGATCTTGAGAACGGGGCGGCCGGCAACAAGAACGTTGCCGCACACCGGATTTCGAGGAGTTCCTTCAGCGGTGGCAACCTGCCGTTCGCGGAGGCGGACGGGTTCTTCACTCAGTACAACCGTGTCCATGAGGAGATCGTCAAGCTCTCCAAGTCCCTCGGCGATCAGATCGAGATGCTGAGCATCGGGGTGCATGCGGCGGAGGTCGGCTTCAACAACGTGGAAGAGGACCTTCGGCAGCGCTTCCACACGATCCAGAGTCGCGTTGATGAGGAGCGTGAGGCGCAGGAGCAGCGGGGCAGGAACGGGGACAAGAACGCTGAGCCTGGGCAGCCGCGTCACGGCGCCACGACCGGCACGACGGACCTGGGGTGAATAGCTGATGAGTGGCGAGAAGCAGCCAGAACTGACACCCGAGCAGCAGCAGGCGCAGGACTCGGCTCTGATCCAGGGCCAGTTCAGTGCGACCGACGCCTTCGAGCGCGTCACGGCGATGATGGATGGCATCGGGTTCGGCAGCAGGAGCCCAGGTGGGCTCTTCGGCAAGACCAACTTCGAAGGCGCCCAGCTCAACGCGATGCTCGACCTCGTAGAGAGCTCGCAGCCGTCGAATCTGGAGGATGCGGGCGAGGCCCTCATCGCCGCCAAGAACGCCCTCAACAAGGCCGCCGAAGAACTGAACGACTACGTCACGTCCGTTGAGTGGAAGGGCGAGTCCGGCACCGAGTTCCGCAGGTTCGGGGGAGAGCTCGCGAAGCACGCCTGGGCTCTGGGCACGTTCGCCAACGCGGCGGGTACGCAAATGAAGGTCGCGAGCACGGGCCTGACCTCAGTGCGCAACTCCGCGCCTCCGCGTGACGACCGGGCGGTCCCGAAGAAGGTCGAGGACTTTCCTCTGCCGGAGCGCACGGCCGACAACCCGGAGTACGCCAAGGCCGTGAAGGTGGAGAAGGATCGCCAGGAGGCCATCAACCAGATGAACCGCCTGGCCTCGTTCTACGCGGTGTCTGAGGAGTCGTTGGCCTCGCAGGAACCGCCGAAGTTCCCCGGGATGCTGAATGCGGCTGTGCCGCGGCCGAGTAATGACTACATCCGCGAGCCGAGCGGGGACGTCACCCGAGCGGATGGCGGGCCCTCAGGTGTTACCGGGCAGCCGCCGGTTTCGAGACGCGAGGATTCCGGATTCACGGAGGCCCCACCCCGGACTGAAGTCCTCGGCGTGGTCACCCCCGTTCCGGGGCCGGATACGTCAATGCGGATTGACACCGTCGCGGCACCCCCGGCTCCCACCACAGGCCCCAGCGTCACGCCTGTTCCCTCTCCCACTGGGACGCCAAGCCCTAGCGGTGGTCCCTTCCCTCCGGTGCCGCCCGGATTGGTCAACACCGCACGGAGCGGTACGTCGCGAGCGTCGGGTCCGACCGGAACACCTAGAGCGGGCGGTCCGCCTGCGGGGAAAGCGTCACCAACAGGTGTAACAGGAGACCGCTCTTCGGCTGCCGGACGCTCATCAGCAACCGGGCGTTCGGGAGTGACGGGCGGTGGTCCCCCGACGGGGCGCGCCGGTGCCCCTGGCCAGACACCCACCGGTAGACCAGGCACGACCGGTCAGCCCGCTGCGGGCCGCGCAGGTACGAGTGGAGGGACGGGCCCCCGCGCAGGCCGTACGAGCGGCATCGTGGGCGGTACTCCTCAGCGCTCCACCTCAGGTTCCTCGGGCTCACGCATTCCGCGTGGGACCGTCATCGGTAGCGGTGGGACGTCGACGGGGCGCCCTCCTGCCGGACGAGCCGGCCAGCCGGGGGTCATCGGTGCGAACACGAACAGCACGCCCCGGCCCGGAGGCCGAGGCACGGCCAGTTCGAATGGCGTCGTGGGCACCCCGCGCGGAGGCGCTCCCGGTTCACGGCCCGGCGCGGGTGGTTTCACCCAGGGTGGCGCCGGCCTTGTGCGTGGCTCCGGTCGGAATCAGCCCAAGAACGAGGAGCAGGAGCGCACCGGATCAGAGCGTCCTGACTATCTGACGGAAGACGAAGAGACATGGGCGGCTCGACGGCGCGGTGCCGTGCCGCCAGTCATCGAATAGGCACAGGGAAGGTGCGGAAGTCAGGATGACGGCAGGAATGGGCCAGGCTCGGAAGCGCGGAGCGCCTCATGTAATGCGGCGTGGGCTGCTCCGCGCGCTGGCTGTGGTCGGCGCGTGCACTTTGGGCATCGCCGGTATGGCTCCGGCCGCCGTTGCTGCGGACGGTGTGCAGTCGAAGCAGTGGTATCTGGATGCGATGAACGCCGAGGACATCTGGAAGTCTGCCACTGGTGAAGGCATCAAAGTCGCTGTTATCGACACTGGCGTCAACCCGTCCACCCCCTCACTGAAGGGGCAGGTCCTGGAGGGGGTGGATGCTATGGACGCCGAAGGCGAAGCCACGGACGACTACAACGGTCACGGGACAACCATGGCCGAGTTGATCGCCGGTACAGGCAAGGGAGGCGGACTCCGGGGTCTTGCGCCTGACGCCAAGATCATTCCGATGCGCGTCTCCAACACGGAGTACCAGAACGAGCACAAGGTGAACGCGCACGATGCGCAGGACGCAATCCGGGCCGCGGCTGACAGCGATGCGCAGATCATCAGCATGTCGTTCGGTAGTGACTTCTCCAATATGGACGAGCGCGACGCGGTGAAGTATGCCGAAAGCAAGGGGAAGCTGTTCTTCGCAGCTGTTGGAAACAAGGCCGAGGACGGCAACAAGAAACAGTTCCCCGCCAGCTATCCGCAAGTCGTCGGCGTTGCGGCTACTAGCCCCAAGGGCCGTGTAGCGGAATACTCCCAACATGGGGACTTCGTCGATATCGCCGCCCCAGGCGACAGCATTCCGCACTGGTGCGACGCGGAATTCAAGAGCTATTGTGACGGCGACGGCGGAACCAGCGCGGCCACCGCGATCGCCTCCGCCTCCGCCGCCCTGATCTGGTCGGCCAATCCTGACTGGACCGCGAACCAGGTCCTCCGCGTCATGTTCGAGTCCGCCGGCCGGAGCGAGGACTGGAAGCCGGGTACGGTCAGCAACTACCTCGGTCACGGCATCGTGCGCCCTGGCGCCCATATCAACCGCGGAGTGGGCAAGCCCGGCGACCCGAACCTCAACCCTCTGACCAACGAGCGGACGCCCGGCGTTCCCGGCTCCGCATCATCGCCCGACTCGTCGTCGTCCTCCGCGCCTTCCGGATCGGCTTCGGCACCGGCCTCGGGGGCTTCGGAGGCGCCGGACGGAGACAAGGCCGTCGCCGTAGGCACCAGCAAGAGCACGGGAGACGACAGCCAGTTGGGCCTGATTCTCGGCGGGGCCGCCGTCGTGGTGGTCCTCGCGGGTGGAGCCTTCTTCATCCTTCGTAAGCGCCGCGCAGCCTGACCGTATGACCCGCACGCTCTTCACACCGCCCCGGCATCCACCCGCCGTCGAGGCTCACGCACGGCCCGGGAAGACACACACCCACCGGGATCTTCGAGAAAGGAAGACCAATGGCAGTCCAGAAGGTCAATGGCGTTGCCCTCAAGTCGCTGCAAGGCGAGCTCACCAACAGCTTTGACGACGTCAAGGGGCAGCTGCACGCGCTGCAGGCGACGATCGACAGCCTCGAAGGCGCCTGGCAGGGCATCGGCGCCGGCGCGTTCAACGCGAAGCAGACGCAGATCAACAACAACATGGTGGGCATCGGCAAGCTGCTGCTCAAGTTCCAGGAAGCGATCGAGGCAGCTCGTACGATTTCCGGCAACACCGAAGACGAGGTCGAGGCGGCCCTGAAGGGCATCGACGTGGTCGAGGGCTACTCGGGCGACGCCTCCGCCACGGCTCAGACGTCGAACCTCAGCAAGTTCTGATATTTGCCGGCCGTAGCGCGAACTCGGCCATCGCATCACACACAAGCACGTAGTTGGAGGACACCATGGCATATGACGACGGCACGATGATCGTCACTTACGCTTCGCTCGATGCCGCGGCCGGGGACATCAGGAAGCAGGCGGACAAGCTCGACCGGAGCCTGGACGCCATCCAGGCGAAGATCCGCTCGGTCTCCGACCTCTGGGCCGGTGAGGCCCGGGAGGCGTACAACATCGCCCAGGCCGACTGGGACAGGAAGGCCAAGGAGATCCACACCGCGCTCCTGCAGATCTCACGCGCGGTCCAGGAAGCGGCCCCTGCCTACAAGGCCGGCGACAAGAGGTCCGCGGCGAACTTCCAGTAGGCGTACCGGCGGTACGTCATCACAGGCCAGGGTGGACACGCACGGGAGGTGCCCACCCTGGCCTGTGGCCGACTGCGCCTGATAGGCAATGGCCCAGAAGCCGACCTGCATCTGCTCCGCGCCCTGGTTTCCTGCGCGTTGAGAGGCTTCGCTTCGCTCTCTCCGGTGCTCGATCGAGCGGTTCATCGGGCGACCAAGAATTTCAGCCAGATCTCGCGAGGAACCCCGGGCGTTCACGTCTGGGAGGAATCGCGTCCTGGGTAGGGCGGCGCGGAGCGCCGTCGCGTCGCTCCGGGACGCTGCCCCGCTCAGTCGGGGCGTTTCTGGTTCTCGATGTATTCCTTGATGACGGCGAGCGGTGCACCTCCGCAGCTTCCTGCGAAGTAGGAGGGGGACCAGAAGTGGTCACCCCATTGGTACGTGCGGATGTGGCCGGGGAACTCCTGGCGGAGGTATCGGGCGGAGACGCCCTTGAGGCTGCCGACCAGCCGTGACAGGGCCACCTTGGGCGGGTAGTGCACGAGCAGGTGCACGTGGTCGGTCTCGCCGTTGAACTCGCGGAGCTCAGCGCCGAAGTCTGTACAGACCTCCCGCATGATCTCCTCGCAGCGCCGAAGGATCTCGTCGGTGAACGGCCCGCGCCGGTACTTTGGCGTGAAGACCAAGTGAGCGTGGAGAGTGTGGACGACGCTACGACCCCTGCGTATGTTGGAGTTTGGCTCCCAGCGTGGTGACATAGGCCAAGCGTCGTACGCTGGTCCGCGTGAAACTCGTTGTGCAGGTCAAGCTCATGCCGGATGCCAGGCGGGCACCGGCATTCGAGCGCACCCTGCCCGCGGTCAACGATGCGGCGAACTGGGTATCGTCCGTTGGATTCGAGCACTTCCGGCTCAAGGGGGCCGTGCGTGAGCTGCGGAAAATGTGTTATGGGGAGCTGAAGGCCCGTGGGTTCGGAGCGCAGACCGCGCAGCACATCATCAAGCGCGTGGCCGACGCCTATACCACTTTGCGGGCTAGCATCAAGGCGGGAAACCTCGGAACCGAGGGGTCGAAACGCCGGATCAAGGCCGAGTCCAAGCCCATCGTCTTTCGCCCGGACGCAGCGCACACCTTCGATGACCGATGTCTGTCGTGGAACTCGACGCGCGGACCGTCAGTATCTGGACCCTCGACGGCCGGATCAAGAACGTCCGCTTCGCCTGCTCGGCGGATGCGCTCCAGCGACTCACCGAGAACCGCAAGGGTGAGTCCGACCTGTTACGTCGGGACGGCAAGTGGTTCCTGATCGCCACCATCGACCTGCCTGATGTCGAGGTGTTCGAGCCGACGGGCTGGATCGGGGTGGACCGGGGCATCAACAACCTCGCCACCACCTCGGACGGCACCAACTACACGGGCCGTCGCCTGAAGCGCTACCGCAGGTGGCAGGCGCGCCGTTCCATCAGCTCGGCTCCTTCCTGGAGTACAAGGCACGCCGCGCCGGTGTGCCGTTCATCGAGGTGGATCCGGCCTACACCTCGCAGCGCTGCCCGCGCTGTGGCCACACCGAGCGAGCCAACCGGCCCACTCGGGACCACTTCTCCTGTCGTCGGTGCGGCCTCGCTGGGCCTGCCGACCACGTCGCCGGGGTCAACATCGCCAAGCGCGGCTCCTCGGCGTGGGTGCTCGTCAACGCACCCGTCCCGGGCCCCGCCTAGCCGGGCCCGGGAGATGCGACCCGTGACCGCCCTGTCGTAGGGGGCAGTCGGGAGCGCGACAAGGTGTAGACGACTGAGCCAACAAGCTCGGTCGTTCATGGCCGAGAAGTTGACAGATCGATTTCGCATTCACCAGCCGTGGGAACGGCAGTTGTGTACGCCTCGACCATCCTCAGCACCGCGGCGGCGTTCACCGAGTCGTCGCCGACCCGGACCGTCGTGTAGAGGTCACCGTCGACGTCTTCGTCGATCGTGGACGAGTCTTCGCACCGGATCAGCCCGGCCCCGTTGCCCGAGTAGGTGTACCGCTTGTCGGCGGTGACCCTGTCACCGGGACCCGCGCCGACCGTCTTCGAAGCGATCTCCGCTACCGGGGTCCCGGCCTCGTACCACTCGATGGACGTCGCCAGCGCGACCTTGCCGTCCACCGACACGTAGCAGCGCTTGAGACCGTTGGTCGTCTTCGAGCGCTCAGAGACGACTTCTCCCTCGGGCAGCAAGGGATCCAGCACGTCTGCCGGCGCTTCGACACCACAGAGCGCTCTGGGGGTCTCGTACTGCTGTGCCGGTTCCGAGCAGGCGGAGCTCAGCAGGACGAATGAGAGGGCCCAGGCCCATGGTGAGCCGACGGCATACGGTGTACGGGCAGTGCTCACGGCTTTTCATACGTTCCCTTGCGACGCCATGGTCTGAGTGGCAGTCAGCCGGACGCAGAGGCAGGGACTTGAGCGCCGACGTCATGGCGAAGCCGCTGGTCAACTGAGCTGTGAAAGCCAAAACCTGCGGCCGGACCGTTGCCCCTGCCGCAAGGCACCTCCATGGCGACCTTGTTATTCGTCGCGATGAAGGCTGCGGGTCCTGGGGCGAACGATTGCTCGACCGCCTTGGTGTAAGCGGTCGGATGTAAATACCTGGATGACGGTGAAGAGATTCTGGTTGGGGTGCGTTGAGTCGGCGCAGTCCTCCGTCTTTCCGGCGGCTCCGGTACCTGAGTAAAAGCATTTCTCGTTATCCGTTACCTGTCCGGGGTCCACCTTGGCATGCGCCCCGGCTACGTCGATCACGCCGACGCCTTTCCCTTTTCCCCACCATATGCGGCTCGCGATGACGGCGACTTTTCCATCCACGGTGATGCTGCATCGAGTGGTTCCGCCGGAGGGTGACGTCTTTTGCGTGGAGATCTTCTCTCCGGGCGGGGGGGCAGGAACGGTGACATTAGGTCGGGTTCCACGGTTATCCCGCACAGTGAGTCCGGTACGGCGTACTTCCGCTCCTCGGTTTTCAAGCTTGAGCGGGCTGCCAGTGTGGTTCCCTTGGCGACGACTGTCGCCAAGAACGCAACTTTTTTAGGTGTCAATGAGAGTCTGACACAGAAGTACATCCGACCTCGACTCAGCGCCCCCGCGGTCGCAGCGAACGACGAGAATCCGGATCGGCGCTTACCCTGAGATGCTCCAACATGACTCCTGTGGATCCTGTGCCGGGCGGATAGTTCAGCGGGTCACTGGCGCGGGGATTTCGGAAGGGAGCTGCGCTTCGTCCGAGCACCCCAACTCCGCTGCGAGGTGCCGCGATACGGAGTTGAGAATCGTCATCAGGTCCTTACTCGTGGTATCTCCTTCGAGCTGGTTACCAGAGGTGAACATGCTTCCATTTACGTACTTTGTGTCTCCCTTCGCGCCCTTTGTAGGGCACCGGAAGAACAGGTCTGCACCAGAGTCTGCGTCCGTGCGCGCGTACACGCCCATGGGGTAGAAGATCCGGTCTTTCTGATGGGTCGTCAGAGCCCCGGCCTGGTCTGGGTGATTAACGGATGCCTCGAAGTCCACGTCAATCAACGGATGGCCGCTCTTGTCGTCGGCCTTGTAGACAGTACAGGTGTTCCGCTGCGGAGTTGTTCCATGGAGATGTTTTGCAGCCAATTTGAGTGAGAACTTGTTCGGTTCACCTGCGTCGTTGGTTCCAGTGAGTTCTGTGAACTCGTCCGTCCCTGCGATCTTTTTCGGAGCTGCCGCAGCTGTGGTGTCCAGTGTTGATTGACATACCTTACTGGCAGGCGTCCATGAGGCATCTTCCTCGGCCTTCTGGTTGCACCCGGAGACTCCAGTGACAGCTACCAGTCCGCAAGCCGCCCACCGGAGTGCCCGCCCTTTAGGAACCTGAAATCTGCTGTATCCG
Organism: Streptomyces scopuliridis RB72; assembly: GCF_000718095.1. Lineage (GTDB taxonomy): Bacteria > Actinomycetota > Actinomycetes > Streptomycetales > Streptomycetaceae > Streptomyces > Streptomyces scopuliridis. The sequence continues at coordinate 20,033 of NZ_JOEI01000009.1, read as the reverse complement.
CATTTCTGTGCCATGATCAGTCCTCCTTGTATGCGGCCCGCCCGCGGAAGTCGGTCTCGTGGGACCCCGTGCCGAGGTAGCTTTCCTTAATTTCTTTTATCCAGTTTTCGTCTTTGGCTATCTTCGTGGTGTCAGGGCTGTCCTTCAAGTATGCGTCGTAGCTGGATCCGAGGGAGTCTATTCCCTTTCCATAGAACTCCTGACTGGTCAGCTGGGCCTTCTCCCGGGGGTCGTCCTCGGCCCCCTGGACTCCTTTGTCGATTTGCTGTCCAATGAAAGTATTGACGGCTTCTCCGGCCAGATCCGTGGCGATCGGTGCGATAGCGATAGCCGCAGCTGTCGACCCTGGCACTGGGATTGCGGCCACTCCACCGGCAACGACCGCTCCAACAGCGAACTTTCCCCACTCTGCCGATCTACCAAGGGACTTGTTCGCCTCTTCGGCCTCGGCACCGTAGGTGACTTCTGCCTGCTGGACCCGTGCGTTGTCGAGGATTCCCCGTGCCTCGGCCTCCATGAACAGGGCATCCCTGCCGTGATTCATATTCACGTCGTTCGTGGGCGGATTGGCATCGAGCACGCTCAGCGAGTAGATGTGCTGACCGGTGGTTACGATGCCATGTGAGGTCTCGTTCTGCCCCAGTACGCTGAGGAAGTTGATGGCGTCCTGATTTGGGAAGTCCGCTCGCCCCGCGTACTTGGCGGGAAAGACCTCTGCGTCCTTCGCGTGATCCCCTAGACCAGAAAGGCTGTAATTGATGTCATCGATATAGGCGGCACCCATCTTGCCGAGACTGTCCGCCAGTTCGGGCTGGTCGTGCAACATCTTGGGCCCGTCCTCGCTGCCGTACAGGTAAGCGACCTGCTCCATGACCCCTGCCGTCGCCGCAGTGCGATGGTCCGCGCTACCCGGAGTGAGGGGGTCCTTGCCGGATGCCGCGGTGGCGTCGTAGGCGTACCCCGTGGTTGCTGCCTCCAGCGCGTGACCGAGTGAATCGCGTCCGGCGATGACCTTGTCGTCGCCGCCTATAACCGGGGCGTCGGACAGCCAAATCCGGTCCTTGGTGAGGTACTTGAGGTGATCGTTGACCTCGGATTCCTTGTCGACCGTGGCTACTGCGCCTTCCGGCTGGGCGAAGAACTGGGTCGAGGCGTCAGGATTGTGACCGAGCGCTTCGAGGAATCCGGTCATCGGGTCGCGGTCGAGGTCGTTCTTACCTGAAGGATTGAGGTTTCCGTTGTTAAAGTTATTGATCCAGGGGCTCATGTTTTCGACGTTGCGTTCCTTGTCGTAGGCGATGAGTTTGTCGCCGTAGTCGTTCAGGAACTGGTCGTCGTAGTCACCGAAGCGCATAAGGTTGCTCATGACCGAGAACCCGAGGGGGTCGCTGGCGTCGTCGATCCCGAGGCGATCCGGGCCGAGCTTCACCATCTGCCTTTCCCACTCGTCCATCTTGGCGCTGTCCGAGAGGGTGGCGGTGCCCAGCGTGATGCCAAGGTTCTTCTGTAGTTGCTTGGCCTGTTCCTTTTGCTCCGCGTCGTAGCCGTAACCCTGGTATGGATCGGCGATACCGGCGTAGAACTCCAGTGTCTTCTTCGGGCCGACGTCGGTGGCGAACTTCTCGGCGAAGAGTGGATCGTTCTTGTACTTGGCCATCGTGCTGTTGAGCTGGTTGAGCTCGGTGTTGGTCACATCATGAGGATTTTTCTTCATGATCTTGGCCATCTCTTCGGCCTTTTTGATGGCTTCCACGGCGGCGTCGCGGTCCTTGTAGTTGGCACCGGAGAAGCCGACCTTCGCCTGGTCGACGATGAGCCTGAGGGCTTTCGCCGCGCTGGTGTCGCTCTCGGTGGCCTTGTCGAGGATGCCCTTGATTTCGTCGCGGAAGCTGTCGACGTCGGCCTGGGTATGTTTGGGCACCTCGGTGCCTTTGGCGGCGCGGTCGGGGTGGATGTTCATCGTGACGGTGAAGGAGCCTTCGCCGGTGTCCATAACGGTGAGGTTCTTGTCCACGCCGCGTGAGATGGCTTCGTTGAGCTGGGTGCGGTAGGAGATGAGTTCGCCGCGTGTGTCGCCGAGGATGTTGGCGATGGTGTTTGCCTGGGTGTGGGCGTCGGCGAACTCGCCGGCGGTCTTGGCGATGAATTCGCGGGAGACTGTGGCGTTGGCGCCGGCCCAGTTGGCCTTGTCGGCCTTGGCCTTGAGGTTGTCCTTGGCGTCGTCCTGGAGGGTTTTGAGGTTCTTGGCCATTTCTTGCCAGTCGGTGATGGCTTCGCCGAGCTGGGAGAAGTTTCCGAAGCGGAGGGCGTCGAGGTCCATTACTTCTGGGTCCTTTCGTCGAAGCCCTCGTCGAGCTGGGAGATGCTGCTGAGGGTTCCGGCGATGTAGACCTCGTCGTCGGCGTGCGCGCCCTTGGTGAAGTCGAGGTGGTTGGATATGTGCGCGCACGCATCGAGAAGGGTGCGGGTCTGGTCGATCCAACGTGGGCTACGTGTTGGAGGGCTCCGCCGATGGCGAAGCCCTCGGTCTTGAGGCCGTCGGCGGCCTTCTGGGAGGCGGCACGGGCGTGGTCGCTGAACCGGTCGAAATCGCCGTGCAGCTTGAAGGCCGCGTCACCGATCGCGGCCAGGTCCGTCTGGTTGACCGCCAGATCGCCCTGCTGATTCCCCGGGCCCTGATCGCCGGGCAGCTGATTCAGCTGCATCTGCGTCGATTTCTTCTCGGCCGCCGCGGCCTTCAACTGCTCCCACTCGTCCCATGCCATCTATGGGTTCCTTCCCCCGTGCAGTATCTCCATCTACCTGGATGCACACCATCCGGCCTGAACAATTGTGCTCGCTAATCGCAGGCCCGGTCGGTCACTTGGGCCTTGAGGTTGTACACCCGAGTGTCCAAGTCCTCAGTGACAGGATCCGGCTCGCCGGCCCTCGGGCGTGCCGTCACTGTGATGCACACATCGCCGTCCGGCGCGGCCACTCGATAACGCTCCACGTCCCCGGACCTTGAGACGAGAACCGCAATCGGGTCGTCGGCTTCCGGTCCGCGGAGATCGGAGTTGATGTACTCGGCCCACGAGCCATCATTCTCACCAGCACCCGGGAACTTGTACTGGCCGTTGCTGTTCTCCAGCTCGTCCGCGGCCGTCCGCACCCGCTCCAGGATCTCGTCATGGTCCGGGCCGAATTCCACCATCGTGCTGAAGGCGTAGACGGAGGTCGCGGCCACCACGGCTCCGACGCTCAGCAGCGTGATCCGCTGCCCCCTGTACGCGGAGTCCGACGGCTCGTTCGCCGCCGGGTCCCGGAAGCGCCTCGCCTGGAACCGCCACCACATCCTCCGCTGGTCGGAAAGCCCCATGAGGAGGAGTACGAGAGCGAGCAGCGCGAGAAAGCCCCCGAGACCGATCATTACTGGTGCGCCTCCGGCATCAGTCCCGTCTGCACCAGCGGGTTCCCGCGCCGGCGCGAGACGAAGATTCCGCGTCCCACCGGCATCGGGCGCATCCTGACGTTGCCGAGCACGTCGCCTTCCTGCGGGTCGCCGGAGAGCAGCACACCCTGTGCGCCGAGTTCCGTCATCCGCTGCATGAACGGCTCGTACGCGGCCCTGCTCGCGCCCGCCGCGTTGCGGGCGATGATGAAGCGGACGCCCACGTCGCGAGCGAAGGGGAGCAGTTCCGTCAGCTTCGCCAGGGGGTTCCCGCTCGACGTGGAGACCAGGTCGTAGTCGTCCACGACCACGTACACGTCCGGGCCGCGCCACCAGCTGCGGTCCCGCAGCTGCTGTGCCGTGACATCCGCCGACGGTGTGCGCCGGCGCATCAGGTCGACCAGGGCGTCCACATGGTGCTCCATGTTGTTGGACATGGGGACGTACTCCGCCAGGTGCGTGGCCGGGGTGGCGTCCAGCAGTGCGCGGCGGTTGTCGATCACGAAGAGCTTGCACGAGTCGCCGTCGTACCGCTCGGTCAGCTGCTTGATGAGCAGCCGCAGGATGTTGGTCTTGCCGGCCTCGCTCTCGCCGAACACCAGGAAGAACGGGTCCTGTTCGAAGTTGACGAAGACCGGTTCCAGGTTGTTCTCGTCGATGGCGAAGGCGACCCCGCGCTCCGGGTGGGCGAAGCCCGCCGGGAGGTCCGCCATCGGCAGTTCGCGCGGCAGCAGCCGTACGGCAGGGGCGCCCGGTGCGGTCCAGTGCCGGGAGACCTCCTGGGTCATCGCGGCCGTGGCCTCCGACAGATCGCTGTCGGAGTTGATCCCGTCGATCCTCGGGACCGCGGCCATGAAGTGCAGCTTCTCCGGGGTCAGCCCGCGTCCCGGCACCCCCGAGGGGACATTGACCGCGGACTTGCGGTCCAGTTCGGAGTCCATCGTGTCGCCGAGCCGCAGCTCCAGGCGGTTCATCAGATGGTCCTTGAGATTGGCCCGGACCTCCATCGAGCGCGAGGCCGTGAGGATCACATGGATGCCGTAGCCGAGCCCGCGCGCCGCGATGTCCAGGACGGCCTGCTCCAGGCCCTCGTAGTCCGAACGGAAGTTGCCCCAGCCGTCGATGACCAGGAACACGTCACCCCACGGCTGCTCCGTCAGCGAGATGTCGCCGCGCGCCCGCAGCCTGCGGTACGTGGCGATGGAGTCGATGCCCGCGCCGCGGAAGTACTCCTCGCGCCGCGCCAGGATCCCGTACACCTCGGCGACCGCACGCCGTACCCGCTCGGGGTCGAGGCGCGAGGCCACCCCGCCGACATGCGGCAGGCCGGCGATCGACGACAGACCGCCACCACCGAAGTCCAGTCCGTAGAACTGGACCTCCTGCGGCGTATGGGTCAGCGCGAACGCCGAGATGATCGTCCGCAGCAGCGTCGACTTGCCCGACTGGGGACCACCGACGATCTGCATATGGCCCGCGGCCCCGGAGAAGTCCCGGTAGAGCGTGTCGCGGCGCTGCTCGTACGGCTTGTCGACCACACCGAGCGGTACGACGAGACGGCCCGCGCCCTCGAACCCGGGCTGCGTCAGCCCGCGTCCCTCCACCCCCGCGAGTCCCGGGAGCAGTTCGTCCAGCGCCGGCGGGTTGTCCAGCGGGGGCAGCCACACCTGGTGGGCCTCCGCGCCCCGGCCCTCCAGCCGCCGCACGATCACATCGAGTACGGAGTCGGCCAGCGCGTCGTCCTCGCCCGAACGCGCCTCGGGCACGTCGGGCCGGGTGGTGCTCGGCTCGACGTACCGTACGGGCACCGGAGCCGCCGTGAACGGTACGGGCCTGCGGTCCACCGGGAGCGGTCCGCCGGGGGCCGCCGCCTGCTGCTGGTTCGTGCGGTACACCCCGGAGACATAAGCGGCCTTGAACCGCACCATCTCGTCCGTACCGAACTTCAGATACCCGGAGCCGGGCACATTGGGCAGCTGGTACGCGTCGGGCACGCCCAGCGCCGCGCGGGACTCGGCCGCGGAGAACGTCCGCAGACCGATCCGGTACGACAGATAGGTCTCCAGACCGCGCAGCCGCCCCTCCTCCAACCGCTGTGAGGCCAGCAGCAGATGGACGCCCAGCGACCGCCCGATGCGTCCGATCTGCACGAACATCTCGATGAAGTCCGGCATGGCGGTGAGGAGTTCGCTGAACTCGTCGATGACCAGCACGAGCGAGGGAATGGGCTGGAGCGGCGCGCCCGCGGCCCGCGCCTTCTCGTAGTCGTGGATGTTGGCGTAGTTGCCCGCGTCGCGCAGCATCTCCTGCCGGCGGTTGAGCTCACCGCGGATGGAGTCGCCCATGCGGTCCACCAGCGTCAGATCGTCCGCGAGGTTGGTGATCACCGCGGCGACATGCGGCATCTGCGACATCCCGGCGAAGGTCGCGCCGCCCTTGAAGTCCGCGAGGACGAAGTTGAGGGTCTCCGAGGAGTGGGTGACGGCCAGGCCCAGTACGAGCGTACGCAGCAGCTCGGACTTGCCGGAGCCGGTCGCGCCCACGCACAGACCGTGCGGACCCATGCCCTCCTGGGCGGCTTCCTTCAGGTCCAGCATCACGGGTGTGCCGTCCTCGCCGACACCGATCGGGACCCGCAGCCGCTCCGCCTGCGAGCGCGGCCGCCAGGTGCGGGTGACGTCGACGGAGGCCGCGTCGCCCAGATTCAGCAGATCGGTGAAGTCGAGATTGGCGAGCAGCGGTTCGTCGTCGTCCCCGCCCGAGGCCACCGTCAGCGGCGCCAGCTGGCGGGCGAGCGCCTCGGCCGCCTCGGCGCTCAGCTGGTCGGGCGCGCCGTCGTACACCAGGCCGTGCCCCGACTCCAGTTGCAGCGAATCGGGGTGGACGACCACGGACAGCCCGCCGCGCGAGCCGGTGACCTCACCCGGGACGACCTCGATGACCGTCACCCCCTGAAGGCCCTCCGCCGCGGCGAGCGCCGACATGGCGGGTACCGACTGGCCGTCCAGTACGACGACGATGTGCGGCTGGTCGAGCAGCGGCTGACCGCCGGGCTGGAAGCGCGGACGGCCCTCCAGCCGGCCCGCCAGCAGCTCTTCCAGTTCCCGTGAGTCAGTGGTGATCAGACGCCGGCTGCCCGCGCCGTCGGTGCTGCCCGGGACCTGCACATGCGGAAGCCACTTCGCCCACTCCCACCGCGGGGCCGCCTCGCGCCCGGCGGCGATGGCGATGACCAGGTCGTCGGGGGAGTGCAGCGAGGCGAGCGAGCAGACCACCGCGCGGGCCGTGGAGCGTACGCACTCCGGCTCGCCGCTGACCGTCAGATGGTAGAAAGCGCGCAGCGAGACGGCCATCGGCAGCCCGCCCAGCGTGCTGTGCGCCGTCAGGAACTGCTGCATCGCCCCCGCGGTGAGCGGCTCCAGATCGTCCACCGGCGCCGTCTCGGGCGCGATGAGCGGGGTCGCGAGCTGCTGGCTGCCCAGACCGATGCGCACCTGCCCGAAGTCGACATCGCCCACCCGGCGTTCCCACACCCGGCTGCCCTCGGCGACCAGCGCCCACAGCTGCTCCGGCGACGGATGGAGGTAGTACTGCGCGTCACGCTGGAGGCGTGCGGTGCGCAGTACCGTGCGCCGGGTCTGCGTCAGGTACTTGAGATAGTCGCGCCGCATGTCGGCGAGCTGGCCCTGGGTGCCCCGCCGGTAACGGACCAGCATCGCGATGGCCATGGCGACCGTCGACGCGATCATCACCATGCCCATGATCCGCATGATCGGGTTCGGGGTCATGAAGAAGAAGACGACCGAACCACCCATGCCCAGCATCGGCAGCAGCTGCATCAGCGCGCCCTCCTGCTGTCCTCGCGGCAGCTCGGGCGGAGGTTGCACTTGCACCTGCTCGCCGGGCACTTCAGCAGGCAGGACCCGTGGTGGGCGCTTGACGACGATCTGGCTCACAGCTCACCAATTCCCTTGCCGGACGGAATGTTTCCTATCGGCGCCCCCGTGGCGACGGGTTCCATCCGCGGGGAGGGATCCTACTTGCGTAGCGGATGAGGGCTTGGCGGTAGGGTGGCGCGACGCGTTTGCGCACCCGTGAACTACTGCAAAAAACTGGGTGATTCGGGTCGTAGTGGGAGGCCCGGCATCAGCGCGCGGCCCACGGTCCACACGGTCCGCGCACAGGATCCGCGCATCGGATCCACGCATGCGGTCCATGCACACGATCCATCAGAACCACAAGGGGGAGCAGCAGGTGAGTATGACGGCCCAGACGGCCCAAGCGGCGGCCGCCGGAACCGGTCACCCCGGTCCCGCGGCTCCGGCCGGCGGCGGAACCGGCTTCTGCCGGATCACGGTCGTCGCGCCGGACGGCCGCGTCGATGTGGCACTGCCCGAGGACATCCCCGTCGCCGATCTCTACCCGGAGATCCTCAGGCTGTCGGGACAGAGCCCCGCGGAGGGCGCCCCGGTCGGGTACCACCTGGTACGCCGGGACGGCACCGTACTCGACAGCGCGCGCTCCCTGGCGGCTCAGCGCATCCTCGACGGCGAACTGCTCTCGATGCGGCCCTTCGCCGAGTCCCTGCCGCCGGCGGTCTTCGACGATGTCTCCGACGCCGTCGCCTCCGCCGTCGCCCGCGACAGCACGCTCTGGACCGATGGCCTGATGCGCGGCGCCGGGCTCTTCGGCGGCTCGGTCCTGCTGGTCCTGCTCTCCTTCGTGCTGTGGACCGCAGACCCCCGGCACGACATGCACGGCCTGCCCGGCATCCTCGCCGCCGTCACGGCCGTCCTGCTGCTCGCCCTCGCCGGCGTACGCGCACGCATCTACGACGACCGCGGCTCGTCCATCGCCCTGGGCATCGGATCACTGGCGAACGCCGGCGTCGCCGGTTCCGGGCTGCTGTCGCTCGCGCAGGGCCAGGGCCCCGGAAGGCTCCAGTTCCTGCTCGCCTGCGCGGCCGTGCTCGTCGCCGCGGTGATCCTGATGATCGTCACCCCGAGCGGGGACGGTGCCTTCGTCGCGTTCGTGTTCGCCGCCGCCGTCGGCCTGCTGGTGACCTTCGCCGCGATCATGACGGACATGGCGCCCGCCGAGACCGCCGCGGTCTGCGCCCCGCTCGCCGTGGGGGCCCTGGCGTTCCTGCCCGGCCTCTCCACCCGCTTCGCCCGGCTCCCCATCGGCTTCGAGCCGCCCCGTACGTCCGTCGGCGACTACGGCGCCGAGCCCGTCCCGCAGGGCCCGGTCGACGCTGAGCGCATCGCGGCCCAGGCCCGGCGCGGTCATGAACTGCTGGTCGGACTGGTCGGCGGCTGCGCGCTGGTGGCTGTGGGCGCCGCGGCGGTGCTCGGCTTCTCCGACAACGTGTGGGGGCAACTGCTCGCGCTCGCCACCGGCGTCGCCATGCTGATGCGCGCCCACCTCTTCCGCTACACCGCCCAGGTCGGCTGCGCCCTGGGCGCGGGCCTCGGCGCCCTGGCGCTGCTGGTGCTGGGGCTCTGCCTCAACCCGCCCTCGGATCTGATCCGCGAGGCCCTGCGGGGTGACGGCACGGCGCTCGACATCCGTACGGTCTGGCTCATCACCGCGGTCGCGGCCGTCGCCGCCCTGATCACCGCCATCGGCCTGATCGTGCCGAGCAAGGGGGTGACCCCCTTCTGGGGCCGCTTCCTGGAGATCGCGGAGTCCTTCGTCCTGCTGACGCTCGTACCGCTCTGTCTGGCGGTCTTCGACGTCTACCACTCCATCCGGGCGCTGACCTCCTGAACGGGCTGGTACGCTACGTAGCGGCCGTTTGTGTACGCGTTCCGGGACCGTCCGGAACAGCGCCCAACGGATCCCCGCCTCCCGAGTAACGGAAGCTCCCCAGAGTATTCGACCTGGGGCACTCGGTGGCCACGAAGACCCACGAGGAGTACGCGTGTCGCTCGACGCCGCTACGAAGAAGCAGATCATGACCGAGTTCGGCACCAAGGAAGGTGACACCGGCTCCCCCGAGGTCCAGGTCGCCATGCTGTCGCGCCGGATCTCGGACCTGACCGAGCACCTCAAGACCCACAAGCACGACCACCACTCCCGTCGTGGTCTGCTCATCCTGGTCGGTCAGCGCCGTCGGCTGCTGCAGTACCTGGCCAAGAAGGACATCCAGCGCTTCCGTACGCTGGTCGACCGCCTGGGCATCCGCCGCGGTGCGGCCGGCGGTGCCAAGTAAGACACCGTGAAGGGAGCGGTTCCCACTTCCAGGGGGCCGCTCCTTTCGCGTACGCGCGTACGTTCTGTCGCGTACGCACGCGGGTACGGGCGGGCCGGCCACCCCCGTACCGGGCCCACGAGCGCCCCGCCCGGGACAACCGGAATGTCATCCCGCGGCGAAGCTCAGTAATCTGGTCGCACGAGCACAACTGAAGAGGAGGAGCGAACTCCGCCGCCGCCGGTCCTCGGTAGTGGCCTCCGGATGGCGCGCGGCCCATGCCGCGGCCCCGGGTGCTTCGATCGAAGACCGGCCCGCACCAAGGAGCGCTTCTCCGCCACGTCCCCTGCCACACGGGCACCGGACGAACACGAGGAGAAAACACTAGTGGAGAACGAGACCCACTACGCCGAGGCCGTTATCGACAACGGAACCTTCGGTACCCGCACCATCCGCTTCGAGACGGGACGGCTCGCCAAGCAGGCCGCCGGTTCCGCCGTGGCCTACCTGGACGACGACACCATGGTGCTGTCGGCCACCACCGCTTCGAAGAAGCCCAAGGACCAGCTCGACTTCTTCCCCCTGACGGTGGACGTCGAGGAGCGGATGTACGCGGCCGGCAAGATCCCCGGCTCCTTCTTCCGCCGGGAGGGCCGGCCGTCCGAGGACGCGATCCTCACCTGCCGCCTGATCGACCGCCCGCTGCGCCCCTCCTTCAGGAAGGGCCTGCGCAACGAGATCCAGATCGTCGAGACGATCATGGCGCTCAACCCCGACCACCTGTACGACGTGGTCGCCATCAACGCCGCCTCCTGCTCCACGCAGCTGGCCGGCCTGCCCTTCTCCGGCCCGATCGGCGGCACCCGTGTCGCCCTGATCAAGGGCCAGTGGGTCGGTTTCCCGACCCACACCGAGCTGGAGGACGCCGTCTTCGACATGGTCGTCGCCGGCCGCGTCCTGGACGACGGCGATGTCGCGATCATGATGGTCGAGGCCGAGGCCACCGAGAAGACCATCCAGCTCGTCAAGGACGGCGCCGAGGCTCCCACCGAGGAGATCGTCGCCGCCGGTCTGGAAGCCGCGAAGCCCTTCATCAAGGCGCTCTGCAAGGCTCAGTCCGACCTCGCCGCCAAGGCCGCCAAGCCCACCGGCGAGTTCCCGGTCTTCCTCGACTACCAGGACGACGTCCTGGAGGCGCTGACCGCCGCCGTCAAGAGCGAGCTCTCCCAGGCGCTCACGATCGCCGGCAAGCAGGACCGCGAGGCCGAGCTGGACCGCGTCAAGGAGCTCGCCGCCGAGAAGCTGCTCCCGCAGTTCGAGGGCCGCGAGAAGGAGATCTCCGGCGCCTACCGCGCGCTGACCAAGTCCCTGGTGCGCGAGCGCGTCATCAAGGACAAGGTCCGTATCGACGGCCGCGGCGTCACGGACATCCGTACGCTCGCCGCCGAGGTCGAGGCCATCCCGCGCGTGCACGGCTCGGCGCTCTTCGAGCGTGGCGAGACCCAGATCCTGGGCGTCACCACCCTCAACATGCTTCGCATGGAGCAGCAGCTGGACACCCTCTCGCCGGTGACCCGCAAGCGCTACATGCACAACTACAACTTCCCGCCCTACTCCGTCGGTGAGACCGGCCGCGTCGGTTCACCGAAGCGCCGCGAGATCGGCCACGGCGCGCTCGCCGAGCGCGCGATCGTGCCGGTGCTGCCGACGCGCGAGGAGTTCCCGTACGCGATCCGCCAGGTCTCCGAGGCGCTGGGCTCCAACGGCTCGACGTCCATGGGCTCGGTCTGCGCCTCCACCATGTCGCTGCTGAACGCCGGTGTGCCGCTCAAGGCCCCCGTCGCCGGTATCGCCATGGGCCTGATCTCGCAGGAGATCGACGGCAAGACGCACTACGTCGCCCTCACCGACATCCTCGGTGCGGAGGACGCCTACGGCGACATGGACTTCAAGGTCGCCGGTACGAAGACCTTCGTCACCGCGCTCCAGCTCGACACCAAGCTCGACGGCATCCCCGCCTCGGTCCTGGCCGCCGCGCTGAAGCAGGCCCGCGACGCCCGCCTCCACATCCTCGATGTGATGAACGAGGCCATCGACGTCCCGGACGAGATGTCCCCGAACGCCCCGCGGATCATCACCGTCAAGATTCCGGTGGACAAGATCGGTGAGGTCATCGGCCCCAAGGGCAAGATGATCAACCAGATCCAGGAGGACACCGGCGCCGACATCACTATCGAGGACGACGGCACGATCTACATCGGTGCCGCCGACGGCCCGGCCGCCGAGGCCGCCCGCGCCACGATCAACGGCATCGCCAACCCGACCATGCCGGAGGTCGGCGAGCGTTACCTGGGCACGGTCGTCAAGACCACCACCTTCGGTGCGTTCGTGTCGCTGCTCCCGGGCAAGGACGGTCTGCTGCACATCTCGCAGATCCGCAAGCTCGCCGGCGGCAAGCGCGTGGAGAACGTCGAGGACGTCCTCGGTGTGGGCCAGAAGGTCCAGGTCGAGATCGCCGAGATCGACCAGCGCGGCAAGCTCTCCCTGATCCCCGTCATCGAGGGTGAAGAGGCCGGAGAGTCCGAAGAGGCGAAGGACGAAGCCGCGAAGTGACAGCCAGCTCCAGGGCGACGGCCCGCACCTCCTCGGAGGCGCGGGCCGTCGCCCGTACCCAAACCCTGCTCAAGGGCGAGAACGGCATCGGTACGGTCCGCCGTACGACCCTCCCCGGCGGCCTCCGCGTCGTCACCGAAACCCTTCCGTCGGTACGCTCCGCGACCTTCGGGATCTGGGCACAGGTCGGCTCCCGCGACGAGACCCCGGCGCTCAACGGCGCCACGCACTATCTGGAGCACCTCCTCTTCAAGGGCACGAGCCGGCGCAGCGCCCTGGACATCTCCTCCGCCATCGACGCGGTCGGCGGCGAGATGAACGCCTTCACGGCGAAGGAGTACACCTGCTACTACGCGCGGGTGCTCGACACCGATCTGCCGCTGGCCATCGATGTCGTCTGCGACATGCTCACCGGCTCGCTCATCGAGGCCGCCGACGTCGACGCCGAGCGTGGCGTGATCCTCGAAGAGATCGCCATGACCGAGGACGACCCGGGCGACTGCGTACACGACCTGTTCGCGAAGACCATGTTCGGCGACTCCCCCCTCGGCCGGCCGGTCCTCGGCACCGTCGACACCATCAACGACCTCGACCGCGACCGGATCGCGCGCTTCTACAAGAAGCACTACGACCCGACGCGTCTCATCGTCGCCGCCGCGGGCAACATCGACCACGCCACGGTCGTACGGCAGGTCCGCAAGGCGTTCGAGAAGGCCGGCGCCCTGTCCCGTACGGACGTCACGCCCCTGGCGCCCCGCGACGGCAGCCGCGCCGTACGTACCGCGGGCCGGGTCGATCTGCTGGACCGCAAGACCGAGCAGGCCCATGTCGTGCTCGGCATGCCCGGCCTGGCGCGCACCGACGAGCGCCGCTGGGCGCTCGGCGTGCTGAACACCGCTCTCGGCGGCGGCATGAGCTCACGGCTCTTCCAGGAGGTACGGGAGAAGCGCGGGCTCGCCTACAGCGTCTACTCGTACACCTCGGGGTTCGCCGACTGCGGGCTCTTCGGGGTCTACGCGGGCTGCCGCCCCAGCCAGGTCCACGACGTCCTGAAGATCTGCCGCGACGAGCTCGACCGAGCCGCCGAGGAAGGGCTCAGCGACGAGGAGATCGGCCGCGCCATCGGCCAGCTCTCCGGCTCCACCGTCCTCGGTCTGGAGGACACCGGCGCGCTGATGAACCGGATCGGCAAGAGCGAGCTGTGCTGGGGCTCCCAGATGTCCGTGGACGACATGCTGGGGCGGATATCCGCCGTCACCCCCGACGACGTACGCGCGGTCGCCCGCGACGTACTGGGACACCGTCCCTCGCTGTCCGTCATCGGACCCCTCAAGGACAAGCAGGCGGACCGCCTCGACGACGTGGTCTCCTGACCGGGCCGCACCCCCGACGCTGAAGGAAGCAGAGCAATGAGCAAGCTGCGCGTGGCCGTTCTCGGAGCCAGGGGCCGTATCGGCGCCGAGGCGGTACGGGCCGTCGAGGCCGCCGACGACCTGGAACTGGTCGCGGCCCTCGGCCGGGGCGACAAGCTGGAGACCCTGGTGGAGACCGGCGCGCAGGTCGTGGTGGAACTCACCACCCCGGCCTCGGTGATGGGCAACCTCGACTTCTGTGTACGCCATGGAATCCACGCGGTCGTCGGCACCACGGGCTGGACCGACGAGCGGCTCGCGCAGCTGAACACCTCGCTGGCCGCCTCCCCGGAGACGGGGGTGCTGATCGCGCCGAACTTCTCCATCGGCGCGGTCCTCACCATGAAATTCTCCGAGACGGCTGCCCGCTACTTCGAGTCGGTCGAGATCGTCGAGCTGCACCATCCGAACAAGGTCGACGCGCCCTCCGGCACCGCCGTCCGTACGGCCCAGCTGATCGCGGCGGCCCGCGCCGCGGCGGGCAGCGCCCCGCAGCCCGACGCCACGGTCACGGCGCTGGACGGCGCGCGCGGCGCCGATGTCGACGGGGTGCCGGTGCACTCCGTACGGCTCCGTGGCCTCCTGGCCCACCAGGAGGTCATCCTCGGCGGCGAGGGCGAGACCCTCACCGTCCGGCACGACTCCCTGCACCACAGCAGCTTCATGCCGGGCATCCTGCTCGGTGTGCGGCGCGTGGTCTCCGCCCCCGGCCTCACCTTCGGCCTGGAACACTTCCTCGACCTGAGCTGACCCCATGCGTGCAAAGATCACCTACTGCGTCACGGCCGCCGTTCTGGTCGTCTACTTCGTCCTGGTCGGCAGCCGGGGAGTGCTGCTGATCGAGCACGGCACGGCGCTCACCATCACTTTCGGTGTCGCGGTGCTGGTCCTGCCGCTCATCGGTATCTGGTTCCTCTGGAAGAACACCCAGTTCGTCGCCCGAGCCAACCGGCTGGCGGCGGAGCTGGACGCCGAGGGCGGCCTGCCGGTCGACACGCTGGTCCGTACGGCCGGCGGCCGGATCGACCGGGACTCCGCGGACGCCGTCTTCGCCGAGCGTCGCGCCGAGGCCGAGGACTCACCCGACGACTGGCGCTGCTGGTTCCGGCTCGCGATCGCCTACCACGACGCCCGGGACACCCCGAGGGCCCGCAAGGCGATGCAGCGGGCCATCGCGCTCCGTGACGGCAAGCCCGTACGGGTCTGACCGCCGCAAGAACCGCGTACGACAGAGCGGGGCCCGGCCTGCCATGGCCGGACCCCGCTCTGACCGCTCTCCCGCCCGTACAACGGCGTCAGGCGCCCCGGTACTCGTCGCCCCATGCCTCCACGGCGTCGGCGGCCCGGTCGAACGCTTCTCCGCGCGACAGGAAGTCCGCGTTGTGGTCGGTGAGCAGCTGAATCGGCTCACCCTGGCGGCGTACGACGACGAGCGCCTGCCCCTGAACGGTGCGCGGCAGCCCGAGCCAGCGCACCGGCTGCTGGACAGTGCGTACGGCCGTGGCCCGGTCCCAGGGCACGGTCTTCGTCAGCAGCAGGCCCACCCGGCGTACGCCGTGCCGGCTGACCCACGCGCCCATCCGGAGCAGGCGCAGCGCGGCGGCGATCACCGCCGCCGCGACCGCCAGACACACCCCCGCGCCGGACAGCGCGCCCGCGAACGCGATGATCATCGCCGCGAGCAGAACGAACGAGGCGAGCAGCAGAAGCAGCGCCGCCGCCACCACGCGCCAGGGGCCTGGGCGGTACGGACGCCGCCAATGATCATGATCGTCGAAGGGCAGCGCGACATCATCGGTCGCGTCAAAAGCCCGGTCGGCCGTCAGGAAGGGCAGGGGCACGACTGATCCTCACTCACAAGCACGCTCGATTGCTGTGCCCGGTGAGGCTACCGATCACCGGCCCGCCCGGACCACCCCAGGGGGGCCGGACGAGTCAGCGGCCCTGTGACGCCTCGGACTGCTGCGTGTGCCCGGACGACTGATTCGTGTCCAGGGACGGCAGTCCGAAAAGCAGCGCGCCGGTGAACCCGGCGGCGACGGTCAGCCCGATCAGCGTACGGCTGACGAGCTCGGACGTGCTGGCCCGCTGTTTGGGCGGGGGCGCGACGTTACTGCGGAAGCTTTCGGCCTCGGCGACGAATGCGAACGGGACGGCCTCTCGCCGGCGGAACATGGAGGGACTCTCCTTGCGATCTCGTGGTGGAACGCGGCTGGTGTGTCAGCCGCTACTCAGTGAGACGAACAACAGCGTCATTCGGTGCCCTATTTCCCCGAATTGACCAATGAACGCCGCGCGAGGTGCTCCCGTCCGCCGCTCCGTCCGTCGCTGTCAGTGCCGAGCCGTAGAGTGGGCGCCGCCCGTGCGATGCGACTGGAAGGAACCCGCCGGTGAGCGACACCCCCACCGAGACCAAACCGAGCTTCCGCAGCGATGTCACCGTCGAGCTGGTCAAGCACGCCGCCGGTGATTCCGATGTGCTGTGGGCGGCGCGTGTCTCCACCGCCGGCGAGCAGTCCCTGGAAGAGCTCTCGAAGGACCCCGAGCGGTCGAAGGGACTCATCAATTTCCTGATGCGGGACCGCCACGGCAGCCCCTTCGAGCACAACTCGATGACCTTCTTCATCAGCGCCCCGATCTTCGTCTTCCGCGAGTTCATGCGGCACCGCGTGGGCTGGTCGTACAACGAGGAATCGGGCCGCTACCGCGAGCTCCAGCCGGTCTTCTACGTCCCCGACGCGTCGCGCAAGCTCGTCCAGGAGGGCCGCCCGGGGAAGTACGTGTTCGTCGACGGCACGCGCGAGCAGCAGGAGCTGACCGGCCGCGTCATGGAGGAGTCCTACGTACGGGCGTACGGGGCGTACCAGGAGATGCTGGCGGCGGGGGTGGCCCGTGAGGTGGCCCGTGCCGTGCTGCCCGTCGGCCTCTTCTCGTCGATGTACGCGACCTGCAACGCGCGCTCGCTGATGCACTTCCTCGGCCTGCGCACCCAGCACGAACAGGCGAGGACCCCGTCCTTCCCGCAGCGGGAGATCGAGATGGTCGCGGAGCGGATGGAGCAGCACTGGGCGCAGCTCATGCCGCTCACCCATGCGGCCTTCAATGCCAACGGCAGAGTCGCTCCCTAGGGGGCGCTCCGGGCCTGTCCGGGGCACAGATGTACGGTCGGCCGAGTGAAGTGTCCGTATTGCGGCGTTTCGAGAAGTTCATCTAGGCTGATCAAACGGACCCGGCACTGCTTGAACCCCCGAGCAGGCAGTGCCGGGCTCCTCTTGTCCCGTCCCCCCAAGGGGACACGGTGAGCTGAGCAGCGAGTAGCGTGTTACCCATGGCTCCGATCTCCACTCCGCAGACCCCCTTCGGGCGGGTCCTCACCGCCATGGTCACGCCCTTCACGGCGGACGGCGCAATCGACCTCGACGGTGCCCAGCGGCTCGCCGTCCATCTCGTGGACGCGGGCAACGACGGCCTGGTCCTGAACGGCACCACCGGTGAGTCGCCGACCACCAGTGACGCGGAGAAAGAGCAGCTGGTACGGGCCGTCCTGGAGGCCGTCGGAGACCGGGCCCATATCGTCGCCGGCGTCGGCACCAACGACACCCGCCACAGCCTGGAGCTGGCCCGCACGGCCGAACGCGCCGGAGCGCACGGACTGCTCGCGGTGACCCCGTACTACAACAAGCCCCCGCAAGAAGGCCTTTTCCGGCACTTCACCGCCATCGCGGACGCGACAGGCCTGCCGGTCATGCTCTACGACATCCCGGGCCGCAGCGGTGTCCCCATCGACACCGAGACGATCGTCCGGCTCGCCCAGCACCCGCGCATCGTCGCCAACAAGGATGCCAAGGGCGACCTCGGCCGCGCCAGCTGGGCCATCGCCCAGTCCGGACTCGCCTGGTACTCCGGCGACGACATGCTCAACCTCCCGCTGCTCTCGGTCGGCGCGGTCGGTTTCGTCTCCGTCGTCGGCCATGTGGTCACCCCGGAGCTGTGCGAACTCCTCGACGCCCACCTCACCGGTGACGTCCAGAAGGCCACCGAGATCCACCAGAAGCTGCTCCCGGTCTTCACGGGCATGTTCCGCACCCAGGGCGTCATCACCACCAAGGCCGCGCTCACCCTGCAGAAGCTGCCGGCCGGACCGCTGCGCCTCCCGCTCGTCGAGCTGTCGGACCATGAAACGGCTCAGCTCAAGATCGATCTCGCGGCCGGCGGGGTACAGCTCTAATCACAGACTTCACAACTGAATACGCGAAGACATAGTCCATCGAGACGAACCGACACGTCGGTTCACACAGACATCGGTCCACACAGACAACAGCAAGTGCACGAATGTCATGCGCGCCACGTGCCTCTGCGGCACGTGGCGTGCGTGGTGAGGAGAGTCTTTTGAGTCATCCGCATCCTGAACTCGGCGCGCCGCCGAAGCTGCCCAAGAACGGCCTGCGTGTCACCCCGCTCGGAGGTCTGGGCGAGATCGGCCGCAACATGACGGTCTTCGAGTACAACGGCCGTCTGCTCATCGTCGACTGCGGCGTCCTCTTCCCCGAGGAGGAACAGCCCGGTATCGACCTGATCCTGCCGGACTTCACCACCATCCGGGACCGTCTCGACGACATCGACGGGGTCGTGCTCACCCACGGCCACGAAGACCACATCGGTGGCGTCCCGTTCCTGCTCCGGCTGAAGCCCGACATCCCGCTGATCGGCTCCAAGCTGACCCTCGCGCTGATCGAGGCGAAGCTCCAGGAGCACCGCATCCGCCCGTACACCCTTGAGGTCACCGAGGGCCACCGCGAGCGCATCGGCCCGTTCGACTGTGAGTTCGTCGCGGTCAACCACTCCATCCCGGACGCCCTGGCTGTCGCCATCCGCACCCCCGCGGGTATGGCGGTGCACACCGGCGACTTCAAGATGGACCAGCTCCCGCTGGACCGCAGACTGACCGACCTGCCCACCTTCGCCAAGCTCGGCGAGGAGGGCATCGACCTGCTGCTCTCGGACTCCACCAACGCGGAGGTCCCGGGGTTCGTCCCGCCCGAGCGCGATATCTCGAACGTCCTGCGACAGGTCTTCGCGAACGCGCAGAAGCGGATCATCGTGGCGAGCTTCGCGAGCCACGTCCACCGCATCCAGCAGATCCTCGACGCCGCCCACGAGTACGGGCGCAGGGTCGCGTTCGTCGGCCGCTCGATGGTCCGCAACATGGGCATCGCCCGCGACCTGGGCTATCTCCGGGTCCCGGCCGGTCTGGTCGTCGACGTCAAGACACTTGACGACCTCCCCGACCACGAGGTCGTCCTCGTCTGCACCGGCTCCCAGGGCGAGCCGATGGCCGCGCTCTCGCGCATGGCCAACCGCGATCACCAGATCCGGATCGTCCAGGGCGACACGGTCATCCTGGCGTCGTCCCTCATCCCGGGCAACGAGAACGCGGTCTACCGCGTCATCAACGGCCTGACCCGGTGGGGCGCGAACGTCATCCACAAGGGCAACGCCAAGGTCCATGTCTCGGGCCACGCCTCGGCCGGCGAGCTCCTGTACTTCTACAACATCTGCAAGCCCAAGAACCTGATGCCGGTCCACGGCGAATGGCGCCATCTGCGCGCCAACGCCGAACTGGGCGCGCTGACCGGGGTCCGCAAGGACCACATCGTCATCGCGGAGGACGGCGTGGTGGTCGACCTGGTCGACGGCAGGGCCAGGATCGTGGGCAAGGTCCAGGCCGGCTACGTCTATGTGGACGGTCTGTCGGTCGGCGATGTGACCGAGACCTCCCTCAAGGACCGCCGCATCCTCGGCGACGAGGGCATCATCTCGGTCTTCGTGGTGGTCGACTCCACCACGGGCAAGGTCGTCGGCGGCCCGCACTTCCAGGCCCGCGGCTCCGGCATCGAGGACACTGCGTTCTCCGCCGTACTGCCCAAGGTCGAAGAGGCCATCGGCAAGGCGGCCGCGGACGGCGTCGCCGAACCGCACCAACTCCAGCAGCTCGTACGCCGCACGGTGGGCAAGTGGGTCTCTGACACGTACCGCAGGCGCCCGATGATCCTGCCCGTGGTGGTCGAGGTCTGACGTATCTGACGCATCGTCCGATGCGTCACCTGGAGCGGGGGGCCTCGATTTGCTTCGAGGCCCCCCGCTCCAGTACGTTTACGGCTCCACCTCGACGGGAACCCGGGTTAATCATATGCCTGGAGCCTTCCGAATCGGCGGGTGGGAATCCGACTCGGATCACTCTGATAAAGTCGGAATCGCCGGAAAGGGAAACGCGAAAGCGGAAACTTGGAAGGCGGCCCCGCTCCGACGGGGAATCGGACACGAAAGAGTCTGATAGAGTCGGAAACGCAAGACCGAAGGGAAAAGCCCGGAGGAAAGCCCGAGA
>NZ_JOEI01000008.1 GCF_000718095.1 Streptomyces scopuliridis RB72 | reverse complement strand
CCCCCGGTTACATCTCGGGAACAGCTCACTCCCATACCCCCACACCCCCTGTACAGGCTGCTACGCGCGTAGATATGCTCATCTGGTGACCATGCCCACCATTACCCCCGCATTCGCTGACGTGACCGCGTCCGACAGCACACTGCGCCGATTCCTCCACGGGCTCCCCGGCGTCGACGCCGTCGGCCTGGAGGCACGCGCCGCGTCGCTCGGTACGCGCTCGATCAAGACCACGGCCAAGGCGTACGCCATCGATCTGGCCATCTCCATGATCGACCTGACGACGCTTGAGGGCGCGGACACCCCGGGCAAGGTCCGGGCGCTCGCCGCCAAGGCCCTCCGGCCCGATCCGACCGACCGTACGACGCCCGCCACCGCCGCGGTCTGCGTCTATCCGGACATGGCGGAGACGGCGGCCGCCGCGCTGGCCGGCTCGGACGTCAAGGTCGCCTCCGTCGCCACCGCCTTCCCGGCCGGCCGCGCCTCCCTGGCCGTCAAGCTCGCGGACACCCGCGACGCCGTGGCCGCCGGCGCCGACGAGATCGACATGGTCATCGATCGCGGCGCGTTCCTCGCGGGTCATTACCTCAAGGTGTACGAGGAGATCCGCGCCGTGAAGGAGGCCGCGGGGGCCGCCCGGCTCAAGGTGATCTTCGAGACCGGCGAGCTGTCCACGTACGACAACATCCGCCGCGCCTCCTGGCTCGGCATGATCGCGGGCGCGGACTTCATCAAGACGTCGACCGGCAAGGTCGGGGTCAACGCCACCCCGGCCAACACCCTGCTGATGCTGGAGGCCGTACGCGACTTCCGCGCGCAGACCGGGGTGCAGATCGGTGTGAAGCCGGCGGGCGGCATCCGTACCAGCAAGGACGCGGTCAAGTTCCTCGTGCTGGTCAATGAGACCGTGGGCGAGGACTGGCTGGACAACCACTGGTTCCGGTTCGGCGCCTCCAGCCTGCTGAACGATCTGCTGATGCAGCGTCAGAAGCTCAGCACCGGCCGCTACTCCGGCCCCGACTACGTGACGGTGGACTGATCACCATGGCTTCTGTATTCGAGTACGCTCCGGCGCCCGAGTCCCGCGCGATCGTCGACATCGCGCCCTCCTACGGACTCTTCATCGACGGCGAGTTCACCGAGGCCGCCGACGGCAAGGTCTTCAAGACCGTCTCGCCGTCCACCGAGGAGGTCCTCGCCGAGGTCGCCCGGGCGGGCGCCGCCGACGTGGACCGTGCGGTAAAGGCGGCCCGCAAGGCGTTCGAGAAGTGGTCCGCGCTGCCCGGCGCCGAGCGCGCCAAGTATCTGTTCCGTATCGCGCGGATCATCCAGGAGCGCTCGCGCGAGCTGGCCGTCCTGGAGACCCTCGACAACGGCAAGCCGATCAGGGAGACCCGCGACGCGGACCTCCCGCTGGTCGCCGCGCACTTCTTCTACTACGCGGGCTGGGCGGACAAGCTCGACCACGCCGGGTTCGGCCGGAGGACGACAGAAGGAGGAGGCGGCGCCGGCCCCCGCCCGCTGGGCGTCGCGGGCCAGGTCATCCCCTGGAACTTCCCGCTCCTGATGCTCGCGTGGAAGATCGCCCCGGCGCTGGCGACCGGCAATACGGTCGTCCTGAAGCCCGCCGAGACGACCCCGCTCTCCGCGCTCTTCTTCGCGGACATCTGCCGCCAGGCGGGCCTGCCCAAGGGCGTCGTCAACATCCTCACCGGGTACGGCGACGCGGGCGCAGCCCTCGTCGAGCACCCGGACGTCAACAAGGTCGCCTTCACCGGCTCGACGGCGGTCGGCAAGGCCATCGCCCGTTCCGTGGCGGGCACGGACAAGAAGGTCACCCTCGAACTCGGCGGCAAGGGCGCCAACATCGTCTTCGACGACGCCCCCATCGACCAGGCCGTCGAGGGCATCGTCACCGGCATCTTCTTCAACCAGGGCCAGGTCTGCTGCGCGGGCTCGCGGCTGCTCGTACAGGAGTCCGTCCAGGACGAGCTGCTGGACTCGCTCAAGCTCCGGCTGGCCACGCTGCGCGTCGGCGATCCGCTGGACAAGAACACCGACCTCGGCGCGATCAACTCCGCCGAGCAGCTGGCCCGTATCACGGCGCTGGCCGACGCGGGCGAGGCGGAGGGCGCCGAGCGCTGGTCGCCCGCGTGCGAACTGCCCTCCTCCGGCTACTGGTTCGCCCCGACGCTCTTCACGAACGTCACGCAGGCGCACACCATCGCCCGCGACGAGATCTTCGGTCCGGTGCTGTCCGTGCTGACGTTCCGTACGCCCGAGGAGGCCGTGGCCAAGGCCAACAACACGCAGTACGGGCTGTCGGCCGGCATCTGGACGGAGAAGGGCTCCCGCATCCTCGCGGTCGCGGGCAAGCTCCGGGCGGGTGTCGTCTGGGCCAATACGTTCAACAAGTTCGACCCGACCTCGCCGTTCGGCGGCTACAAGGAATCGGGCTACGGTCGCGAGGGCGGCCGCCACGGCCTGGAGGCGTATCTCGATGTCTGATGTGACGCGACTGAGTGTCTTCAAGACCTACAAGCTGTACGTCGGGGGCAAGTTCCCCCGCAGCGAGAGCGGCCGGGTGTACGAAGTGACGGACTCCAAGGGCAGCTGGCTGGCCAACGCCCCGCTGTCCTCCCGCAAGGACGCCCGTGACGCGGTCGTCGCGGCGCGCAAGGCGTTCGGCGGCTGGTCGGGCGCGACCGCGTACAACCGGGGCCAGGTCCTCTACCGCGTCGCCGAGATGCTGGAGGGCCGCAAGGGCCAGTTCGTACGGGAAGTCGCGGACGCCGAGGGCCTGTCGAAGTCGAAGGCGGCCGTGGCCGTGGACGCGGCGATCGACCGGTGGGTCTGGTACGCGGGCTGGACGGACAAGATCGGCCAGGTGGTGGGCGGGGCGAACCCGGTCGCCGGGCCGTTCTTCAACCTCTCCACCCCCGAGCCGGCCGGGGTCGTGACCGTACTGGCGCCGCAAGAGTCGTCGTTCCTGGGCCTGGTCTCGGTCATCGCGCCGGTGATCGCCACGGGCAACACCGCGGTGGTCGTCGCGAGCGAGAAGTCCCCGCTCCCGGCGCTCTCCCTCGGCGAGGTGCTGGCCACCTCCGACCTGCCGGGCGGCGTGGTCAACGTCCTCTCCGGCAGGACCGCCGAGATCGCGGCCCCGCTCGCGGCGCACCAGGACGTCAACGGGATCGACCTGACCGGTGCGGACGAGGCTCTCGCCAAGGAGCTGGAGATCGCGGCGGCGGACAACCTGAAGCGGGTGCTGCGCGCGGAGCGTACGGACTGGTCGGCGGATCCCGGCACCAGCCGGCTGACGGCCTTCCTGGAGACGAAGACGGTCTGGCACCCGACGGGCAGCCTGGGCGCGTCGGGCTCGGCGTACTGAACCGTCGCACGGAAGCCCCGTTTTCCCTCGTTCGGGGGAAAGCGGGGCTTACTTAGTGCACCGCACTTAGCAGAACCGTACGCTTCTGTACATGACTGACACCTACGCCATGACTGAGGCCCGAGCCAACTTCGGCACACTTGTCCGCCGGACCGCCCATTCCCGCGAACGGATCGCCATCACGGACCATGGGCACGTGGCGGCCATACTGATCAACCCGCAGGATCTGGCGGATCTGGAGGACGCGCTCGCACTGGCCGAGTACCAGTTGGAGAAGGAGCGCGGAACCCTGAAGCCGGGTATCCCGCACGCCGAAGTCGGCCGAATGCTGGGGCTGCGGTAAGTGTCGTACGAGATCATCTGGGAGCCGCGCGCCAAGTCGTCGGCGCCGGTCACCCCGTCAGCAGGCCCGCCGCCGCGCCCAGCGTCGGGCCGAGCACCGGCACGTCCTTCAGCGCCGCGCCCTCGGTGAGCGGGGCGGTCAGTGGGGCGGTGGATACCGGCTTGAAGTCGGCGATCTGCGCACCCACCGCGTTGTCCAGGGGATCGACGCCCGTCTTGGCCAGCGGGTAGAGCTTCAGATCCGTGAGGGGGCCCAGCACGTACCCTACGGAGCCGGTCAGCGCCTGGCCCGCCGCCGAGGAGGACTCGGAGAGCTGCTGACCGGTGCCCGTCGCGGGCGTGGGGGCCGCCGGGTCCGCCGCCTGGGCCGCCGTGCCGCCGAGGCCGAGGGCCACACCCGCCGCGGTGAGGGTCAGACCGGCGCGGAGCAGAGTACGCCGGGGAGAGAGGGAAGCTGCGTGACGTGCCATGGATTTTCCTGCCTGGCCGGGTTGATGAGTAATCGGACTGACACGCAGAGTAGTTGAGGCGGGGTCACCGATACCAATAAACCCGCCAAACCGGCCGAACCGGCCGGCCGATCCCGCCCGATCGGTCCCCGGGGGTTCCCTGGGCAGGTACATGCCTCACACTGGTGTCCCGTGAGTTCACCAACTGTTCCGACCCGAGTCGTGCTGCTCGCGGGCCCCTCCGGCTCCGGAAAGTCGTCCCTCGCCGCCCGGACCGGCCTGCCCGTACTGCGCCTGGACGACTTCTACAAAGAGGGCGACGACCCCACGCTGCCGCTGGTCGCGGGGAGTTCGGACGTCGACTGGGACTCGGTGCGGTCCTGGGACGCGGACGCCGCGGTCGCGGCGGTCGAGGAGCTGTGCCGTACGGGACGTACGACCGTTCCCGTCTACTCGATCGCGACCAGCTCACGCGTGGACACCGAGGCCCTCGACATCCAGCGCACGCCGCTGTTCCTCGCGGAGGGCATCTTCGCCGCCGATATCGTCGCGCGCTGCCAGGAGCTGGGTGTGCTGGCGGACGCGCTCTGTCTGCGCGGGCGTCCGTCGACGACGTTCCGGCGCCGGCTGTTGCGGGATCTGCGCGAGGGGCGGAAGTCGGTGGCGTTCCTGCTGCGGCGCGGCTGGCGGCTGATGCGGGCGGAGCGGGCGATCGTGGGGCGGCAGACGGCGCTGGGCGCGTACCCGTGCGCGAAGGCGGAGGCGCTGGGCCGGATCACCGCGGCGGCGGCCGGGCGCTGCGTCAAGCCCCGGACCGAGAAGGCCGCGCGCACCGAATCGTCATCGTCCCCGGCCGCGACCAGCCACACGTAAGCAGCCACAGACAAGCGGCCACACGCGGAAGCGGGACCGCACGAGCCCCCCAGGCTCGTGCGATCCCGCTTCCTGCCCCGTATTCCCCCGTGATCCCCGAGGACCCCCCAGCCCCCGGTTCCCCCTGTTCCCCCTCTTTCATGTGCTCCCGACGCCTCCCCCGAGACGACGGGTCCCGCTTCCCCCGTGTTTCCCCCCACAGCCTTCAGGCGACGAGTTCGCCGAAGGACTCCTCCTCGTCACGGCCGAAGCTGAGGACCTCGTCCTCGCGCAGCCGGCGGAGCGACCGCCAGATGCTCGACTTCACCGTGCCGACACTGATGTCGAGGATCTCCGCGATCTCCGGGTCGGTGCGGCCCTCGTAGTAGCGCAGTACGAGCATCGTGCGCTGGAGTTCCGGCAGGCGGGAGAGCGCCTGCCAGAGCACCGCGCGCAGTTCCGTACCGCGCATCGCGTCGGTGTCGCCCGCCGTCTCCGGCAGCTCCTCCGTCGGGTACTCATTGAGCTTGCGCCTGCGCCAGGCGCTGATGTGCAGATTGGTCATGGTGCGGCGCAGATAGCCGCCGACCGCGGCCTTGTCGCTGATCCTGTCCCACGCGCGGTAGGTCGAGAAGAGGGCGCTCTGCAGCAGATCCTCGGCCTCGAACCGGTCGCCGGTCAGGTGGTAGGCCGTCGCGTACAGGGAGGCGCGGCGCTCCTGGACGTACGCGGTGAACGCCGCTTCGGCGTCCGCCCGCTCCGCCAGGACCGTCCCATCCCCCGGGGTCTCCCCGTACGCCGCCGCGTCAACCACCGTCACATACGACGGCTTGTGCTGACGCCCGGCGCCGCGAACGCACCCCCGCCCGTTCACGCCGCCGGACTTCTCGCTGCTCCTCGTGACGTCATGAAGACGTGTGACCACTGCGCTTGAGGTCATGCCGTGCAGTGCGTTCATCCCACGCCCCCCGTCGGTGGAGTCTGCTTCGTTCCGTGTGCCAATGAGCTTGCCGGGGCAGTTTCATGGCCCTGTCCGCCGTCTGTCACAGCCCTGTCACAGGGGACTTCGGGGCTTGCGAAACGCGTGGGGAATGGGTGGGAGCGCTCCAACGGTCGAACTCCGTTCCCCCATGGGACAGAATGACCTCCGTGCCTTTCCTGTTGCTGATCGAGGACGACGACGCCATCCGCACGGCCCTCGAACTCTCGCTGTCACGCCAGGGCCACCGAGTGGCCACCGCGGCGACGGGCGAGGACGGCCTGAAACTGCTGCGGGAGCAGCGGCCGGATCTGGTCGTGCTGGATGTGATGCTGCCCGGGATCGACGGCTTCGAGGTGTGCCGGCGCATCAGGCGCACCGACCAGTTGCCGATCATCCTGCTGACCGCGCGCAGTGATGACATCGATGTGGTGGTCGGTCTGGAGTCCGGGGCCGACGACTATGTGGTGAAGCCGGTCCAGGGGCGGGTACTCGACGCCAGGATCCGCGCGGTGCTGCGGCGCGGTGAGCGTGAGTCCACGGACTCCGCGACGTTCGGCAGTCTGGTGATCGACCGTTCCGCGATGACGGTCACCAAGAACGGGGAGGACCTCCAGCTCACGCCGACCGAGCTGCGGCTGCTGCTCGAACTGAGCCGCCGGCCCGGCCAGGCACTGTCCCGCCAGCAGCTGCTGCGGCTGGTGTGGGAGCACGACTACCTCGGTGACTCGCGGCTGGTGGACGCGTGTGTGCAGCGGCTGCGGGCGAAGGTGGAGGACGTGCCGTCCTCGCCGACCCTGATCCGTACGGTGCGCGGCGTGGGATACCGGCTGGACGCGCCTTCGTGACGGACGTACCCAGGGGGGCCCGGCCGGACGGCGGCCCGTCGCAGACCGACGCGCACGGCGCGCACCTCGCCGAGGGCATCGACCCGTACCGGAACCCGCGCCGCACCGCGGGCGGTGGGGCGCGGCCGAGCGCGGCGAAGAGGGTGGTGCTCGCGGGGCTCCGCTGGACCAGTCTGCGGCTGCGGCTCGTGGTCGTCTTCGCTGCCGTCGCGCTGACCGCCGCCGTCTCCGCCTCGGGGATCGCGTACTGGCTCAACCGCGAGGCCGTGCTGACCCGGACGCAGGACTCGGCCCTGGAGGACTTCCAGCAGGAGATGCAGAACCGCGCCGCGGAGCTGCCCCTGCGGCCGAGCGAGGCGGAGTTGCAGAGCACGGCCGAGCTGATGGCGGGCGACAGCCCCGGTTACAGCGTGCTGCTGATAGGCACGCGCGACGGGGGAAAGCCCATCGTGGGGGTCTCCGATCCGGACGCCTTCACCATGGACGACGTTCCGAAGTCCCTCCAGAACGCGGTGAACGACAAGCAGAAGGTCACGTCCGGGAACAAGTACCCGTACCACGTCTTCTGGCAGCGCGTGGAGCGCGGCGGCACGCCCTATCTGGTCGGCGGTACGCGGATCATCGGCGGCGGGCCGACCGGGTATCTGTTCAAGTCGCTCGACCAGGAACGTACCGATCTCAACTCGCTCGCCTGGTCGCTGGGGATCGCCACGGCGCTCGCGCTCGTCGGCTCCGCCCTGCTGGCGCACGCCGCGGCGACGACCGTACTCAAGCCCGTGCAGCGGCTGGGCGAAGCGGCGCGGCAGCTCGGTGAGGGCAGGTTCGGCACCCGGCTGCGGGTGTCGGGCGGGGACGAACTGGCCGATCTCTCCCGTACGTTCAACAAGGCGGCGGAGTCGCTCCAGAAGAAGGTCGCGGACATGAGCGCGCGGGAGGAGTCCAGCCGCCGCTTCGTCGCCGACATGTCCCATGAGCTGCGTACCCCGCTGACCGCGCTGACCGCGGTGACGGAGGTCCTGGAGGACGAGGCCGACAGCCTCGACCCGATGATCGCGCCCGCCGTGACGCTGGTGGTGAGCGAGACCCGCAGGCTCAATGTGCTGGTGGAGAATCTGATGGAGGTCACCCGCTTCGACGCGGGTACGGCCCGGCTCGTCCTGGACGATGTCGATGTCGCCGACCAGGTCACGGCCTGTATCGACGCGCGGGCCTGGCTGGACGCGGTGGATCTGGACGCCGAGCGCGGCATCATGGCGCGGCTCGATCCGCGCCGGCTCGATGTGATCATGGCGAATCTGATCGGCAACGCGCTCAAGCACGGTGGCTCGCCGGTGCGGGTGGCGGTGCGTACCGAGGACGACTGGCTGGTCATCGAGGTACGGGACCACGGCCCCGGTATCCCCGAGGACGTCCTGCCGCATGTCTTCGACCGCTTCTACAAGGCGAGCGCCTCCCGGCCGCGCTCCGAGGGCAGCGGGCTCGGGCTGTCGATCGCGCGGGAGAACGCGCATATCCACGGCGGTGACATCACCGCGGCCAATGTGCCGGACGGCGGCGCGATGTTCGTACTGCGGCTGCCCCGGGACGGCGCGGAGGCCGCGGAGGGTGACCGCGACCAGGATCCGGGAGAGGAAGGCGACGCCCCGTGACGCGCAGGAGCGGGAGTCGTACGGCCGGACGCCGTACGGGCACGAGCGGTACGCGGCGGGCCGGTGTCGTCATGCTCACGCGGCTCACGGGTGTGCTCGTGCTCACCGCGCTCGCCGCCGGGTGCGGCATCAGGACCACCTCGGTACCGGTCGACGCCGGACCCGCGCCGTCCCGGAAACCGTGCGAGATCTCCGGCAAGGACGTCATCACCCAGGCGCGGCCCGGCGTTCCCGTGCGGATCTATCTGGCCTGCTCCTCCGGGCTCGCGTCGGTGGAGCGCGCGGCGCGGATCCAGCAGGGCAAGAGCCCCGACGACCGGGTGCGGATCGCGCAGGGGCTGCTCGACGAGTTGCAGGCCCAGCCGTCCGCCGATGAGCGGGAGGCGGGGTTCAGCACGGCCGTACGGGGGCCGCTGGTCATCTCGGCCTCGCGCGACGGCGACCCCGCCGGGGCGCTGCGGCTCAGCCGCCGGCCGGAGGATCTGCCCGCGACGGCGCTGGCGCAGATCGTCTGTACGTTCGCGGAGAGCGAGGCGACGGACGGGCAGGTCGTGCTGGGCGGGCCCGGTGACTATCCGCCGCGCGTCTATGGCTGCACCCGCGCGACGAAGGCCCAGCCGGACGCGCCGGTGCCGACACTCGGCCCGGTCTCGACGGCGTCCCCGACCGCGTCCGCGACGGCGTCCGCCTCCCCGTCCGGTCCGTAGCCTCCCGGGGCCCCGGGTGCGCCGTGGGTCGGGCCGTGGGTCGGGCCGGACGGGTGATGCCCGTCTCATGAACCCCTTCTTCCGCGGTCTGCGGAACCGTTCCCGCCGGGCGCCGCGTCTTGGGGTGCGTGCGTCAAGGTCCGGGCGGCAGTGCCGTCATCCGCTTCCGTATGGCGGGGTTCGTTCTCCTTCTGCTGCATCTGATGCTGGTGGGATGGCTGACGCTCCGCCCGTTGGACGTCATGTGGGTGAACGCCGCCAATCTGACTCCCTTCGCGGGTATCAAGGCCGATCTGGCGCTGGGGCCCGTCCAGGCCGCCCGGCGCATCGGCGAGGGGCTTCTGCTGCTGGCCCCGCTCGGTGTGCTGCTCCCGATGGTCGACGGCCGGCTCTTCGTCGCCGGGTGGGCCTCGATGGCCCGTACGGTCACGGCCGGCGCGATGATCTCGCTCGGCATCGAACTGCTCCAGACCGGGGTCCCGGGCCGGGTGGTCGATGTGGACTCGCTGCTGCTCAATACGGCCGGGGTGGCCCTGGCGCATCTGGCGGTGGTTCCGGCGGGCCGGGCCCGGCTGCGCCGCGCGCGTCGTATCCGTACGGTCCCCCGCCGCGTCCCCCGCGGGTCGCAGGCGGGCAGCCCTGAGAACGAGTCCGGCACCGTCGCGCGGGATGAGGCGCTTCAGGGAACGACCCCGACGATTCCCAGGGTCGGCATCGCTCCGTAGAGCGACGCTTCGCCCCCTGCTCCCGCCGCACCATGGAGACATCGGGGAGCACGACGAGAGAGGCTCCCGGGACGGTCTCACGAAGGAGCCCATCATGGCCGGTTTGGTCCGCCCTCGACACGGACGGATGCTCGGTGGAGTGTGCGCGGCGCTGGCCCAGCGCTTCGGTACCTCCGCGAACACGATGCGGGTGATCTTCCTCGTCTCGTGTCTGCTGCCGGGCCCGCAGTTCCTGCTCTATCTGGCGCTGTGGCTGCTGCTGCCGGGCGAGAAGACGGCCACGGCCGCCTGGTAGCGGCCGCCTGCCGGCTAGGCCCTGTCCGTAAAGACGACAGTGGGGCGTACACCCGGATCCGGGTGTACGCCCCACCGCTGTGTGCGCTGGTGCTCAGCCGCCGAGCGGAATTCCGTTGACCGGCAGTCCCTTGCCCAGACCGTTCACCGGCAGCCCGCCCACCAGCTGCTGGACGGGGTTGGCCGTCTTCACGGCGTCGACCGCGTACGGCGTGGTCTGCTGGACGGTGCCGAGCGCCAGGCCGGTCGCCGTCAGCACGTCGGGGAGGGGCGCGGGGAGCTGGCTTGTGAGGTCCTGCACCGGCAGCGTCCTGGAGACGAGGTCCAGCGCGGCACCGGCCTCGGGGGCGGCGGGTGCGGCACTGGCGCTGCCCGCGGCGGTGGCGGCGAAGGCGGCACCGAGGGCGACAGTGCCGAGGGTCTTGATGGCGGACTGCTTCATCTGGGATTTCGTCCTTGCGGAAGGTGAGGGGAAGGGAAGACAGAGAAAGGTGAAACCGGGGGAAACGCGAGCGGTTTTTCCAAACTAGCCAGCCGCGCGCATGGCCCGCAAACACCCGACAGCGGCCGGGATTCCGTGTTCCCGGCCGCTCCCCCATCCCGGCGATCGCCCCGCCGCCAGCAAGAACTAGCTGGTCACAGCCGTCTGCCTGAACAGCCATTCGGACTTGAGCTCGGCATATCCCGGCTTGATCACGTCATTGATCATGGCCAGTCGTTCATCGAAAGGAATGAATGCTGATTTCATCGCATTGACCGTGAACCACTGCATGTCGTCGAGTGTGTAGTCGAAGGCGTCGACCAGCAGCTCGAATTCCCGGCTCATGCTCGTGCCGCTCATCAGCCGGTTGTCGGTGTTCACCGTGGCCCTGAAGTGCAGCTTGCGCAGCAGCCCGATGGGGTGCTCGGCGATCGAGGCGGCGGCGCCGGTCTGGAGGTTGGAGCTGGGGCACAGCTCCAGCGGGATGCGCTTGTCGCGTACGTACGCCGCGAGCCGGCCCAGCTTGACCGAGCCGTCCTCGGCGACCTCGATGTCGTCGATGATGCGCACGCCGTGGCCGAGCCGGTCGGCGCCGCACCACTGGAGCGCCTGCCAGATCGAGGGCAGCCCGAAGGCCTCGCCCGCGTGGATGGTGAAGTGGTTGTTCTCGCGCTTCAGATACTCAAAGGCGTCGAGGTGGCGGGTGGGCGGGAAGCCGGCCTCGGCGCCCGCGATGTCGAAGCCGACGACGCCCGAGTCGCGGTAGCGGTTGGCGAGTTCGGCGATCTCCAGGGCGCGGGCCGCGTGCCGCATGGCGGTGAGCAGGGCGCCGACGCGGATGCGGTAGCCGTTGGCCAGCGCGCGCCGCTCGCCTTCCCGGAAGCCGTCGTTGACGGCCTCCACGACCTCTTCGAGGGTGAGTCCGCGCTCCAGGTGCTGCTCGGGCGCGTACCGCACCTCGGCGTAGACGACACCGTCCTGCGCCAGGTCCTCCGCACACTCCGCGGCGACCCGGAAGAGCGCGTCACGGGTCTGCATGACGGCGCAGGTGTGGGCGAAGGTCTCCAGATAGCGTTCCAGCGAGCCGGAGTCGGCGGCCTCGCGGAACCAGAGGCCGAGTTTGTCGGACTCGTGCTCGGGCAGGCTCTCGTAGCCGATCTCATGGGCGAGATCGATGATCGTGCCGGGACGGAGTCCGCCGTCCAGGTGGTCATGGAGAAGGGCCTTGGGGGCGCGGCGGATCTGGTCGGCGCTGGGCGGACGGTAGGTCTGGCTCGTCATCTCCGCACTCTAACGCCTACGCGCGTAGAGCGTAGGGGGTCGATATGTAACAGTGACCGGGCGGACGGGTGGAGTACACGTCTCCTTCTGAGACTGTTCTGCTATGGGACAGCAAGCGGTTCCCGGGCCGGGGGGACGTACGGCAGGCCGGGACGGTTCGGCACGCGCGCGTCGCGCGGAGCCACGGGCACGGTTGGGCCGGGCGTTCGGCGCACCTGTCGCGGGGGCGGAAGCGGGGGCGGGGGCGGCGGTGGGGGGCGTGATCCTGGTGCTTCCCGAGGGCGAGCCCGTCTCCGGCCGGCGCCCTTCCCCCGTCGCGTACGCGCGCATGCTGCCGCTCCTCCGCCACCTCGCCAGGGTGGGGGCCGCCGAGGGGCTGGTCGCGCATGTGGTGCACTACGGCGAACGCGGCTGGAACGGCACGCAGGCGCGGCTGGCGGCGGACGCAGGGTGGGCGGCGGACGAGGTCGTACAGCGCTACGGCGATGTGCCGGTGTGCCTGGCGGGACACGGGATGGGCGGCCGGGCCGCGCTGCACGCGGCGGGCCATCGCGCCGTCAACTCGGTGCTGGCGATGGCCCCTTGGCTGCCGGAGGACGACCGGGCCGCCGAGCCGGAGCCGGTGCGGCAACTGACGGGCCGTCAAGTCCTCATCATGCACGGCACCACCGACGCGCGCACCGACCCCGAGCTCTCCTACCGGCTGGCCGAGCGCGTGAAGAAGGTCAACCGGGACACCTGCCGCTTCGAGGTCCACTCCGACGGGCACGCGCTGCGCCAGCACCACCAGGAAGTCCTGGCGCTGGCCGCGGACTTCGTACTGGGCGCGCTGCTGCCGCGTACCTACTCCCGGCCGGTCGCGGACGCGCTGGCGGCGCCGCCGCCGCTGGGGCTGCGGATGCCGCTGGCGGCCGGGTTCGGGCGGTCGCTGCGGCGCTGAGGCGTGTCACCTGCCGTCTCAGTCCGGGAGCAGTTGGCCGCGACGGGAGAGCAGGAAGCGTTTGAAGGCCGCCACAGGCGGGGTGTCCGGGTGGCCGTCGAGCCAGGCGACGCCGATCTCGCGGGCCGCGCGGGGCGCCGTGACGGTCAGCTCGACCACCCCGGGACGGGCCACGGCGGGCGGCGGCAGCAGGGCGACGCCCAGGCCCGCCGCCACCAGGCCGCGCAGCGTCTCGGCCTCCTCGCCCTCGAACGCGACGCGCGGCCGGAAGCCCGCCTCGGCGCACAGGTCGTCGGTGATCCGGCGCAGCCCATACCCCGGTTCGAGGGTGACGAACGTTTCGTCCGCGGCCTCGGCGAGGCGTACGCGCCGGCGTCCCGCCAGCCGGTGGTCGTCGGGCACGACCAGCCGCAGCCGCTGTTCGTCCAGCCTGCGGGCGACCAGATCGGGGGCGTCCGGCACGGGTGAGGTGAGACAGAGATCCAGCTCGCCCGCGCGCAGCCGCTCCAGCATCGCCTCGCCGTAGTTCTGGACGAGCTGGAACCGTACCCGCGGATGGTCGGCGCGGAAGGCCCTGATCAGTCCGGGCACGGTCTCGGAGCCCATGGTGTGCAGAAAGCCGAAGGCGACCTTGCCGGACGCCGGGTCGGCGTCGGCGCGTACGGACTCGGCGGCCCGCTCGACCTCCGCGAGGGCCCGTTCGACCGAGGTGAGGAACGTACGGCCCGCCGGGGTGAGGGAGACCGTACGGCCCTTGCGGGCGAACAGGGCGACGCCCAGGTCCCGTTCGAGCCTGACCATCGCCCGGGAGAGCGTGGACTGCGGGACGGCCATGTCCTGGGCGGCACGGGTCACATGCTCGTGGCGGGCCACCCCCGCGAAGTGGGCGAGCCGGGGCGCGAGGACCGCGGACCAGGAGTCGGGGTCCAGCCCGGCCACGGGTGCCGTGCGGTCCATGGGACCGATGTGATCCATGTCGTGTTCGTCACTGTTCCGTGACAGCCGCTGCCGTGAGCTGGGTTCATGCACCATGGGAACGATTATCGCCATTCCATGCATTGGACGCATGAAACCGCGATGCCTACCTTCGAAGCATGCCTTCTGTCAGTACCGAGGCACCCGTCACCGCGGGTGCCTCCGCCGCGCCGTCCGCCGTCACCACCGATTCGCTCCTCTCCCCCGGCCGCCCCGGCTACCGCCGGATGAGCTTCGCGCTCTTCGCCGCCGGCGTCGCGACCTTCGCCCTCCTCTACTCCACGCAGGCCCTGCTGCCCGCCATCTCCGCCGGTCTCGGTGTGACGGCGAGCCAGGCCAGCTGGACGGTCTCGGCCGCGACGGGCGCGCTGGCGCTGTTCGTCCTGCCGCTGAGCGCGCTGTCCGAGCGGTTCGGCCGGCGCACGCTGATGACCGTCTCGCTGGCGGTCGCGGTGGCGGTGGGACTGCTGGTGCCGTTCGCGCCGAACGTGGAGTGGCTGGTGGCGCTGCGCGCCGTACAGGGCGCGGCGCTGGCCGGTCTGCCCGCCTCGGCGATGGCGTTCCTGGCGGAGGAGGTACGGCCGAAGGCGCTGGTCGCGGCGATCGGGCTGTTCGTCGCGGGCAACAGCGTCGGCGGGATGAGCGGCCGTATCGTCACCGGCTGGGTCGCCCAGCTGTGGGGCTGGCGGGCGGCGCTCGGCGCGGTCGGGCTGCTCGCGGTGGTGTGCGCGCTGGTCTTCCGCGCCTTGCTCCCGAAGGCACGGAACTTCACGTCGCGGTCGCTGAGTCCGCGCGCGCTGGCGAAGACCGTGGGCGGGCATCTGGCCGATCCGCTGCTGCGCCGGCTGTACGCGATAGGCGCGCTGTTCATGACGGTGTTCGGCGCGGTCTACACCGTGATCGGCTACCGGCTGGTGGAGGCACCGTTCCACCTCCCGCAGGGCGTCATCGGCTCGATCTTCCTGGTCTATCTGGTCGGTACGGTCTCCTCGGCGGCGGCCGGCCGGCTCGTCGAACGGCTGGGCCGGCGCGGCGCGCTCTATCTGGCCGTGGGCACGACGGCGGCGGGTCTGCTGCTGTCGCTGGCCGACTCCCTCGCGGCGATACTCGTCGGACTGGTGCTGATCACGGCGGGCTTCTTCGCGGGCCACGCGGTCGCCTCGTCGTCGGTGAGCCGTACGGCGAAAACCGGCCGCGCGCAGGCCTCCGCGCTCTACCAGTCGGCGTACTACCTCGGCAGCAGCGCGGGCGGCACGCTGGGCGCGATCGCGTTCCACGCGGGCGGCTGGGCGGCGACGGTGACGCTGGGTCTGCTGGCAGTGCTCGGTGTCGTCTCCATCACGCTGTACGGATCGCACGCGGCGCGCACGGAGCGACGGCGGTCGCTCGCCGGGGCGCGGGCGCGTGCCCGGGGGCTCGTCACCGACTGAGTCGCGCCATTCTGTCCCCTCCGCGCAACTAAGCCCACGTTTCACCCGTCTAGCCCACAGAACGCGCCATCCGAGTGGCGCGGCCGAGGGACAGATGGGGGGAACGGAACGGGATGAGACGCGCACACATAACCCGTAACGGGGCCGTGGCGGCGGGAGTTGCCGCGCTGGTGGTCCCGCTGACCGTGGTGCTGGGCGGAGCCTCGCCCGCACAGGCGGCGTCCTGCACCACCAGCACAGGGCCGTACCAGAAGCAGGTCGAGAAGTTCCTCGGCCGGCCGGTGGACGGCAAGCAGTCGGCCACGGACTGCAAGGCCACCCGCGCCTTCCAGTCGAAGCACGGCATCACCCCGACCATCGGCTACGCCGGACCCATCACCTGGGGCGTGATGGATCTGATGAACAAGCAGAAGGCCGCGGGCAAGACGCCCAACAAGGCGGGCAAGTGCCCCACCAACAAGGGCCGTATCGCCTGTGTCGACCTCTCCCGCCAGCTGAGCTGGATCCAGGACGGCAAGAAGCTGGTGTACGGGCCGGTGCCGGTGCGCACCGGGCGTGACGGCTACGAGACCAGGACCGGGCTCAAGAAGATCTACTGGCGGAACAAGAACCACGTCTCCACGATCTACGACGTGCCCATGCCGTACAGCCAGTTCTTCGACGGCGGGCAGGCCTTCCACCAGGCGAACCTGAGCATGTGGAACCCGCCCGGCTCGCACGGCTGCGTGAACATGACCAAGACGGTCGCCGCGAAGTACTGGTCGCTGCTGAAGAACGGCGACGATGTCTACGTTTACGGCCGTAAGCCCGGAACCTGAGCGGATTGTCAGTGCCCTCCGGTAGCTTCCATGAGACCGGTCTCACAGACTGGTCTCAAGGGGGCGACTGGGGTGACGCGATGAGTGATCTTGCAGCAACAGAGGACCTGGATTCCCGGCTGGAGAAGCACCGCACGGAGCTGACGGGCTACTGCTACCGGATGCTGGGGTCGGCCTTCGAGGCCGAGGACGCCGTACAGGACACGATGGTGCGCGCGTGGAAGAGCTTCGAGAAGTTCGAGGGCCGCTCCTCGCTGCGGTCGTGGCTCTACCGCATCGCGACGAACGTATGCCTGGACATGCTCAACGCGGGCAACCGCCGGGCCCGGCCGATGGATCTGTCGGGCCCGACGCCGCTGGCCCAGGCCCGGCTCGCCTCGCTTCCGGAGAACGTCTGGCTGGAGCCGGTGCCGGACGGCCGGGTGCTGCCTTCGGTGGCCGACCCGGCCGAGACGGCGGTGTCGCGGGAGACGATCCGGCTCGCGTTCGTCGCGGCGCTCCAGCATCTGCCGCCGAAGCAGCGGGCCGTGCTGATCCTGCGCGAGGTGCTGGCGTGGAAGGCGAGCGAGGTCGCCGAGCTGCTGGATACGACGGTCGCCTCCGTCAACAGCGCGCTCCAGCGGGCGCGGGCGACGATCGCCGAGTCGGAACCGGCCGCGACGGATACGGCGGATCCGCTCGACGAGGAGCAGAAGGAGCTGCTGGAGCGGTACGTGACGGCCTTCGAGGGCTACGACATGAAGGCGCTGACCGCGCTGCTCCATGACGACGCGAAGTTCACCATGCCGCCGTACGACCTGTGGCTCCAGGGCCACGACGACATCACCGGCTTCATGCTCACCATCGGCGCGGGCTGCCGTGGCTCGCGGCTTCTGCCGACGATGGCCAACGGCACCCCGGCCTTCGCGCACTACAAGCCGGCGGAGTCGGGCGACGGCTTCACCCCGTGGGCGCTCCAGGTCATCGAGATCGAGGACGGCAAGATCGGCACGATGCACTGCTTCCTGGACACGGAGCGGTGGTTCCCGCTGTTCGGCCTGCCGCCTCGGCTGGGGAAGGCGTAAGAGGCCGGCCCGCAGGTGCGGGGGTGCTGCGTCGGCGGGCCGGACGGGAGTGCGGCCCGCAGGTGCGGGGTGCTGCGTCGGCGGGCCGGACGGGAGTGCGCGCTTCGATCCGTCAGCGCCGGGCGCCCTCTTCGTCCTCGCGCGCGTCCACCCACCAGCCGTTCTGACAGGTCCGGCCCTCGGGGTCGGTGGCTCCCTCGGCGTAGTCCCCGAAGCCGGTGGTCTCGCCGTTCGGACCCTGGCCCCAGGTGGTGTAGTAGTAACGACACTTCTGCGCCGCCGCGTGGGGCGCGGCCTGGGCCGCGGGGACGACGGTGAGGGCGGTACCGGCCGCGCAGACGACGACCAGCGCGGCACGCGTGAAGGCTCGCATGTCGAGCACCTTTCCTTCTTGGGGCACGCGACCCGCACCCCGGACTGGTCACATTCCCGCCGCCGGGCGTCTCGCCACGGACCACACCGCGAACCACCTGATCGCCCGGTGCGCCGCGTACCTAGTGCCCCTCCGACAGGGCAAACATTGCCGGTCGCGGCACTAGAGGGCCATGTCGCCCAGACCGACGAGATCCAGCAGCAGCCGCAACTCCCGCGCGGCGCCCCGCAACCGGACCCGGCAGCCCCGTCTGCGGGCGTCGAGCCGGAGCCTGGCGAGCACCTCGACCGCCGCCAGATTCGGCCGGACGAGACCGCCGACCTCACAGATCACCTCGGCCGCGCCGAAGTCGTCCGGCAGCGCGGCCAGTTCCCCGTACAGCCGCTCGTACAGCTCCTCGTAGAACCGGGGCACCTCGGCCGGCGTGAGGTGACCGGCGATGACGAGAACGATCGGTTTCGTGGCATCCACACTGGGGAGACCGCTCCGGCGCCCGGAACTCATCGCAGCGCTCCGGGCACAGCCCGTACGGCGTCGAGGCGGCCCGGGCCGCCGGGATGCGCGCCTTCGGCTTCGCGGGCGGCCTGACGGCCCCGCACCGGCTCACCGGCCCCGGCACGGTCGTCTTCGACGACATGCGGGATCTGCCGGGGCTGCTGGCGGGGCGGTCGGTGAGTTGATTCCCGGTCAGCTGACGGGGAACTCCGCGGTGTCGATGGTGAGGTCGAAGGGGGGCGGCAGTGTCAGCTTGCCGCCGTATTCGACCGACTGGAGGACCCGGAACGTCCCGCCCTCGGGCTCGCCGTAGAGCGTCGCCGTGGGCCGACCCGAATGCCAGGCATCGAGCAGCAGATAGAGCGGAACGCCGGCCTGGGCGTAACCATGAGTCTTCGCAATGCGGTCGTGGTTGGCGTTGCCGCGCGAGGTGATCTCGACAACGAGCTTCGCCCGGCTCGCGGGGAACAGTTCCCCGGGCGCGGGCCTGTCCTCCTCCGCCGCCACCATCAGGTCTGGGATGTACAGCCCCATTCGGCCTGGTACAGCCGCCTCTTGCGTCTGGAAGATGTGCCACTCCTCCGGGATCACAGCGAACAGGCGACGCTGAATGATCGAAGCGGTGGAATTGTGGTCCCAGGACGGCGACGGTGACACGGTGACGATCCCCTCAATGATCTCCACCTTGTAGCCCTCGGGCGCGTCCTTCTCCTTCCAGAGACGGACGAGGTCGTCCCAGCCCTGCTCGGGCTCGTGGTCGACAGTGAGTGCGCCCATGGCGGTCTCCATTCGATTCGTCACCGATCCCAGCATGCCGAACGGGACCGGTGGCCGTCCACCGATCCCGTTCACCCAAACGAGGAAAGACCAGGTCAGGCGATACGTTCCCGCACCACCGGCGTCGCCTTGAACGCCGTGTCGGACGCCTCGATGTCGTACGCGCCCGCCAGCGCGCCCAGCGCGTAGTCGAACTTCTCCGGGGTGTCCGTGTGCAGCGTCAGCAGGGGCTGGCCAGCCGTGACCGGGTCGCCCGGCTTGGCGTGGAGTTCGACGCCCGCGCCCGCCTGGACCGGGTCCTCCTTGCGGGCGCGGCCCGCGCCCAGGCGCCAGGCGGCGACGCCGACTCCGTACGCGTCCAGGCGGGTCAGTACGCCGGTGGCGGGGGCCACGACCACCTGGGTCTCGCGGGCGACCGGGAGCGCCGCGTCCGGGTCGCCGCCCTGCGCGGCGATCATGCGGCGCCAGACGTCCATCGCCGAGCCGTCGGCCAGCGCCTTCGCCGGGTCCGCGTCCTTCAGGCCCGCCGCGTCGAGCATCTCGCGCGCCAACGCGAGGGTCAGTTCGACGACATCGGCCGGGCCGCCGCCCGCCAGGACCTCGACGGACTCGCGCACCTCCAGGGCGTTGCCCGCCGTGAGGCCGAGCGGGGTGTCCATGTCGGTGAGCAGCGCGACGGTCCGTACGCCGTGGTCGGTGCCCAGGCCCACCATGGTGGAGGCCAGTTCGCGGGCGTCCTCGATCGTCTTCATGAAGGCGCCGGAGCCGACCTTGACGTCCAGTACCAGCGAGCCGGTGCCCTCGGCGATCTTCTTGGACATGATCGAGGAGGCGATCAGCGGGATGGCCTCGACGGTGCCGGTCACGTCGCGCAGCGCGTACAGCTTCTTGTCGGCGGGGGCCAGTCCGTCGCCCGCCGCGCAGATGACGGCGCCGGTGGTCTCCAGGACGTGCAGCATCTCGGCGTTGGAGAGCAGCGCCCGCCAGCCGGGGATGGACTCCAGCTTGTCGAGCGTGCCGCCAGTGTGGCCGAGGCCCCGGCCGCTGAGCTGCGGTACGGCGGCGCCGCACGCGGCGACCAGCGGGGCCAGCGGCAGCGTGATCTTGTCGCCCACGCCGCCCGTGGAGTGCTTGTCGGCCGTGGGGCGCGACAGCGCGGAGAAGTCCATGCGCTCGCCGGAGGCGATCATGGCCGCGGTCCAGCGCGCGATCTCCGTACGGTTCATGCCGTTGAGCAGGATCGCCATCGCCAGCGCCGACATCTGCTCATCGGCGACCTCGCCCCGCGTATAGGCGTCGATCACCCAGTCGATCTGCTCGGGGCTCAGCTCGCCCCGGTCCCGCTTGGTGCGGATGACGGAGATGACGTCCATGGTGATCCTTTCGATGACTGCCGTACGTAGGCGAGAGTATCCCGGAGTCTCTACGCGCATAGATACGCCTCGTGGTTCCGAGGAGGTTGTACGGCCCCTCCGCCGCCGGGTCGGTCGCGGCGGTGGAGGGGCCGGGTTCAGGAAGCCCGTTCAGCCCGTTCAGCGGGCAGCGGGCCGTGGTCAGTTCAGGTGGCCGGGGCCGAACGCCTGCGGCAGCATCTCGGCCATCGTGCGGAAGCCGTCCGGGGTCTCCAGGACCAGCTCCGGGCCGCCGAACTCGTACAGCAGCTGACGGCAGCGCCCGCACGGCACCAGCACCTCGCCCGAGCCGTCGACGCAGGTGAAGTGGGTGAGCCGGCCGCCGCCGCTCAGCTGGAGCGCCGAGACCAGGCCGCATTCGGCGCACAGCCCGATGCCGTACGAGGCGTTCTCGACATTGCAGCCGGTGATCGTACGGCCGTCGTCCACCAGGGCCGCGACCCCGACCGGATACTTCGAGTACGGGGCGTACGCGTGGGTCATGGCGGCACGCGCGGAGGCCCGCAGCGCTTCCCAGTCCACCGCCGGTCCGGCCGGTGCGGTCATTTTCCTTGCCCCTTCCGGTACGGCATACCGTCCGCCTTGGGCATCCTGAGCCGTTGCGCCGAGAGCGCGAGGACCAGCAGCGTCGTGACGTACGGGGCGGCGTCCACGAACTGGCTCGGCACCTGGTCGGTCAGCCCGTACCAGGCGAAGAGCAGCGCCGAGACGGCCGCCGAGATCACCGCGGAGACGTACTTCTTCTTGTACAGCTGCCACGCTACGACCAGCACGAGCAGGATCGCGAGAAGCAGCAGCATGGCGTGGACGTTCTCCGCGCCGCCGCGCAGCTTGAGGCTGTCGGTGAAGCCGAAGAGCCCGGCGCCGAGGGCCATGCCGCCCGGCATCCAGTTGCCGAAGATCATCGCGGCGAGACCGATATAGCCGCGGCCACCGGTCTGGCCCTCCTGGTAGATACCGGTGGCGACGATCGCGAGGAAGGCACCGGCCAGGCCGGCGAGACCGCCGGAGACGGTGACGGCGATGTACTTGTACTTGTAGACGTTGACGCCCAGCGACTCCGCGGCGACCGGGTTCTCGCCGCAGGAGCGCAGCCGCAG
The DNA here is from genome assembly GCF_000718095.1 of Streptomyces scopuliridis RB72. Taxonomy (GTDB): domain Bacteria; phylum Actinomycetota; class Actinomycetes; order Streptomycetales; family Streptomycetaceae; genus Streptomyces; species Streptomyces scopuliridis. Next base: position 332,176 of record NZ_JOEI01000008.1, on the reverse strand, counting down.
GCCGAACGCCGTACGCCACAGCACCCACCAGGTGCCGGGGATCAGCAGCAGCGCGACGACGGTGAGCAGCGACAGATTGGTCACCAGACCGCCGACGACACCCGCGATGTCGGAGACCAGGAACCAGTGTCTGGCCTGGAGATCCTGCATCCAGTCGGAGAGCCCCGGGATGGTGATCTCGGTGATGGAGTCGATGCGCGGGGACTGCTTGGAGGAGCCGCCGTCGACCCCGTCGAAGGCGAAGTTGGAGAGATAGCGGGTGGCGCCGACGGCGAGGATGTTGATGGCCACACCGGAGACGATGTGGTTCACGCCGAAGGTGACGGTGACGACGGCGTGCAGCAGACCGCCGAGGCAGCCGCCGAGTATGCCGAAGAGGACACCGGCCCAGGGACCCCACTGGAAGCCGGCCCAGGCGCCGAACCAGGTGCCGAGGATCATCATGCCTTCGAGGCCGATGTTGACGACGCCCGCGCGCTCGGCCCACAGTCCGCCGAGTCCGGCCAGGCCGATGGGGATGGCGAGTTCGAGGGCGCCGGCGACCTGGCCGACGGAGGTGATGTCGTCGGCGCCGCTGATCAGCCGTACGAGCGAGACGAGGGCCAGCGCCCCCGCGACGATCAGCAGGATGACGGGCAGGGAGAGTGTGCGGCGGCCGCCGCCCTTCTTGGGGGCGGCGCTGGTGGCTGAGACGGTGCTCGTGCTCGTACTCACAGCGCGGCCCCCTCCTTCTCGGTCTGGTCGTTCTGGGGGCGGGCCTCGGTCGTGAGGGCTCCTCCGGCGGCGAGTTCCGCGCCGACCTTCTGCTGCTGGCGGCGGATTCCGTAGCGGCGGACGAGCTCGTAGCTGACGACGACCGAGATCACGATCAGGCCCTGCATGATCGTGGCGATCTCCTTCTCGTACCCGTACTGGTCGAGGGAGGCCGACGCCTTGTCGAGGAAGGCGATGAGCAGGGCGCTGAAGGCGATGCCGAGCGGGTTGTTCCGGCCGAGCAGGGCGATGGTGATGCCGGTGAAGCCGATGCCGGTCGGGAAGTCGAGGCTGTACGTGTGGGTGTCGCCGAGGAGCGTCGGCATCCCGGCGAGGCCGGCGACCGCGCCCGAGATCAGCATCGAGGTGAGGATCATCTTCTTGGCGTCGACGCCGGAGGCCTGGGCGGCGGTCTCGCTGGCGCCGGTGGCGCGCAGGTCGAAGCCGAAGCGGGTACGGCCGAGGACGAACCAGTAGATGAGGCCGCAGGCGGCGGCGACGAAGGTGAAGCCGTAGATCTCGCCGGCCTCGGCGCCCATGGAGAGGCCGGGGAACCAGCCGGACTCCGGGATCTCGCCGGTGGTCAGGTTGTTGGAGCCGGCCGGCTGGACGCCGAAGTTCTTGGGCAGGATCAGCCAGGCGACGAGGCTGGTGGCGATCGAGTTGAGCATGATCGTGGAGACGACCTCGCTCACCCCGCGGGTGGTCTTGAGGATGCCCGCGATACCGGACCAGAAGGCGCCGACCAGCATCGCGACGATCACGATCAGCGCGATCTGGAGCGGGCCCGGCAGATCGACGCTGGCACCGACGAGCGCCGCCATCATCGCGGCGAGCCGGTACTGCCCGTCGACACCGATGTTGAAGAGGTTCATCCGGAAGCCGACGGCGACCGCGAGCGCGGCCAGATAGTACGTGCCGGCCTGGTTGACGATCAGTACCTGGACATCGACGTACGAGGCGGACTCGAACATGATGCGGTACGGCTCGAAGGGGTCGCTGCCCGAGACGAGCAGCACCACGGTGGTGAGGACTACGGCGACGACCAGCGCGAGCACCGGGCCCGCGAAGCCCAGGATCAGCCGGTCCTTGTCGAACTTCTTCATCGGGCGTCGTCCTCCGGGGGTGCCGCTGCGGCCAGTGGTGCCTCTGCCGTGGGCTCGGGCTCTGCCTCCAGGTGACCGGTGGCGGCGCCGGTCATGGCCGAGCCCAGTTCCTCCGGAGTGATGGTGGCGGGGTCCGCGTCGGCGACGAGCCGGCCGCGGTACATCACCCGCAGGGTGTCGGAGAGCCCGATCAGTTCGTCCAGGTCCGCGGAGACCAGCAGGACGGCCAGTCCGTCACGGCGGGCCTCCCGGATCTGGTCCCAGATCTGCGCCTGCGCGCCGACGTCCACACCGCGGGTCGGGTGGGCGGCGATCAGCAGCTTGGGGCTGTGGCTCATCTCGCGGCCGACGATCAGCTTCTGCTGGTTGCCGCCGGAGAGCGAGGCCGCGGTGACCTCGATACCGGGTGTACGGACGTCGTACTCGCGCACGATCCGGGTGGTGTCGGCGCGGGCGGCCTTCAGGTCGAGCAGTCCGCCGCGGCTGTTGGGCTTCTCGGTGACATGGCCGAGGATGCGGTTCTCCCAGAGCGGGGCCTCCAGCAGCAGGCCGTGGCGGTGCCGGTCCTCCGGGATGTAGCCGATGCCGTCCTCGCGGCGCTTGCGGGTGGGCGCGTGCGAGATGTCGGCGGTGTCGAGCGTGATCACCCCGCCGTCGGGGTCGCGCAGCCCCATCAGCGCCTCGATCAGCTCGGTCTGGCCGTTGCCCTCGACGCCCGCGATGCCCAGGACCTCGCCCTGGTGGATGGTGAAGGTGATCCCGTCGAGCACCTCGCGTACCGCGCCGTCGGGGTCGGTCGCGGTCAGCCGCAGCCCGTCCACCGTGAGCATCGGTATGTCCGTCACCGTCGACTCGCGGGTCTCCGGCGAGGGCAGCTCACTGCCGACCATCAGCTCGGCGAGCTGCTTGGTGGTGGTGTGCGCGGGGTCGGCGGTGCCCACGGTCGTACCGCGGCGTATGACGGTGATGTCGTCGGCGACCGACAGCACCTCGCCCAGCTTGTGCGAGATGAAGATGACGGTCAGGCCCTCGGCCTTGAGCTCGCGCAGATTGTCGAAGAGCGCCTCGACCTCCTGGGGCACCAGCACGGCGGTGGGCTCGTCCAGGATCAGGATGCGGGCGCCGCGGTAGAGGACCTTGAGGATCTCCACGCGCTGGCGGTCGGCGACCCCGAGGTCCTCGACGAGCGCGTCGGGGCGTACGCCGAGGCCGTACGCGTCCGAGATCTCCTTGATCTTCTTACGGGCCTTCGCGCCGATGCCGTACAGGCTCTCGCCGCCGAGGACGACGTTCTCCAGGACGGTGAAGTTGTCGGCGAGCATGAAGTGCTGGTGCACCATGCCGATGCCGCGCGCGATGGCGTCGGCGGGGCTGGTGAACGCGGCCTCCGCGCCGTCGACGGTGATGGTGCCCTCGTCCGGCTTCTGCATGCCGTAGAGGATCTTCATCAGGGTCGACTTGCCCGCGCCGTTCTCACCGACCAGGGCGTGGACCGTGCCCTTGCGGATGGTGATGTCGATGTCGTGGTTGGCGACAACGCCGGGGAATCTCTTGGTGATGCCGCGCAGTTCGACTGCGGGAGGACTGCTGGACGGACCGCTGGGCGGGCTGCTGGACGCGTTGATGACGCACTCTCCTTGGCGGGAAAGGAGTAAAGGCGGGGGTGAGTGGCAGGCGGGGGTGAAATTATCGCGCCGGAGGGTCGTCTACACGCGTAGCGCAGCCGAATCGTAAGGCGGGGGGCCTGGTGCGGTCGGGGGGTGACCGGGCGGTGACCGGGCGGTGACCGGGTGTTCGTACGCCGGCCGGTGCGCCGGGTCGTACGTTCGGAACCGTATGTCGGGTTGTACGCCTAGGCGCACACCGGGCTGGTGCCCCGGGGCCCGGGGCGACGGCGTACACCGTCGCTCCCGGGCCGCGGGAGGTACCACCGCGCGACCGGACAGGGCCGTTACGGCGTGGTCTTGACGGTGATCTTGCCGTCCACGATGTCCTTCTTCGCCTTCTCCACCGCGGCGACCACATCGGCCATCTTGGTGTAGGCCGGGTTGGAGTCGGCCAGGCCGACGCCGTCCTTGTCCAGGCCGTAGCGGACCTCACCGGTCTGCGGCGTGCCGTCCTTGACCGACTTGATCAGGTTGTAGACCGAGTCCGCGACATCCTTGGTGACCGAGGTCAGGATCTGGTCCTTGTAGGCGGCCAGGCCCTTCTGGCTGTACTGGTCGGAGTCGACGCCGATGGCCCACTTGCCGGCCTGCGCGGTGGCCTCGATCGAGCCGGAGCCGGCCAGACCGGCGGCGGCGTAGACCACGTCGGCCTTCTTGTCGAGCTGTCCCTGCGCGGCGGCCTTGCCCAGGTCGGGCTTGGAGAAGCCGTCGAAGTTCGGGGGCTGGGTCAGGTACTGCGACAGGACCTTGACCGACGGGTCGGTCTCCTTGACGCCCTGCGCGAAGCCGGCCTCGAACTTCTTGATCAGCGGGGTCTCGACACCGCCGATGAAGCCGACCGTCTTGGACTTGGTGACCTTGGCGGCGGCGACGCCGGCGAGGTACGAGCCCTGCTCCTCGTTGAAGACCATGTTGGCGATGTTCTTGCCGGTCACCGAGGAGTCGTCGATGATGCCGAAGGTGGTCTTCGGGAACTTCGGCGCGACCTTCTTGATGGCCGGCGCGTACGCGAAACCGACGCCGATCACGGGGTTGTTGCCGGAGCGGGCCAGCTCGGTCAGGCGCTGGACCTTGTCGGCGTCCGACTCACCCTCGGAGGGCTCGGCGGCGCTGCCCTTTATCTTCAGGTCGGTCTCGGCCTTGGCCAGACCGGCGTAGGCGGCGTCGTTGAACGACTGGTCACCGCGGCCACCGATGTCATAGGCGATGGCGGCGCCGGCTTCCTTGGAGTCGGAACCGGCGTCCGACGACGACTTGTTGCCACACGCGGTGGCGGTGAGCGCGAGTGCCGCTGACGCGACGCCCACGGTGGCGATCCTGGTGATCCGGCGCAAGGGAGGCTCCTTCAACCTGACCGAAGCGCCTCGGTTGGCGCTGGTTTCGCGGCGATCGTAACGCGCGTAGATGTCAGATAAAGACCCGTACGGAAGCTGTTATCGGATCGTCGCGAACGGAGAGCGAGCCGAAGGTGTCATGGCCGGTTACAAACGGTTGCCGTCGATCAACGCGGCGGCCGTGAAAAGCTCCACGCCGACCTGAATCGCGTGTTCGTCGACGTCGAAATCGCCACGATGCAGGTCGTACCGGGCCTGGCTGCCGGGCGCTCGTACGCCGAGCCGTGCCATCGCGCCGGGCACCTGTTCCAGATACCAGGAGAAGTCCTCTCCGCCGAGGCTCTGCTCGGTGTCCTCGATTGCATACGAACCGCGGCGCGCGGTCTGCGCGGCCCGCAGCAGTTCGGTGACGACCGGGTCGTTGACGACCGGCGGTACGCCGCGGACGTACTCGATCTGCGACTTGGCGTGATGGAGCGTGGCGATCTCGTCGATCGCGGCGTGCACCAGATCCGGGGCGTCGCGCCAGGCGGGCAGGTCCAGGCAGCGGACCGTGCCGGAGAGTTCGGCGTGCTGCGGGATGACATTGCAGGTGTGGCCGGACGCGATACGTCCCCAGGTGACGGAGAGCCCGGCGCGGGCGTCGACCCGGCGGGCGAGCAGCGCGGGGACGTCGGTGGCCACCTTGGCGACGGCGGTGACCATGTCGGTGGTGAGGTGGGGTCGCGCGGTGTGGCCGCCGGGGCCGTCGAGGCTGATCTCCAGCCGGTCGCAGGCGGAGGTGATGGGGCCGGGACGCAGCCCGATCAGCCCGGCGTCGACCTTGGGGTCGCAGTGCACGGCGATGATGCCGCCGACGCCGTCGAGCACCCCGGACTCGATGGCGTCGGCGGCGCCGCCGGGCAGCACTTCCTCGGCGGGCTGGAAGATCAGCCGTACGGCGTTGGGCAGCTGCCCCTGCCGGTCGAGTTCGGCGAGAACCAGCCCTGCACCGAGTACGGCGGTGGTATGGACGTCATGCCCACAGGCGTGCGCCCGGTCGGGCACGGTGGAGCGGTACGGGACGTCGGTCTTGGTGTCCGGGATGGGCAGCGCGTCGATATCGGCGCGCAGGGCCAGCATGGGGCGGGCGGGGTCGGGCGTCCCGATGTCGCACATGAGGCCGGTGCCGGAGTTGAGCACCCGCGGCACGAGCCCGGCCTGCTCCAGCCGGTGTTTGAGCGCGGCGGTGGTACGGAATTCCTGGTTGCCCAGCTCGGGATGCATATGCATGTCCCGGCGGAAGGCGATCAGCTCGGCACGCAGCGTTTCGGGCAACGTGCCGGGGAGTGCGGCTTCCGCTTCCGCGGGCAGTTCGTTCTCGGACTCGCAGGACATCAACTGGCTCACCTGTTGAAGACTAGGCCCCTTCAGTGATCAACCAGCCCTCGATCAAGAAAATTTCAGCCACACAGGCCAAGAAACCGGGTTCTGGCGTGCATGAGGTACGGACACAGCGGGTATACCGTGCCATCCTCGCGATCCGCGCGGCGTCTGGCGGCCGGCGATCGCCGGGGCCAGAGCTGACCGGCCATGACGATCACGTCGCGTGCCCGACCAGGTCGAAGGTCTCCTCGTCGGTGACGAACGGCTCGTCCCGCGCTCGGCGAGCCAGCGCGATGCGATGGATGCCCTCACGGATTATCTCGGCCTCCGATACGCCCAGGCGGATCGCGGCCTCCTTGATCAGTACGAGATCGCTGTCGTCGGCGTAGACCTTGATGCGCTTCAGGGCCATGTCTCAGACTTTGATCACGCGGACACCGGAGCCGCAGAGCATCAGGAGATCCTCGGGGTCCGAGGTCAGGACGGTGACCGGGGCAGGCGAGGCCAGTGCGGTGGCCGCCACGATGGAGTCGAGCGCGTACTTGTGGCCATGCAGGCCGGCCGCCGCGAGGAGCCTGCTCGCGTGGCGGGCGATGGCTTCCGTGGGCGGGATGGTGTTCAAGCGGGAGACGGCGTAGTCGAACCGGGCCTGGTTGACCTTGGGGTCGCGGGCTTCGACGAGCGTGACGGAGCTGACGACCACGCGCACGTCTTCGGATTCGGCCGCGGCCAGCCACTCTGTGAGCTCGGGGGTGCCTCGTACGAGCTTGGACAGCCCTTCGCAGTCCAGGACGAGCGTCCCGCTCACGCGGCGTTCGCCGAGTCGCCGGTGTCACCGCGCAGGATGGCCCGCTTTGCCTCGACCGCTGCCGGGTCGACCGGGCCGTACGTGGCCTCCGCGTCCTCGATCAGCTCCCGCAGCCGGTCCCGTTCCAGCTGCCGCTGGATGAGGGCTTCGACGTACGCGGACATGCCGCGCCTGCCGGTGCGCTCCTTGAGAGCCGCGATCGTGCCTTCGTGGAGAGAGACGGACACCGGCCGCGTAGGGCCTTCGCCAGGAACAGGAGGAGTGGCCATACACCATTCTAACAAATTGATTGTTATTTGATCGCGACTCCCGTTCCCGGCTCAGTGCCTCAGGCCGGGGAGGGCAGTCTCGGGAGGCGGTGGATGTCGCGGGCCGTGCCCGTGACGCCCGACAGGAAGCCCTGCGCGCGCGGGCTGGCCGTTTCCTTCAGCCACTCCGGGGCGATGTCGCAGACCGCGACGCGTACGCCCGTGCCCGCCAGGGCCAGGGGCAGGGTGTGGACCACCGTGGAGGGGAAGCTCAGGACCGTCCGGCCGATCGGGCCGCGGCGCGCGATCACTTCCAGGGGGAGGTCCGGGCGGACGATCTCCAGGCCCGTGACCGTGTGGAGGCGGTGCAGCTTGTCCACGTCCTCGCGGCGGTGCGCGAAGTAGCGGGTGGCGCCGTGGGTGCGGGCGAGGGCCGTGACCGCCTCAAGGTACTGGTCCGCGTCGACCACGCCCGTCTCGACCAGCGACGTACCGACCATGTCGGCCCCCGCGGCTATCCGGGGCGGCCCGAACGTGGCCCGGGTCCACTCGAAGCGGTTGGCGGTGACGGTGATGCCGGCCGGGACCTCCTCGACGGGCATCGAGGTGAAGACCTCGACCGTACGGCCGTCCGACGGGGAGAGCCGGCGCCGCGCGGCCGCGGTGACGGGCGCGAGGACCAGTTCCCGCGGCCCGCGGCTGCCGCGCCGGTGCCAGCGCACCAGCCGCTCGCCGCGGGCGATCTGCCCGATGAACTCCAGCGTGGCCGTGCCGTCGTCCACCACCGTCAGCTCCTTGCCGCTGACCAGGGTCAGCAGCAGCTGTACGTAACGGGAGAACGGGTCCCCGATGACTATCCGGCCGGCCTTGCGGAGCAGCGGGGTCAGTTCCCGCAGCGTCCGCAGGGGCGCCCCCGCGCCACCGCGCGCCTCTTGCCAGCGCACGGTGAAACCCTCGTCGCGGGCCAGCTCGGCCATCCGGCGGAGTTGGCCGCGCGACATGGGATCGGTGGGCGACAGCACGATGACGGTGAGCGCGTCACCGGTCGCGCTGGCTCGCGCCCACTCCAGCACATTGAGCAGCTGGACCGGGCTCTCCACGAAAGCGATCGCGTCGGCGTTCCCGCCGGCGTTTCCGCCCGCGGTCGCACGAGGGTGCGGGGAGCGGCCCCCGCCGGCACCGGTCATGGCGTCAGACCGCCACCGGCTCGGCGGCCTCGGCGACGACGCCCGCGACCCGGCGGAGCTTCTTCATCGGGCCCAGCTCCGACTCGTAGACCTTCTTGACACCGTCACCGAGGGACGCCTCGATGGTGCGGATGTCGCGGACGAGGCGCTGCAGGCCCTGCGGCTCGACAGAGGCGGCCTGGTCCGAGCCCCACATGGCGCGGTCGAGGGTGATGTGACGCTCGACGAAGGCGGCGCCGAGGGCGACGGCGGCGAGGGTGGTCTGGAGACCGGTCTCGTGGCCGCTGTAGCCGATCGGGACGTTCGGGAACTCGGCCTGGAGCGTGTTGATCACGCGCAGGTTCAGCTCCTCGGCCTTGGCCGGGTACGTGGACGTGGCGTGGCAGAGCAGGATGTTGTCGCTGCCCAGGACCTCGACCGCGTGGCGGATCTGCTTCGGCGTCGACATGCCGGTGGAGAGGATGACCGTACGGCCGGTGGCGCGCAGGGCGCGCAGCAACTCGTCGTCGGTGAGGGAGGCGGAGGCCACCTTGTGGGCGGGGACGTCGAACTTCTCCAGGAAGGCGACGGCCTCGGTGTCCCACGGGGAGGCGAACCAGTCGATGCCGCGCTTCTTGCAGTGCTCGTCGATGACGCGGTACTCGTCCTCGCCGAACTCGACGCGGTGGCGGTAGTCGATGTACGTCATCCGGCCCCAGGGGGTGTCCCGCTCGATGTCCCACTGGTCGCGGGGGGTGCAGATCTCCGGGGTGCGCTTCTGGAACTTGACGGCGTCGCAGCCGGCGTCGGCGGCGGCGTCGATCAGGGCCAGGGCGTTGTCCAGCTCGCCGTTGTGGTTGATGCCGATCTCACCCGTGACGTAGACCGGGCGGCCGGGTCCGGCGGTCCGCGTGCCGAGGGTGCGCAGGCGCGAGGCGGAGTTGGTGCTCATGGAGCGTCCTTACTTGTTGAGGGTGGGGGTGTGGGGGGTCTGGAGACCCGGCCCGAGGATCCAGGCGGCGATCTCGCGGATCGCTCCCTCGCCTCCGGGGGTCGTGGTGACGGCACGCGCCGCGGCGCGTACGGCGTCATGGGCGCTCGCGACGGCCACCGGCCAGCCGACGAGTCCGAAGCACGGGAGGTCGTTGACGTCGTTGCCGACGTACAGCACCCGCTCGGGCGCGATCCCGTGCTCGTCGCACCACTGCTTGAGTGCGAGGTCCTTGCGGTCGATGCCGTGGAGCACCGGCACCTGGAGCTTGCGGGCGCGGGCGGCGACGACCGGGTTCTGCTCGGTGGAGAGGATGAGCAGCTTCAGTTCGCTACGGCGCAGCGCGGCGATCCCGAGCCCGTCGCCGCGGTGCACGGCGACCATCTCGCGGCCGTCGGAGTCGACGAAGACCTTGTCGTCGGTCTGGGTGCCGTCGAAGTCGAGTACGACCGCGTCGATGTCGTCGTACGTCGGCAGGACGGCCGGGTCCAGGAGCGGGGCGAGCGCGCGGGCGCGGGCCAGGTCGTGCGGGTCGTCGATCTCCAGGACCCGGGCGGGGTCGGTGGCGACGAGCGCGGTGTGGCCGAAGAAGCGGTGCCTGGCCTCGCGGAAGCCCTCGGCGCGCATCGCGTAGGCGGCGCCGGTCTCCAGGTACTCCTGGGGGCGGTCCTGGCGGCGCGGCCGGTTCGACTTGTCGTGGTTGACGCCGTAGCCGCCCGAGGTTCCGGCGTCGGCGCTGCCCTCGCTGTCCTGGCGCCAGATGAAGCCGTGGGTCGGCGCGACGGTCAGCGCGCTGTCCGCGCCGTCCTCGGTGACCGCGCCCGCGACGCCGTCCAGGTCGTCGGCGGTGATGAACGGGCTGGTGCACTGCACGAGCAGGACGACCTCGGCGGTCTTGCCGCGCATCGCGCCGTAGGCGTCCATCGCGTGCAGGACGGCGGCCTCGCTGGTCGCGGTGTCGCCCGCGATCGCGGCGGGGCGCAGGACGACCTCGGCGCCGGCGGAGCGTGCCGCGTCGGCGATGGCCGCGTCGTCGGTCGAGACGACGACATCGGTCACGCGCCGGGCCGCCAGACAGGCGCGGACGGCGCGCACGACGAGCGGTACGCCGCCGACGGGGGCGAGGTTCTTGGCGGGGACGCCCTTGGATCCGCCGCGTGCGGGAATCACCGCGAGGACGGTCATCTGTACTCCTTGGTCCGCGGCTCGGTCCTCCGCGGGTTGGTCAGCTGCGGCTCGGTCATGCGCGGCCCGTTCGTCCGCGATGTGTGGGGTGGCCGGGTCCTGTGCCGACGACGGCCCGGTCACAGCTCGCCCATGCGGCGGATGACGGGCGCCACGCGCTGCACGCCGTGGCGGTAGGCGCCGCGCGCCGCGCCCCGTACGGCCTCGCGCACCACGCGCCGGACCCCGCGGACATCGCTCTCGGAGGCCCGCGACGGCAGTGGGGTCCCGTCCACGGCCAGGTGGTAGCGGGCCAGCAGCGGCGGCAGATATCCGGGCGCGGTGGTGGCCGTGTAGTACGGGCTGATCTCGGGCAGCTCGGGCCCGTCGAGCAGCTCCGCCACCCGCGCGCGGGCCGTGTCGAAGGCCGACGCGTACGAACCGTCGGCGGCGACGCCCTGCCGGTCCGCCCAGACCGCGTCGGGGCGCGGGCGCCCGCCGCCGTCCAGCTGGTCCCAGGAGGCCAGACAGCCCGAGCCGATGAAGTGGTGGTTGCCGAGCGGCTCGCGCACGCCGAAGTCGGTGAGGATCGCGGTCGGGATGCGCCGGTGCAGGGACTCCAGCGCGGCCGTCGAGGAGACGGTGACCAGCAGGTCCGTACGGTCGAGGACCTCGCCCATGTTCCCGTACACGAGCCGGAAGTTGGGCGGCAGACCGCCGGGCACCTTCTCGGCGAGCCGCTGGTAGGGGAACTCCTCCACATGCGTGGTGTGCTCGCCGGGCTTGCTGCGCAGCTTCAGCAGCACCTCGCGGCGCGGGTGGAGCCTGGCGTGCTCGACGAGGCGCCGCAGCAGATACGTACGGTCGGCGCGGCTCGCCGGTACGGAGGGCTGGGCGGCGAAGACGACGGTGTCGCGGCCCTCCTCGGGGACGTACCGCTCACCGCCGAGGAAGGGCAGCGCGGCCTCGGTGACCGAGGAGGCGTCGGCGCCCACGCCCTCGTACACGGTGCGGAACCGCTGCGCGTCGTAGCGCGAGTTGGCGAGGACGACATCCGCGCCGTGCCGCAGCAGCAGCCCGTCCGAGAGCTTCTCGTAGACGACCCCGACATAGCCGGTGACGATCACGGGCCGGTCGGCCAGCTTCAGGGCGGATATCCCGTGCAGCATCGCCTGTACGGCTCCGCCGACGAGGGCGAGGACGACGACGTCGTACGACTCCTCGCGCAGCGTCCGCAGGAAGTCGGTGCCGGTCAGCTCGCGCAGGGCGTCCGCCTCCGCGCCGACCTCGGCGAGCTGTCTCGCGGTGGGCGTGGCCCGTCCGCGCAGGAGGAAGCCGCTGAGCTCTATGGAGCGGTCGTCCGGCGTGATGCGGCGCGCGGTGAGCGCGCCCCACTTCCACCGGGTGTCGGAGTCCGCGAGCACGGCGACCCGGACCGCTTGACCGCTGGTACGTGATGGCACGACGAGGACGTTAGAAAGCCATTCCGTTTGTCGCCCCAACTCAATGGCAATAAAGGGTTAACAGCACATCTACGAATGGCGACGCGGGCCCGGAACGGCAGAAAAATGGCCCGGAAGCGAACGGCTTCACCATTCCGCCATTCTTCGTTCACCTTCCATGTGCCCGGATGTCAGGCTGCATGACGCGCCGCCGCCTAGCGTCACGCAGGTGGTCAAGCTCTCTGTTGTCGTGCCGTTCTACAACGTGCAGACATACGCCCTCGAAACCCTTAGAAGCCTGCGCGCGAACAGCCGCGAGGACTTCCAGTTCCTTCTTGTCGACGACTGTTCGACCGACGGGACCCCGGAGATCCTCGAACAGGCGGCGCGCGACCTTCCGGGGGCGGTCCTCCTCAGACATGAACAGAACGGAGGGCTGGCCACCGCGCGCAACACGGGTCTGGACGCCGCGGACGGGGAGTACGTCACCTTCCTCGACGGCGACGACTGGGTGGCGCCGGGCTACTACGAGCGGCTGCTCGCCTCCATAGAGGGGCTGGGCTGCGACTTCGTCCGTACCGACCACGTGCAGTTCACGGCCAGGGCCCGGACGATCCACCGCGTCCCGGTCGGCCGGCGCGACGAGGTGCTGTCGCCCCGGGACGCGATCCTGCCCGCCGACCGCTCCACCTCGGTCGACTATCCGTACGCCTGGGCGGGCATGTACCACCGGCGGCTCGTCGACCGCGGTCTGGTGCACTTCACGGACGGACTGCGGACCGCCGAGGACCGGCCCTGGATCTGGCGGCTGCACCGCGAGGCGGAGTCCTTCGCCGTGATCGGACTGCTCGGGATCTTCTACCGGCGCGGGGTCGCCTCGTCGCTCACCCAGATCGGCGACGTACGGCAGCTCGATTTCATCCGCGCCTTCGACCAGGTCATCGAGGAGACCGCGAAAGACGCGGAAGCCGACCGTTTTCTGCTGAAGGCCGTACGCACCTACTGCGCGATCATTTCCCACCATCTGGCGTCGAAAGAGCGATTCGAACCGGCCGTGGCGCGGCAATTGCGCACGATGAGCGCCGCCGCTCTGAAACGACTGCCTCAGGACGTCTTGAAGGAAGCGCTGGATTCGATGGACCTGGACCGCTCGGCCCGGCTGCGCCGCCTGCGAAGGCGGCCCGTGTCCGCCGGGAAGGCGGCAGCGTGATGGCGCCGTCCTCCGTTACGAGTGCGCCCGGGGCCGGGCGCACGACGCAGGTCTTCTGCGCCTCCACGCTCTACGGAGCCGCCACCCTGGCCGCCGCGATCGACGCCGGGCTCTTCCCCGCGGCCGGCCGCCGTCTGCTGGTCGTCTGCAACAACGCGGGCTCGCCCGAACTGACGCCCTCGGTCGACGAGATGCCGGGCTTCGAGCAGCTGCGCGACCGGTTCGACGACCTCGTGTCGTGGAACGAGACCATCGCGCCGTTCCACCCGGGCAGCTGGTCCCCGCGCTCCGACGACGTCCCCCTCTGGGAGCGTCATCTGCGGCTGGCCTGGCGGCTCGGGGACGACGACGTGCGGCTGATCGTCGAGTCGATCCAGGTCAACCCGGCGCTCGCGATCGCGCAGATCTTCACCGGCGCGCCCATCGAGGTGTACGCGGACGGGCTGATGAGCTACGGACCCACGCGCTCGAAGATAGAGCCGCTGGTCGGCGAGCGGGTGCGCAGACTGCTGCATCTCGATCTCGTGCCGGGGCTCAAGCCGCTGCTCCTCACCGAGTTCGGCGTCGCCCCCGAGCTGGTGCCGACGGACGCCTTCCTGCGCGTACTGGACGAACTCACCGACGCCGAGCGGAACTTCGACACGCCGTCGGAGCCCCCGGTGCTGCTCCTCGGCCAGTACCTCTCCGCGCTCGGGATCCTCACCGAGCGCGAGGAGGAGGAGCTGCACATCCGGATGGTGCGGGGCGCGGTCGCCAAGGGCCACACCCAGGTGGTGTTCAAGCCGCATCCCACGGCCCCGGCCGCCTGGTCGCGACGGCTGGAGCAGGAGGCGAAGAAGCTCGGCGCCGACCTGACCATCCTGGACAGCCCGGTGCTCGCCGAGGTGCTCTACCGGCGGCTGAAGCCGGCGCTGGTGGTCGGCTGCTTCTCGACGGCGCTGTTCACGGCGTCCGCGTTCTACGGCATTCCGGTGGCGCACACGGGCACGGAACTGCTGCTGGAGCGGCTCGCCCCGTACCAGAACAGCAACCGCGTGCCGGTGACGATCGTGGACGCGCTGCTGCCGTCGCTGGACGACAGCGACGAGGGCGACGCCGACGCGCACCGGCCGGAGCCGCGGATCGCGGAGCTGGTCGCGACCGTCGGCTACGCGATGCAGCACCAGATCTACCCGGGGCTGCGGCCCACGGCGGAGAAGTTCCTCTCGGAGCATCTCGACGCGCACACCTGGCGCTACTTCAAGCGGCGCCGGCTCACGGCGCTGGCGCTGCCCGGCGCGGTCCCGGCGCAGCTGGCCCGTATCCCGCGCAACGCGACGGCCCGGCGGATGGTGCGCCGGGCGCGCAAGCTGCGGCGGGCGGTGCTGCGGTAGGACCGCGCGGACCCTGGTCGCCGGACGGGCAGAATACGTGCCGCCCGTCCGGCGAGGGCCGAACCGTGAGACCCGCTCAGCCGGCCGGACTGCCGGCGGGGGTCTCCGTGGTGGTCCCCAGGATCGCCCGCAGCTCCGCCGCGTTCGCCTGCGTGACCTTCCACAGCTCCCGCTGCCTGCCGTGTACGTCGGCGACGGACGCGGCGTGATCGTCCAGCAGCCCGAGCGCCCGTTCCGTCAGGACCGCCCCGAGGTTCTTGTCATGGACGGAGACGCCCCACTCCGGGCGCTCGACGTCGGCCAGGAAGTACGCCATCTTCGGGTGCGAGATCAGGCTGATGATCGGCGTCCCGCAGCCGAACGGGATCATCCCCGCGTGCCCGCGCATCCCGATGACCAGCTTCGTACGGGCGTAGACGTCCCGGATCCCGTCGTTCCCGGAGTCGTACATCGGGATCACCGGCAGCGAGATGCCGTGCTCGCGCCGTAGATCGAAGGCGATCCGCTCGTCGTCCAGCGAGTGCGCCACGCACTTCACCTCGGCGCGGCCGCCCAACACCCGTATAGCCTTGGCCAGTTCGGCGAGGAAGTGCCCGTAGTCATGGCCGAAGCGCAGCCCGGCCCGGTCGTACGCGGCGTTGATCAGGATGGTGTTCTCCCGCTGCGCGGGGTCCGTCCAGCCCTCGACCAGCTGCCGGGTGACGGTGGTCGGGCAGGGCTGGAAGCGCACCTTCTCGTGCAGTCCGGCGGGGAGCAGCGCGCGGACCTTCTCGATCGAGCCGTGGTTGCGGAGCCCGAAGAAGGCCGACCGTTCGACGAGCCGGCGCAGGCTCGCGTTGAAGCGCTCGCGCCGGTAGGACTGTCCGTCGAAGGCGTTGAAGCCGACCGCGTACACCATGACGGGCACGTCGATCCGGTCCAGCAGCGCGTCCGGGACGTTCCACTGCCAGGCGCTGTTGCCGTTGGGCGCGGTGTCCGGGATGAACAGCCCGCCGCCCCCGATCACCAGCCCGCGCCGGGCGTTGACCCGCTCCAGCGCGGCTTCGTCGAAGAGCCGGTGGGCGTGGATCGAGTGCCAGCGCCGGGGCCCGGTGTCGGGTCCGAAGGTGAGCCGCACGGACTCGGGCAGCAGCTTGTCCCCGGCGTTGCCCTGCTGGGGCATGTAGTACGCGACATGCGCGAGCTGGTCCTCCGCCGCGCCCTCGCGCGGGCCCGGCACCCCGCCGGGCGCGCCGGTCGTACGGCCCCGCATCTGCCGCGCCCCCCGGTGCGTGGGGTCGGCGGAGAGCCCGTTCATGGCGTGGCGCTGGGCCGTGGCGTCGTCGCCGTGGATCCAGGCGATCTGGGCCAGCCGGGCGAAGGCGGTGGCGGCGCGCTTGGGGGCGGCGGTGGCCAGCAGCAGCTGGGCCTCGGCCTCCTCGTAGCGGGACAGGCTCATCAGGGCGTGCCCGTACACCTCGTGCGGCCATGCCTCGTTCACCGGGATACGGACCGATCCCAGCAGGTCGGCGGCCTCCTGGAACTCGCCCGCGCCGATATGCGCGAGCGCGACGCGGCGGGCGCTCTCGACGTCTCCGGTGCGGGCGACGTGCGGGGTCCCGTAGTGCACGATCAGATCGTGGTGGGGGGTGCCGTTGAGCGCGAGGTACGCGGCGTGGAGCTCGGCGTCGGAGAGTTCGTATGTGCTCCGGTCGTCCTCGGAGTCGCTGACCGGCGCCTCGCCGCCGGGTTCCGGATCCCTTTCCGCGTGGTCGCGTTGGATGACGAGCGTGTCGCCGGGGGTGAAGGCGACCACTCCCTCGCGCAGCCGCAGGAGTGCGCCGAGATCGCCCTGCACGACCGTACGCGGGTCGAGAACGATCACGGTGTCGTAGTCGCGGAGCACGGTGTCGTAGTCGCGGATACGGAACGCGTCGCGGCGCGAGCCGGTCCCGGCCGGGCGCAGCTCGACGCGCGGGTGGAGCGCGTGGATACGGTCGACGGAGGCGGGCGGCAGCCCGGCACCGCCGTGCAGGACGATGAAGTCCTCGCACACGCCCGGGTTGGACAGGGCGAGGCTGCGCAGCAGCGTCAGGAGGCCGGGCACGTCGTCGTCCCCGACGAGCGCGGCGAAGGCGATACGGCGCTTGCCGGTAAGAGAGTGCGCGGTCATGGGGCTCGGGGTCATCTCAGGGAAATCCTCATGTCGTTGACGCTCTGGGCGCGTTCCATGACCCATGCCTTCTCGCTGGTCCGCTCGCGCTCGGAGGTGACGGGTACGCGCATCGCTCCGGGCAGACGGTGGACGCCGCTCTCGTAGAAGTCGAAGCCGAACAGATCGAGCGCCGGGCTGACATCCAGGAAATCAAGGAGCCACAGGGTGTTGAACCCGCTGGTCGGGACGGACGGCCAGGCGTCCCAGTCGACTCCGCCGAGATGGCGCAGCGGCCAGCGCACCGTCTCGTCGGTCACATACCGCTGGGCGCCGGGCACCAGCCGCTCGCGCAGCGAGTAGCCCCACTTCTCCGCGGACCCGCCGAACACCATCCGCGTCGTCACCGGCCGGTCCCAGTTGAAGCCGTGCTCGTGGGCGGTGGCGTGGAGGTCGGTGCGCGTACCGGTGGCCGGCGCGTCGATACGGTACGAGCTGAACCGTACGACGAGGTCGTACGCGTCGATCTCCGGGCCCAGCGAACCGCGCCCGAGGCTCTCGGAGTTGGCCACCAGACAGACGGACTTGCCCGCGATCAGATTGCGCAGCTCGCCGACGCCGATCCAGTCGGCCCCGCCGAGGGTGGGATCGGTGAGCGGCGGCCGCATCCGGTTCCTGCGCTGTTCCGCGTAGTGGCCGATGAGTTCGCGCAGCCCCGAGGCGTCGCCGTCGGCGGCGGCGATGCGCAGGTCGAGGTACTGGCCGACGGCGTTCTGGAGCTCCCCGACCGGGTGGCGGTCGCGGCCCATGGCCAGCAGGGCGCCGACGAGGCGCGGTTCGGCCTGCGCATGGTCGCCCTTGTCGTGCAGCCGTACGCCCTCGTCCCACACGTCCCGCACCTCGGCGGCGGAGACGGGGGCGGTGGCGAACTCCTCGGCGCGGGGGCACTCGCGGGCCAGCAGCCGCAGCATGTCCTCCTGCTGTCGCGCGGCGATCCGCAGCCCGGCGAGGCGGGGGGCGACGCCGTACCAGTCGTCGTCCGTGAGCGCGAGATAGCGCTCGTACGCCTCGACGGCCGCGATCTCGTCACCGGCGGCCTCCAGGACCCTGGCCCGCAGCCGCCAGCCGGCGCGGGAGCTTCCGCGCTCGGCCAGGACGGTGGCGCTGATGAGGAGGGCGAGCGCCTGCTCGTCGCCGCCATTGCCGCCGTTGCCGCCATTGCCGCACTCCAGGGCGGCGGTTCCGGCGGCGAGGAGCGCGTCGAACAGTTCGTCCGAGGCCGCCTCGGAGGGATCGGCCTTGGCATGGACGGCCTGGAGGTGGCGCAGCTTCGCGGCGAGATCAGTGCGCTTGCGGTCGTTCTCGGCACTGGCGGCCGCGAGCCGGTCGCTGTGCGGCGCGCAGGCGCGCAGACACTCCTCCAGTTCTTTCGAAGCGGCTGGTGGCGCGGTGGCGGTGCTGCCGGCGTTACCCCTCCTTCCGTTCTCGGCGTTCTTGCCGCCGCGCCATCTCGGCCACAGTCTGCGGGCCTTCGTCATGCTGCTCCCGGCGTCTACTGCCCCACGGACAGATGGTGAGTGGGTGACAGGGTAGGAAACCTCTCCGCCCCGGAGGTGAACTCACACCATCGGTAAGGGGAACGAAACGCTTCGGACACCGGGAGCTGGTAGGCGGCCTTCCCATGGAAGGCCGGCCGGCGAAGGGCCGGCCAGGCTGGTCAGCGGAAGGCGGGAAGGTTGCGTACGGTCCACTCGGCGAACGAGCGCGGCGCCCGGCCGAGGACCTTCTCGACGTCGGGGCTGACCGCCTGCTCAGCGGCCGTCGGCGCCCCCAGGATGGCGAGGGTGGCCGCCACGACCGGCTCGGGCATGAACCCCAGCAGCTGGGCGCGGGCATCCTCGGGGGTCTGCTCGACGAAGCGGACAGGCTCCCCGAGCGCCTCGGCGATCACCTGCGCGCGCCGGCGCGGCGACAGGGCGGCGGGGCCCGTCAGTACGTAGGTACGGCCGTCATGGCCGTCCTCGCGCAGCGCGACGGCCGCGACCGCCGCGATGTCGGCCGGATCGATCACCGGCAGGGCGACATCCGCGAACGGCGCCACCACCGTGCGCTGTTCACGCACGCTCTGGGCCCACTGGAAGGTGTTGGTGGCGAAACCGCCCGGACGCAGCACCGTCCACTCCAGACCCGACCCCTTCACGGCGGTCTCGAAGGCCACCGGGTGGCGGTAGGCGTCCGGCCGCGTCCCGGCCCCCTGCGAGGACAGCAGCACCACCCGCCGGACCCCGCCCGCCTTCGCCGCGCTCAGGATCGCCTCCGGATCCTCGCCCGCCACCAGCAGGAACAGCGCGTCCGCCCCTTCCAGCGCTGGGGCCAGGCCGTCGGCGTCCGCCAGATCCACGGCGCGATGGACGACGCCGGCGGGCAGGACACCGCTCTCGGGGGCCCGCCGCGACACCGCGGTCACCCGCTCGCCCGCCCCCGCCAGCAGCTCCACCAGCGCCTGGCCGACATTCCCGGTCGCACCCGTCACAACGATCATGAAACTCTCCCCTGATTTCGATGTCGCACAGTCACTGAGTTAGTTGACTGACTAAGACGATACAGCAGACCGCCGGATACGCAAGGGAGCAAGGGACTATCCTCAGTGAGGTGACTGACTCACAGGTGCAAGCGGACAGGCCCGCCCCCCGGGCCAAGGCCCCCGGCAAGCGCGAGCGGCTGATAACCGCCGCCGCCCAGGTCTTCCACGAGCAGGGCGTCGAGAAGACGACGCTGGGCGACATCGCCCGCGCCGCCGACGTCCCGGTCGGCAACGTCTACTACTACTTCAAGACCAAGGACCAGCTTGTCGAGGCGGCCATAGGCGCCCACGCCCAGCAGCTCCAGGACCTCACCGCCCTGCTCGACCAGCTCCCCACCCCCCAGGACCGGCTCAAAGCGCTGGTCGGCGGCTGGGTCGGCCAACGCGATCTCGCCGCCCGCTTCGGCTGCCCCTTCGGCACCCTCGCCTCCGAGCTCGACAAACGCGACGACGGCCTCGACCAGGCCGCCGCCACGGTCATGCGGCTCCTCATCGACTGGGCGGAGCGGCAGTTCCGCGCCATGGGCCACGACGACGCCCGCGATCTCGCCGTCACGATGATCTCCGCGTACCAGGGCATGTCCCTGCTCACCAACACCCTGCGGGACCCGGACCTCATGACCACCCAGGGCGCCCGGCTCCAGGGCTGGATCGACTCGCTCGCCTGACGACCGTGTGAACACGGTGAACACCCTGTCCGGAACGTGTCCCGGACAGGAGCGAATCCTCAGGTCGGAGACGTGTGCACCGTCAGGGCGATCCCGGCCACGACCGCCGCGAGGCCGCTCTCGAAGCCGGCCTCGTGGTTGCCGATGATCTCCTCGCCCGCGCCGGCGGCCAGCGGGTACGCCGCCAGCCGTTCGGCGCGGGCGGCGAGGTCGATCCCCTCCGTCCCCGACTGTTCCTCGATGACGTAACCAATCGTGTAGCTGTACGCGGTGAACCAGGCGCGCGCCGCCGTCCGCGGGGTGAATCCGGACTCCGTGAGTCCGCGCAGATGGGCGTCCATGGTGGCCGCGTAGCCGATGTCCGTGAAGTGCGTACCGCTGTAGACCTTGGCGCCGTCGCGGTACCCCAGCAGATGGCCGCGCAGCCCGCGCATCGCCGCGGTGAGCCCGTCCCGCCAGTCGGGGGCGGAGACCGCGGGCAGGTCGGCCGCCATCCGCCGGAACATCTCGGTCGCCATCTCGTCGAGCAGCGCCCGCTTGTCCTTGAAGTGCCAGTAGAGGGCGGGCGCCTTGACGCCGAGTTCCGCGGCGATGGCGCGGAGGGTCAGCCCTTCGAGGCCCACCTCGTTCAGCAGCCGCAGTGCGGTGCGGGCGACCAGCGTGCGGTCCAGTCGTGTCGTAGCCACCTTGACAATCTAACAGCGTTAAGGAACCCGATGCCGATGCCGGAGCTGTGGTCCTCCGACTTCCGCCCGCGCGCGGCCCTCGCCGACCGCTTCCAGGACGGCCGGATCTTCCTCGCGGGCGACGCGGCCCACGTCCACTCCCTCGCGGGCGGACTCCGCCACCGTCACCGCCTGTCGTACCGGCCTGGCCGCCGCCCGCGACCGGAGCACCGTCGGCAGGAAATCACCGTGACCTGGAGGAGAAGCTCACCGTTCGCTCATCGAGTGGAGCCGGGCGAACTCGTCGGCGAGCATGCCCATCATGACGACATCGTGGTGCCGGCCGGCGATGAACACCTGATCGCGAAGGCGGCCCTCCTCGACGAAACCGAGCCGGCGCTGAAGTGCCAGCGACGCCTCGTTGTGCGCGAAGACCCGCGCTCCGCACTTGTGAAAGCGCCGCTCGGCGAACATATAGCGCAGCAGCAGTACCGCGGCCTCCGCCGCATAGCCTTTGCGCCGGTGATCAGCGCCGATCGTGACGCCGTACTCGAACCAGCCCGCGCGTGCGTCGGCGTGGTACGAGCCGACAGCGCCGACTATCTCCCCGGTGTCGACGGCTTCGATCACCAACTGGAAGCGGTCGCCGTCGGACTTGGCCGCGGCCTGCTCCTTCGTCCAGGTCCGGTAGTTCTCGGCGGAACGGGGCGGGCGCAGCAGATCCCCCAACCGCTCCTCGTCCGCGGCGAAGCGCATGAACGCGGTCCAGTCGTCGGGCTCGATCCCGCGCAGGCGTACCCGCTCGCCCGTCCAGAACGATGTCATCCCCCGCCAACCTCAGAGCTTGCCGGTGATGACTCCGCGCCAGGTCCACCCTGCGCCCAGGACGGTGTCCTGCAAGGGGTTCTTCAGGTCAGAGCTGTCGAAGCTGAACGTCTCGGTCGCTCCGGCGCCGCCGTCTTCGCCCCCGCCGAGGGTCCAACGCTTCGAGACCGTCTGCACCTGGCCACGTTGGGCCTCGGCCGCGATGGCCAGCCTGGGGGTGTCGCCGTTCCACGTGACCTCGTACTGCTGGTCGAGGGACCGGACTTCGTTCTTCTCCGGGACCAGGCGCATACGAACCTGGAACACCCGGCTCACCTGCGTACGGACGAAGAAGGTCTGCCAGGCAGGGTCCAGGATGCGCCACTCGGCCACCAGGTCGGCGCCTTCCTCGCGGCCGTCCCGGATGACGTACGGGACGTCAGCGCGGTTGAGGCCGAGCAGAGCCCCGTGGACCTCGGCGGCGGATCGCGGGGCGACACCGTCGGCGGGGCGCTTGGTTCCGGTCAGCTTGTCGAAGAGTCCCATGAGATCAACCTATGAGGAGTCGGTTTGCCGGAGCAAGGTCTGCCGGTGCGAGGTCTGCCGCTTCCGCGCGACGCGCTATGAGGCCGCGCCGGTGTCCGGGCGGACCGTGCGCACGAAGTCCTGGAAGTCTTCCACGACAGAGGGGTGTTGGGACGCGGTGGCCGTCAGGACCAGACGGATCACCGCCCGCTTGCGCGGATCGGCGACGTCCAGCATGGACAGATAGACCTGGGACTGGACGAGGTCCTGGGGTACGCCGCCGACGACGGCCGAGACGGCCAGCGTCTGCGTGAAACCGGGTGCGTCCGCGGAGCCGACCTCGCGGCGTCCGGCGACCACGACCGACGTGGTGGCCTGGCTCAAGCGCTCCACGGATTCCTGGGCGATCTCGGGCAGCGTCGCCGCGTCCGGGCGGTACTCACCGTCGATCGTGATGTTCGCGGTGAATCCGGCATCCGGTCGCGGATGCAGCGCGACGAACGCCGCGCCCGGTGCGCCGACTTCATCCGGCGGTGCCGCGCGCCAGCCTTCCGGCAGTTCGAACTCGATCGGTACGGGCAGGGTCGTGGGCATCTCGGGCCCTCCTTACTACGGCAGTGGATCTGCGGGGAGTATGCATCAGAACAGGCTGCCGATCGCATTGCCGAACGCCCGGGCCCCATCACCCACGGCGCTGGCCGCATCGCTCGCCGTGTCGACGATCTTCCCCGGATCGACGGTGACTTCGAAGCCCACCTCGCCACCGAGCCCGAGGGCGACGCCCGCCTTCGCGCCGATGTGCCACTTGCCGTCCTCGCCCTTGCCGAGAGTCGCCTCGGCCTCGGCTCCGACGCCGGCCCAGCCCTCGACCGTCCCGCCTGCCCCGATGCCGCCGATGTCCGCGCCGCCCGCGGCGCCGGCCTTCGCGCCGGCGAACGCTTCCGCGCCCGCCTGCAAGCCTTCGAGGCCGGCCCCGGCGCTGACGCCGGCCTCGGCGCCCGCCTTGGCCTCCGTCCGACCGTACACCCCGACGGGGCCGGCGTCGGCGGTGCCTTTGGCCGAGGCTTCCGCCCCGGCGAAGGCGCCGGCCTCGCCCCTGATGCCCTCGTTGGTGATGCCGCCGGCGGCGGAGGCCTTGGCGCCCACATAGGCTTCGGCCTCACCGGCGAGCTTCATCGGGCCGTTGGTGAGCGAGCCCTCCGCGCTCGCGCGGCCGAGGTCGGCATGCGCCTCGGCCTCGGCCAGCTTGCCGGACGAGGCGTCGGGGCCGGTGGCCGATGTGCCGGTGCCGGGACCGGAGGCTTCGGACTCGCCCTCGGAGACCCACCCGCCCTTCGTCTCGACCTTGGGATCCGGCTTTCCCGCCTTCGCCAGGTCGCCCTCGGCCTTCGCGTTGAACCCGCCGATCCCGATACCGTCCGTCGAAACGTCGCTCGTCGCGCGGGACAGCGCCCGCTTCACGCTCTGGTCGGCGTCGTCGACGGCCTTGACCGCCTTGGCTATCTCGTCGGTCCACTGCTGCGCCTTCTCACGGGCGTCGGACAGCAGTCGGGGGTAGTCGGGGTCGTGATGGAGGGCGTACTTCTCCTGTTCGGAGAGGTTGTCGTACCCGACGAAGGTCGCCTTGCCGGAGCCGTCGACCTTGTAGTCCTTCTTCTCGGCTTCCTGGACCAGGTCCTTGGCCGCCTTCTGCAGACGGGTCAGCTCGGTGTGCGCATCCGTGAGAAGACTGGCGATGGCCAGCGCCTCCGCCTTGGCCGCCCCGTACTCGAAGGCCGTGGCCGAGGCGTACTGCTGCTGAGCGCCGTAGGCGAGCCCCTGCCAGTTCCCGTTGCCGAGCACGCTCTGCACGTTCGTCTCGTAGTCGGTCTTCAGCTCACCGAAGCGCTCGCCCATCTTCTTCCACGCCTCGGACACATCCGTGAGCGGGGACAGGTCGGCCGTCATCACGTCGTGATAGTTCAGCGTCATGGCCGCTCCCCTCACATACCGTCGAAGCTGCTGGGGAGCCGTACCGCGTCCGCCTGCGTGCCTATGGCCGTGTCCTGGTTCTGGAAGGTGTTCTTCGCGCCGTTCAGCCCGTTCAACTCCTGCTGCAACCGCCCCATCAGCCGGTTCGCCTGCCCTCGCCAGGCGATCAGCGCGTCGGAGGCACCCTGGTCCAAGGCCCAGGCGGAGAGCCCTTTCAGCCCGGTGTCCTGCTTCATCAGGGGACTCGCGGGGGCCGCCGGGGCCAGGAAGAGCGGCCGCACCGATCCGCCGCCTTCCCCCATGCGGGCGGCGGCCTGGGTGTCCGGCATCAGGTCTTCTTCCATGTACTTCGCCGCGCGCTGCTTGTCGCTCGCCGAGCTGGCGAGTTTCTGCTCGCCACCGTCTCCGGATCCCATGCGCAACCCCCGTTGCATTCACGCCTCATCCGTTTCACGCCAAACATGCGCGTCACGGAAGCTCGTCGTGCACCCTACCTGCCGCTCCCCAACCCAGGCGCCCCAGCTGCGGCCTAAATAGGCTCATACACAAATCATGCACAAACGAGGACGTTTGATGGGGCGACAGGGGACACACAGCACCGCGAGAGCGGACGCCATCCCCTGCCACGTATGCTTCCTGCCGCTTCCTGCCTGTTCCCGCCAAGATCCCCCGGACCGGAGTCCACCATGACCACAACCCGGTTGTCCGCCGCACCGTCGATCCTTTCGGCCATAGCCGCCGGTGTGCTGCTCGCCGGCTGCTCGGCCTCGGTCGACGTCGGAACGTCCACGCCGAAACTGTCCGCGGACAAGCTGGCGACCACGGTCGCCGAAAAGCTCGCCGCGACAACGGGGCAGCCGAAGCCGGACATCACCTGCCCCGAGGCCCTCGCCGGCAAGGTCGGCACCACCACCCGGTGCACGCTCACAGCGGACGACGGCAGCACCTTGGGCGTAACGGTCAAGGTGTCCTCTGTCGAGGGAGACGAGATCAACTTCGACATCAAGGCCGACGAAACGGCTTCCCCGGCCCCGAACTGACCGCCGCCCTCAGGCGCTGCTCAGTGACAGCTTCACCGCGAAGCCCAGGAACAGCGCGCCCGCCGCCGTCGTCATCCCCGCCGACAGGCGCTTGCGGCGGCGGAAGGTGGCGGCGAGGCGGGTGCCACCGAAGATCAGGGCCGACAGGTAGAGGGCGCTGGCCACGTTGGCGAGCAGTCCCAGCAGGACGAACGACAGCGCGGGGTGCGCGTAGCCCGGGTCGACGAACTGCACGAAGAAGGAGATGAAGAACAGGATCGCCTTCGGGTTGAACAGGCTGATCACCAAAGCCCTGCGATACGGCCGCTCGGCCGCCGTCGGCACGGGGGACGACGCGGACGACTCCTCCGCGCGCTCGTGCCGGGTGCGCCACAGCGACCAGGCCGCGCGCATCATCCCGATCGCGAGCCACGTCAGATATCCGGCGCCGGCGAATTTCACGATGCCGAACGCCAGCTCATTGGCCTGGAGCAGCGACGCGACACCGGCGGCGGAGAGCACCATCAGTACGGTGTCGCCGCACCAGACGCCCGCCGCCGCGGAATAGCCCGCGCGTATCCCGCGCCGGGCCGCGACCGAGAGCACATAGAGCGAGTTCGGCCCCGGCAGCAGAACGATCAGTACGAGGCCCACCAGATAGGTCGGCAGATCAGTCACACCCAGCATGGCCGGAGTGTCGCACATACACACCAAGAGCCGCATGTGTGTTCAGGAACAGTGAAATGTCAGCGCGCGTCCGCCGGTACGTACGTCCCCCACACCCCCCGCAGCGCGTCGCACACCTCCCCCACCGTCGCCCGCGCCGCCAGCGCCGTCTTCATCGGAGGGAGCACATTCGCCGTCCCCTCCGCCGTCTCCCGCAGTTCCGCCAGCCCGTCCTCCACCGCGGCCCCGTCCCGCTCCGACCGCAGCCGCGCCAGCCGGGCCGCCTGCCGGGCCTCGATCGCCGGGTCGACGCGCAGCGGCTCGTACGGTTCCTCCTCGTCCGTGGTGAAGCGGTTGACGCCGACAACCACCCGTTCCCCGCTCTCCGTCTCCTGGGCGACGGCGTACGCGCTGCGCTCGATCTCGCTCTTCTGGAAGCCGCGCTCGATGGCGTCGACCGCGCCGCCCATCTCCTCGACCCGCGTCATCAGCGCGACCGCCGCGTCCTCCACGTCGTCCGTCATGCGCTCGACGGCGTACGAGCCGGCGAAGGGGTCGACGGTGGCGGTGACGTCCGTCTCGTACGCCAGCACCTGCTGCGTGCGCAGCGCGAGCCGGGCCGATCTGTCCGTCGGCAGGGCGATGGCCTCGTCGAAGGAGTTGGTGTGCAGCGACTGCGTACCGCCGAGCACCGCCGCCAGCCCCTGGACCGTCACCCGTACGAGATTGACCTCGGGCTGCTGCGCGGTCAGCTGTACTCCGGCGGTCTGGGTGTGGAAGCGCAGCATCAGGGACTTGGGGTTACGGGCGCCGAACTCGTCGCGCATGACGCGGGCCCAGATACGGCGCGCGGCACGGAACTTGGCGACCTCTTCGAGCAGCGTCGTACGGGAGACGAAGAAGAAGGAGAGCCGGGGCGCGAAGTCGTCGACGTCCATGCCGGCGGCGACGGCCGTCCGTACGTACGCGATCCCGTCGGCCAGCGTGAACGCGATCTCCTGCGCGGGCGTGGCCCCGGCCTCCGCCATGTGGTAGCCGGAGATCGAGATGGTGTTCCACTTGGGCATCTCCGCACGGCAGTACTGGAAGATGTCCGCCGTCAGCCGCAGTGACGGCTTCGGCGGGAAGATGTACGTGCCGCGGGCGATGTACTCCTTGAGTACGTCGTTCTGGACGGTGCCGGTCAGCGCGGCGCCCGGCGCGCCCTGTTCCTCCGCGACCAGCTGGTAGAGCAGGAGCAGCAGCGCCGCCGGCGCGTTGATCGTCATCGACGTGGAGACCCGGTCGAGCGGGATCCCGTCGAACAGCACACGCATGTCATCGACCGAGTCGATCGCCACCCCGACCTTGCCGACCTCGCCGCTCGCGAGCGGCGCGTCGCTGTCGTACCCCATCTGGGTCGGCAGGTCGAAGGCGACGGACAGGCCCGTCGTGCCGTGGGCGATCAGCTGCCGGTAGCGGGCGTTGGACTCGGCGGCGGTGCCGAAACCCGCGTACTGGCGCATCGTCCATGGCCGGCCCGTGTACATCGACGGGTAGACCCCGCGGGTGAAGGGGTACGAGCCGGGCTCGCCGAGCTTCTCCGCGGGGTCCCATCCCTCCAGCGCGCCGGGGCCGTAGACCGGTTCGATGGGCAGACCGCTCTCGGTCAGCCGTTCGCGTGCCATCTGCTCTGCTCCCTGCCTCCGCTGACGGACAGTCATGACCGGCCGGTCATGACGGACTGTAGCGGCGGGCGTACGGCGGGAACGGGGCACACGCGGGAGCCCGGCCCCCGGCGTCGTACTGGCCCTCAGCCCTGGAGCCGCGCCCTGCGCCGGGCCCGGCTGCGCTGCACCGCGCGGGTGATCACGGGCGGCAGCACATCGATGGCGACGCGCCGCACCTTGGACCGGGTCGACCTGCGCCGGGGCGCGGCGGGTGTTGGCGCCGACGCGACGGGCGGGGCGACCGGCGCGACCGGCTCCTCCGGCTCCTCCGGCTTCGGCTCCTCGTAGTACTTGGAGAAGGGGAAGTCGGGCGCCTTCATCCCGCGCGACCGCAGCCGCACGATCCGGTGTCCCGCCGCCTGCTGGATGCTCAGGTCGCAGTCCTCGCGCTCCTGGGCCATGGCGATCAGTTCGTCCTGGATCGGCTCGGGGTCGTCCCAGGTGGCGTACAGCTTCTGGGTGCTCAGACAGATCGGGCGCAGACCGCGGTTGAGCACCGCCTCCCAGGCGGCGATGGAGACGCCGGGGGTGTGCTCGGAGCGGAAGTCGTCGAGGACGACGATGCCGCCGGGCAGCAGGATGTCGCGGGCCGCGCCGATGTCCCCGTACACATGCTCGTAGAGATGCGAGGCGTCGATATGGACGAACCGGCTCGACTTCGCCTCCACTTCATCGGCGACCACGGAGCTGGGGGCCTGGAGGACACGGGGCAGCTCGTCGTGGAACGAGAGATAGTTCCGCTCGAACGCCTCCCGGGTCAGCGTCGCGTACGACTTCGCAGTCTCGGCGCCATTGGCCTGGTCCGGGGCCTCGGACTCGAACAGGTCGCAGACGGTGAACTTCTCGCCGTCCCGGAGATGGTGGCCGAGGAAGATCGCGCTCTTGCCCATGAAGACGCCGAGTTCCAGCAGATCCCCGCGCTCGCCCCGCTCCTCCTGACGGGTGAGCAGCTTCTCGAAGAGCACCTGGTCAAGCGGGGGAAACCAGCCCCGGACATCGTTGAGTTCACGGGGGCGCGGCTTGTCTTCGTATGCGGTCGTCATGAGAGAACCTTCAGGAGGAATCGAGAGCGATCACGAGGAATCAAGAAGAATCTGGAATTGACGCAAGTGCGCCGGCGCACTTCGGCCGATCTTTGGAATTGATCTTTCATGACGACCGGCGCGCGGTTTCCGGTCCACCCCAGCGCGGGAGATAGCGGGGAGAAGAAGCGCGGACAACGGGAGACACGGACATCGCCGGGCAGCCATGCGCGGGATCATGTCAGTCCGAACGGGCAGCATGGCCGGAAGTACTTTCACTTCGGGGAATCGCCCACTGGAATTCATCTCCCGGCAAGGGAAGGTGACTCCGGGGCAGGATTCCTCGCCCGCTTGGGCAACCATGCCCGGCGGAGGACTGTCTGAGGGAACACTGAGGAACGCATGCCATGGATCACGGGAGAAACCGGGGGACGCCGAAGATGCTCAGGACATCCGCCCTACGCAGAGGGCTCGCCACAGCCGCCGTGCTGGCCGCGGGCGTCGGCTGTACGGTGCAACCGCTCCCCGGTGGACGGGCGGCCGACGCCAAGCCGGGCAGCGTTCCCCTGACGGCGGCCACCACCCCCGCACCCGAGCCGTCACCGTCGCCGTCGTCGAAACCGCCGGCGAAGCCAGCCGCCGACACCACGACGGCCCCGACGCCCACTCCCACACCGCCGCGGACCTCTACGCCGGCCCCGGCGCCGACGCCGAGCCGGACCGCGTCCCGGCCCAAGACGCTGATGGCGAACGGCTCGGAGAGCGACCGGGTACGGGAACTCCAGGCGAGGCTCCAGCAGACCGGCCACTTCAGCCTCAACCCCACCGGCTACTACGGCTCCATCACGGTCACCGCCGTCTCCTCCTTCCAGGCGGACCGCGGGCTGCCCGCTACCGGCGCGACGGACACCGTCACCTGGCAGCGGCTGGTCGGCGTGACGAGGAAGCCGACCCGGGACGAACTGCGCCCGCCCACCACCCGGCCGGTCGCCAAGCCCGATCCGCAGTGCATGGAGGGGCGGGTGATGTGCATCAGCAAGAGCAGCCGCACCCTCACCTGGATGATCGACGGCAAGGTCACGTCGGCGATGGACGTGCGCTTCGGGTCGCAGTACACCCCGACCCGTGAGGGCACGTTCCTGGTGGGCTGGAAGTCACGGGACCATGTCTCGACGCTGTACGACACCCCGATGCCGTACGCGATGTTCTTCAGCGGCGGCCAAGCGGTCCACTTCTCCGCCGACTTCGCGGCCCGCGGTTACGAGGGCGCCTCGCACGGCTGCGTCAATGTCCGGGACGAGAAGAAGATCGCCTCGCTCTTCGCCCAGGTCCGCACAGGAGACAAAGTAGTCATCTACTGGTAGGACCTCAACCGTCAGAGAGGTGGCGCGGGCGGGACCGGGGGAACGTGTCCCGCCCGCGCCGAGTGCGCTGAGCCGAAGGTACGGGGGGAACCCCGGCTCTATGCGCGGCCGATGACCAGTCGGCTCACTCTGTACTGCGTCGCGGCCCGCAAAAACGTCACACCCGATCTCCCGGAACCGTAAAGCTCCAGTTCAGGAGGGTGTGGGGAGCTATTCAGCAGATCCCGTGTCCGAGCCCGAACGGGTCGCGATCATGGCCGGATCCTGCCCCTGGTCCGTCTCCTGGACCGGCTCCTGGACCGGGCCGGTCGCGCTCGCGGACGGGGACGGCGAAGGACCGGCCGTCCCGCTCGGCGTCGGGACCGGCGTCCCGCTCGGCGTCGGGACCGGGGATGGGGACGGGGGCTCGTAAGGCGCGGGCGTCCAGTTCGGGGGCGGCGGGGGCGCTTGCTGCGTGGGCACGCCCGGTGATCCCACGAACCCGCCGCCGCCCCCTTCCCCGCCGCCCCCTTCCCCGCCGTCGCCCTCGCCGTCGTCGCCTCCGTCGCCCTCGCCCTTGCCTCCGTCGCCGTCCTGCCCGCCCTTGTCGTTCTTGCTGTTCTTGATGTCGCCGTCGAGCAGCCGGTCGCAGAACCGCCTGGCCCCCTCCGGCCCGTCGGTCGCGGACTCCAGGGCTTCCTTGCGCTTCGGGTCGAGCACGCCGTCGCGGTAGGCACGGCAGGCGTTGAGGGTCTTGCTGAACCACTCACCGGACTGTGCGTCCGGGCCGGTACCGGGCCAGTGGTCCTTGTCCGTCCCGTGCGCGCCGCCTTCGCCGTCTTCCTCGCCTCGCCCGTCGCCCTTGTGCGTATGGCCGTCCCCCGGGGTGTGCGAGGGCGACGGGGGCGGCGAGGGCTGTCCCGTACCGGTCCCGCTCGGGGTGTCCGAGGGGTCGGCCGGGTCCCGGCTCCCGTCGGGCGATCCGGAGACGAGCGGCCTCGGAGAGGCCACCGCCGAGACGGAGTTGGCGGGGGCCGGGTTGTGTGCGTCGCCGAAGATCGGGGGCAGTACGCCGGCGCCCGCCGCGACCGCGATACCGCCGAGCGCGCAGCCGGCCACCGCCGCGGCGAGTCCCCTGCGCATGGGGCGGGCGAACCGCGGCGCGCGTGCGGCGCGGGGCGCCAGCGCGATTCGTACCGTACCGAGCAGATCCCCGGCGCCCGCGCCCACGGCGCCGCGATCGCGGACCACCTCGCGCGCGCCACCGCCCTCGGCCACGGCCTTGCGGAAGGCGGCCAAGGCGGCGGCTTCGCCGGGAAGTTCCTCTTCGGTCGCGTATGTTTCGTTCGCGTATGTGACGGCGCTCATGTCCCGCAGGGCCTCGGAGAGCTGTTCCGACCGGGCCCGGACGTGTTCGTCCGCCGTCTCGACGGGCTCACCGCGCAGCAATCTCTCCGCCGCGTCCCTGTCGAGCCACGGGTCACGCTCGTCGGCCATCACATGTCCTTCTGCGTCCGCAGGCGCGAATCCGTCACACCCGCGGAGGCCGCGGCTCCGGGCCGCACGGTGCGCTGAGGGGGTACGCCGCCGAGTCCGCCATCGCGACCTGGTGCGCCGCGAGACGCGCCGGGAGACGTGTCAGTGGACGCTTCGGGGGAGGCTTTGGGGTTCTTGGGGCTGACGGGGTT
This sequence comes from Streptomyces scopuliridis RB72, assembly GCF_000718095.1. Lineage (GTDB taxonomy): Bacteria > Actinomycetota > Actinomycetes > Streptomycetales > Streptomycetaceae > Streptomyces > Streptomyces scopuliridis. Next base: position 300,754 of record NZ_JOEI01000008.1, on the reverse strand, counting down.
CTCGGGGCTGCCGGCGTGCTCGGGGCTGTCGTCGTCGGCGTCGAGCAGTTCGGCGAGGCGTTTGAGTCCGCGGTGCGCGGCCGTCCGTACCGCGCCGGGCCGTTTGCCCAGCGTCTTGGCCGCGCTCTTCGCGTCGAGTCCGACCACCACCCGCAGGACGACGGCCTCGGCCTGGTCCTGCGGCAACTGCGCGATCAGCGCCATCGTCCGGCCGGTGGAGAGCGCCTCCATCGCCTCGTCCGCCGTGTCCGAATCGGCCGCTTTCCCGGTCAGCTCGGTCTCGTCGGCGCCGATCGCGGGGCGTCTGCCGCGCATCCGTATGTGGTCGAGGGCGCGGTTACGGGCGATACGGGCGGCCCAGCCGCGGAAGCGGTCGGCGTCTCCGGTGAAGCGGTCGAGATCGCGGGCGATCTGCAACCAGGCCTCGGAGGCCACGTCCTCGGCGTCCGGCTCACCGACGAGAGTCCGTAGATAGCCCAACAGCCGCGGGTGCACCGCGCGGTACACAGTACGGAACGCGTCCTCGTCCCCGTCCTGTGCCGCGAGCACCGCGGCGGTCAGCTCCGCGTCGTCCCCCAGCACTCCCACAACCTGTCCTGAAATCGCGGCTGGTCACTGCCACGCCGCCCCACGCGACTCTGCACGCTACGGCCTTCCCGGGCCCGCGTCCATGTCTTGTACTACCTGCGACAACAAGCTGACATTCTGCGGTGTGACAGAAAACGCATCGGTGGCGCTGATATGAGTACGGGGCCGTAACGCGGCTCCGACGGACGGCGACCGGGGCCTCTCCTGTGGGGGGTGGCGGCCCCGGTCGTCCTCCCCTTGCCTCGTGCGAAATCCACGCACATGCGGGCGAACAGATCCGGTCACCCCGCCCGTCCGCTCAGCTCCCCGCCCGCGCGCGGCGCGAGACCACCGCGCGCAGCACCCGCTGCCCCTCGGTCGACAGATCCAGGGCCCGGCGCACCCCGGCGGCCCCCGGCGTCTCGGCGAGGATCTCCAGGATCGCGATCTGGCGCCGCAGTTCACCGGCGGCCAGCGGGCCGATCCCGTCCGTACTCTCCGCGCCGTCCGCCGCGTCCGTCACCGCGCCGGTGTCCTCGCGGCAGCGCGCGAGCCGTTCCGCCGCGGCGGCGGGTCCGTCCTCGCCCACCGCGTCGAGCTGCTGGTGGATCTCCAGCGCGACGACGGAGCAGGTGTCCGCCCAGGTCCGCAGCGGGCCGGCCGCCCATTCCGAGGGCGCGGCGCCGAGCATGGTCCGTACGAGCGCGGTGGTGACGTCGGGGGCGGGGCCGCCAACGGCGTCCAGGGCCTCCCGGGACGCCGACAGCCGCGCCGGCCAGTCCTCTTCGCCGCCCACGACGCCCGCCCACAGCGGTCGCAGGATCTCGGTCTCCTCGGCGAGCAGCGGCAGGCACCGGTCGAGGCAGGCGAGCCCGCTCGCGGCGAGGCCACGCTCATCCGCTTCTTCGATCAGCTTCACCAGGCTCATTCACGTCTCCCGTCACGGACGCAGTACTGCCCCCTTGCCCCCTACTGCGCCGAACGGCTGGAATACGTCACTCGTAGATCGTCCGGAGCTCGCCCCCGGCTCGCTCAACGGGGCTATATGCCGGGCTTTTCCGCTTCGCCCGGGATTCCGAGCCCATCGAGAAGGCGGAAGAATAACTCCTCGGCGAACGATTCCGGCCGTCGCAGACGCAGTACTTCGAGGAGCGTCCCGGGCTCCACGGCGGCGCTCACCGCGCTGCCCGCCTCGGTGGCCCAGGCGACGGCCCGTCGCGTCGCGTCCTCCGCCGACAGGAAGAGCTCTTCGAGCACCATGTCGTTCGCGGCGAGATGGCGGGCCATCGGCTCCCGCGCCAGACAGGCGTACCAGGACCCGCTCTCGGGAGCCGCCGCCTCCACCACCACGCATTCGCTGCCCATGACGAAGCCGAAGAGCACCGGCGACCCCATGGCCCTGGCCAGCGCGCCCATGTCACCGATATCGGGCTCGCTCGGGTGCCGCCACACCTGCCAGCCGTCCGGCCGCTGCTGATGGAGCGTCAGATCGTGCCGTACGGCCGCCAGCGCCGGCTGCTCCGCGAGCGGACGCTCGCTCCTGCCCACGACGAAATAGCCCCAGAAACCCATAACCCGCTCCCCCCGTACCCACGCATATGTGGGCTACAGCCTCACTCGGCCCGTAAGCCCCCGGCCTCGGGCGACACGAATCCACCACAAGGCCGCCACCTTTCATCCACAACGAGCGGTGCGGCAGGCGCCGTACTCTCGCGCCTGCCGCACCCGCCCCACATCTCAGCCGGTCACCCGGCGCTGGTCACCTTCACCGCCAGGGACTGGAACTCGCTCCAGCTCAGGGTCGGTTTGGCCGGGTTCCACAGCTTCTGGGCCGTCGCCGCCAGCGGCAGCCTGATCCCGTTCGCCACCTGGTCCTGGGTCTGCGCGTTCGGGAAGTCGCCCCAGACCGCGAACAGACCGCCCTGGATCTGCTTCGAGTAGCGCTCGGGCACCGGCGTCGTCCCGCGCAGGACCAGCGGGGTCCACTCCTCGTAGATCCGCTTCCCGGTCGGGTAGATGAAGTTGTTCGGCTGGCCGAGCACGTAGTACAGGTACTCGTCGTTGAAGTTCACGACCTTGCGCCCCTCGTTCAGATACTCCACGGGAGGCCGGGCCCCGATCTCCCTGCCCGTCCAGTACTGGACCTCCAGGGCCGGATCGGCCTTCACGACACCGCCCCGGAAGAGGCCGTCGTTCCAGACCTTGAACTTCTTCTTGTACGGAGCGAGCGCGGCAGCCCGGTCGTTCGTCCAGGCGGTCGTCAGATCCTGGACCTTGGCGTTCGGCCCGTACTTCTGGACGGCGAGCTTCGCCAGCTTGGGGAACGACGCCTCGGGGTTGGCCACCACCAGCGCCTGGTACTCGTCGGCGCCGAGGTTCCAGTACGGCCCGTGGAACAGCTGGGCGAACTCACGGTCCAGCTCGTCCACGAGCTTCGCCGCCGCGGGCTGCGAGATGTCGATCGCGCCCTTCGTGGCCACCCCGTTCACGTTGCGCAGCTGGAGCGAGGGATGAGCGCGCAGCACCGCTCCCAGGTGTCCCGGTGAGTCGATCTCCGGGACGACGGTGATGTGCAGCTGGTCGCCGAGCTCAAGGATCTTCTTGACGTCGGCCTTGGAGAGATGCTGCGCGGAGACGATCTCCGGATGGGTGGTGGACTCGATGCGGAAGCCCTGGTCGTCGGAGAAGTGCAGACCCAGCATGTTGAGCTTGAGGTCGGCCATCTCGCGCATCCGGGCCTCGATCCAGCCCGGCGAGTAGTACTTGCGGGCGATGTCGAGGTTCAGCCCGCGCTGCGGGCGGGCGGGGCTGTCCTGTACGACACCCTCCGGCATCACGCCGTCGGCGCGTATGGACTGCTTGAGCGTGCGGGTGCCGTAGAAGACCCCGGCCTGGTCGGGTCCGGTGATCCGCACCCGGCCGCCGCTCGTGGTGAGCGTGTACGACTCCGCGGAGCCGCTGCCGCTCTTCAGCGCCAGCTCGACATCGCCGGGCCCGGCCGCGACCGCGCCCCGGTAGCCGATCTTCAGCTCCTTGGCGAGCAGCTTGCCCTCGTCGGCGAGGCCCTCACTGCCCTTGGCTATGACGACCCCGCTGTTCGAGGCGGGTCGCCAGCCGGGACCGCGCGCCGCCTCGTGCTTCCGTACGGAGGGTATGCCGCGCGGCGCGGTCGAGAGCGGATACGACCGGGTGGGTGACGGCGAGGTGGTGGGGCTCGCGGCGGAACGATCCGCCTGGCCGGAGGTGGACGCGTCCTGCGACCGCGCGTCACCCGGTGAACCTGAACCCATGCCCGAGGAACCACATGCCGACACCGAGACGGCGGCGGCCAGCGCGACGGCCGCTCCGGCGGCCCGGGCACCCTTTGATGGCGACATCACTCGTAAACCTCCTGTATGCGGCTGTCCAGCGAACGTGCGACACGATTACGGCGAAGGTCGCACGGCGGCGTCCATCTCGCGCGTCGAAACTCTCCCATCCGGGTGAAAATCGCGCATCCGTCGGACGTCCTCCGCGGGGCGTCGATAACGTTTACGACGCAATCGCCACTCCGTGCTCAACCACATCGCGCCTGATCACGTCTGCTCATACGCCCGTCGCCGTCCCGTACGCCCGCCGTCCCGTACGCCCGCCGTCGCCCGTCGTCCCGTCCGCCCATCGCGTCCCTCACGCACTGCGCATGGCGCACCACTTCTGTCACACCGCAGCTGTCCCGCCGCGTTCGAGGAGCCCACGCTGTCCCGCGCGTCCCATACCCGCCGCCCGACCGGCCCCGCCGATGTCCACACGGACGGCCTCCGCCGTTTCAACGCCCTCCCGCCGGGTGTCGCCGAGGCCGCGCTGCTCGCCTGCTGCGGCAGCCGCCGCTGGGCGCAGCGGATGGCCGCGCACCGCCCGTACCACGATGTCGACTCGCTGCTCGCGGGCTCCGATGAGGCGAGCTACGACCTCTCCCACGCCGACCTCGCCGAGGCGCTCGCCGCCGAATCGTCCTCGGGGCCGCCCCACAGCGCGCCCGCCGCGGCCAGGACCGCGCTGCGCGCCGCGCACGCCGCGTACGAGAGCAGCTTCGGCCACGCCTTCGTGATCAGCCTCGACGGTCACCGCCCGGAGGAGTATCTCGACCACGTGCTGGCCGGTATCCGCGCCCGGCTCTCCCACGACCCGGACCACGAGCGGTCCGTCTCCGCCGACGAGCTGCGCCGACTCGCCCGGGGCCGGCTGGCCCGCCTGCTCGCTTCCGGCCTCGCCGCGGGAGCGGCCGGCCCTACCGCGGGAGCGGCCCGCTCCACCGCGGTCGCGGCCGACTGCATAGCCGGAGCCGCCGGGACCGCGGCGGGAACCGCAAGCGCAAGCGGGCATTCAGGCTGATCCGATAGCCCGTCCGTGGCTGTTTGATTGCCTGTTTGATCACACCTATGGGCCCCCGGGCGAACGAACCGACAAGTCGTCGCTACGATGGCCGGGGCCGGTGGACCGTACCCGGCCGGGCGCGACCGACACCACTGTGCTTGATTGAGTAGAAGATGGCGGCCGGCCCCGATCCCCGCTCCCGGAGGGTTTTTCCGTGCCGGCTGGAACGCTGTACCGCGGCCGGGAAGGAATGTGGTCGTGGGTGGCTCATCGAGTCACCGGCGTGCTCATCTTCTTCTTCCTGTTCGTTCACGTGCTGGACACCGCTCTCGTCCGTGTCTCACCCGAGGCATACGACGACACCGTCGCGATCTATAAGACGCCGGTGGTAGCGCTGCTCGAGTACGGCCTTGTGGCCGCCATTCTCTTCCACGCGCTCAACGGCCTGCGCGTCATCGCCGTGGACTTCTGGTCCAAGGGCCCGCGCTACCAGAAGCAGATGCTGTGGTCCGCCGTGGGCATCTGGTTCATCCTGATGGTCGGCGCCCTCTACCCCGTGCTCGGCCACGCCGTGCGCGAAGTCTTCGGGAGCTGAGAGTCCGCCGATGTCTTCCAACAACGCAGTCACTGAGACCTCTTCCGCGATCGGTGTCGTCGAGGGCGAGAGCCTGTACGACGTCGATCACCCGGCGCCCGTCATCGAGGCGCCGCGCCAGCGGACCAACAAGACCCCGAAGGCGACCCGCGGCAACTTCGAGATGGCCGCGTGGCTCTTCATGCGGCTGTCCGGCGTCGTGCTGGTCGTGCTGGTCATCGGTCACCTGCTGATCCAGCTGGTGCTGGACGGCGGCGTGTCCAAGATCGGCTTCGCCTTCGTGGCCGGCCGCTGGGCCTCCCCGTTCTGGCAGGTCTGGGACCTGCTGATGCTGTGGCTGGCGATGCTTCACGGGGCGAATGGCCTCCGTACGATCATCAACGACTACGCGGAGCGCGCCAACACGCGCCTGTGGCTCAAGGGCCTGCTGTACACCGCCACGGTGTTCACCATCCTTCTGGGCTCGCTGGTGATCTTCACCTTCGACCCGAACATCCGCTAAAGCCGGGGCTGACGAGACAATGAAGATCCATAAGTACGACACCGTCATCGTCGGCGCCGGTGGCGCCGGTATGCGCGCGGCCATCGAGTCGACCAAGCGCAGCCGTACCGCCGTGCTGACGAAGCTGTACCCGACCCGGTCCCACACGGGCGCCGCGCAGGGCGGCATGGCCGCCGCGCTCGCCAACGTGGAGGAGGACAACTGGGAGTGGCACACCTTCGACACGATCAAGGGCGGCGACTACCTGGTCGACCAGGACGCCGCCGAGATCCTGGCGAAGGAGGCCATCGACGCCGTCCTCGACCTGGAGAAGATGGGCCTGCCGTTCAACCGGACGCCGGACGGCGCCATCGACCAGCGCCGCTTCGGCGGTCACTCCCGTAACCACGGCGAGGCGCCGGTCCGCCGGTCCTGCTACGCCGCGGACCGTACGGGCCACATGATCCTCCAGACGCTGTACCAGAACTGCGTCAAGGAGGGCGTGGAGTTCTTCAACGAGTTCTACGTCCTGGACCAGCTGCTGACCGAGGTCGACGGCGTCAAGGTGTCCGCCGGAGTCGTGGCGTACGAGCTGGCCACCGGCGAGATCCATGTCTTCCAGGCGAAGGCGGTCATCTACGCGTCCGGCGGCACCGGCAAGTTCTTCAAGGTGACCTCCAACGCGCACACCCTCACCGGTGACGGCCAGGCCGCCTGCTACCGGCGCGGACTGCCGCTGGAGGACATGGAGTTCTTCCAGTTCCACCCGACGGGCATCTGGCGCATGGGCATCCTGCTCACGGAGGGCGCCCGCGGTGAGGGCGGCATCCTGCGCAACAAGGACGGCGAGCGCTTCATGGAGAAGTACGCGCCCGTCATGAAGGACCTCGCCTCGCGCGATGTCGTCTCGCGCTCCATCTACACGGAGATCCGCGAGGGCCGCGGCTGCGGTCCCGAGGGCGACCACGTCTATCTGGACCTGACGCACCTGCCGCCGGAGCAGCTGGACGCCAAGTTGCCCGACATCACCGAGTTCGCCCGTACGTACCTGGGCATCGAGCCGTACACGGACCCGATCCCGATCCAGCCGACCGCGCACTACGCCATGGGCGGCATCCCCACCAACGTCCAGGGTGAGGTCCTCGCGGACAACACGACGGTCGTTCCCGGTCTGTACGCGGCCGGCGAGGTCGCGTGCGTCTCGGTGCACGGCGCCAACCGGCTGGGCACCAACTCGCTGCTGGACATCAACGTCTTCGGACGCCGTTCCGGCATCGCCGCCGCCGAGTACGCGGCGAAGCACGACTACGTCGAGCTTCCCGAGGACCCGGCGTCGCTGGTCGAGGCCCAGGTCGAGCGGCTGCGGAACTCCACGGGCAAGGAGCGTGTCGCCACGCTGCGCCTGGAGCTCCAGGAGTGCATGGACGCCAATGTGATGGTGTTCCGCACCGAGCAGACGATCAAGACGGCGGTCGCGAAGATCGCCGAGCTGCGCGAGCGCTACCTGAACGTGTCCGTCCAGGACAAGGGCAAGCGGTTCAACACGGACCTGCTGGAGGCCATCGAGCTGGGCAACCTGCTCGACCTCGCCGAGGTGATGGCGACCTCGGCCCTGGCGCGCAAGGAATCGCGCGGCGGCCACTACCGCGAGGACTACCCGAACCGCGACGACGTCAACTTCATGCGCCACACCATGGCGTACCGCGAGGTGGGCGACGACGGCACCGAGTCGATCAGGCTCGACTACAAGCCGGTCGTCCAGACCCGCTACCAGCCGATGGAGCGTAAGTACTGATGGCTACCCCGACCATGGACAAGCTGGAGGCACTGGAGGCGGACTCCGCCTCCTCGCACCTCATCGCGGTCACGTTCCGGATCCGCCGCTTCAACCCCGAGGTCTCCGCCGACGCCTCGTGGGAGGACTTCCGGATCGACATCGATCCGAAGGAGCGCGTACTCGACGCCCTCCACAAGATCAAGTGGGACGTCGACGGCACGCTCACCTTCCGGCGCTCCTGCGCGCACGGCATCTGCGGCTCCGACGCGATGCGGATCAACGGCCGTAACCGGCTGGCGTGCAAGACGCTGATCAAGGACATCGTGTCGTTCGACAAGAGCGGGGCCGTCAGCAAGCCGGTCACGATCGAGGCCATAAAGGGACTCACGGTCCTCAAGGACCTGATCGTGGACATGGACCCGTTCTTCCAGGCGTACCGCGATGTGATGCCCTTCCTCGTCACCACCGGCAACGAGCCGACGCGCGAGCGGCTCCAGTCCGCCGAGGACCGCGAGCGCTTCGACGACACCACCAAGTGCATCCTGTGCGCGGCGTGCACGTCGTCGTGCCCGGTCTTCTGGAACGACGGGCAGTACTTCGGCCCCGCCGCGATCGTGAACGCGCACCGCTTCATCTTCGACTCGCGTGACGAGGCCGGGGAGCAGCGGCTTGAGATCCTCAACGACAAGGACGGCGTGTGGCGTTGCCGCACGACGTTCAACTGCACGGACGCCTGCCCGCGCGGTATCGAGGTCACGAAGGCGATCCAGGAAGTCAAGCGGGCGCTGATCACGCGCCGCTTCTGAGCGCTGGGGTCTGAGCGCTGGGGTCTGAGCGCTGGGGTCTGAGCGCTGACTGAGCGCTGGAGTCTGAGCGCTGCGCTCGGAGGGGCTCGTTTCTGTGGGTACGACATACAGAAACGAGCCCTTCTTGTGTCAGGATCGATCCTGTCGACAGGCCCGACAGGCCCAGGGGAACGGGGAGATGAAGAGATGACTGAGCCCAATCCGTACGCGGACGGCGAGTACAAATGGGGGCCGACGCCGGGCACCCCGCCGGCCGGTACGCCGGGCGCGGCCGGTTCGCCGGGGGTCCCGGAGTACGACTTCCCCAACCCGACGCTCGCCGACGGAGCACCGGGCGCCACGGCCGGCTACGGCTACCCCGGCGCCGCCCCCGCCCCGGGCTACGGCTATCCGCAGTCCGGCGCCGCGTACCCGGTACCGGCGGGCGCCGCCGGAACGCCGCTGGTCTCGATCGGTGACATCACGGTCGTGGGCGACTCGATCATCACCCCGTCGGGCACGCTGCCTCTGAGGGGCGCGGTCTGGAACGCGACGGACATGTCGCGCACGGAGGAGAAGATCCCGACGCACGCCATCATCCTGGCCATCGTCTTCTTCATCTTCTGTCTGCTCGGGCTGCTCTTCCTTCTGATGAAGGAGAAGACGACGACGGGCTTCATCCAGGTCACGGTCACCAGCGGCGGCAAGCACCACTCGACCATGATCCCGGCCAACCACGCGGGCACGTTCCAGATGGTCATGGGCCAGATCAGCTACGCGCGCTCGCTCAGCGCGATGTGAGGCCCGGGGGGCGAGGGGTAATCGGGGTGACCCGGAATCCGTCATGGCGGGTGGGGGCCGCCCCTCAGGTTTCAGTTTCGCGGCTCCGGGTCGGGCGTCAAGGGCGCTCCTTCGTCGCGTCGGCTCCGCCGATTCCGCTTCGCTTCACCCTTGACACCCGCCCCTCCACCGCAAGTGCAGCTTTGTGGAGGGGCGGCCCCGGGGGGAGGGGTCCCCGGGGAAGCACCCTTGTTCCTGGGGTCCGTTCCCGGCCTTCTGGCCGGTGGTGGGGGGCGCATCAGTGGAATGGGGCGGCCCGGCACCGGCTCAGCGGGCTTGTGTGGGTGGGTGGTTGAGACTCATGCCCCGCTGGTGGCGGCCCGCTGGCGGGCATACCTGCAACTCGCCCTGTATGTCCCGATTTGATGGCCTATTCCTGGGCTCCTCCGGTCGGTCATGTGTCGTGCGGCCAGGTAACCGGGACCCAGGACACATCACGGCCTTTCACCGACCCACTTGCCGCCTCGCCCGTCACAAAGCTGCACTTGCGGTGGAGGGTTGGGTGTCAAGGGTGGAGCGAAGCGGAATCGGCGCAGCCGACGCGACGAAGGAGCGCCCTTGACACCCGACCCGGAGCCGCGAAACTGAAACCTGAGGGGCGGCCCCCACCCGCCATCGGACGCACCGGGTCACCCCGACTACCCCTCGGCACGAACCCGCACCCGCGCTCACCTCGTGCGCTTCTCCTCCGGCGGGGCGTGGCCGAAGATCCTCTCGAACAAGACGGCCTCATCCGGTTCCTGGAACGCGCTGAGCAGCGCACGATGGAGCCGTCGATACGCGAGGCGTTGCCTCCGTCGCTCCACGAGCCGCGCGATGACGCCGACCCTACGGCGCCGGCCTCGTCTCACAGCCCACCACCCCCGCCGACGGGCGGCGCCGCCGGGGGCGGCTCGTAGTCCGGGCACTTCGGATTGCCGCACTCGCACGGCGGCCACTTGAGCGCCGACGCCGGGGCCAGGTCCGCGCCTTCCGCACCGGGGACGCCCTTCCGTACCAAGAGGGCGCCGTCCGTCCCGAGCGTGGCGATCAACAAAGACAGGCGTTGGCGCGCCTCACTCCCCGTCATGCGACCAACCGCCTGAGCCCGCGCTCCACATGCTCCAACAGTGCGGGCGTAGGTTCGACGAAGTCCCGCGGCACCCACTCGGGCACCAACCGCCAGAAGCCCCCCGCCTCAACCGTCGCGGCCAACTCGTCCGGGTCGTCCGACCTCGTATCGGTGGCTTGTTCGGTCATGAGAGATGTACCTTCCGTTATCGCGCGCTTGCTTTGTGTGTTCAAGCTTCGGCGCCGCCGAGCGCGCCCAACAGGTAGGCAACTTGGACTCTGGAAGGTGTCCAATGATCATTCGGGGGTTTGAGTGACTGTCGAAAACGAGACCGCGGAATCAACCGACCCCGCCGTGTCGCCGCTCGCTCACTTCGGGGCCGAGGTACGGCTGGAGCGTGAGCGACTGGACATCTCACGCGCGGAGTTGGGCAAGGCGGCGTGCTGTAGTTACTCGCTCGTGGCGAAAATCGAGGCCGGGAGGCGCGTGCCACCGCTGGACTTCGCCGAAGCGTGTGACCAAATGTTCCCGCACTCCAACGGGCGCTTCGCGCGGCTCTGGCCGCTTGCCCTGCGGTGGGCCTTCCCGCCGTGGTTCCGTAGGTATGTCGAACTGGAGTGGACGGCTACCGCGATCTCCATGTTCCACCCCCAATTGGTGCCTGGGCTCGTGCAAACCGAGGAATACGCACGGGCTGTGCTGCGAACCGGACGTCCCAGCAACCTTGAGGACCTGGTGACTGCTCGGATGGAGCGACAGCGCGTCCTCGCACGCGAGGTGCCGACCAGGCTGTGGATCATTCTGGACGAGGGCGTTCTCCGGCGCCCTATCGGCGGGAAGCACGTCATGAGAGAACAGCTCAAACAGCTGCGGGCTCTGGCGGAGACACCGCGCCATGTCATCCAGGTCATCCCCAAGACCATCGCGGCGTATCCCGGATCGGGTTCGCCGTTCGGGCTCTTGTCCTTCAGCGAAGGCTCAGACGTGGTGCATGTCGACGGCTTCCCAAAGGGCTACGTTCTGGCCGATCCAGACGATGTGGCCGCGGCTTACGATGCCTATGATCTGCTTAAGGCAACAGCTCTGCCGCCAGACGAGTCGGCCTCTGAGATCGGCTCCATTTTGAAGGAATGCTATTCATGACCGAGCCGATCCGCGTACCGGAACAGGCGTGGCGTAAGTCCAGCTATAGCGGCAGCAACGGCGGCGAGTGCATCGAGGTGGCAGACGGCATCGCCCACACCGTCCCCGTCCGGGACTCCAAGAACCCCACCGGCCCCATCCTCATCACCTCCAACGCATCCTGGACCGCCTTCGTCGCCTTCGCCAAGGCCACCACCGTCTAGCCGGGACCGGACCGGACAAGGCGGTCAACGGCCGCCGGACCGGCTCCCCTCAGCCCGCCCGGCAGCCATTGCGCACCGCTCAAGCCCGCACGCGCTCCACCGACACCACGTCGTAGTCCGTCTCGGGCGTCGGTTCCGCCACGTCGAAGCGGGCGTTGGGCAGATAGATTCGGTCCCCGTAGACCGCCGCGGTCGTCGGGACCCGGAAGTTCGCGGGGTCCGTGATCCGGGTGATCGCCGTGCCCTTCGTGCCCGCGTCGTCGATCCGCAGCACATCGATGGCGTTCTGCCGCTGCTGCACGGCGTAGAGCGTGTGGCCGAGGAGGAGCAGGCCGTCGCCGTTCGGTAGCCGGGTTGGGCCGAGGTCCACGGCGCGTGCCACTCCCGTGCGGGGGGCGACCCGCATCAGGCCGCCGCCGTTGGCGAAGCTGTTGACCACGAGCAGCGCCCGGCCGTCCGGTGTCGTGGTGATGCCGTTGGCGGTGATGGCCGTCCCCTGGACCCAGTCGCCTGACAGCGGCACGGTGATGATCCGGTCCCCCGGCTCACCGCGCCGGCCGAGCGGGAGTTTGTAGAGCTGCGGCTCGAACGAGTCGGTGAACCAGGCGGCGTCGGGCGTCAGGATCACATCGTTGACCATCGTGGCGTCCGTGCCCACGGTGAAGGTACGGGTGATCCTGCCCGTACGGAGATCGGCGATCCGGATCTCGCCGCTCACTCCGCCGCACAGGAACAGCCGGCCCCAGGCGTCGGTCTTGAGCCCGATGACGGGATGCTCGGGACCCAGCCCCTCAACGACGACCCGGCCGCTGCCGGTCGCGAGGCTCGCGCGGTACACGTCGCCGCGCGCGATCGAACCGATGTAGGCGTACGGCTCGGACCCGATGGCGATCCCCTCCGGCCGGAAGCCGTCGGGCAGGGGGAAGCCGGCGGGCCGGCGCCGCCCGGTGGTTTCCATGGCGGCTGCCGTGCCGCCCAGCGGGGCCAGGAGCGCCGCGCCGCCGATGGCGGCGGCCGCTCCGAACAAACTCCGGCGTGCGAAGGAATGTCGCATGACGAGCGTCCTTCCGAGGAATGGAATGCGTCTCCCGCACCCCATCACACGCACCGGCCCCACACGGGCGTTGACCGGAACACGTCTGCCAGCAAGGCCGGTTACGGTCGTCGGCCCTCGCTACCGGCCGCCCCCTCCCCATGTGTCCCACACCGCACCCACCCCGACTTGAACGTGTTCAAAAGCAGGTCTACAGTCCAACACACCAGCTTTTGAACACGTTCAAAGGCCTACAGAGGGAGGGTGAAGGATGGACCTCACTGTTGTCACGTATGTGGTCTACCTGGTGATCAGCCTGGCGCTGACCGTGTGGGTGGCCCGGACGCTGAGCCGGAACGGGCGCGTCTTTCTGGCCGACGTACTCCGGGGCAACGAGAAGCTCGCCGACGCCGTCAACCACCTGCTGGTGGTCGGCTTCTACCTCGTCAACCTCGGTTTCGTCACGCTCTATCTCAAGTCCGCCGACGCCGTGGAGCACGCCCGCGGGCTCTTCGAGGCGCTGTCGGTGAAGGTGGGGGTCGTCCTGCTCGTGCTGGGCGTGATGCACCTCGGGAACGTGTACGTACTCAACAAGATCCGGCGGCGCGGGATCATGGAGCGCGAGCAGACGCCGCCGGTGCCGCCGCAGGGCTGGACGGGCCCCGTGGACAAGGGCCCCGGTCCCGGTCCGCTGGTCACGCCGGCCAGCGGGGCGTGAGCCGCCATGGCCCGGCCCACGTACCGGCTGCCCGTCCGGCGGCTGACCCTGCTGTACGACGCGCACTGCCCGCTCTGTGTCCATCTGCGGCACTGGCTGACGCGACAGCCCCAGCTCGTACCGATCGATCCGGTGCCCGCCGCCTCGCAGGAGGCGCGGCGGCGGTTCCCGGACCTCGATCACGGCACCACGCTGAAGGAGATCACGGTCATCGGTGACGGCGGCCAGATCTACCGGGGGACGGCCGCCTGGATCGTCTGCCTCTGGGCGCTGGCCGAGCACCGGCCCAAGGCCCATTGGCTGTCCACCCCGGCCGGCGCGCCCTTCGCCCGGGTGAGTGTGCTCGCCGCGTCGAAGTACCGCGAGCTGACGGCCGCGCCCTGCGAAGGGGCGTGCGAAGTACCCGCTGCTTCGCATTAGGCTCGGTCGGTGTGACGGACAAGCCCAAGGCAGCGAAGACGGCGGTCAAGGCCCCGGTCCCCAAGAGCGAGCAGACCCGCACGCTCATCCTCGAAACCGCGCTCCGGCTCTTCCAGGAGCGCGGTTTCGACAAGACGACCATGCGGGCCATCGCCACGGAGGCCGGGGTCTCGGTCGGGAACGCGTACTACTACTTCTCGTCCAAGGAACACCTGGTCCAGGGCTTCTACGACCGGATCGGCGCCGAACACCGGCTGGCGGCGCGGGCCGTGCTCGACCGGGAGACCGATCTGGAGGCGCGCATGGCCGGCGTGCTGACGGTCTGGATCGATGTCGCCGCCCCGTACCACGAGTTCGCCGCCCAGTTCTTCAAGAACGCCGCCGATCCCGAGAGCCCGCTGAGCCCCTTCTCCCCCGAATCGGAACACGCGCGCGACGCGGCCGTCGCCGTCCACCGCGAGGTGCTGGCCGGCTCCAGGGCGAAGGTCCCGAACGAACTGGCCGAACTGCTCCCGGAGTTGATGTGGCTGGCCCAGATGGGGCTGGTCCTGTACTGGGTCTTCGACCGCTCCGAGGGCAGCGAGCGCTCACGCCGGCTCGCGGAGCGCGGCGCCCGGCTGACCAGCAGCGGCATCGCGCTCTCGCGGTTCCGGGTGCTGCGGCCGCTCGTACGGGAAGTGCACGAGCTGTTCGAGGACTTCCTGCCGGGGATGGCCGAGGTGGCCGCGACCCGCGCCTCCCGGAGGCCGAGCACCGAGAGCTGATCCTCTGCCCGCGAGCTGACCTCCGTCCGCGAGCTGACTTCCGTCCGAGCCGCGCCCGCCGTCGGCCCGGACGTCCCCGCGTCGACCCGGATGTCCCGCCGTCAGCCCGGACGTCCCGCCGTCAGAGCCAGCCCAGCTGCCACAGCCGCCATATCCCGGTCCCGTCCGACAGATACTGCGCCCCCGTGACATCGCCGCTGCTCAGTACGTAGTCCTTCTTCTGCCACAGCGGCAGCAACGGCACGTCCTCGGCCACCACCTTCTGGATGGACCTGAAGTCCTCCGAGGCGCGGGCGCGTTCGCTGTACTGCTGGGTGGACTCGATCAGCCGGTCGACGCGGTCGCTCACGTACCCCGTGTGCAGCGTGGCGTCCCGGCCGACCAGGGGCTGGATGAAGTTGTCCGGGTCCGGGAAGTCCGGGAGCCAGCCGATGGTGTACGCGTCGTACTGGCCACCGCTGTAGCCCTTCTGGAAGGCCGTCCACTCCCGCTCGACGATCTTCACCTTGAACAGCCCGGTGGCCTCCAGCTGCTTGCGCAGCTCCGCCGCCTCCGGCGCGGCCGAGCCGCCGTCCGCGTGCGCGAGCGTGAACGTCACCGGGGTCTCCACACCCGCGTCCGCCAGCAGTTTCCTGGCCCGCTCCACGTCCGGCTCCGGGTAGGTGTCGAAGAACGGCGTGGTGTGCGAGGTGATGCCCTGCGGAATCGGCGAGTAGAGCGGATCGACCGTCGAGGCATAGACATTGAAGGCGATCTTGGACCGGTCGACGATCGCGGCGACCGCCTTCCGTACCGCCTTGTCGGCCATCGCCGACCCCTTGCGCACATTGAAGACGAGGTTGCGGATCTCGGCGCTGTCGGCCTCGTTCATCCGGATGTCGTCCTTGCTCGCGTCCAGCCCGGCGATCAGCGAGGGCGGCAGCTGGCGGTGGGTGACAACGACCGTACGGGCCTTCCAGGCGGCGGCCAGGTCGGCGGGCTTCTTGAAGTACGTGATGTCCACGGGCCCGCCGACCGCGCCGATCGCGCCCCGATACCGCGGATTGGGCTCCAGATGCGCCACGGAGCCCGGGGTGTACGACTTGAGGACGTACGGCCCCGATCCGTCGCTCTCCGGGCCCGTGCGCAGCCCGTTCGCCGGGTAGCGGGTGCGGTCGACGATCGAACCGGCTCCGGTGGCGACCTTCAGCGGGAACGTCGCGTCACGCGAGCCGAGATGGAAGGTGACGGTCAGACCGTCCGCCTCGACCGACTTGAGCGTGGTGAAGAGCGCCTGCGGACCGACGTCCGCCTTGATGGCGAGCACTCGGTCGAAGGAGTACTTGACGTCCTCCGCCGTGATCTCGTTGCCGTTGGAGAAACGGAGATCGTCCCGCAGCTCGCAGCGATAGGTACGGAGTTCACTCCCGGTGAAGCCGCAGGTACGGGCGGCGTCCGGTACCGGCGTGACCGAACTGGGTTTGAACGTCAGTAGTGACTGGTAGATATTGCTGAACAGCGCCCAGGATCCGGCGTCGTACGCGCCGGCCGGATCGAGCGAGGTGACCACGTCGGTCGTTCCGACGGTGATCGGCTTCTGGTTGGCGTCGCGGGACGGAAGCAGCTGCCAGCCGCCCACCCCCGCAACCACCAGCACAAGAGATGTGATGAGTATCCGCAGACGGATCGGCCGCATGTGCTGTGCCCCTCTATCACGCCCACCCCTGACCGTGATGGCGCTCACCCAACCACACGGGGTTCGCCGGCGGAAGAGAAAACCTGGGTCACGCAGGCAACGGTCGTGTTAAGCGCGCCGGACAGGGCCTCGCGCCGGTCGACCAGGACCACTAGGACCACGAAGACCGGACAGAACAGGGCCTGAGTGCGGACATGCGAGGGCGGGGTGCTCACTCCCCTGCCGGTGAGTGAGCACCCCGCCCTTGTGTGTTCCGGTGCTTCCGGTGCTCAGCGCGTGGTGCCGCTGTTGAAGAGCGACCGCGACCAGACGTAGCCGATCAGGGCGATCCCGGCGCACCAGGCGAGCGAGATCCAGCCGTTGTTGCCGATCTCCGAGCCGGAGAGCAGGCCGCGCAGTGTCTCGGTCATCGGCGTGAACGGCTGGTACTCGGCGAACCAGCGCAGGCCCGGCGACATCGACTCGGCCGGCACGAACGCCGAGCCGAGGAACGGCAGGAACTGGATGAGCAACGGCTTGTTGCTCGCCGACTCGACGGTCTTGGAGATCAGGCCGAGCGCCACGGACAGCCAGGTCACCGCGAAGGCGATGGCCGCGAGGAGGCCGGCCGCGGCCAGCCACTCCAGCGGGGTCGCCCCGGACCGGAAGCCGACGGCGAGCGCGACGCCCACGACCAGGACCATGCACATCATCGTCTGGATGACGCTGCCGATGACATGCCCCGTCATGAACGACGAGCGCGTGATGGGCATGGTGCGGAAGCGGTTGATGATGCCCTCGGTCATGTCGGAGCAGACCGCGATCGAGGTCGACATCGAGCCGGCGGCCACCCCCATGATGATGATGCCGGGCGTCAGATAGTTCAGATACGCGTCCCGGCCGCCGCCCATCCCGGCGCCGATCGAGTCACCGAAGGCGTACACGAACAGCAGCAGCATCAGGATCGGCATCATGGCGCTGCCGAGCCCCACGGCCGGATAGCGGATCGCGTGCTTCAGGTTGCGCCGCAGCATCGTCGTCGAGTCGTGCACGGCGTGGGTGAGGGTGCTCATCGCAGGGTCTCCTTCACGTGGAGCGCGGTGTTGGTGCTGCCGTCGCCGGTCAGGGCGAGGAACACGTCGTCGAGGTCGGGGGTGTGCACGGAGAAGTCGGCGGCGCGGATACCGGCGGCGTCGAGCCGGTCGAACAGGGCGCGCAGCGCGTCGAGGCCGGCGTCGCCGGCGACGCGCAGGGTGAGCTCCTCGTCGTCGCGGGCCGCGCCGGGGAAGGCGGCGGCCGCGCGCTCGTACTCGTCGGGGTCGGTGAACCGCAGGCGTACGTGGCTGCCGGGGATCTGCGCCTTGAGCTCGTCGGCGGTGCCCTCGGCGACGATCCGCCCGCCGTCGAGCACCGCGATCCGGTCCGCCAACTGGTCGGCCTCCTCAAGGTATTGCGTGGTGAGGAAGACGGTGACGCCGCCGGCGACCAGCGAACGCACGGTCTCCCACATGGTGCGGCGGCTGCGCGGGTCCAGCCCGGTCGTCGGCTCGTCCAGGAAGATCACCTGCGGGTCGCCGACCAGTGTCATGGCGAGGTCGAGCCGGCGCCGCATCCCACCGGAGAAGAGCGCGGCGCGCTTGTGCGCGACGTCCGCGATGTCGAACCGCTCCAGCAACTCCTTGGCCCGCTTGCGGCCTTCGCGCTTGCCGAGCCGCAGCAGGTCGGCCATGAGGAGCAGGTTCTCCTCGGCGGTGAGCAGGTCGTCGAGTGCGGCAAACTGACCGGTGACGCCGATCGCGGCGCGCACCCCGTCCGGCGCTGTGGCGACGTCGTGGCCCGCGACCTGGGCCTGCCCGCCGTCGGCGGAGATGAGCGTGGACAGGATCTGCACGGTGGTGGTCTTGCCGGCGCCGTTCGGCCCGAGGAGCGCGAACACGGTGCCGGACGGGATCCGCAGATCGATGCCGTCGAGGACGGTCTTGTCGCCGTACGACTTGCGCAGATCGGCGGCGGAGACGGCGGCGGGCGGCTGCTGGCCGTCGTCCCGCCTGGGCATGGGCATGACAGAAGAAGGCATGGGGCCCTCCCATTCGAAGGCGTGGTGAGCGGTGAAGTGGTCTTGGCTGTCAGGAGATCGGGCGGGTCAGGCCCGGGCGCGGCGGATGTCGATGTTGCCGTAGCGGGTACGGGCCCTGACCTCGACCGTGTCCTCGGTCCCCGCCGGGCTCTCGGACGCGGTGAGCGCGTTGTGCACCTGGCCGGAGCCCGAGCCGATGTCGAGCCAGGCGGCCGTGCCCTCGCGGATGCCGACCTCGATGGCGCCGTAGGAGGTCTCCAACTGGACGGTGCCACGGGCGACGTCGTCGAGGCGCAGGGTGCCGTGGGCGGTGGTGGCGGCGACCGAGCCCTCGGCGTGCTCGATGATGATGTCGCCGTTGGCGCCGCTCACGCGGAGATCGCCCAGGGCGTCGCAGATGGTCGTGGTGCCGTGCGAGTTCTTCAGGACGGCCGGGCCGTTGACGGTGCCGACGCGCAGGCTGCCGGAGCTGGTGGTGATCTCGGCGGGCCCCTCGACGCGGTCCACGGTGATGCTGCCGTGGGACGCGGTCAGGTGCAGCGGTCCGGTGGTGTCGAGGCGGACGTCGCCCGACGAGGTCTTCACACGGACCTCGCCGAACCGGCCCTCGCCGTACACCTGGGCCCAGGCGCCGGTCATCTCCACCTGCGAGCCCGTGGGCAGTTCGACCGTCACGTCGACGGTGCCGGTGCGTCCGACGAGATAGCGCTGCTTGGGCGTCCTGACGGTCAACAGGCCGCTCGCGTACCGCACTTCGGTCTGCTCGGCCGCCCGTACGTCCTGATCCTTCTTCGGGTCGCGGGGCTGTACCTCGACGAGCGTGTCGAGTCGGTCGGAGGCGATGAACCGGATGGATCCGGCTTCCACGTGGGCGGTGGCCGAGATCGTCGCGGGGGTGTCGAAAGTAGGCATGGCTGTCCCGTCCTCTTGGGTCTTCGTGGCGTCCCTGCTGGTGGGACGTGGTGTGAGTGAAGTGAAGTGAAGTGAGGTGGGCGGGGCGCGGCTAGCGCACCCAGCCTGTGAAGCTCTGTCCGACGGTGCGGGTGCTGCGGGTCTTCTCCGTCGTACGTGACGGGGCGCCGCCGTCGACCGCGGCCGACACGGCTCGTACCAGCCATGCGTTGACCGACAGGCCCTCGCGGCTCGCGGCATCCTCGGCGCGCGCCTTGAGGTGGGCGGGCAGTCGCAGGTTGACGCGGGCGGTGCCGCCGTCGTCGCCGTCGGCGGGTGCGGGGGCCGGCGCCTTGAGCGGCTCGGCGGGCCCGCTCTTGTCCTCGTACGCCTCGTCGACCGCCGGCCGCGTCACCACGAAGTCGGGGTCGAGCCCGCGCAGCCGTACGTCGACCGAGCCCGGGGCGAGTTCGCGGGTGATCTCGTCCATCGCGGCGGAGAGCACATTGAGCATCGTCAGGCGGGTCGCCGACTCCAGGGGAGCGGTGAGCCGCTCGGCCAGCTCGCGGGCTTCTTCGCCGCCGGCTTCGGCGGCCACCGCGAGTTCGCGGCGAAGGTTGTCGACATACGGCGTGAGGTCCATAGCGCCATAGTGGCATCACTATGGCGCTACATGCAAGCCTCCATGGGGAGCGAGTGTGGACCAGGGCCCACCTGATAGCTCTGACCTGTGAAAACGCGCGTGGCACCGAGTTGCATCAATGCGGTGCCACGTGGAGTCTCGTCCTCTTTGGCACGCCTAGTGGCGCCACGTGGCACCGCGTGGTGCCACTAGGCGCGCCAAGGTGTTCTGCTGGCTCGGCTGGAGCGCGGAAGGCGGGAGGGGAGACCGTGATTCTTCGGCTCGCCCGAGCGCCAGGAACTACTGTCGCGAGCATGGTCGAACACGATGCCCTCAGCACTACCCGCGAGGCCTACGATGCCGCTGCCCTCACCTATGCGCAGCTGTTCCGCGACTCGCTGCGTGACAGTCCCCTGGACCGCGCGATCTTGGGTGCCTTCGCCGAGGTCGTCCGTGCGAGTGGGGACGGTCAGGTGGCGGACCTGGGGTGTGGACCTGGCCATATCACCGCTCATCTGGATGAGTTGGGGCTGGCGGCGTTTGGCGTTGATGCCTCTCCCGCGATGATCGAGTTGGCTCGACAGGCCTATCCGGGCCTGCGGTTCGACGTGGGCTCGATGGCCGCGTTGAACATCGCTGACGGCGTGCTGGGCGGCGTACTCTCACGTTGGTCCGTCATCCACACTCCGCCGCGGGAACTCCCCGTCATCCTGGCGGAGTTCCACCGGGTGCTGGCACCTGGCGGCCACCTGCTGGTCGGCTTTTCGGCCAGCGATGATCGGTCTCACCCGACGCAGGTCTTCGATCACGCGGTCGCGCCGGCCTATCGGTGGTCGCCCGATCACCTCGCCGCGATGCTGCGCGGGTCCGGGCTGGCCGAGGTGGCCCGGATGGTTCGCGAGCCTCAGCCCACCGACCGACGGCAGTTCCAGGAGATTCAACTGCTCGCCCGCAAAGCCTAGGTCCTGTCCGGTCGGACACGTTCCGCATCCAGCCACAGGGCCTATGCCTGGCGCGAGGCCAGTTCCACGAGGGTGATGTCGGAGGGCGCGCCGACCCGGACCGGCGGGCCCCAGGCGCCCGCGCCGCGCGATACGTAGAGCTGGGTGTCGCCGTACCGCTCCAGACCGGCCACGGTCGGATTGGCCAGGCCCGCGAGGAGGTTGCCCGGCCACAGCTGGCCGCCGTGGGTGTGTCCGGAGAGCTGGAGGTCGACGCCGTAGCGCACGGCGTCGTCGATGACGACGGGCTGGTGCGCGAGGAGTACGGACGCCCTGGCCCGGTCGCGGTCGTCGAGCGCCTTCGCGAAGTCGGGGCCCGCGCCCTCGCTCTCGCCCGCGACGTCGTTGACCCCGGCGAGATCGAAGCCGGGGATCTCCACGCGCTCGTTCTCCAGCGGACGGAGGCCCAGTTCACGGACGTGGTCGACCCAGGCGTCGGCGCCCGAGAAGTACTCGTGGTTCCCGGTCACGAAGAACGAGCCGTGCCGGGCCTTGAGACCGGCGAGGGGCTCCGCCGCCGGGCCCAGGTTCTCGACGCTGCCGTCCACCAGGTCACCGACGACGGCGATCAGATCGGGCTGCGTGGAGTTGATGGTGTCCACGATGCGCTGGGTGTGGGCGCGGCCCAGGATCGGTCCGAGGTGGATATCGCTGACAACGGCGATACGGAAGCCATGGGCGGCGCGCGGCAGCTTGGCGAGCGGGACGGTGACGCGCTTGACGCGGGGGCCGCGCAGGACGCCGTACGTGCCGTATCCGACCGTCGCGAGCGCGGCGGTGGCGGCCGCGCCGCCGACGACCCGGGAGACGAACAGACGGCGGGAGGGCGCGGGAGTGGGCGCGGGGGCTGGGCCGGACGGTTCCGGCAGGTCCGGACTTCCGTCGGATATGCCCGTGCCAGGGCCCGTGCCAGGACCCGTGCCAGGACCCGTACCCACTGGGGTACGAACGACTGCCTCGGCCGGGACCTCAGCCTCGGCCGACGCGTCCCGGCGCTCCAACAGCCGCCGCAGCAGCGGCCGTATGACCTCGCCCACCAGCAGCGCCAGCAGCAGGTACAGCAGCACCGCCAGCCACAGAAACCCGGGCCAGGCCAGCACCTGCTGCGCCCAGAACGGCATCCCCGAGCGCCCCGAGACCACGGCGCCGACCGACAGTAACGGCAGCACGACCGCGGCGACGGTGCCCAGCCTGCGGGCGAGGCCGCCGGGGCTGGTCGTGTCGCGCACCAGACGACGCCAGAGGTACCAGTGCGCCGCTGCCACCAGCGATACGGCGGCGAGCGCCGCCAGAACGATCACGACGACCACGAACAGGCCCCTTATCCCAGTTGTTCGCGCTGTTCGCGCCGGAGCGCGCGCACACCACGGAACCCGATGACGCCAACGGCCGTCCCCAGAAGAAAGGACACGATGGCGAGCGTCAGGTGCACCCAGAAGTACCCCGTCGGATCACCGGCGTCGTCGAACGCGAGTCCGCTGCCGTCCTGCCACAGGTTCTTGACGAAAGTGATCCAGATGAACCAGCTCCACACCCCGAACGCGAGCAGGAACCAGGACACGGGGCGGTTGAGCTTCATGGTTTCAGTATCACCGGCGCCTTCCGGGCGACGGCAGCCGGGTCCTGCGGGCAACCGGCCGGACCGGCGCGCGCTACGGTCAGCGATCGCGCCACGGTCAGCCATATGGATAGCGGTACGGGCATCGGTGCGGGTGCCGGATCCGTACACGCGGAAGATGGGGCCGATCAGCCCACCCGGGTCGGCGTCGATGTCCACGCCCTGTACGTTTTCGATCGTGTCCGCTCTGAAAAAGACCGCCTTGACGGTCGCCGCCGCCGCATTGCTTCCCGTGATGACCGCCGTGCCCGCGTCGGCCGACGGCAAGATCGACGGGCCCGACAACAACCAGCCGAAGCCGCCCGTCTCGATGTCCACGGTCGGCGGGACCAAGCTCGGCCGGGTGGGTACGCAGGTGAACCTCGGCGCCGGCGCGCCGGTCCTGCCCAAGAAACTGAGCGGCCGGTCCTGGATCGTCGCGGACGCCGAGTCGGGCGCGGTGCTGGCCTCGCACAACGCCCACTGGCGGCTCCCGCCGGCGTCCACCCTCAAGATGCTCTTCGCGGACACGGTGCTGCCCAAGCTGTCCAAGGACGAGGTGTACAAGGTGGCGCCCACCGATCTGGCGGGGGTGGGCGCGGGCAGCAGCCTGGTCGGCGTCAAGGAGAACCTCACCTACTCCGTCCACGATCTGTGGCTGGGGGTCTTCCTGCGCTCCGGCAACGACGCCGTCCATGTGCTCTCCGAGATGAACGGCGGGGTACCCAAGACCGTCAAGGACATGCAGAAGCACGCCGAGGAGCTCCAGGCGCTGGACACGCATGTCGTGACGCCCGACGGATACGACGAGAAGAACCAGGTCTCCAGCGCGTACGACCTCACCCTGATCGCCCGCTCCGGACTCCAGAAGAAGGACTTCCGGGAGTACTGCTCGACGGTTTCGGCCAAATTCCCCGGCGACGTGCAGAAGCCGAAGGAGGGCGAGAAGGTCGAGAAGGACAAGAACGGGGACCCGAAGCGCGACTCGTTCGAGATCCAGAACACCAACCGGCTGCTGACCGGCGCCCCCGGCGTCACCACGTACAAGGGCATCGCCGGGGTGAAGAACGGCAACACCACCCACGCGGGCGCGACCTTCACCGGGGTCGCCGAGCGCGACGGCCGGGTGCTGCTGGTCACCGTCATGAACCCGTCCTCCACGGAGGGCCAGGCGGTCTACCAGGAGACGGCACGACTGCTGGACTGGGGCTTCTCGGCGGCCGGGAAGGTGACTCCGGTCGGTGAGCTGGTGCCGCCCAAGTCCGCCCGTACGAACGTCTCGCCGAGCCCCACGGCCGCTGGAGCGGACTCGGCCGGGGCCGGTACGGCCACCGGGCCCGCCAAGCTCGCGGCCACCAACGGCGAGGGCACGGGCGGTGCAGGGACGGCTCTCGCCGTCGCGGGCGGGGTGCTGGTCGTCCTGGCAGGCGCGGTGTTCCTGGTCAACCGGCGCTGGCCGCTGCCCGACCTGGTCCGTCGCCGTCCGCGCGAGTAGCCCCTCCGGCGCGGTTGCCATTGCCGCGCCGCTCCTCGGTCTCCGGCCCGGTATCAGCCACGGCCGCCTCGGCCGCCAGGTCTCTCTTACTGGGGGTCGCCGTCCAGGCGGAGCAGAACAGCAGCAGCTTCGCCGTGAAGTTGATCCACAGCAGCAGCGCCACCGGCACCCCGAACGCGCCGTACATGCTCTTCGCCGCCACGCCCTTCATATAGCCGCCGAGCAGCAGCTTGAGCAGCTCGAAGCCGATGGCGCCGATGAGTGCGGCGACGATGAGCCGGCGGCGCGGCGGATGGACGCGGGGCAGCAGCGTCAGCACGTACAGCAGCAGCAGGAAGTCGGCGAGGACCGCCACGACGAGGGCGGCGGTCTGGAGCAGTACGCCGCCCGCGCCGTTCTCGGGGATGCCGATCCGGTGGGCGGTCCAGCCGACGGCGGTCGAGCCGAAGCCGGAGGCCGCCAGTGAGGCCAGCCCGACCGCCCCCAGACCGACGAGCGCCACCGTGTCCTTGCCCTTGAGCAGGAACGGATTGCCTTCTTCCGTATCGTCCAGCTCCCAGACGGCCCGCAGGCACTCCCGCATGGAGCCGACCCAGCCGATCCCGGTGAAGAGCAGCACCGCTCCGGCCACCACCCCGATCGTGCCGGCGTTGGCCACCAGG
Organism: Streptomyces scopuliridis RB72; assembly: GCF_000718095.1. Taxonomy (GTDB): domain Bacteria; phylum Actinomycetota; class Actinomycetes; order Streptomycetales; family Streptomycetaceae; genus Streptomyces; species Streptomyces scopuliridis. The sequence goes on along the minus strand of NZ_JOEI01000008.1, from coordinate 276,025 downwards.
TCGTTGATGTCCAGCTGCTGGGAGATGCCGGGGACCTGCCGCGCGATGCCGTCCTGCAACCGGTCGAGCTGGCCCTGGCTGAGCAGCGCGGCACCGATCGCGGCGCCCACGGTGATCAGCGGGAAGAGCGCGATAAAGCTGATGAAGGTGATGGCGGCGGCCAGCCGCGTCCAGTGAACGCGGTCGAGCGTCTCGTACGAACGCCAGGCGTGCGTCCGCATCAGCCTGGCCACGAACGGGCCGACAAGGGGCAGTTTCTTCAGCCAGTCCATGAACGACGTGTACCCCCTGATCCAGCTGATCCAGCGCCTGATCGGAAAACAGGCGCGAGCATCACGACAAAGGGCACAAAGAACGCCGTATGGGGCGATACGGTCACTTCACCTGCTCGCCTGCTGCCCCCTGAGGAGCGATTCACGATGAAGGACGCCTTCGGTCTCCCGCAGTCCCTGCTCATCCTCGGCGGTACGTCGGAGATCGGGCTCGCCACCGCGCGCCGGCTGATCGCCCGCCGCGCCCGTACGGTCTGGCTGGCGGGCCGCCCCTCCCCCGCTCTGGACACCGCCGCCGACCGGCTGCGGACGCTGGGCGCGGACGTCCGTACCGTCGCCTTCGACGCCCTGGACCCGGGCTCGCACGAGGAGGTGCTCGGCAAGGTCTTCGCGGAGGGCGACATCGATCTGGTGCTGCTCGCCTTCGGGGTCCTCGGCGACCAGGCGCGTGACGAGGCGGAACCGCTCGCGGCGGTACGGGTGGCACAGACCAATTACACCGGCGCGGTCTCGGCGGGGCTGGTGTGCGCGGGCGCGCTGCAGACGCAGGGGCACGGTTCGCTGGTGGTCCTGTCGTCGGCGGCCGGTGAGCGGGCCCGCCGCGCGGACTTCATCTACGGGTCGAGCAAGGCGGGCCTGGACGCGTTCGCGCAGGGGCTCGGGGACGCCATGTACGGCACGGGCGTGCAGGTCATGGTCGTACGGCCCGGCTTCATGCGGCCGAGGACGGCGGCGAGCCGGCCGGAAACGCCGCTGGCCACGACACCGGAGGCGGTGGCGACGGCCATCGAGCTGGGGCTGCGGCGGCGCTCGGAGACCGTGTGGGTGCCGGGGGCACTACGGGTGGTGATGGCGGCGGTGCGCCATCTGCCGCGCCCGCTGTTCCGCAGGCTGCCGCTCTGAGTCAGCGCGCGATACCAGGGGGCGGGGGCTCAGCGCAGGGAGGCCGGGCGGTCGGCGGGGGTGCTCTGTGGGGGCACCCCCGAGATCTCCCCGCCACCGCCGAACGCGTACTCGTGCAGCTTGCGCCAGACGGCGTCCGCGCCCTGCTCGTACAGCGCGAAAGAGGTGCAGCTCCAGGCCGCACCGTACTCGGACAGCTCCGCGTAGGCCCGGTCCATCGCCTCCTCGGCGATGCCGTGCGCCACCGTCACATGGGGGTGGTACGGGAACTGGAGCTCGCGTACGAGCGGCCCCGACGAGTCCCTGACCCGCTTCTGCAGCCAGGTGCAGGCCGACGCGCCCTCGACCACCTGGATGAAGACCACCGGCGAGAGCGGGCGGAACGTACCGGTGCCGGACAGCCGCATCGGGAACGGCCTGCTGGCCGACGCGACGGCGGCGAGATGCGCCTCGATCGCGGGCAGCGCCGACGCGTCGACCTCGGTGGGCGGCAGCAGCGTGACATGCGTGGGAATGCCGTGCGCGGCGGGATCACCGAAGCCCGCACGCCGGTCCTGGATCAGCGTGCCGTACGGCTCCGGGACCGCGATCGAAACGCCGAGCGTTACGGTCCCCACATCGATCTCCTCAGTCCCGTGGTCCATGTGTCGATGGTCTGTGTCTTCGCCGCCGCTCGCCAGTGTGACGGTCGCACCGCCCGGCCGGCCAGCGGCGGCCGGGGCCGTCCGGCGCGGTGGTGTTCCGTGCCGGTGCACCCCACTGACCTCCGGTGTCTTCGCTCCGCGCCGGCGCACGGCCCCGCTTCTCCGCCGGTGCGCCGCCGGTACTCCTCCGTACCGCGCCAGTACTCCGTCGGTGCGTGGCCCGTACTCCGTCAGTGCTTGTCCGTCAGTGCTTGGCGGGGAGGAAGCCGACTCTGTCGTAGGTCTGCGCCAGGGTCTCGGCCGCGACCGCACGGGCCTTCTCCGCGCCCTCGGCCAGGATCGAGTCCAGCGTCTCCGGATCGTCCAGATACTCACGGGTGCGGGACCTGAAGGGGGTGACGAACTCGACCATCGCGTCCGCCAGGTCCGTCTTCAGCGCACCGTAGCCCTTACCAGTGTATTTGTCCTCCAGCTGCGCGACGGTGGTGTCCGTGAGCGTGGAGTAGATCGTGAGCAGATTGCTCACCCCGGGCTTGGTCTCCGGGTCGAACCGGATCTCCGTGCCGGTGTCGGTGACCGCGCTCTTGATCTTCTTCGCGGTGGCCTTCGGCTCGTCGAGCAGATTGATCAGGCCCTTGGGGGTGGACGCCGACTTGCTCATCTTGGCCGCCGGGTCCTGGAGGTCGTAGATCTTCCCGACCTCCTTGAGGATGTACGGCGCCGGGACCGTGAACGTCTGTCCGAAGCGGCTGTTGAAGCGCTCGGCGAGATCGCGGGTGAGCTCGACATGCTGCCGCTGGTCCTCACCGACCGGGACGGCGTTCGCCTGGTACAGCAGGATGTCGGCGACCTGGAGGATCGGGTACGTGAAGAGCCCGACCGTGGCGCGGTCCGCGCCCTGTTTCGCGGACTTGTCCTTGAACTGCGTCATCCGGGAGGCCTCGCCGAAGCCGGTGATGCAGTTCATGACCCAGGCGAGCTGGGCGTGCTCGGGCACATGACTCTGGATGAAGAGCGTGCAGCGCCGCGGGTCGAGACCGGCGGCGAGCAGCTGGGCCGCGGCGAGACGGGTATTGGCGCGCAGCTCGGCGGGGTCCTGGGGAACGGTGATCGCGTGCAGGTCGACGACCATGTAGAAGGCGTCGTGGGTTTCTTGCAGCGCGACGTACTGGCGCACCGCACCGAGGTAGTTCCCGAGGTGGAACGAGCCTGCGGTGGGCTGGATTCCGGAGAGCGCGCGGGGACGATCAGAGGCCATGTTCACCATTCTCTCAGGTATGACCGACAGGTCGGGAACGGAGACCGAGCCGAGTGGAGCCGGGACTGGGAGGGCGACGGGGCGGGCGACGCGGCGGGCGACGGGGACAGCGGTCGCCCGGCGTCCGGTTTCTGTTCAGGCAGGGCATGCCGAGGGCAAGGTTTCCTCGTCCACACTGCGAGCGACGATAGAAAGTGGGGCTTCGGCCCGCCGGTACCGCACAGCTTGTCCCGCACAGCTTGTCCTGACCGATCGGAGAAACCCGTGTCGACAACGGAGAGTGCCATCGCCTCGGCGGAGGCCCACAGTGCGCACAACTACCACCCGCTGCCCATCGTGGTCGCCTCGGCGGACGGCGCGTGGATGACCGATGTCGAGGGGCGGCGCTTCCTCGACATGCTCGCCGGGTACTCGGCGCTCAATTTCGGCCATGGCAACAGGAGGCTCATCGACGCCGCGAAGGCGCAGCTGGAGCGGGTGACGCTCACCTCCCGGGCGTTCTACCACGACCGGTTCGCCGACTTCTGCACACAGCTGGCCGAGCTGTGCGGCATGGAGATGGTGCTGCCCATGAACACCGGCGCGGAGGCGGTGGAGACCGCCGTGAAGACCGCCAGGAAGTGGGGCTACCGGGTCAAGGGCGTGCCGGACGGCATGGCGAAGATCGTCGTCGCGGCCAATAACTTCCACGGCCGTACGACCACGATCGTCAGCTTCTCCACGGACGCGGAGGCGCGGGCGGACTTCGGCCCGTACACGCCCGGCTTCGAGATCGTTCCGTACGGGGATCTCACCGCGATGGACGCGGCGATGACCGAGAACACCGTGGCCGTGCTCCTGGAGCCGATCCAGGGCGAGGCCGGGGTCCTGGTGCCGCCCGCGGGCTATCTCGCCGGGGTGCGGGAGCTGACCCGGCAGCGGAACGTGCTCTTCATCGCGGACGAGATCCAGTCGGGCCTGGGCCGGACGGGGAAGACCTTCGCCTGTGAGCACGAGGGCGTGGTGCCCGACATGTATGTCCTCGGCAAGGCGCTGGGCGGCGGGGTGGTGCCGGTGTCGGCGGTGGTGTCCTCGGCCGAGGTCCTGGGTGTGTACCACCCCGGCGAGCACGGCTCGACCTTCGGCGGCAATCCGCTCGCCTGCGCGGTGGCGCTGGAGGTCATCGCGATGCTGCGGACGGGCGAGTTCCAGCAGCGCGCCGCGGAGCTGGGTGACCATCTCCACCACGAGCTGGGTCTGCTGACGGGCGGCGGCGCCGTCGAGACCGTACGCGGCCGGGGCCTGTGGGCGGGGGTGGACATCGTGCCGTCCCGCGGGACGGGCCGGGAGATCTCGGAGCGGCTGATGGACCGGGGTGTGCTGGTGAAGGACACGCACGGCTCCACGATCCGGATCGCTCCGCCGCTGGTGATCAGCAAGGAGGACCTGGACTGGGGTCTGGACCAGCTCAGGGCCGTGCTGGCCGAGTAGACGGGCGTTTTTTGGGGGGGCTGTCGGCCCGGGGGGGCGCCTGCCCGGGCCGGCGGAACTGCCGGCGGATCTAGAAAATCACATGCGGCAGAAAGCGGGCGTACCCGTCGGTGATCAGGCCCGCGGACTCCCGGATGCCGAGGCCCGCCGCCTCGTCCTCGACGACCCACGCGCCGAGCACCACGCGGTTGCCGTCGAAGTCGGGCAGCGGCGCCAACTCCTGGTAGCAGCAGGGCTCGTCGCGTAGCACTGGCGGCGCCCCCGGCTCGTGGATGGTGACGCCGGCGCCTTCCCGCCCCAGGAGGGGCTTGGCCACATAGCCCCGGGAGGTGGCCAGTTCGCGGGGGCCGTCGAGGTGGGAGGGCAGCAGGTTCGGGTGGCCCGGGTGGAGTTCCCAGAGGATCGCCAGGAGCGCCTTGTTGGACAGGAGCATCTTCCAGGCGGGTTCGATCCAGCAGGTGGTGCCCGTACCGCCGCCGTTGTCCAGGGTGTCCTGGACATGCGGGCCGAAGGGGTCGGTGGCCAGCCACTCCCAGGGGTAGAGCTTGAAGCAGCTGCGGATGAAGCGCAGCCGGTCGTCCACGAAGCGGCCCGACAGCCGGTCCCAGCCGATCTGTTCGACGGAGAGCGCCTCCGTGTCCAGGCCGGCCTGCTCGGCGGTCTCGCGCAGATACGCGACCGTCATCAGGTCCTCGCCCAGTTCGTCGCCGTCGGAGTGCGCGAAGTGCACCGGGCCGGGCGGAAGGAGGCCGGACTGCCGTTTCCAGGCGGCGACCAGGCGCTCGTGCAGGGAGTTCCACTGGTCGGCGTCGGGGAACCGGTCCTCCATCCAGAACCACTGGGCGCTCGCGGCCTCGACCAGTGAGGTGGGGGTGTCGGCGTTGTACTCCAGCATCTTGGCCGGACCCGTGCCGTCGTAGTGCAGATCGAACCGCCCGTAGATGGACGGCAGTTCGGCGCGGCGCCGCCAGGACTCGGCTATCAGGGCGGCGAGCCGGGCGTCGGTGATGCCGAGGTCGGCGAACCGGTCGTGTTCGACGATATGCGCGGCGGCGTCCAGACACAGCGCGTGCAGCTCTTCGACGACCTCTTCCAGCGCCTCGACCTCGGGCAGCGTGAAGGAGTAGTAGGCGCTCTCGTCCCAGTACGGCCGCAGCGAGTCGTCCGGGTAGCGGGTGAGCGGGTAGATGACGCCCTGTTCCTCGACGATGCGCTGCCAGTCGGGGCGGGGGTCCGTGGTGTGACGTTTCATCAGCGGATCACCGGTCGGCCGGCCCGGACCGCTCAGCCGCCGCCGGAGCCGGCGGAGCAGCCGAAACCGCCGCGGTCGACGGCCGACTTGTCGAAGCTGCCGCCGTCGACCTTGCCCTTGCTGCTCGATCCGCCGTAGTAGTACGAGCCGCTGCCGCCCTTCTTGCACTCGGAGCTGGGCAGGGTCTGCCGGGTCGTCCGGTCGGCGCACCGCTTGTCCGGGTCCGAGCCGCAGGACGTGATCGTGACGGCGAGGACCCCCATGCTCCCGAGCACGACCGTGCTCGACCTCAGCCTCCGTTGACGCGTAGCGGCCATGAGTCCGCCCCTTCCCCCGTTGTTGTGAACACAATAAATGGCCCCACCGGCCTGCCGTAAAGGCGGGTACGCGGTCTTTCCTCGGTTTCTCGGTGTCGCGGGATGGACTGCCCCACTAGAGTCCGTATGTGCTTCTTGGGATGATCTGCGCACTCGGCTCCGCGGTCTGTTTCGGTACCGCCTCCGTATTTCAGGCCGTCGCCGCCCGCGCCGCCGAACCCGGTACGGGCTCGGGCGTCGATCCGGCGCTGCTGCTGCGGGCGCTGCGGCAGTGGCGCTATACGGCCGGACTCGCCCTGGACGGGCTGGGGTTGGGAACTGCTTCCGGATAAGTGGACTGTAGTGAGCGTGGGTGCGTTGGGGTGAGTCCGGTGGTTTCTGTGGTGGTGGATGTGCGTGTGGTTTGTTGGGCTGGTTGGGTGACTTTCTGTGCGGTGGTTCGTTGTCCTGTTCGATGGGGTCTGCGATGACAGTGCTGGGCGGAGGTGGGGATGGTGGCGGGGTTTCGGGCTGTGGCCGCGTCGTTTGTCGTGCCCGGTCCCGCTGGTGTCGCGGTCCGTACCCGGCTGCGCCTTACCGCTGTCGAGGCGGGGGTGTTGCGTGAAGTCGGTGGATTGCTGGGGTCGTTGGCGTCGGGTGATCTGGCGGTGCGCTGCCGTGACGGTCTGGCTCACGACGCGGAGTGCTGGGCGGTGCGTAAGCGTGTGTTGACGGGTGTGTCGTCGTCGCGGTGGGCAGGGAGCATCACGAAGGCCACGCATGATCAGTGGGCTTTGGCGCGTCGGGGTCTGGCGGCGTATATCCGGGGGCTGGAGGCGGGGATCGCGGTGGTGCGGCATCGGTTGTCGCTGCCGGTGGGTGAGAGGGGTACGAAGCGGGCTGCGGGCGGGTACCGGTCCCGGCGGGAGTGGCATGCCAAGTCCCGCCGCCTGACGGTGCTGGTGGCGCGCCGGGACAGGGCGGTGGCGGAGTGGCGGGCCGGGCGGGTACGGGTCGTACGGGGCGGGAAGCGCCTTGCCAACACCCGCCACCACCTCACCGACGCCCGGCTCAGCGAAGGGGGGTGGCGGGGGCGGTGGGATGCGGCGCGGATGTTCCTGTCCGCCGACGGCGAGACGGGCAAGCGGTACGGCAACGAGACCATCCGCATCACCCCCGACGGACACCTCTCGGTCAAACTCCCCACCCAACTGGCCCACTTGGCCAACGCGCCGTACGGCCGGTTCGCCCTGGCCGGGGCGGTGGTGTTCCCGTACCGGGGTGAGGAGTGGGCCGATCGGATCGCCGGGAACCGGGCCGTCGCCTACACCCTCCACCACGATCCGGACCGGGACCGCTGGTATGTCACGGCATCCTGGCAGCGCAAGCCCGCGCCCGCCCTGCCCCTGGACGCGGTACTGACTGCGGGCTGTATCGGGGTGGACATGAACGACGACCACCTCGCCGCCTGGCAACTCGACCCCCACGGCAACCCAGTGGGCGAACCCCACCGCTTCTGCTACGACCTGTCCGGGACCGCACCACATCGCGACGCGCAGATCCGGCACGCGCTGACCCGTCTCCTGCACTGGGCGCGCGGGTGCGGAGTGCGGGCCATCGCGGTCGAGGACCTCAACTTCGACCGGGACAAGACCCGGGAGAAGCACGGCGGCAGAAAGCGGTTCCGGCGTCTGATCTCCCGCTTCCCCACCAGCAGGCTCCGGGCCCGCCTCGTGTCGATGGCTGCCGAACACGGCCTCACCATCGTCGCCGTCGACCCCGCCTACACCTCCCGCTGGGGCGCCCAGCACTGGCAGAAACCCCTCACCACCCCACGACGTAAGACCAGCCGACACGATGCCGCGAGCATCGCGATCGGACGACGCGCCCTCGGACACCCGATCAGGCGACGGACGGCACCGCCCCGTAACGACCAGAGCGATCGTTACGGGCATCGGACCGTCCAGGCCCCACCGGATGCCCGAGGGTGTGACGGGAACCGCCCACCCGCCACGGACCGGCCCCATGGAGAGCCGCCGCCGAACGGGACGCGAAAGCGGCAACCGAGTGCATCCACAACCGTTCAGGATGCGCCCAGAACGCACCAGCGGGTCCAAGACCCACTTACGCGCACTGGATAGGAACGGTGCTCTGCCTGGGCAGCGGGCAGGTCAGCACGATCTCGCCGAACTCCGGTGACGCGCCCCGATAGCCGGCGCGCCGCTCGTACGCGCGGCCCTCCTTCCAGAATTCCAGCGTGATCGGGGCGGTGGCGGTATGCATCGGTCTCCTTCGGTCGTACGGGCCGAGGGCGCCCGCGTAGGCCGCACCGGCGCCGGCGGCCAGGCCGAGCGTAACCGGGTTGGGAGCCACGGTCTGAGCCGTCATCGAGGCGCTGAGCGCGGTCCCGGTGAGGTCGGTCGCGAACGTGGACGGTCGGCGCGGACGACGGCGAGGAAGGCGTGGGCGAGCATGACGAGGGTGACCCAGCGGGACCGGCACGGTGGAGTGGCACCGGCAGCAGGCGAGTTCGCCGGTGGTGCGCTTACGCCAGATCAGCACCGGCCCGCGATCCGGCTCATGACCACCGCGAACGCCTCCCGCCAACGGCCGGGATCCATGCTTCGACCTACGGCCACCGACTCTTCGTTGAAGATCACGATCTACGGCTGGAGTACCGGTGCCGGGAGGGGCCCTAGCTCTCGCCCCCTCCGTAGGGACGGGTGATCGCTTCCAGCGCGTGACCCGCGGGATCCATGAAGTACACGCCGCGCCCGCCGTCGTTGTGGTTGATCTCGCCGGGGCGCTCGCGGTGCGGATCGGCGTAGTACGTGAGCCCGGCGTCCTGGATCCGCTGGAAGATCCCGTCGAACTCCGCCTCGGTGACCAGGAAGGCGTAGTGCTGTATGGCGATCGGCTCTTCCGGAGTGGTCGCGAAGTCGAGGGTGACGCCGTTGCTCAGTTCCACGGGGATGAACGGGCCCCACTCGTCCCCGACCTCAAGGTCGAGGATCCGCGCGAGGAACTCGGCGGATTCCCGTTTGTTCTTGGAATGGACGATGGTGTGATTCAGCTGGACTGGCACTGTGAAATGCCTCCGTAAGGGCAAACTCACGGACACCTCCATGCCGCACCCGGACGGTGACCGACACGCGATGCCGTGGTGATCAGCGTAGGCCGGGCCCCGGGGGCTGTCGCGCCCCGTTACTCCCTACGGACCGGGTACGGCGGTACGGCGCGACTCCCCACCTGCACGGCTCACGGCAGTACGCGGCACAGCGCGTCCAGCGCGCCCGTCCACGCGCTGTCCGGCGGGGTGGCAGGGGCCCCTGGGCCGCTAGTTCACGGATACGTCACGCGAGCGCTCAAGAAGGTGCCGAGCGACTGAGTTTGACCGATAGGGCGCGAGCAAGGACGGGATCTTGGCAACCTGTCCATCAATTCGCCCGGAATGGATCGCCGGATAAGCGTCCAGCACCTTGCCCCACGTTGAGCAAGCTGCCTCCAGGTGGCCCATTTGAAGCTGCCTTTCGGCTAGCAGGGAACTGAAAATCAAATTGGACCTCTGCTTGTCGCTGGAATCTCGCAGACAAAAATGGTCATGAAGGGATTCAACGCTCCCCTTCACGTCACCCAAAGCATGCCTGACTTCCGATGTGGAATAGGCCAACGTCGCCGAGCTGAATCCGCCGAACGTCCCGAGTTGGCTCTCCGCCTGATTCACCGCGCGTTCTGCCTCGCGGAGACTGTTCAGCGCGTTTGTCTTCTCACCTGCCAGCGCGTACGAGTGCGCCTGTTGTCCGGCGAGAAACGCGCGCATGCGGGGGCTGGACTCAGGTGATGCCTCTGCGGCAGCGTTCGCGAGCCGTACCGCCGGTGTGCCGTGGCCCAGATTTGCCGCTTGCACTGACATGCCCCGTAGGACGTGGCAATAGGTCATGTGGTCGCCACTGGCACCCGCCAGCTCCAAGCTCTTTACGTAATACTCTTGCGCGCGACCATGCGCCCCCTCATCCACTGCCATCCATCCAGTCAGGTAGCAGAGAAAAGAGGCAGCAGACATCATTGATTTGCGAGTTTCGCTTGACGCGCTTGCTTTCAAGTAGGGAGCAACTGTGTTGACCAAGAAAGCAGCGGCCATCGGACGTGCGTAGCGTCCACCAAATTCGTCATCGAGGTCCGACAGGCGATCGGTCATTGCCAAAACCGCCTGAACTTCGGATTGCCCGATGCGGCGCTGCGGATCAGTCTTTATGGCCTCCATCCGGCCCACCACGTCGGGCCAGCCCGGAATGGTGAGTGCTACAGAGAAGAGTCCCACGCCGAGGACTCTTCGGCGGGACGGGTCCATATCTTGCCTCCCCAGATCAAACAGCCCCTCCACGGTACTGGCGGGTTGTTTCAACTGATCGAGTGACGCGGGAAAGCCAGCCTCACTGGACGTGACCGGGCGGTGAAGTCGCCGGGACAGCGCTTCGAGGATGAGGGGACGGACAGTCTCGCGTGGCATGTGCCCCTGTAGCCACTGGTGGACCGACGGCGGTGAGTATGTGAACGGCGTTCCCCGCTCGGTCCCGATGCGGTTGACCGCTTGGGCGAGTTGGCGCAGTGTCCACCCGCTCTCACGGTACAGCCGCTCCAACCCTGCGTTCGGTCGTCGTGTCGTCACTGGCCCCAACTCCCGGGTTCTCGCCGCTTAACCCTCTTAATCCTTGGCCGCTTCCCCACCGTACCGCTGCGAGTGATGGAGCGGTTACCTAGTGCGAGCACAGCAAGGGGCGTAGAAAGGAAGGGCAACCGATGGCGGACCAGGCTTTTCAATTGGGCAACGGCGTTACGGAGTTGGTCGCGCGGGTCGAGTCGAGTGGCTTCTACCGCTTGCTGCCCGGCGATGTGCCCTGGACGTGCGCCGAACCCGAACCTGCCCCATACGACGGTTGCCCAGTGTGTGCCGCGCTGGTCAAGCAGCGGGCGGAGGCCCGGTTCGGGCGCGGATCGCCGGCCGTGTGGGAGTGCGACCGCGAACTGCGGAACCACCCGTACCGCCGAGCGGATGACCACACATGAGGCATGCCCCGCCTGCCCCGCAGCGGTACCAGATCCGCCGGCTTCCGGCAGCGTCCCCCAGTCTTGATGACCTCGTGGTCGGTATGGCTGTGTATGACTCCCACCTTGAACTGCCGGGTGTGATCGACGCTTTCTACGGGGCGGTGGTGAAGCTGATCCGTCCCGCGGGCTTCACCTGGGAATCACGACGCGTATCGATCCGGCCGGCGACCGAGTACGAGAGGAATCAGCTCAAGGCACTGGCGAAGCACCACCGGTCGCAGCTCATCCGTGACGAGTCGGAATGACCACCGCACCCCCCGGACTCCGTACCGGCAGACCGGTGCGGATACCGCCCTGACCGTGAGCGGTATGGCAACCCTCGCCGACTACCGGGACAGGCACAACACAGCCGAAATGAGGAACGAGACATGACGGTTACCCCTACGCCCAGCCCACGTACGACCACCAGGGCAACGAGTCCTCTCCGGAGCCGTCCGGCCGTCCGGCGCCTGCTGGAGCCGCAGACGCTCACCCCCGCCGATCTGTCCATGGTGCTGCTCGTCACCGAGGGGCCCGCCGACCGTCCCATGCCCACCGTCACGGTCGCCGGGATTCCCGCCGTGATGCGCGAGTGCGCCGCCCTCGGCATCCGGTCCGTGAAGCTCTTCGCCGAGTCCGCCGAGCGGGACGCCACGGGGGAAATCTCACTCGAACCCGACGCGCTCATGTCCCGTGCCATCCACGCGTGCAAGGAAGCGGAACCGCAGATCGCGGTCATGACGGAGACGTGCCTCTGCTCGTACACCACCGATGGAGTCTGCTACGTCACCGACCAGCACGGGCGGCCGGACGTGGCCGCGACAGTGCAAGTAACAGCCTCACAAGCCGTGGTCCACGCGGAAGCGGGCGCGGACGTCGTGGGCCCCGCATCGATGCTGCTCGGCACAACCGGGGGCGCCCGGCGCGCACTGGACGAGACGGGACACGAGGGGGTGTCCGTCATGCCTCACGTCATCTTCTGGTCGAGCCTGTACGACGGATTCCGGCTCACCATGGGGGCGACTCCCAAAGCAGGGGCCAACCGGGAATTCCAGATCAATCCAGGCCGTGCCGACCAGTTCGTCGACACCGCCTTACGCATGGAGGCGGACGGGGCCGACATGATCCTTCTGGAGCCCGCGCAGTTCACGGCGGATGTACTCGCCACGCTCCGGACGCAGACGCGAGCACCGCTGTTCCCGTTCTCGGTTGGATCAGCCCGCGGCGTCTGGTGCCGTGCATCGCAAGGCGGAGGATCGCCCTCGTACTGGACGTACTTGGGCGACTCCGACAACGCGGCGAGGTGCGGCCCGCCGCGGCAGCGGCTCATGTCACTGCGGCGTCGCGGGCCCACGAAGATCGACCGGACAGGACCTAGCCGCGAGGGTGGCCCGTACCGCGTCGAGGATCGAATGCGCGCCCTGGTCGACGAGGTCAGCGGCCAGGGTCGCACCGAGCTTTTCCGGCTCGTCGGACGGACCGGTGAGCGCACCCGAAACGCGCTGCTGACCGTCCAGCGACGTCACCTGGCCGAACAGCTTGAGAGTCCCGTCCGGCAGGGTCTCGGCATACGCGCCCACGGGCACGCTGCACCCGCCGTGCAGTTCGGCGAGCAGAGCGCGCTCCGCCCTAACCTGACTGTCGACACCTGCGTCGCCGACCGTGGACAGGATCTCGCGCAGCGGGGCCGAATTCTCGTCTGTACGGACCTGGATCCCGAGTGCCCCTTGACCAGGGCTCGGCGGAAAGAGGTCGAGCGGCAGCACCTCCCCGATCGCGTCGTCCAGGCCGAGCCGGCGAAGCCCCGCCACTGCGAGGACGACCGCGTCAAGCCCCATGGTTTCGATCTTCTTCAGGCGGGGCGGGACGTTGCCCCGGATCGGGACGATTTCCAGATCGGGCCGCACCGCGAGGAGTTGCGCGATCCGGCGTGGGGCGCCCGTTCCGACCTTCGCGCCCTTTCGCAACCCGGCGAGGGTCGAGCCGCACAGCGCATCTCCCACGTCCTCGCGTCCCGGCGGGGGCAACAGAATGAGCCCGCGAGGGTTGGCTGTCGGAAGGTCTTTCATCGAATGGACAATCACGTCCACGTCACCGCGGCACAACGCCGCTTCCTGCTCGGTACTGAAAGCCGATCCGCCGCTGACAGCGGACACGCTCGACAGGAGCGACTTTCTGTCCTTGTCGCCCCCTTCCAGGATCGCCCGATGCGTGAAAGTGGTCTCCGGGAATCGCTCGCGCAGTGGGCGCAGATAATCCCGCACTTGAGCTTTGGCAAGGTTGCTTGCGCGCGAGCCGACGAGGTACTGAGCCACGGTGACCAACTCTCCGAGCCTGACAAGGTGTCATCAGGCTATGACGCGGCACAGCGTGCTCATACAGACACAGGGTCGGTTACGGCGGTTACGGCCCTGCACGGCTCACGGCAGTACGCGGCACAGCGCGTCCAGCGCGCCCGTCCACGCGCTGTCCGGCGGGGTGGCGTAGCCGACCACCAGGGCGTCGCGCTCCGGCGGGGCCGAGGGGTGGGCGAAGCGGGACAGGCCTTCCACCGCGAGCCCCTGCCAGGCCGCGGCCTCGATGACGGATCGCTCGGTGCCGGGCGGCAGTTCGAGGACGGCGTGCAGGCCGGCCGCGATCCCGGTGACGCTGATGCCGGGCGCCCGCTCCGCCAGCGCCTCCACGAGCTGGTCGCGGCGGCGCCGGTAGCGCAGCCGCATGGAGCGGACATGACGGTCGTACGCGCCCGAGGCGATGAACTCCGCGAGCGTGAGCTGATCCAGCGCGCTCGACGCCCACTCCGCCTCCCCCTTCGCCGCCAGCACCTCTCCGACCAGTTCGTCGGGCAGCACCAGCCAGCCGAGGCGCAGCCCCGGGGCCAGGGACTTGCTCGCCGTGCCGACGTACGCGACCCGTTCGGGATCGAGCCCTTGAAGGGCGCCGACGGGCTGGCGGTCGTACCGGAACTCCCCGTCGTAGTCGTCCTCCAGGATCAGCCCGCCCGTACCGCGCGCCCAGTCCACGGCCGCCGCGCGCCGGTCGGGATGGAGGGCCACCCCTGTCGGGAACTGGTGCGCGGGCGTCAGCAGCACCGCGCCGACGCCACGGGCGCCCGCCGGGTCCGGCAGGCCGGCCAGGTCCTCGGTGCGTGTGCCGCGCGCGTCCAGTGCGAGCGCGGGGGTCCGCAGCCCGGCGCCGGTCAGCAGGTCCCGGTGCATGTCGAGGCCGTACGACTCGGTGGCCACCGCCCGTACCCGGCGCGCGGCCAGGACCTTCCCGAGCAGCGTCAGCCCGTGGACGAAGCCCGCGCAGACGACGATCCGCCCGGGGTCGGCGTACACGCCGCGCGCCCGCGCCAGGTAGTCGGCGAGGACGGTACGCAGCTCGATCCGGCCGCGCGGGTCCCCGTAGCCGAAGGCCTCGTGCGGCGCGGCCGTCAGCGCGCGGCGGGCGGCCGTGAGCCACTGCGCCCGGGGGAACGCGGCGAGGTCGGGGGTGCCCGGCATCAGGCTGTACGCGGGCCCGCGGCGGACCGGCCGCGTTCTCGGCGCGGCGGGCGCGGGTCTGCGGGGCGCGGCGCGCCGGGCCACCCGGGTCCCCGAGCCCTGCCGCGCGGTGAGCCAGCCCTCGGCGACCAGCTCGGCGTACGCGTCGGCGACGGTGTTACGGGCGATGCCCAGATCGCCGGCGAGCGAACGGGAGGACGGCAGCCGGGTGCCGGGCGCGAGACGGCCGGTACGGACGGCGTCGCGCAGGGCGTCCATGAGCCCGGAGCGCAGCCCGGAACCGCGCAGCTCCAGATGCAGATCGACGCCGGCGATCGGGATATTGGCCCAGGAATCCGTCATGGAAGTGGACCATACCGGGGTGCCACTGGACGCGTAGCGTCGTACTCATGACGACGACACGCACGACCACGACAGACACGACGACGACAGACTCGGCGAACGCGTCCAAGGGGTACGCACCGGAGCACAGCCCCCGCCTGGACATGGCCAAACTCGCCCCCGAGGTCTACAAGGCCATGGTCCGGCTGGACGCGGCGGCCCGGCAGGGCGTCGATCCGACCCTGCTGGAACTGGTCAAGATCCGCGCCTCCCAGCTCAATCACTGCGCGTTCTGCCTCGACATGCACACGAAGGACGCGCTGGCGGCCGGCGAGTCGGTGGAGCGGATCATCCAGCTCAGCGCCTGGGAGGAGTCGCGGCACTTCTATACGCCGAAGGAGATCGCGGCGATCGAGCTGACCGAGGCGGTCACCGTACTGACCGACGGTTTCGTGCCGGACGAGGTGTACGAGAAGGCCGCGGCCCACTTCGACGAGACCGAGCTGGCCCGTCTCATCGCCGCGATCACGGTGATCAACGCCTGGAACCGGTTCGGGGTGACCTCCCGGATGGCCCCGGGTCACTACACACCCGGCCAGTTCAAGCACTGATGGCGGCCATCGCTTTCCGCGCCCTGCACCACGGCCGCGCCGTCGACGTCCCACTGGTCCTGCCGGGCCCGTGGGACGCGGCCGGCGCCCGCGTCTTCGCCGACGCCGGGCCGCCGACCCCTACGTCTCCGTGAGCCACTTCTTCCAGGTCGGCTCATTCGCCTTGACCCACTTCGCCGCGGCCTCCTCCGGCGAGAGCTTCTGCTCCGCGATCATCAGGGCGACCTCGTTCTGCTGCTCCGTCGTCCAGCTGAAGTTCTCCAGGAACCGGGCCGCGCTCCCGCCCTTCTTCGCGAAGTCCGCGTTGAGGAACTTCTGGAGCGGGGTGTGCGGATAGGCGCAGGCGACCTTTTCGGGGTCGGCGTCGCAGCCCTCCTTGTACGCGGGGAGCTTCACCTCCGTCATCGGCACCTTCTGGAACAGCCACTGCGGCTTGTACCAGTACGTGAGGAAGGGCTTCTTCTCCTTGGCGAACTGCTTGATCTGGGTGATCTGCGCCGCCTCCGAGCCCGAGAAGACGACCTGGTAGTCCAGATCCAGGTTGTTCACCAGCGCCTTGTCGTTGGTGACATACGACGGCGAGCCGTCGAGCAGCTGCCCCTTGCCGCCGCTCTCCGCCGTGCGGAGCTGGGAGGCGTACGTGTTGAGGTTGCGCCAGTCGGTGACGTCCGGGTGCTGCTCGGCGAAGTACGTCGGTACGAACCAGCCGATGTGGCCCGTGACCCCGAGGCCGCCGCCCGGCGCGATCGTCTTCTTCTCGTCGACGTACCGCGCTTCCTGGTCCGGGTGGCCCCAGTCCTCCAGGATGGCGTCGACCCGGCCCTGGCTGAGCGCGTCCCAGGCGGGGACCTCGTCGACCTGGACGGTGTCCACGCGGTAGCCCAGTTCGTGTGCGAGCAGATACGACGCCACGGCCACATTCGCCTGCGCGCCGACCCAGGACTGTACGGAGAGGGTGACGGTCTTCGCGCCCTGCGCGTTGGCGTACGGGGACGCCTGCTTGGTCATGTCGGCCGCGCCGCAGCCGGTGGCGGCGAGCAGGGCGCCGGCCGAGGCGAAGACGGCCAGGATCCTGTGCGTACGAGCCATGTCAGGCCGCCTTCCTGGTCCGGCCGGTACGGCGTTCCGTACGGCGTTCCGTACGGCGTTGCGTGGGCTGGGTCACCCGGTCGAGCATCAGACCGAGACAGACGATGGCCGCGCCCGCGACGAGGCCGGTCGCCAGGTCGCCCTGGGCAAGTCCGAACACGACGTCGTACCCGAGCGCCCCGCCGCCCACCAGACCGCCGATGATGACGACGGCGAGCACCAGCACGACGCCCTGGTTGAGCGCGAGACGCAACGCGGGCCCCGCGAGCGGCAGTTGGACCTGGCGCAGCTGCTGGCCGCCGGTCGCGCCGAGCGAGCGTGCCGCCTCTATGGCGGCCGGATCGACCTGGCGCAGGCCCTGGGTGGTGATACGGACGACCGCCGGCAGCGCGTACACGACAGCGGCGGCGACCGCGGGGGCGCGCCCGACGCCGAAGAGCGCGACCACCGGGATCAGATAGACGAACTGCGGCAGGGTCTGGAAGACGTCCAGTACGGGCCTGAGCAGCGCTTCCATCCGTGAGCTGCGGGCTGCCGCGATGCCTGCGGCGAAACCGATGACGAGCGTGACGGCGACGGCCGCCAGCACCTGCGAGAGCGTGTCCAGCGAAGGCTTCCACACCCCGAGGACACCGATCGCGGCCATGGCGAGTACGGCGGTCAGCGCGGTCTGCCAGGTGCCGATCAGCAGCGCGAGGGCGGCGACGAGCAGCAGGACCGCCCACCAGGGCAGGGCCTGGAGGCCGCCGCGCAGCGGGTCGAGCACCCAGGTGGTGAAGCGACCGGCCCAGTCGGCGGTGCCGCCGATGACGGGGACTCCGGAGTAGAGATGGGCGGTCATCCAGTCGACGGCCCGGTTGACGGGCTCGGCGATGTTGACGGTCCAGGTCTCGGGCCAGTCGAGCCGGTCCGTGAGACGTCCCGCGATCGCCACGAGGACGGTCGCCACGGCTGCGACGGCCCAGCCGAGCCGGCCGCGCTTCCCCGGACCGGATCCCGTACCGGATCCCGCCGCCGCCGTCGTACGGTCCAGAACCACCGCCAGCAGGACGATCGGCAGCCCCGCCGCCAGCGCCGCGCCCACATCCACCGAGGCCAGCGCCTGGTACACCCGGTCGCCGAGTCCCCCGGCGCCGATCACGGACGCGATCACGGCCATCGAGAGCGCCATCATGATCGTCTGGTTGAGACCGAGCAGCAGCTGCTTACGGGCGAGCGGCAGCCGTGCCGTCAGCAGCCGCTGCCGGGCGGTCGCGCCGAGCGAGGAGACGGCCTCCATCACACCGCGGTCGGCCTCGCGCAGCCCGAGCGCGGTCAGCCTGGCCATCGGCGGAGCCGCGTAGACGACGGTCGCGAGGACCGCCGCAGGGACGCCGATGCCGAAGACCAGCACCACGGGCAGCAGATACGCGAAGGCGGGCAGGACCTGCATGGTGTCGAGCACCGGCCGCAGCGCCCGGTAGAGCCGGTCCGAGAGCCCGGCGGCGAGGCCGAGCAGGGCTCCCAGCACCACGGACGCGGTGACGGCGACCACCATGAGAGCGAGCGTCTGCATGGTGGGCACCCACATACCGAGCACCCCGCAGACGGCGAACGACACGGCGGCGGTGAGCGCGAGCCGTACGCCCGCGACGCGCCAGCCGATCAGCCCGGCCGCCGCGGTGACCCCGGCCCAGCCGGCCGCGAGCAGCAGCAGATACACGCCGCGCACGGAGAGCACGACGGCGTTGCTGATGTGCCCGAAGAAGTAGAGGAAGAGGGGGTGGCTGTCGCGGTTGTCGATGATCCAGTCGCTGGCGCTGCCGAGCGGTGCGGACAGATCGACGGTCAGCGCGTCGGGCCAGGCGGTGCCCGGCCAGCGGATCAGGGCCAGGGGTACGAGGACCGCGGCGAACAGGACGAGCGGCAGCAGCTTGCCGAGCGCGCGGCCGCGGGCCGAGGAGAGCGCGGCGGGCGGGCCCCCGCGCTCGACGGGCGGGTGGGGCGCGGTGGTCGCGGCGGTCATCGGAGCGCCGCCCTTCCGGCCTCCGCCCTCGCTCCGGGGGCTCCGGGCGGCTCACCGGGACCCGTCGCGCCTGTCATGCCGGTCGCCTCCGCCGTACCCGCCACCACGTTCAGCAGGCGCTCGCGGTCCACGACCCCGAGCAGCCTGCCCCCGTCGACCACGCGCGCCGCCGCGTCCCCGGAGCGCGCGAGGGCCTCGATCGCCTCGGAGACGGTCGCGGTCGGCGCCAGCGCGGGCCCGGAGTCGGCGTCGCCCGCCAGCGGGCGCCGCATGGCGGCCCCGACGGTGATGACCTGCTCGCGCGGTACGTCACGGACGAAGTCCCGTACGTACGCGTCGGCGGGCCGGCCCACGATCTCCTCCGGCGTACCCAGCTGGACGACACGGCCGTCACGCATCAGCGCGATCCGGTCGCCGAGGCGCAGCGCCTCGGACAGATCGTGCGTGATGAAGACCATCGTGCGGTGCTCCTCGTGGTGCAGCCGGATGACCTCCTCCTGCATATCGCGGCGGATCAGCGGGTCCAGGGCGCTGAACGGCTCGTCGAAGAGCAGCACTTGGGGGTCGACGGCGAGCGCGCGGGCCAGCCCGACGCGCTGCTGCTGACCGCCGGAGAGCTGGCCGGGACGGCGGTCCTCCAGCCCTTCGAGGCCGACCTTGCCGATGACCTCGGCGGCCTTCTCGCGGCGCTGGGCCCGGCCCATGCCCTGGATCTCCAGGCCGTAGGCGACATTGTCGAGGACCGAGCGGTGCGGCAGCAGACCGAAGTGCTGGAAGACCATCGCTGCGCGGTGGCGGCGCAGTTCGCGCAGCCGGGCCCGGTCCATCGACAGGACGTCCTCGCCGTCGATGGCGATCGCGCCGGCCGTCGGCTCGATGAGCCGCGTCAGACAGCGCACGAGCGTGGACTTGCCGGAGCCCGACAGCCCCATGACGACGAAGACCTCGCCCTTGCGGACGTCGAAGGAGACGTCGCGTACGGCGGCGGTGCAGCCGGTACGTTCGCGCAGCTCGGCGGCGGTGAGCGCGGCGAGGTCCGGGGTGCCGGGGACGCGGTCGGCCTTGGGGCCGAAGACCTTCCAGAGGTCGCGTACGGCGAAGACCGGCGGCCGTTCCGACACCTCGCTCTCCGTGCCGGGCGGGGTGAGGTCCTTGCCCGCCGGGTCGTTCCCGCGTGCCGTCTCCGCCGCTGTCCCCGCTGCCGTCTCCGCCCCTGTCCCCGCCGCTGTCCCCGCCGCTGTCCCCGCCGCTGTCTCCGCGTCGCTCATCGCTTCGGGCCCTTCTGGTCGTGGCGGATCTCGTCATGAGCCTCGTCGCGGGCCTCGGTCAGCAGCTGGGCGCACTTCTCGCCGACCATCAGCACCCCGATCATGGGATTCACCGCGGGCATCGTCGGGAAGACGGACGCGTCGGCGATGCGGATTGCCTCAAGCCCCCGGATTCTCAAGTCGGGTGCCACGACGGCCTGTTCATCGGTCGCGGCGCCCATCCGGCAGGTGCCCGCCGGGTGGTACACCGTGTGCGCGCACTTACGGGCGTACTCGCTCAGCTCCTCGTCGGAGGTGACCTCGGGCCCCGGGCAGACCTCCCGCTTCAGCCAGCCAGCCAGCGGCTCGGCGGCGGCGACCCGCCGCGCGATCCTGATGCCGTCGACGAGGGTCCGGCCGTCGTAGTCGTCCTCGTCGGTGAAGTAGCGGAAGTCCAGGGCCGGTTTGACCTCGGGGTCCGCGCTCGTGAGATAGAGCCGGCCGCGGCTGCGCGGCTTGGGGATGTTCGGGGTCATCGACACGCCGTGCGCGGGGCGCTCGTACCCCAGCCGCTCCGGATTGTCGGTGAACGGGATCTGGTAGAAGTGGAACATCAGGTCCGGGCCCTCGGCCGCCGGATCGCGCCGGACGAACAGCCCCGCGTCGGAGTCCATCGCCGAGTTCTCCGGGATCGGCCCGTCCGTCTCCCAGACGATCACCGACTCGGGGTGGTCGAGCAGGTTCTCGCCGACGCCCGGCAGATCGTGGACGACGGGTATGCCGAGCTTCTCCAGATCCGCGCGCGGTCCGATGCCGGAGTGCAGCAGCAGCCGCGGAGTGTCCACGGCCCCCGCGCAGACGAGGACTTCGCGCCGGGCCTCGATCAGCCGCTCCTCGCCGTCCGCCGTCCGTACGTGCACGCCTGTCGCGCGCGTGCCCGCCAGCGCCAGCCGGAATGCCCAGGTCTCCAGCAGCAGTTGGAGGTTCGGCCGGTCGAGGAAGGGATGGAGATACGCGACGGACGCGGAGGACCGCTGGTTGTTCTCCGGGTGGTACGCGAGGTCGAAGAAGCCGGCGCCCTCGTGGAAGGGCTTCTTGTTGAAGCCCTCGACGCGCGGGACGCCCAGCGCGTCGCGCGCCGCGTCCACGAAGTCACGGGCGATGGAGTTACGGTCCCGCTCGTCCACCGGCACGATGTTGTTCCGCAGCCGGCCGAAGTACGGGTCCATCGCGGCGGCGTCCCAGCCCTCGGCCCCGGCCGCCGCCCACTCGTCCCAGTCGGACGGCAGCGGCTTGAAGGCGATCAGCGTGTTGTGCGAGGAGCAGCCGCCGAGCACCCGGGCCCTGCTGTGCCGGATGTGCGAGTTGCCGCGCGGCTGCTCGGTCGTCGGGTAGTCGTAGTCCAGCTCACCGCCCAGGAGCCCCATCCAGCGCCGCAGCGTCAGTACGTCCGGGCGGTCGACGTCGGAGGGGCCGCCCTCGATGACGGCGACGGTGATGTCCGGGTCCTCGGTGAGGCGGGAGGCGATCACCGATCCGGCGGTGCCGCCGCCGACGACGACGTAGTCGTACTCGGCGGCGTACGCGTACTCCGGCTCGGGCTTGGGCTTGGGCTCGTCCATGGTGGTCTCTGCTCCTCTGCCGAATGCGGTGCGACGGTGCGGGACGGCTGTCAGCCCGTGAACCAGCGGACCGGACGCGGTGCGAGGTTCTGGTAGATGTGCTTGGCCTCGCGGTATTCGGCGAGCCCCGCGGGCCCCAGCTCCCGTCCGATGCCGGACTTGCCGAAGCCGCCCCACTCCGCCTGCGGCAGATACGGGTGGAAGTCGTTGATCCAGACGGTGCCGTGCCGCAGCCGTCCCGCCACGCGCCGCGCGCGCCCCGGGTCCGCGCTCCAGACGCCGCCCGCCAGCCCGTACTCGGTGTCATTGGCGAGGGCCACGGCCTCGTCCTCCGTACGGAAGGTCTCCACCGTCAGCACGGGCCCGAAGACCTCTTCCCGTACGACCCGCATCCCGCGGTGGCACTGGTCGAGCACGGTCGGCTCGTAGAAGTAGCCCTCGGCGGGCCGGACGTCCGACGGCTCGGGCCGCTTGCCGCCGGAGCGCAGCACGGCGCCCTCGGCCAGGGCGGAGGCGACGTACTCCTCGGTCTTCGCCAGCTGCCGCGCGGAGACGAGCGGTCCGCACTCCACGTCCTGCTCCGTACCGCGGCCGAGGCGGATCCGCGCGGCGCGGCGGGCGAGCTCACCGACGAAGCGCTCCCGTACGGACTCCTCGATGATCAGCCGCGCACCGGCCGAGCAGACCTGGCCGCTGTGGATGAACGCGGCGTTCAGCGCCTGGTCGACGGCGGTGTCGAACCCCTCGTCGGTGGCGCAGGCGTCCGCGAAGACGACGTTCGGGTTCTTGCCGCCGAGTTCGAGGGCGACCTTCTTCACGCCGGGCGCGGCGGCGCGCATGACCTGCGTACCGCTGCTGAGCCCGCCGGTGAACGAGACGAGGTCCACATCCGGGTGCTCCGACATCCGGGCGCCCACCGGGTCGCCCGCGCCGGTCACCAGATTGGCGACGCCGGGCGGCAGGCCCGCCTCGGCGAGCAGATCGATGAGGTCGATCGTGGAGAGCGGGGTGAGCTCGCTCGGCTTGACGACAAAGGTGTTACCCGCGGCGAGCGCCGGGGCGATCTTCCAACTCGCTTGCAACAGCGGGTAGTTCCACGGGGTGATCAGCGCGCAGACGCCGACGGGCTCATGGACGACCACGCTGTGGACGGTGTCCGAGCCGGCGTCGACGACCCGGCCGCCGCTCTCGTTCATCACGAGATCCGCGAAGTAGCGGAAGGCGTCGGCGACGCAGTCGACGTCGACGCGCCCCTCCTCCAGGGTCTTGCCCGAGTCCCTGCTCTCCAGCAGCGCTATCTTCTCGCGGTTGCGGATCAGCAGATCGGCGGTCGTCCGCAGCAGCCCGGCCCGCTCGGCGACCGGGGTACGGGGCCACGGGCCCTCGTCGAAGGCCATACGCGCGGCGGCGATCGCGGCGTCGGCATCCTCGGCGCCGCCCTCGGACACGACGGCGAGGACCGTCGCGTCGGCGGGGTCGAGGATGTCTCGTGTGGCGCCGGAGGCGGCTGCACGCCACTTTCCGTCCACATGAATCGTCTGTTGTGCCGACACGTCGCGTATCGCCTTCCCTTCCCGGAGCGTTCACCACCAGCAAGAACTGGCGATCCGGGCGCCTGCCCCACGGCGCGGAAAGCATGCGTGCCGGGTGACCGAAAGTGCCACGGGTCACCCGGCAAGGGCGTGTCCACCGGTCTCCCGGTCGGCCGGTCACTCCTCGTCGGGCTCGTCCCGTACGGTCAGTCCGGCCACCCACAGGGGCATCAGCGCGTGCACGACGAGCACCCCGAACAGCACCGGTGTGAGCAGCACACCCATCCGTACGTCGGCGAATCCGCCGGCCGCGAAGGCGCCGAGCACGGCGGCCAGCAGCAGGAGCGTGGTCACCCGGTGGGCGCGCGCGAGGACGCGGTCGCGTTCCCTGAGCTGGCGCTCGTCCAGCGCACGGCCGCGCAGCTCCAGCAGCCCGCGCGTGGCGCCATTGATCACGCCGGTCGCGAGGCACCAGGGCAGCAGCGCCCCGAAGAGGACGAAGAGCGGCCACATCGACTCGGTGAGCGCCGTGGTGACCGGCGCGGCGGCGCCGATCGCGGTCAGCGCGATATGCGCGCAGACGACGGCGCGCCTGCGCGCGGCCGTCGCGTAGAGCGGCCGCCCGTCGCGCCTGTTCATCACCGCGTACATCCGCCGGTCGTACTTCGTCAGTCCTGTGGTCATCGCCGCTTCCTCCCGTAGACCTCGTCCGTGAGCGGGCTGAAGGGTTCGAGGGAGAACAGCGCCTCCACGGGGAGGGCGAAGTACTCCGCGATCCTCAGCGCCAGGTCGAGGCTGGGGTTGTACTGGCCCCGCTCGATATAGCCGACGGTCTGGTAGTGGGCCCCGACGGCCTCGGCCAACTGCTGCCGGGACACCTTCCGTTCGGCCCTGACGACCGCCAGCCTATTGTGCACCTGCTCGCTCATGTATAAGAAGTACTACATTCAAGTGGAGGTACGCAACAACTCGCCTGTGTGCGCTGAGGAGTTGCGAAAGCCCGGCGGCTCCCCGCACACCGAAAACGCCCCCGGCGAGAACCGGGGGCGTTCGGATGTACGGAGAGGTACGGGAATGTGGTGAGCGGGATCAGATCAGACCGAGCTCGCGCACCGCGTCGCGCTCCTCGGCCAGTTCCCGCACCGAGGCGTCGATCCGGGTCCGCGAGAAGTCGTTGATCTCCAGGCCCTGGACGATCTCGTACACACCGTTCTCGGTGGTGACGGGGAAGGAGGAGATCAGCCCCTCCTCCACACCGTAGGAGCCGTCCGACGGGATGCCCATGGAGGTCCAGTCGCCCTCGGCCGTGCCGTTGACCCAGGTGTAAATGTGGTCGATGGCGGCGTTGGCGGCGGAGGCGGCCGAGGAGGCGCCGCGGGCCTCGATGATCGCCGCGCCGCGCTTGGCGACGGTCGGGATGAAGGTGTCGGCCAGCCACGCCTCGTCGTTGACGGTCTCCGCGGCGTTCTTGCCGGCGATCTCCGCGTGGAAGATGTCCGGGTACTGCGTCGCGGAGTGGTTGCCCCAGATCGTCAGCCGCTTGATGTCGGAGACGGCGGCGCCGGTCTTCGCGGCGAGCTGCGAGATGGCGCGGTTGTGGTCGAGGCGGGTCATCGCGGTGAAGCGCTCGGCCGGTACGTCGGGCGCGGCGGCCTGGGCGATCAGCGCGTTGGTGTTGGCCGGGTTGCCGACGACGAGGACCTTGATGTCGTCCGCGGCGTGGTCGTTGATGGCCTTGCCCTGCGGCTTGAAGATGCCGCCGTTGGCGGCGAGCAGATCACCGCGCTCCATGCCCTTGGTACGCGGGCGGGCGCCGACCAGCAGCGCCACGTTGGCGCCGTCGAAGGCGACGTTCGGGTCGTCCGTGATCTCGATGCCGCGGAGCAGCGGGAAGGCGCAGTCGTCCAGCTCCATCGCGGTGCCCTCGGCGGCCTTGAGGCCCTGCGGGATCTCAAGGAGACGCAGCTTGACCGGCACATCCGAGCCGAGCAGATGGCCGGAGGCGATGCGGAAGAGCAGCGCGTAGCCGATCTGGCCGGCCGCGCCGGTGACGGTGACATTCACGGGAGTGCGGGTCATGGCGATCTCCGTAAGACAGCTGGCGGTGGGGGTCCCTGCCCCTGGTGCGGGACATCTCCCCATCGCTGAACTGAATCTTGACGTGAAGAGATATCCAGCGGTCAGGCTATCCGACCCGGGACACCCCGGACCCACGCACCCTTGTGGCACGGCTCACGACAGGGGCGGGACGGCGTGGCGGCGACGGCCGCCACGACGGCTCCGTACTCGTCCAGCGGCTCCGCACTCGTCCAACGGCTCCGCACTCGTCCGGACGAGTAGGTCCGGGCCGGGCCCGGGTCACCGTACCGGGGTGCAGCCCGTCTCGCCCGAGGCGAGCGTCGCGCATGCCTTGGCGCCCGCGGAGTCCGGTGAGGCGACCATCGGGGTGTAGGCGTTCGTGGCGGTCTCGACCTCGCCGGTCTGGCCGCTCGTCTCGCCGCCCGCGGTGATCCGTACCTCGTCACCCACGACCGCCTTGGTGATCCGGGCCCAGGCCGCCGAGCAGGTCTTGCTGTAGCGGACCTCGATCAGGGCCGTACCGACGGTCGCGCTGGCGACGGTCTCGACGAACTCGCCGCCGCAGCCCATCTCTTCGGGGTCCTTGCCGGTGCAGGCGTCGCCGCCGCACTTCACCCCGGCCGGCAGTACGGGGGCGCTGCTGGACGGCGAGGGCGACGGGGACTCGGCGACGGTCTGCTCACCGCTGTCACCGCCGATGCCGGTCAGCAGCACCGCGCCGGCTGTCACCAGCGCCGCGCCCACGGCACTCGCGACGAAGATCGTCACCTTGCGCCGGCCGCGCTTCCGTCCTCCCGCCGGCGGCGGCCCCGCGAGAGACGGGCCCCCCGGCCGCGGCGGACCGCCGGGACCCCGCTGCTGCGGTACGGAGGGCGCCCCTGGCCCGCGCATGGCACCGAAGTCGGTGGTCGCACCGGCCGGCCGGCCTCCCGGGCCGCCGGGCCCACCTGTGCCGCCCGGCCCGCCGGACCGGACCGGCTTGCCGGACCCGCCGGCCGGGTTCTGGCTGAACTCCCCGAGCGCCGACCGCGCCTGGGAGATCCGTATCGCTTCCATCGTCATGTCATGGCGCATCTCGGACCGGCTCCAGGCACGCTCCGCCAGCTCCCACATCGTGGTCAGATGCCCCTGATGCGTGCCCGTCACCTCGGCCAGCGCGACGATCGCGCCCTTGGGAGCGAGCAGCCGCCCGTTCAGATAGCGCTCCCACGACGTCTTGCTGTAGCCGGTCCTGTCGGACACGGCGGCGATGCTCAGACCACTGCGGTCGACGAGCCCGCGCAGTTGGTTCGTGAACTCGCTGACCTCCGGATCGAGCCCCTCCGGCAGCGCCTTCCAACGAGGCATTCTGTGCCTCCCCCTTGTCCCCCCGCACGTGGTGGATATGCCCCGCGCTGTGTTCCCCCGCCGCCGGCCGCCCTCCCCGGCAGCCCAGCAGCGCACAGGAGCATTCGGAACGGTCTTCACGCCCCGTTGCGCGCCCCCGTACCGAACCCCGCACAGTCTCGCATCCGTTGCCCGTTGATCACACCATGGCGGAATGGTCACTTCCGTGCCACAGGCACCAGGCAGCGCTTGAATGATCTTGGCCGGTCCATGACGCTTATCTCATCACTACAGACCGACGGCGTCCGTCCTCCCTCGGGGGAGAGGACGGGCGCCGTCACCGGTGTTCATGACGCGGGTGCCCGGGGCGCGCGGCCCAGACACTCCTGTTCGCCGCCGCCTCCGGGCAGGAGACAGGCCCGCGCCTCGGACGGATCGGCGGCCGCCACCATCGGCGTCACGAGATAGCGGCCGGTGTCCCGCCGGGCGACCGCCGCGATCTGCTGCTCCCGCCGGCCGGGTACGGTCAGCACGACCCGGTCCCCCACCCGCAGCCCGGTCGCCCGCACCCATACGGTGCGGCACGTTTCGCCGTACCGCAGTTGGAGTCGTTGGCCGCCCGTCGCGGTGAGCGAGCCGAGAGTGGTCATCGCGCCATCGCCACCGCACCCCATGGGAGCCGGGTCCTCGCCTTCGCACGCCGGGCCGGTGCAACTGGGGCGCAGCGGGCCGGCGTTGCTCCACGCCGCGTCCTGGGGGACGTCCCGCCGCGCTCCGTCGTCGCCCGACAGCCATGCCCCGAGCACCGTCGCCACGGTGACGACGGCCACCCCCGCCGTCGCGGCGAGCACCGCGGTACGGCGTCTGCCGCGCGGCGCCCCTCCTGGCGTCGGTGGCGTCGCCTGCCCCGCCGGTACAGGTACGGGCGACGGCGGGGAGGGCCCTCGTACAGTCACGGCAGCGGCCCTGGTGTCCGCCGCCGCCCGGCCGCTCCAGGCGGCGTCCGCCAGCTCCCAGAGCGCGAGCAGCCGCCCCGGGGGCTCGCCCGCCAGCGCGCACAGGGCCACCACCGCCTGTCGCGGCAGGGGCTTCGTACCATTGAGATAGCGCTGCCAGGACGACTTGCTGTACGGCGTACGCCCGGCGAGCGCGACCAGGCTCAGCCCCGTACGGGCCCGGAGCGCGCTCAACTCGCCCGCGAGCCGGTCGCACTCCGCCGCCCGCTTCTCCGCCGCGTTCTCCAGCGCGCCGCTCACCGGCGTAACTCCGCCCAGGTGTCGGGCCCCACGATGCCGTCGCTGACCAGCTTCCGCGCCTTCTGGAACTCCTGCACGGCGGACTTCGCGCTCGGGCCGTAGAGCCCGTCGATCTCGCCCGGGTCGAAGCCGTGGCGCTTCAACAGGCACTGCGCCTCGACCACATCGGGTCCATTGCCGTTCAGGGCGATCAGCGCCTCGGCGGTCGTGCTGTGCCCGGCGTAGGCCGCGCCGTCCTTACGTCCCGTGTCGTCGCAGTCGTACGTACGGCCGGGACCGTACGTCAGCGGCTTCGTATCCCCGTCGCCTCCGCCCCCGTCGCCGCCCCCGGCCACCAGCAGCCCCGCCGCGAAGGCGACGGCCGCGGCCGCGATCGCACCGGCGAGCGCGTACCGCAACGGCACCCGCCGCCGACCGGACGGCCGCGCTCCGGAGTCCGGGGCCCCGGACTCTCGCGTCCCTGGCGGCTCGTCCACATGCTCGTCCGCATCCGCGCCCTCTGCACCCGTGCCGGCGGCGGCTTCTTCCGCGGCGGGCTCGGGCGGTTGCCGCTCGGCCACTTCGTGCAGGACGAGCAGCTTCGTCGGATCCATCCCGCAGACCTTGGCCAGTTCCTCGACGGCCTTCCGGGGCACCGGCTGTTTTCCGTTGAGATAGCGCTCCCAGGAGGAGCGGCTGTACCCCGTCTTCGCCGCCAGCGCGGCGAGTCCGAGGCCGGAGTGATCCTTCAACCGTCGCAACTGAATGATGAGTTGACGGTCCCTCTCGGGCAGTCCTGACGGGAGCGATGTCCAACGCGGCATGTCCACCTCATGCGTGATCGGGCCCCTTCGGGGTTCCACGTCCCCTTCCTCCCCCCGGACGGCGGCCTCGCAACACCCGGTTCCGTGGGCGGCCCCGCGCCGCCGCCATCCGGACAGGCCGCCACGCCGCGACAACCGGCCCACGGCGTCCCACGACATCCCATGGGATGCGGCGTCGCCACAGGTCAGGGCCGCGCGCGTCCCACAGCTGCCCGGTTCGACGGGCTTGCCTGGCGGCGGTACGAGGTGACGCGGAACAGTCTGTGGTGCACACCGGGCGGCGCGGTCCACCCCGCGCCGCCCTCGACATCCAACGGGGAGAAAACAACTCATGATCACTCGCAAGCGCATCGCTCTCGCGTCGGCCGCCCTGGCGCTCGGCGGGGGCCTGATCGCGGCCCCCGGCGCCCTCGCGTCGCAGGGCGCCCCGGCAGCCCAGGCAGCCGCGGAAGCCCAGGCAGCCCAGGGAGTCCAGAAGGCGTCGTGCACGTACCCGAACGTCTGCTTCATCAAGGGCGGCAAGACGGTCGCGTCGTACAAGGACATGGGCTACCAGAAGCTCGGCACCAAGGCCAGGTCGGCCACGGCCGGCCACAACAGCCGCAACGACGACGGAGCCAAGCTCTACTTCGTCCACACCAGCGGCAAGAAGGCGACGAGCTGCGCGAAGCCGCACCAGAGCTGGACCGTGAAGAAGGGCTGGAAGATGTACGCACTCGACATCCGCAACAGCCCGACCTGCAAGTAATCACGTAACAGGCACCGCACGCGTACGGCGGCCCGTCCTCCCCGGGGGAGAGGACGGGCCGCCGTCACAGGCCGTGGCACGCGCCAGGGAACCGCCGAGGCTACGGAACCGTCGAGTGGACGACGTCCTCCAGGAACGGGATCTCCAGCCACGGCTTGGGCTGCGTCATCAGGCTGAGCAGCACGATCGTGAGGCCCAGCAGGCCGTACGTGAGCATGTCGGTGAAGCGTGACCGTACGGCCAGCATGCCCACGGAGGGCAGTACGCGCCGCAGGACAGCGCCGCCGATGAGGGCCACGCCGATCAGGATGGTGCCGATCCGGAACGCCTCCGCGAAGGGGTGCGTGCCGACGATCAGCAGTCCGAGACCGGTCGTCCCGAGGACGCTGAGCAGGGGCCACTGCCGGGCCGGCGCCGGGGCGTCCGAGGGCGCGGCCCGGCCGCCGCCCTCGGGCCGTGCGGTGTCCCGGGTGAGCGAGAACCGCCGGCCGCGCTCCTCCGAGGTCCCGGTCCCGTCCGCGGTGCCCGGGGCGTCGCTCGTGTCCGGGGCGTCGGTCACGTCCGGGGTATCGGTCACGGAGCCCTGGTCGGCGGCCGTACCCGTCGTACTCTCCGCAGCCCCCGACCCGGGCTCCATGACCGCCTGCCCGTCGGCCTCCGGCGCCTGCCGTGTCCCGCGCCGCGACCGGGCCGCGTCGCCCGCGCTCGTACCAGCACCCATCAGTGGCGCCCCTTTCCGGTTCGGCTCGCGTTCAGCCCGCGTCCGCGACGGTGCGTTCGGCCGCCTCGACCACATTGACGAGCAGCTGGGCGCGGGTCATCGGACCGACACCGCCCGGGTTCGGCGAGATCCAGCCCGCCACCTCCGCGACGTCCGGGTGGACATCGCCGACGATCTTGCCGTCACCGTCCCGGCTGACCCCGACATCGAGGACGGCCGCGCCCGGCTTCACGTCCTCGGGCTTGATGATGTGCGGCACCCCCGCGGCGGCCACGATGATGTCGGCCTGCCTGAGCTGCGCCGACAGATCACGGGTGCCGGTGTGGCACTGCGTGACCGTCGCGTTCTCGGACTTACGGGTCAGCAGCAGCGGGATCGAGCGGCCGACGGTGATCCCGCGGCCCACGACCACGACATGCGCGCCCTTGATCTCGACGCCGTGGTGGCGCAGCAGCTGGATGATGCCGTACGGGGTGCAGGGCAGCGGCCCCGTCTCGTTGAGCACCAGCCGGCCGAGGCTCATCGGGTGCAGCCCGTCGGCGTCCTTGACCGGATCCATCAGTTCGAGCACCCGGTTGGTGTCGATGCCCTTGGGCAGCGGCAGTTGGACGATGTAGCCGGTGCACTCGGGGTTGGCGTTCAGCTCCGCGACCACGGCCTCGATCTCCGCCTGGGAGGCGGTGTCGGGCAGTTCGCGCTGGATCGAGGCGATACCGACCTGGGCGCAGTCGCGGTGCTTGCCGTTCACGTACCAGCGGCTGCCGGGGTCGTCCCCGACCAGCAGCGTGCCGAGGCCGGGTGTGACGCCCCGCGCCTTGAGGGCCGCCACGCGGGCGGTCAGGTCGGACTTGATCGCGGCTGCGGTGGCCTTGCCATCGAGAATCTGGGCGCTCATACCCCCATCCTCGCGGATGACCCCTCCCCGGTTCCAATTCGCTGCCCGTCCTGAGACGACCTGGGGGTTCGCCCGCCCCGCCGCACGTGCCGCGCGAGGTTGCACTTGCACAACGCCCGCCAATAGCGACTGGACAAAATAAGAGGTAGATAACACGATTACGGGCGCAGTACGCGGCCGTCGACGGGGGGCAGACCGCTCACTTCTGAGAAGTTCCTCCTCCACGTGGGTCGCACCGTCCCCGCATTACCAACGGAGGAACCCCGCCATGAGCTTCGGCGACCCCAACAACCCGTACGGCCAGCCCCAGGGCCAGCCCGGATCCGGTCAGCCCCAGGGCCAGCCGGGCTACGGCTACCCGCAGGGCCAGCCGCAGCAGCCCGGCTACGGCTACCCGCAGGCGCCGCCGGTCCAGCCGTACGGCGGCGGTGGCTTCCCGGGCGCCCCGACCGAGATGCCGGGCGGGGTGAAGGCCGCGCGCGTGATGCTGTGGGTCATCTTCGGCCTCAGCCTGATCGGCACCATCATCTTCGCGCTGGCCGCCGCGGCCGTCTCCGCCGCGAAGAACGACGCCCAGCTCCAGGACGACGTGCAGTTCCAGCAGCTCGCCGACTACTCGGGCAGCCTGCTCTGGGGCATGACCGTCATCGCCGTGCTGACCACCGCGATCTCGATCTACCTCGCCGTGAAGTTCGCCAAGGGCGGCAGCGGTGTCCGCGTCACGGCCCTCGTGTTCGGTATCGTCGTCGCGATCCTCGGCATCTACCCGTTCGTCGGGTTCGGCCTGATCTACACGGTCCTGGCCATCCTGATCGCCGTCTTCGTCGGGAAGTCCGACGGCGCCGCGTGGTTCAACAGCCCGCGCCACTGACGCCCCGGCAGTGCGTCTCTTAGCTCGCCGCACCGAGCAGGCATGAAGGCCGTAATACCCGTCCCCCAGCGGGTTTTACGGCCTTCCGGCGTTCTGCCTGCGTTCTTCCGGGGTACTGCTGTCCGCTGACAGGACTCAGTGGAAGAAGTGCCGCGTCCCCGTGAAGTACATCGTCGCGCCCGCCTTCCGCGCCGCCTCGACGACCAGCTCGTCACGGACCGAACCGCCCGGCTGCACCACCGCCTTGACGCCCGCGTTCAGCAGGATCTCCAGCCCGTCGGGGAACGGGAAGAACGCGTCGGACGCGGCGTACGCGCCACGCGCCCGCTCCTCGCCCGCCCGCGCCACCGCGAGCTTCGCGGAGTCGACGCGGTTGACCTGGCCCATGCCGACGCCCACCGACGCCCCGCCCTTCGCGAGCAGGATCGCGTTGGACTTGACCGCGCGGGACGCCTTCCAGGCGAAGGCCAGTTCGCGCAGCTCGGCCTCGGAGAGCGCCTCGCCGGTCGCGAGGGTCCAGTTCGCCGGGTCGTCGCCGTCGGCCTGGAGCCGGTCGGTGACCTGGAGCAGCGCGCCCCCGTCGATCGGCTTGACCTCCACGGACGCGGACGGGGCCTCGGGGCAGCGCAGTACGCGGATGTTCTTCTTGCGGGCCAGCACCTCGACCGCGCCGTCCTCGTAACCGGGCGCCACGATCACCTCGGTGAAGATCTCGGCGACCTGCTCGGCCAGCGCGACGGAGACCGGACGGTTGACGGCGATCACCCCGCCGAACGCGGACAGCGGGTCGCAGGCGTGCGCCTTGCGGTGCGCCTCGGCGACATCGTCACCGATCGCGATGCCGCACGGATTGGCGTGCTTGATGATCGCGACACAGGGCTCGGCGTGGTCGTACGCGGCACGGCGCGCGGCGTCCGTGTCCGTGTAGTTGTTGTACGACATCTCCTTGCCGTGCAGCTGCTCGGCCTCGGCGAGGCCGCCCTCGGCGCTGGTGTAGAGCGCGGCGGGCTGGTGCGGGTTCTCGCCGTAGCGGAGCACGTTCTTCCGGGTGTACGTGGCGCCCAGGAACTCCGGCAGGCCCGAGGTGTCGGCGGCCGCGTAGTTCTCGGCGAACCAGGAGGCCACGGCCACGTCGTACGCGGCCGTGTGCTGGAACGCCTCCGCCGCGAGCCGCTTGCGCGTCGTCAGGTCGAAGCCGCCGTCCCGTACGGCGCCGAGGACATCCCCGTACCGTCCGGGGCTGGTGACGACCGCGACCGAGGGGTGGTTCTTGGCGGCGGCGCGGACCATCGAGGGCCCGCCGATGTCGATCTGCTCCACGCACTCGTCGGGGGTGGCGCCGGAGGCGACCGTCTCGCGGAACGGGTAGAGGTTCACCACGACCAGGTCGAACGGCTCGATGTCCAGCTCGGCGAGCTGCTCACGGTGCGAGTCGAGCCGGAGGTCGGCGAGGATGCCGGCGTGGACGCGCGGGTGCAGCGTCTTGACCCGGCCGTCCAGGCACTCGGGGAAGCCGGTCAGCTCCTCGACCTTGGTGACCGGCACCCCGGCGGCGGCGATCCTCCCGGCGGTGGAGCCGGTCGAGACCAGGGTGACGCCCGCCTCGTGCAGCCCGCGGGCCAGCTCTTCCAGGCCCGTCTTGTCGTAGACGCTGACCAGCGCTCTGCGAATGGGGCGCTTCGTACCTTCGGCGGTCACTGGATCGTTACCTTTCGTCCCTCAATGCGATAGCCGTGCCGGGCCAGACGCCCCACGACCTCGACGAGCAGGCGTCGCTCGACTTCCTTGATGCGCTCATGGAGAGCGTCTTCATCGTCCTCGCCCCGCACCTCGACCACGCCCTGCGCGATGATCGGGCCGGTGTCGACACCGTCGTCGACGAAGTGGACTGTGCAGCCGGTGACCTTCGCTCCGTAGGCGAGCGCGTCGCGCACACCATGGGCACCGGGAAAACTGGGGAGCAGCGCGGGATGGGTGTTGACGACCCGCCCGCCGAAGCGCGCGAGGAACTCCTTCCCCACGATCTTCATGAAGCCGGCCGAGATCACCAGATCCGGCTCGTACGCCGCCGTCGCCTCGGCGAGCGCCGCGTCCCAGTCGTCACGGCTCGGGTAGTCCTTCACCCGGCACACGAACGTGGGAAGCCCGGCGCGCTCGGCGCGTTCCAGTCCCTCGATGGAGCCGCGGTCCGCGCCGACGGCCACGATCCGCGCGCCGAAGGCCACCGGGTCGTCGCCGATCGCGTCGAGCAGGGCCTGCAGATTAGTACCGGATCCGGAGACCAGGACCACGAGCCGGGCCGGGCGGGCGGAGGAGGGCGGGGAGGCCACGGCGGGCGCCTTTCTGGAGCGAGCACAGCCTGTGTGGGCGGCTGCTTGAATCGTCGTACGGTTTTGTGTGGTCGTACAAACGAATCACGTCCCCCGATACGGGGAACTCTACGAAGAAGCCGACCGTCAGCAACGATACCGGCACACCGAGCGGCCCCCACGGCACGGGGGCTTGGCCGGGAGGTAGCGTCTGGGGACAGGGTTCGTCTCCGGGACGGGCCATACGAGACAAGACCCCCGCGCACTGGGTCTGAGGGGAAGACGTTCACCTGATGCCGGACCGACGCCGCCGCACGGCGCTCCACCTCCCGCCGCCTTCTGGGCCGGTGCTGCTGCCGCGGGAACGCCAGTCCTCTTCCACCGGACCTTCGGAGACCTCCGAGCACTCCGGGACGGGCGCCCCCGGGACCTCCGGAACACCGGGCACCGCCGGGACACCGGGCGCCGAGTCCCCTACCTCCGGATCCTCGGGCTCCGCCGAGGACAATCCGTTCGCGCCGCCGCCCGAGGGCAGGCCCGACCAGCCCTGGCAGCCCCGTCGTCCCGAGCACGGCGGTGACTCGTCGAACGACGGATCCGGCCCGGGGCGGGGCGGCTGGGGCAGCCAGTGGAGCAGCCGCCAGCCCGGTCGCTCCCAGGGCGGCTTCGGCAGCCGTCCGGGAAGCCAGAACGGTCAGAACGGCCAGGGCTCCGGCAAGGACGGACCCGACGGAGGCCGCGGCGGACTGCGCTGGGACCCGACGGACCCGGCCCAGCGCCGCGCCCGCTACGCCCTGCTCTCCGGGATGTGGGCGTTCTTCTTCGCGCTCTTCGACTTCCCGGAGATCGCGCTGCTGCTCGGGGCGCTGGCGCTGTACTGGGGCATCAGCTCGCAGCGCAACAAGTCCAGGAAGCCGTCGCCGGACGCCGACGGCACGGCGGCCGGCGGCTCGTCCCCGGCGGCGGTGCAGTCCGCCGCCACAGCACAGACGGGACAGACAGGACAGGCGGGACCGTTCGGCGGGCCGGCCCAGTCCGGAGCGCCGGTCCCGGCGTCGAGCAGGCCGCAGACCACCGCGGCGGTGAGCGGGCTGGTAACAGCCGTCATCGCGCTGGCGATCGTGGCCACGACCTTCACGGTGCAGCTGGTCTACCGCGACTACTACACGTGCGTGAACGACGCGCTGACGACCACGGGCCAGCTCTCCTGCAACGATCTGCTGCCCGACTCGCTGGTGCCGGTCTTCGGCGTCAAGGAGTAACCGCCCCCGGATCCTCGTCCGCGTCGGAGCCGCCTTTCCTGAGGGAGGGCGGCTCCGGCGCGAGCGGCCCCGGCGTGGCAGGGAAGTCCGCCATCAGCCCCCCCGACGCTTCCTTGAACGCCGCCCAGCGCGCCTCCCGCGCCCCGCGCTCGTGCCAGGCTTCGGCCGGCAGGAAGTCGTACGGCTCGAAGTCGGGATCGAGGTCGGGATCGACCGCTTCCGGCCCCCCGGCCCCCGCGCCTCGCGTACCTCCCGCGCCGCGCTTACCTCCCGTACCGCCCGCGTCCGGCACCGCGCCAACTCCCGCCTCCGCCACAGCCAGTGCGTCCAGGATGTCCACGCCGCCGATCCCCTCTCCCCCTTCCGACACGGCGAGTGGTCCCGGCGTCGCCGCGCCCTCGCCCGCGCCCCTCCGTCCTGCCAGTCGCCGCCAGGGCACCCGCCACCACGCCGCCCCCGGACCACCGGACTCCGCGCCCCTGGCCACCGCCCCGGTCGCGAGGAGCGATTCGGCCGGCGGTTCGGCCGCCGGTACGTCCTTCTGGCGCCGCTCCCGGAGCCGCCAGAGCCGCAGCAGCAGCGCCGCCGGTACGCCGAGCGCCAGCGTCCACGCCAGCGCCGCGGCGCCCGTCAGCCACCACACGGGACCGAAGGCCGCCAGTCTGCCGTTCCCCAGCGGTCCGCCCGCGAGCCCCGCCAGCACCGCCGTCAGCCCCGCGCACACGACGCCCCCGAGCGCCGCCGTCAGCGCCGTCCCGCGCGCGCTCCACGCCTCTTCGCACCGGGCGTACGGCGGCGCGGCCACCCGTACCGTGAACCACGCGACCGCCAGCACCGCGACCACCGGCACCCCGACCGCGGCCCAGTTCAGCGGTGTGCCGGGACCGTCCGGCACGGCGGCGAGCAGGGGGAAGGACGGCAGCGCCGGGGTGCCGACGACCCCGAGCGGCGTGGCCGTCGCTGTCGTACCGAGCGCGAAGCCGGGCCCCAGGCCGTACGCGGCGCCCCAGACCGCCGCGTTCGGCACGAGCGCCAGCCCGAGCAGCAGCACCGCGACCCGCCCCGACCAGTCCCCCGCGAGCTGGACGAACGAGGTGTGCGCCGGATCTCCGTGCCATACGAGCGAGCCCCCGACCAGGAGCGCGCCGCCGCCCACCAGCAGCAGAAAGGCCGCCGCCCCCGAGCGCCCCGCGACAACGACCCCCCGGCGTCCGGCGGGCGCCCAGACCGTACGGGCCAGGAGCCTCCGTACCGCCCCGGGCAGCCGCTGGGGCAGCGGGACGCGCGGACATCCATGCGCCGTCCATGCCCCGGCCGCCGCCGAGAGCACCGTCAGCACGGGCAGCGTGAGCGCCGCGCGCAGCGGATGCGCGGTGAGCGCACCGCCCCCCGCATAGAGCACGGCAGCCGCGCCGACCAGCAGATATCCCCCGGACACGGTGCATACGGCGCCGAGCCCGGTGAGCTGGGGCCGTCCCTCGTCGGGTTCCAGGGCGTCGCGGGCGGCGCGGTACGCCAGCCAGGCCGGCAGACCCATTAGGAGCAGCGGTACGACTCCGATGGGCGCGGGGGTCCCGGAGAGGGTGTCCGGGCGCACCAGCTCGACGCCATGGCCCAGCAGCCAGAGTCCGGCCGCGATATGCAGAGCACCGCCCGCACCGCTGTCGGGGAACGGTGACGTGATCCACATCGCCATCACCAGCACGGCGATCGCGCCGAGCCCCAGGCCCGCGGCGGTGGCTCCTCGGAGAACGGCGGAGGTCAGCGCCGCGGCCCTACCACGCTCAAGGGCCGCGGCCGAGGACAACGGCGCACTGTGTTCGGTCAATTGGGTCACGACGTCATGCTGCCCATGACACCCATCTAATTCGCGCAACAGGCGAATAGTCGCCGTGTCGCCCAATATACGGTTATGTGCTTTTTCGCCCAGAACCGTGCTGCGGGGAGTCCCACATGACCCAGAAGGCCACGCAGAGCACCGCACGAGGCGCCAAGGCCGGCGCCCCGTCGCTGCCCGCCCCGGAGCAGCGGCGAAGACTGCGCGAGTCGAAGCCGATGACCGAGAAACAGGCCGCCGCCGCGGTGGGCGTCACGCGGTCGACGCTCAGATCCTGGGAGACCGGGCGTACGGCTCCGCGCGGGCGCAAGGGGGAGCTGTACGCGAAGCTGCTGGCCGGGATCGCGGCGGAGCTCCGCGAGAAGGCGGCGCAGGAGGAACGGGCCAGGGTGGAGGCGGCGAGGGCGGCCGCGCAGCGCTCCGCGGCGCGGAACCGGAGCGCGTCCGCGTCCACGCGAGCCGTGCGTACGACGAGGACCGCCGGGGCCCCCACTGCCGGCGCCGCACCACCACCCGCGCCCACCACCGCCGGGCGCCGCCGCAGGGCGAACACCGTGCCGGCGAACGCGGCGACAGCGAGCACACCCGCCACGAGCCGGGCAGCAAGAGGAAGGGCCACGACCGGAGCGAGCACGAAGGGGGCGAGCGCGACCGGAACTCGTACGCAGGGAGCGAGCGCGACCGCGTCGGCCGCGTCCGGCACCGACGTACGCAACACCGACTGGCCCAACCCGCCCGCGGCCGGGATCGAGGCCCGTACGCCCGACGAGGCCTTCGACGCCCTGTACGCGTTCACCGCGCCCGCCCTCGTACGCCAGGCGTATCTGCTCACCGGGCGACGGGTCCTCTCCCAGCGGTCCGTCGAGCGTGCCTTCCATCTCGCGTGGGCGCGCTGGCCCGAGGTCGCGGTCGACCGGGACCCGGCGGGCTGGCTGCGGGCCGCCGCGTACGAGTACGCGATGTCGCCCTGGCACCGGCTGCGCAGCCCCCGGGAGCGCCCCGATCCGGTCCGCGGCGAACAGGAAAGGCCCGAAGAGCGGGCGCTGCGCGAGACGTTGCTGGGTCTTCCCGCGTCGTACCGCCGCACGCTGCTGCTCTACGACGGGCTCGGCCTCGATCTGCCGGAGACGGCGGCCGAGACCGAGGCGAGCACCCCGGCCACCGCCAGCCGGCTGCTCAACGCACGCAAGGCGGTCGCCGAGCAATTGCCCGAACTGACCGACACCCAGGTGCTCCAGGAGCGGCTCGGCGTGCTCGTCCGGGCGGTGACACCACCCCCCAACGCACCGGCGCCGGCCATAAGGTCCGGCTGTGAGCGGCGGGCCCGGTTCTGGACGCGGGCGGCCATCGCCTTCACCGTGCTGATCGTCGGGGCGACAGGGTTCACCCTGGCCACCGCTCCCAGGAAGTACGAGCCGCCCCTGTCACCGGGCGAGCGGGTCGGCGACCTTCCGGTGACCAACGGTCCGCAGCGGCTGAGCAAGCAGGACCTGGCGCTGCGCGACAAGCTCCGCCACGCACCGGTGACCGGCCCCGACCGGCTCGTACCGCAAGCGCAGTGACCGGCCGGCCGGAAACGCGCGTGGGCCCGCACCCGGAAGAGGGTGCGGGCCCACGCGCGTGGTGCCGTACGGGCCTGCGGGAGGCGGAAGTTCAGCCCCCGAGGATGGAGCGAGCCAGCCCGGCCGTCTCGGTCGGGGTCTTGCCGACCTTCACGCCCGCGGCCTCCAGGGCCTCCTTCTTCGCCTGGGCGGTGCCGGAGGAGCCGGAGACGATGGCGCCGGCGTGGCCCATGGTCTTGCCCTCGGGCGCGGTGAAGCCCGCGACGTAGCCGACGACCGGCTTGGAGACGTTCTTGGCGATGAAGTCCGCCGCGCGCTCCTCGGCGTCGCCGCCGATCTCGCCGATCATCACGATCAGGTCGGTCTCGGGGTCGGCCTCGAACGCGGCGAGCGCGTCGATGTGCGTCGTACCGATGACCGGGTCGCCGCCGATGCCGACGGCCGAGGAGAAGCCGATGTCACGGAGCTCGTACATCATCTGGTAGGTCAGCGTGCCGGACTTGGACACGAGACCGATCCGGCCGGGCTTGGTGATGTCGCCCGGGATGATGCCCGCGTTGGACTGGCCGGGGGTGATCAGGCCGGGGCAGTTCGGGCCGATGATCCGGGTCTTGTTGCCCTTGCTGCCCGCGTACGCCCAGAAGGCGGCGGAGTCGTGCACCGCGATGCCCTCGGTGATCACGACGGCCAGGCCGATCTCGGCGTCGATCGCCTCGATGACGGCGGCCTTGGCGAAGGCCGGCGGCACGAAGACGACGGACACGTCGGCGCCGGTCTTCTCGATGGCCTCGGCGACGGAGCCGAAGACCGGTACGGAAACTGTGCTTGATTCGCGCGTCTCCGACACGACGTCGAAGTCGACGGACGTGCCGGCCTTGCGCGGGTTCACACCGCCGACGATGTTGGTGCCGTCAGCGAGCATGAGCTTGGTGTGCTTCATGCCGGTGGCGCCGGTCATCCCCTGGACGATGACCTTGCTTTCCTTGGTCAGGAAAATAGCCATGGTGTTGGAGTCCCTGTCCCTTACTTCGCAGCCGCGAGCTCTGCGGCCTTGTCGGCCGCGCCGTCCATGGTGTCCACGCGCTGCACGAGCGGGTGGTTGGCGTCGGACAGGATCTTGCGACCCAGCTCCGCGTTGTTGCCGTCCAGACGCACGACCAGCGGCTTCGTGACGTCCTCACCCTTGGTCTTGAGCAGCTCAAGGGCCTGGACGATGCCGTTGGCGACCTCGTCGCACGCGGTGATGCCACCGAAGACATTGACGAACACGGACTTGACGTCCGGGTCGCCGAGGATGATCTCCAGGCCGTTCGCCATGACCTCGGCCGAGGCGCCGCCGCCGATGTCGAGGAAGTTGGCGGGCTTCACGCCGTTGTGGGCCTCACCGGCGTACGCGACGACGTCGAGGGTCGACATGACCAGACCCGCGCCGTTGCCGATGATGCCGACCTCGCCGTCGAGCTTGACGTAGTTGAGGTTCTTGGCCTTGGCCGCGGCCTCCAGCGGGTTCGCGGCGGCCTTGTCCTCCAGCGCCTCGTGCTCCGGCTGGCGGAAGTCGGCGTTCTCGTCGAGCGAGACCTTGCCGTCGAGCGCGATGATCTTGCCGTCACCGGACTTGATCAGCGGGTTGACCTCGACGAGGAGGGCGTCTTCCTTGATGAAGACGGTCCACAGCTTCTGCAGGACGTCGGCGACCTGGTCGGCGATCTCGGCCGGGAACTTCGCGGCGGCGACGATCTCGGCGGCCTTCTCGGGCGTGCAGCCCTCGTTGGCGTCGACCGGGATCTTGGCGAGCGCGTCGGGGTTCTCCTCCGCGACGACCTCGATCTCGACGCCGCCCTCGACGGAGGCCATGGCGAGGAAGGTGCGGTTGGTGCGGTCCAGCAGGAAGGAGACGTAGTACTCCTCCGCGATGTCCGCGGTCTGGGCCAGCATCACCTTGTGGACCGTGTGGCCCTTGATGTCCATGCCCAGGATCTGACCGGCCTTCTCGACGGCGTCCGCCGGGTCGGCGGCCAGCTTCACGCCACCCGCCTTGCCGCGCCCGCCGACCTTGACCTGCGCCTTGACGACGGCCTTGCCGCCGAGCCGCTCGGCCACCTCGCGAGCCGCGTCAGGCGTCGTGATGACTTCACCGGCCAGCACCGGTACACCGTGCTTGGCGAAGAGGTCCCTCGCCTGATACTCGAACAGGTCCACGCGTGTCCGTCCCTTTGTCTTTTAAACCGCAGCCTGGTGATCGCGGGTTCGTTGTCTGCGTGGGCGTGCCGCGAAGGGCAACGTGACTGCGCTGTCACAGAGGGAGGCGTACTCGCTGTCCGGTACGCGGCATGTCCGTCTCGCAGGTTATCCCCGTGGGCGGTAGGTCCCTAAATCGCAGATCACAGATGAGCGGTGATACCTGTCACAGAGCGGTGATACCCATCACACGCCGCGCGGAAGCACTCCGTGTCACCGGGAGATCGCCCCGTTCGGCAGCTCCTTGTCCGGTATGGGAAGGGGGCGCTTCTCGATCGCCGCCGCCATCACCTCGGGGAAGAGATCGGGGGTGCAGGCGAAGGCCGGCGCACCGAGCGCGGCGAGGGCCGCCGCGTGCTCGCGGTCGTACGCGGGCGCTCCCTCGTCGGACAGCGCGAGCAGCGTCACGAACTGCACGCCCGACGCCTTCATCGCCGCGACCCGCTTGAGCATCCCGTCACGTATCCCGCCCTCGTAGAGGTCGCTGATCAGTACGACCACGGTGTCGGCGGGCCGGGTGATCCGCGACTGGCAGTAGCTGAGCGCGCGGTTGATGTCGGTGCCCCCGCCGAGCTGGGTGCCGAACAGGACGTCGACGGGGTCGTCGAGCTGGTCGGTGAGATCGACGACGGCGGTGTCGAAGACGACGAGCCGGGTGGCGAGGGAGCGCATGGAGGCCAGGACCGCGCCGAAGACGGAGGCGTAGACGACGGAGGCCGCCATCGAACCGGACTGGTCGATGCAGAGGATGACCTCCTTCTTCACGGACTGTGCGGCACGGCCGTAGCCGATGAGCCGCTCCGGGACGACCGTGCCGTACTCCGGGAGGTAGTTCTTGAGGTTGGCGCGGATCGTACGGTCCCAGTCGATGTCCCGGTGGCGCGGCCGGGTGAGGCGCGCCGACCGGTCGAGCGCGCCCGTCAGGGTCGCGCGGGTGCGGGTGGCGAGCCGCTTCGCGATGTCCGCGACCACCTTGCGCACGACGGCCCGCGCCGTCTCCTTGGTCGTCTCGGGCATCGCCTTGTTGAGCGAGAGCAGTGTGCCGACGAGATGGACATCGGCCTCGACGGCCTCCAGCATCTCCGGCTCCAGGAGCAGCGCGGCGAGCCCGAGCCGGTCGATCGCGTCGCGCTGCATGACCTGGACGACGGAGCTGGGGAAGTACGTACGGATGTCCCCGAGCCAGCGGGCGACCGAGGGCGCGGAGGCGCCGAGCCCGGCGGAGCGGTGGGTGCCGCCGGCGTTGCCCTTCTCCTTGCCCGTGCCATAGAGGGCGGACAGCGCGCCGTCCATCGCCGCGTCCCTGCCGGAGAGCGCGCACCCCGTCCCGTCGGCGCTCTCCCCGCCGAGCACCATCCGCCAGCGGCGCAGCCGCTCGTCGGCGGCGCGGCCCGTCCCTTCGGCGGCGATGCCGTCGGTGCGGATCCTGTCGCCCGTCCCGCCGCTCGTCCCGCCGCTCGTCCCACCGATCATCCCGCCGCTCATCCCGTCGCCTCCAGAGGATCGTCGCTGTTGTCGGTGCCTCCGATGCCGTCGGCGCCCAGCAGCAGGCGGAGCACCGGCAGTACGGCGTCCGCGCGCGCCTCGTCGAGCCCGGGGCCGAAGCCGGGCGCGGCGGGCTCGGGCGTCACCGGGCCGCCGGCCGCTGGCCCGCGTCTGACCAGCTCGCCCAGCGTGCGCCGTACGCCGGGCTCGTACGCGGAGAACGTGCGGCGCAGCAGCGGGAGCACATCCGTGAAGGCGTCCGCCGACACCCCGGTCAGCCAGGCGTCCACGAGGCCGAGGAGGCGTTCGTCATGGACCAGGAGCATGCCTCCCGCGCTGCTCGCCGCCTGCTGGCGCCCCGCCCCGGAGGCGCCGCCGACGAAGCCCTCGATCCAGGCCGCGGCGTCGGTCGGCGGGGTGCCGGGCGACAGCGCGAGCCCCATGAACCGCGCGGCCTCGTCCTCGGCGAGCCGACCGTCGTCCAGCAGCAGCCGGGCGGCCCGGCCCCTGATCACCCCGGGGACGGTGTCCCGTCCGGCGAGCTTGCGCAGGACGGCTCCCCAGCGCCCGGCCAGATCCCGGCCGCGGCCGTCCGGGTCCTGATCGTCCGGCCCCTGATCGTCCGGGAGGAGGCCGATCGCGGTGTGGACGCTGTCGAGATGCCCGCGCATCTCGGCCGCTCCGTCCGCGTCGAGCCCCGCGCAGGCGGGCGGCAGCCCGACGCAGATCCGCTCGGCGAGCCCGGCCGCCACCTCGCCGAGCGCACCGGTGTCGGTGGAGCGTACGTCCCCGTACCGCAGCGAGCGGGCCAGCGCGGGCAGCGCCTGGGCGAGCCGGCCGACGTCGGCGTCGAGCGCGGCGCGATCGGCGAGGGCCTTCATCACCACGGGCAGGGCGTCGGGAAGCGCGGCCAGCAGACAGCGCTCGGCCAGCGCCGTGACCTCCGCGAGCGCGGTCGCCGCGAGGGCCCGTGACTCGGCCTTGGCGGTGGCGGCGGAGAGCACGGTCGTGCCCCATACGCCGGCCTCCGCGACCCGTACGTACAGCTCGGGCTCCCAGCGCAGCCGCCAGCTCTCCCGGAACGTGCCGGTGCTCCCCCGCCCGGCGGCCGGTTCGCCCCAGTCGATACCGAGCAGCCGCAGCCGGTGCAGGAGCCTGCCGCGCTCGGCGTCCATCTCCTTGCGGAGATCCAGGTCCAGCTCGCGCTCCAGCGCCTCCGGCTTGAGCCGCAGCGTGCGCTGGAGCGCGGTCAGATCGCGCTGGAGCGGCACGGCGGGGGCCGCGTCGGGGACCTCACCGAGCACCTCGCCGACGATGAGCCGGTCGTGGATGAGGCCCAGCGGCACATCCGATCCCTCGCACATC
Organism: Streptomyces scopuliridis RB72; assembly: GCF_000718095.1. Classification (GTDB taxonomy): domain Bacteria; phylum Actinomycetota; class Actinomycetes; order Streptomycetales; family Streptomycetaceae; genus Streptomyces; species Streptomyces scopuliridis. Next base: position 232,152 of record NZ_JOEI01000008.1, on the reverse strand, counting down.
ACCGCCCGGACCGCGTCGGTGGTCTCGGTCAGACCGGCGAGCGGACGCCCGCGCATGGCGGCCAGCGTCTCGGCGAGCCGTACCGCCTCGATGACATGGGCGGAGGAGACGGTCCTGTCCTCCTCCCTGAGCAGGCCGGCGACCTTGGTGAGCCAGCGCTCCACGGGGCGGTCGGGCACGCCGAAGAGATGGCCGTACCAGCCGGGCGAGTCGATGCCCGCGCCATAGCCGCTGTGCCGGGCGAGCCTGCGGTGGGTCCAGGGCACCCAGGTCATCCCGGTCTTGACCTTGGGCAGCCCCTTCAGCAGCGCGCGGTCCGCGGCGACGGTGGTCTTCCGGCCGAGCGCGGGCACATGCCAGGCGCCGCAGACCACGGCGACGCCGTCGTCCCCGAACTCCTTGCGCGCGGTCCTGAGTTGGAGCCGCATCTGGGCCTCGCGGACGAGATCGCGCCGGGGACCGCCGTCGGCGTGCCGCTCGCGCAGCGCGCCCATCGCCTCGGCGACCGCCGCGAACGGCGCGAAGGGGTCGTCCGCGCCGTCAGGGCCCTGGTGCTCGACGACGTCCTCCCACCAACGCTCGGGGTCGTCGTACCCGGCGGCCTCGGCGAGGACGGCGAGCGGATCGATCCGCAGGCTCTCGTCGTCCTCGGACTCCTCGTCGCGCGACCCGTCGTCCACCGCGGCGAGTGCCAGTGAGTGCGCCGCGGGCAGGTCGATGAACCGGGCCGGTACGTCATGCGCCAGCGCCCAGCGGATCGCGACCCACTCCGGGGAGAACTCGGCCAGCGGCCAGAACGCGGCGTGCCCCGGATCGTCCACCGCGTGCGCCAGGAGCGCGACGGGCGGCCGCATCGCCTCGTCGGCGGCGAGCGCCAGCAACGCGTCCCCCTCGGGCGGTCCTTCGACGAGGACGACCCGGGGCGCCGCCGCGTCGAGCGCCGCCCGTACCGCACGCGCGGACCCTGGCCCGTGATGCCGGACCCCGAGCAGCAGCGGTCCGCCCGCGCCGGATCCGCCCCCCACCGCCGCGCCCGCAACCGGCACGCCCCCGCCCGGCGCGCGCGTCGTGGTCACGCGCTCACCTCGCGGCAGGCGCGGTAGAAGTCCTTCCAGCCGTCGCGCTCGCGGACCACCGTCTCGACGTACTCCTGCCAGATCACCCGGTCCGCCGCCGGGTCGCGGACGACCGCGCCGAGGATGCCGGCCGCGACATCGCCCGGCCGCAGCACTCCGTCCCCGAAGTGGGCGGCGAGCGCGAGGCCGTTGGTGACGACGGAGATCGCCTCGGCCGTGGAGAGCGTCCCCGAGGGGGACTTGAGTTTCGTACGGCCGTCGGTCGTGACGCCGTCGCGCAGTTCACGGAAGACCGTGACGACCCGGCGGATCTCGTCGATGCCCTCGGGACCGGTCGGCAGATCGAGCGAACGCCCCATCTGGTCCACGCGCCGGGAGACGATGTCGACCTCGGCCTCCGGGGTGGCCGGCAGCGGCAGGACGACGGTGTTGAAGCGGCGGCGCAGCGCGCTGGACAGGTCGTTGACCCCCCGGTCGCGGTCATTGGCCGTGGCGATCAGATTGAACCCCCGCACGGCCTGCACCTCTTGCCCCAGCTCGGGGACCGGCAGGGTCTTCTCGGACAGGATCGTGATGAGCGAGTCCTGCACATCGGCGGGAATACGGGTCAGTTCCTCGACGCGCGCGGTCATGCCCTCCGACATGGCCCGCATCACCGGACTGGGCACCAGCGCGTCGCGGCTGGGGCCGTGGGCGAGCAGCTGCGCGTAGTTCCAGCCGTAGCGGATCGCCTCCTCCGGCGTGCCGGCCGTGCCCTGCACGAGCAGGGTCGAGTCGCCGCTGACGGCCGCCGCGAGATGCTCGGAGACCCAGGTCTTGGCGGTGCCCGGCACGCCGAGGAGCAGCAGCGCCCGGTCGGTGGCGAGCGTGGTGACCGCGACTTCGACGATCCGCCGCGGCCCCACGTACTTCGGTGTGATCACCGTCCCGTCCGGAAGCGTGCCACCGAGCAGATACATGGCCACGGCCCACGGCGACAGCCGCCATCTGGCGGGCCGCTGCCGGTCGTCGGCCGCGGCCAGCGCCTTCAGCTCGTCGGCGAACGCGTCCTCGGCGTGCGGGCGCAGCGCCTCCTCGGTCCCTGCGGGCGCGGTGATTTCGGGCACGGTCATGGATCCCCCTCCAGATCGTTCGACCGGATGTGAGTTCCACGGTGCACCACGCCACTGACAATCGGCCGTCGCCGCGGGCCGGGCGGGACGGACGCGGCCGTGCCCGTACGAACCGCGGACGCGCCCGCGTACGAGGGGAGTTACCCGGCGACCGTTACCCGGCGATCGGGGAAACCGCGATGCAGCCGCCCGCCGCGGCCTTGCCCGCGTCCGTCTCCTCCTTGATGACCTCGCCCTTGTAGATGATCTTGCAGGTGACCTCGGCGCCGGACGGGTCCAGGGCGGTCGGCATGACACCGGGCGGCATGATCCCGCGCAGCGTGACCGTCTTCGTCCAGGGCAGCGTGGGCTTCTCGACCGTCTCGATCTTGGGCTCCATGGCCTCGCCGCCCCCGCCGTGGTAGTCGATCGTGTCGATGTTCTTGCCCGTGACCTCGTAGGTCACTTCGTAGGTCTCGTTGACGGCCTTGTCGACCTCGTCGGTCACGGCCTTGTCGACCCGGTCCGCGGCCTCGGAGCAGGCGCCGAGGCCCAGCGCGAGGCCGGTGACGGCGAGGGTGGTGAGCGCGGCGCGGACGGTGCGGTTCATGAGTGATCCCCCCGGATCGTGGCGTAGGAAGCTCGCACGATATAGCAAAGGCAAAGTAAAGTCATGCTGCCGGTTGTTCGTTGAATACGCAGGTCAGAGCGATTGTCAGTGGGGCGCTCTAACGTCGTGGACATGAATCAAACGGGGGTGCGCTGGACGACGGAACAGGTGCTCGCTCTGGCTCCTGACGAGGCGTCACGCAAAGCGGGCAACAAACTGGGCACGGCCGGGCCGTGGTCGGAGGCGGGCAGCGGCTCCGCGGGCGCTGTGTGGGGCCTGTGCAAGGGCAGCGGCGGCAAGCCGTATCAGACCATTGTGGACACAACGGGCCCCGCTTACAAGTGCAGTTGCCCGAGCCGGAAATTTCCGTGCAAGCACGCGCTGGGGCTGCTGCTGCTCTGGTCGGCGGACGAGCGGAGCGTGCCGGAGACGGCGGAGGAGCCCGGCTGGGCCGGGGAATGGCTCGAAGGCCGCCGGAAACGGGGCGAGGAGCGGCCCGCGGGGGAAGCCGGCGCGGCCGGGTCCGGGAAACCGGCCGATCCCGAGGCCGCGCGGCGCAGGGCGGAGCGCAGGGCCGCCAGGATCAGCGCGGGCGCCACGGAGCTTGAGCAGCGGCTGACGGATCTGCTGCACGGTGGGCTGGCCTCGGCGGAGCAGTCGGGATACGGGCTGTGGGAGGAGACGGCGGCCCGCATGGTCGACGCGCAGGCGCCGGGGCTCGCGGGCCGGGTGCGGGAGCTGGGAGCGATCCCCGGCTCGGGCGCCGGCTGGCCGGTACGGCTGCTGGAGGAGTCCGCGCTGCTGCATCTGCTGACCACGGCCTGGCTCGGCCGGGACCGGCTGCCGGAGCCGCTGGCGACGACGGTCCGTACGAGGATCGGCCTGCCGTCGCCGGCCGGCGGTCCGCCGGTCAGGGACCACTGGCTGGTCCTGGCGCAGGACGACTCCTCGGACGGCAAGCTCGTCACGCGCCGGATCCGGCTGTACGGACGGGACTCGGGGCGGTCCGCGCTGCTGCTCGCCTTCGGCGCGGCGGGGCGCTCCCCGCAACTGGGGCTGCCGGTGGGCCTGATGATCGAGGCCGAGATCACCCCGCACGGCGGCGCGGGGCAGCTACGGGCCGACTGGGGGCGGCAGTTCGGCGCCCCGGCCCCGGTCCCGGGCCCGCCGCCCGGCGGCTCCACGACAGCGGCGATCGAGGCGTACGGGGCGGCGCTGCGCGCGGATCCCTGGCTGGACGCGTGGCCGGTGACGCTGACCGACGTCATTCCCGTGCCGGCGCCGGGGGGCGGCTGGCAACTGGCCGACGCGGACGGGGAATCCGCGCTGCCCCTCACGGACTCGGCGCTCTCACGGCCCGGTCTGTGGAAGCTGGCCGCGCTGTCCGGCGGCGGTCCGGTCACGGTCTTCGGGGAGTGCGGGCACCGCGGGTTCCATCCGCTCGCGGCCTGGGCCGAGGAGATACCGGGGCCGGTCCCGCTCACCTGACGGTCCCGCGGACCGACGGTCCCGCTCACCCACTGGTTCCGCTCAGCCGACCGCGCCGACAACGGAGGGCTCCATGACGGACACGACTCGCACCATCGATCCGGTCGATCCGGCCGGCTCCACCGGCACGACCCGCGTCGCGACCCCCTGGGAGGGGCTCGTCACCTCGGCACTGCTCGGTACGGAGCGCCGCACCCCGCCCGCGGAGATCCTGGCCCCGGGCAAGGAGGCACCGGCGGCCCTGCTGGACGCCGCCGCGCTGCACACCGTACGGCGCAGGGCGGGGCTCCTTCCCGCGCGGGCCGCCGCCCGCCCGGAGCCCGCGGCCCATGACGGCCGCGCGCGGCTGCCGGAGGCGGCCGGAAGACGGCTCCGCCAGCTGCTGGCCGACCGGTCGGGGCCCTCCGGCGGAGGAGGGCGGCGCGGGGCGGCGCCCGACCTCACCGAACTGCTCCCGCAGTGGCTCGCCGCCGCGAATGAGCACGGCTACCGCGTGCCCGCCGCCGTACTGCCCGCGCTGCTCGACGCGGCCCGCGCGCGTACCGATCTGCGGCCGCAGGCGCTGACGTTCGCCGGGCCGCGCGGGCTCTGGCTCGCCCGGCTCAACCCGGAGTGGAAGTTCGCCCTGCGGGGCGCGTCCGGCGGCGCGCTGCTGCCCGACCCACGGGACGGCGAGGCCGTCCGGCTGCTCTGGGAGGAGGGCCTGTTCGCCGAGCGGGTCGCGCTGCTCGCCGCCGTACGGGCCCAGGACGCCGAGGCTTCCCGGGCGCTGCTCGCCTCGACCTGGTCCACCGAACGCGCCGAGGACCGGCTGATGTTCCTCGACTCGCTGCGTACGGGGCTGTCCGGGGCCGACGAGCCGTTCCTGGACCGGGCGTTGTCGGACCGCAGCCGCAATGTCCGGCACACCGCCGCCGAGTTGCTCTCCGCGCTGCCGGGCTCCGCCCTCGCCGGAAGGATGGCGGCCCGCGCGGCGACCTGCGTGAGCATGGACCGTACGGGCGGCGGGCAGGTCATCACGGTCGAGGCGCCGCACGAATGCGACGCGGACATGCAGCGCGACGGCGTGGTCCCGGCCCCGCCCGCGGGCCGGGGCGAACGGTCCTGGTGGCTGGGCCAGTTGGTCGAGGCGGCCCCGCTGGACACCTGGCCCGCCAGGCTCGGCGGCCGTACCCCCGAGGAGATCGTCGCGCTGCCCGTCCTGGACGACTGGGCCGACGAACTGCACGCCGCGTGGTGCCGGGCGGCCGTACGGCAGCGGGACGCGCGCTGGTCCCTCGTCCTGCTGGGCTCGCCCGCCGCTTCCCCGGCCGCCGGTCCCGGCACGTCCTCACTGGCGGAACGGGCGAAGCTGCTGGCCACGCTGCCGCCCGCCGAACGGGCCTCCTGGGTGGCCTCGTTCATAGCCGCCCACGGTCTCTCGGAGGCGTTCCAGCTGCTCGGTGTCTGCGCGGTGCCGTGGGCGGAGCCGCTCGGCCGGGCGGTCGTGGACGCGCTGGACATCGCCCGGGACGCGGGAAGCTACCCCTGGAGCTTCAGCGGGGTCATGGGCCTCGCCGAGCGATGCCTCGACCCCGCGGAGGCGAGCCGGCTGGAGCTGCTCACCGCGGCCCAGGACGAGCCGGAAGACGCGTCACCGGGTGCGGGCGGCTACTGGTCGGAAGCCTTCCGGCGGCTGGTCTCCACGCTGCGGCTGCGCGCGTCGATGCTGGCCGAACTCGATGGGCTCGATGGACTCAACAGTCCCAACGGGCCCGACGACCCCGGCCGGCTCGCCGAACTCACCGAACCGGCGGCTCCATGAGCGCTGCCACGAACGACGCAGCGCGTCACGCGCCCGCGGGCTGGCGGACGTTGGCGTTGACCCACGTGACGATGGAGGTCGTCGTCGCCCCGGGGGTGAAGATCTCGGCCACGCCCAGCTCCTTGAGCGGGGCGATGTCCGCCTCCGGGATGATGCCGCCGCCGAAGACCTTGATGTCCGCCGCGTCCCGCTCCTTGAGCAGCGCGATCACCTTCGCGAAAAGTGTGTTGTGCGCCCCGGAGAGGATCGACAGTCCGATCGCCTCGGCGTCCTCCTGGATCGCGGTGTCCACGATCTGCTCGGGCGTCTGATGGAGCCCCGTGTAGATGACCTCCATCCCCGCGTCCCGCAGCGCACGCGCGATCACCTTGGCGCCGCGGTCGTGTCCGTCGAGCCCCGGCTTCGCCACCACCACCCGGATCGGGCCGCCGGCCGCGTGCGCTCCGCTCGTCCCGTCCTGGCTCCGCGACTGATTCTCCGGCCGCTGGTTCTCCGGATGCCAAGCCACACCCATCACTGCCTCCACATACCGACCGCACTGTCATTGGCACGGGCCCCCGCGCCCGGTCCGGTCGGGACCGGGGCGCGGGGAGGTGAACGAACGTTATCCACAGCATCCCGCACGCGCCTGTTTCGCGGAGCCCGGCGAGGGGGAAATCACACGTGGGACATGTTCGCTTTGCGTCGTTCCGGTATGACTCGGCATACCCGGCCGGGTCGGGACGACCGCAAGGGGAGCCGCAAAAGGAGTCGCCACACGAGCGCCGTTCCACCGTGCCGCCAGCCGCGCGGCGCGGTGGCACGGCTCGCGTGTACCGACCCCGGGCACTTACGGCGTGCCGGAAGCCATCCGACCCGCCGGGCGGCGCCCCGTGAGGGTACGCGGGGGCCAGAGCCGCCCCCCGGGTGCCGTTCGGAGGTCGGCCATGAAGGTTTCGCCGTTCTTGCCGCTGTTTCCCTTCGTTCCGCCGCTTCTGCGCCAGGCCGGCCGCGTGTGGCACGCCACGCTCCCCGCCGACGCACTCCGTGCCAACGCGCTCGACCTGGCGGTACTCACCGGCCATCTCGTCCTCTATCCGGCCGGGATCGTCCAGGAGCGCCGCGCCGAGCCCCTGCCGCCGGAAACCGCCCAGCTGCCCACGGAGGGCCGCGCCCATCCCCCCGTCGTCCTGCTCCACGGCCTCGTCGACAACCGGTCCGTCTTCGTCCTGCTGCGCCGCTCCCTGGCCCGGCACGGCTGGACCCGTCTCGTCTCGCTCAACTACTCGCCGCTGACCTGCGACATCCGTACGGCCGCCGAGCTGCTCGCCCGGCATGTCGAGGAGATCTGCGCCCGCACCGGCCATCGCCAGGTCGATGTGATCGGGCACAGCCTCGGCGGCCTGATCGCGCGGTATTACGTACAGCGCCTGGGCGGTGACACACGGGTACGTACGCTGGTCACGATCGCCACGCCGCACGAGGGCACGGCCGTCGTCCCGCTGGCGAACGCCCACCCCGTCGTACGGCAGATGCGGCCGGGCTCGGACGTGATCGAGGAGCTGCGACTGCCCGCGCCCGGCTGCCGTACGCGGTTCGTGAGCTTCTGGAGCGATCTCGACCAGCTGATGGCGCCGGCCCTCACCGCGCGCATCACGCACCCCGACCTTCAGGCGGAGAACGTACTGGTGAGCGGGGTGGGGCATCTCGCCATGACAGTGCATCCCGGAGTCGCGGCCGGCATCCGGCACGCGCTCGAATCTCCGGGGCACGTAGGCGAATCCGGTCCGGGCTCCGTCAACTCCGGCCTCGCGCCCGGGGAATCCGCGGAGGACGACCCCCGCTTCGACGGACCGGCGTCCGTCGCCTGACGCGTGACGCCGTCGCCTGACGCGTGACGCCTGCCGACTCACGCGGGGCTCCTCGAAATCGCCCTCGAAATTCGTCTCGCACCTCGAACACTTTTCGAACGTAGGGCCAAGTCTGCGTCCGTCGTCCGCCGAAACACGGCCGAATGCCCGTTTCAACGGAACGTAAAACCTGCCGAAGATTGTCGCCGTCCTATACCGCCGGGTACAGTCGCGGCCACTGCTTTCCCTTCAGGGGCCCTGTCCGTCAGGCAGGCTTCCGGAGGAAACCCTGGTTCTGCTGCCGAGGCGAGAGAGAAGTTGGTGAACGACCAGCACGCCCACGCCGGGTACGCCGCATATGACGGCTACCAGACCGGCAGCTTCGAGACCGACCCACTCTTCGGCACCCTGCCGGACGGCTCGGGCGGCTATGAGAACGCCCAGGCCCCCACCGGCCAGTACGACAACACGCAGTGGGGCACCGGCGCTCATCAGACGACCGGGTACGACGCGTACGCCACGCCGCAGTACGACGCCAGCGGTCAGTGGCCCACCGTCACCGCCGCGCCCGACAACGGCTATCAGCAAACCCAGGTCATCCCGGGCCAGTCGGCGGAGCCGGATGTCACGGGCCAGTGGGACGCCGACGCCTGGAACCACGCGAACCAGGCGAACCACGCGACGCAGACGACCCAAGCCACCCAGGCGCATCAGGCCGACCAGCTGAACGGGGCTGGCGGGACAGGCCAGTTCGACGCCACGCAGTTCGGTTACGGCACCTCGGACCACACCGTCGCGGCGTCCTTCGACCCCGCCGCGCAGTTCGCAGGCGCACAGTTCGAGACCGCGCAGTTCGACGCGACGCAGTTCGACGGCACGCAGTTCGAGGCAGCGCAGTTCGGGTACGAGGCGACCGCGCAGTGGGCGGCGCCCGCGTTCGACACCGGCGCGTACGACGCCACCGCCTGGAACTCGCCCGGTACGACGGCCGACGCCCCGTATGACAACTCGCACGAGCAGTACGGCCAGGACGGCGGCCCGTACGAGCAGTACGACCTCGCCCAGGGCGCCGAGTACGCCGCCCCGGGTCCTGAGCCTGAACACGCCTTCGACGCGGAACCCGGCTACGAAGCCGGGACCGGCGCGGGGACCGACGCCCTCACCAAGGCCGGGGAGGCCGGAGAGACCGCCGAGGCCGGACTCGAAGGCGACACGGATACGGACGCGGACGCGCCCGAGGCAGAGCAGTTGCACATGGCGGCGACGATGACCACTCCCACCGTCACCGTCCCGCCCCGAAGCGAACGCCGGTACGGCGGCGGCCCGAGCGGCAGCCGGGGCCGCCGCCGTACCCCCGCCAAGCGCTCCGCGCTCCTCACCGTCGCCGTACCCTCCGCCTGTGTGATGGGCGTCGCGGGTGTCGCCGCCGCCTCCGTCGGCGGCCTCGGCGCGGGCCAGGAGCCCCAGGCCGACAAGACCACGACCGCCTCGGCCGCCGATCCCGGCTCCGTGAAGCCCGTGGCCGCGAACAACAAGCTGGACACGCAGCTCGCCGCGCTCAACGCCGACGCCCGCGACTTCGGTGACCGGGCCAGCCGTACGCAGGAGCGCATCGACCTCCAGGCGCGGCAGGAAGCGGAGAAGAAGAGGCGCGAGGCGGAGGCGGCCCGCAAGGAGGCCGAGCGCCCCAAGTTCGTGCTCCCGGTGTCGCAGCACGGGCTCAGCGCGCGCTACGGCCAGGCCGGCGTCAACTGGATGTCCGTGCACACCGGGATCGACTTCCCCGTCTCGTACGGCACGCCGGTGATGGCCGCGACCGACGGCACCGTACGCACGCAGTACAACAGCGCCTACGGCAACATGGCGATCGTGACCGCGCCCGACGGCACCGAGACGTGGTACTGCCATCTCAGCACCACGAAGATCCGCTCCGGTTCGGTCAAGGCCGGTGATGTGATCGCGTATTCGGGGAACTCCGGCAACTCCACAGGACCGCACCTGCACTTCGAGGTACGGCCCGGCGGCGGCGCCGCGATCGACCCGCTGGCCTGGCTCCGCAGCCACGGCGTCGACCCGACGTAACGGGCGCCCCACCGGGGCCCCGTCCCGTCGCGTCGTACCTCCGGCGTCCCGTCGTACCTACAGCTTCTCGACCGGCGCGTACCGCAGCACCAGCCGCTTGGGCTTCTCGTCCCCGAAGTCGATCGTCGCCTGCGTCTCCGCGCCCGTACCCGTCACCGCCATGACCGTGCCGAGGCCGAACCGGTCGTGTGTGACGCGGTCCCCGACCGCCAGCGCGATCACCGGCTTGTCGGTCGTGCGCCCCGTGGCGAAGCCCGAGGGGCCGCCGCCCTGCCTCGACCGCGCGGCGGACGAGGACAGCGAGGACGTGATCCCGGACGTGGGCCCCGCCGGGATCTGCGCGCCGGTCCGCTTCCACTCCAGGTGGTGTCCCGGGATCTCCTCCAGGAACCTCGACGGCGGGTTGTACGAGGGCTGGCCCCACGCGCTCCGCATCGACGAGCGGGTCAGATAGAGGCGCTCGCGGGCGCGGGTGATGCCGACGTACGCCAGCCGCCGCTCCTCCTCCAGCTCCTTCGTCTGCCCGAGGGCTCGCATGTGCGGGAAGACGCCGTCCTCCATGCCCGACAGGAACACGACGGGGAATTCGAGGCCCTTGGCGGTGTGCAGCGTCATCAGCGTGATGACACCGGATCCGTCCTCGTCCTCGTCGGGGATCTGGTCGGAGTCGGCGACGAGCGCGACCTTCTCCAGGAATTCGGCGAGCGTACCGGTCGTGGCGGCCGTGGGAGCCGCGGGAGCCGTGCCGGTGGCACCCGCCGCGTCCTCGCCGCCGCCCGCCGCCTCAGCGGCCGCCTGGCCGCGCTCCTGCTCGAACTCCAGCGCCACCGCGGCCAGTTCCTGAAGGTTCTCGATACGCGTCTCGTCCTGCGGGTCGGTCGAGGCCTGCAACTCCGCCAGATAGCCGGTCCGTTCGAGCACGGCCTCCAGGACCGTCGCGGGCCCGGCGCCGGACTCGACGACCGTACGAAGCTCCTCCATCAGCGTGTTGAACCGCTTGACGGCGTTGGCCGAACGGGCGGCCATTCCGTACGCCTCGTCCACCCGCCGCAGCGCCTGCGGGAAGGTGATCTTCTCGCGCAGCGCGAGCGCGTCGATCATCGCCTCCGCGCGGTCCCCGATGCCGCGCTTGGGCACATTGAGGATCCGGCGCAGCGGAACGTTGTCCTCCGGGTTGGCCAGGACGCGCAGATAGGCCAGCACATCGCGGACCTCCTTGCGCTCGTAGAAGCGCACTCCCCCGACGACCTTGTAGGGCAGGCCGACCCGGATGAAGATCTCCTCGAAGACACGGGACTGCGCGTTCGTACGGTAGAAGACCGCGACATCGCCCGCCTTGGCCTCGCCCGCGTCCGTCAGCCGGTCGATCTCGTCGGCGACGAACTGCGCCTCGTCGTGCTCCGTGTCCGCCACGTAGCCGGTGATCTGGGCGCCCGCGCCGGCCTTCGTCCACAGATTCTTCGGCCGGCGGCTCTCGTTCCGCTCGATGACCGCGTTGGCGGCGCTGAGGATCGTCTGCGTGGAGCGGTAGTTCTGCTCCAGCAAAATAGTCGTCGCGTCCGGGTAGTCCTCCTCGAACTGGAGGATGTTACGGATCGTGGCGCCCCGGAAGGCGTAGATCGACTGGTCGGCGTCACCGACGACACACAGCTCGGCCGGGTCGTGCTCCTCACCGGAGGGGCCCACCAGCTCGCGTACGAGCGTGTACTGAGCGTGGTTGGTGTCCTGGTACTCATCCACCAGGACATGCCGGAAGCGCCGCCGGTAGTGCTCGGCGACATCGGGGAACGCCTGGAGCAGATGGACGGTCGTCATGATGATGTCGTCGAAGTCCAGCGCGTTGGCCTCGCGCAGCCGCGCCTGGTACATCCGGTACGCCTCGGCGAGCATCTTCTCGAAGCCGTCGGCGGCCTGGTCGGCGAAGGTCTCCTCGTCGATCAGCTCGTTCTTCAGATTCGAGATCTTGGCGCTGAAGGACTTGGGCGGGTAGCGCTTGGGGTCGAGGTCCAGATCGCGGCAGACCAGGGCCATCAGACGCTTCGAGTCGGCGGCGTCGTAGATCGAGAACGATGAGGTGAAGCCGAGCCTCTTCGACTCACGCCGCAGGATCCGTACACAGGCACTGTGGAACGTCATGACCCACATGGCGTTGGCGCGCGGGCCGACGAGCTGGCCGACGCGCTCCTTCATCTCGCCCGCGGCCTTGTTGGTGAACGTGATCGCCAGTATCTGACCGGGGTGGACGCTGCGGCTGCCCAGCAGATACGCGATCCGGTGCGTCAGCACCCGTGTCTTGCCCGAGCCGGCCCCGGCCACGATGAGCAGGGGCGAGCCGGTGTGCACGACCGCCGCGCGCTGCTCCTCGTTCAGCCCTTCGAGCAGCGCGGCGGGGTCCACGACCGTGCGCGGGGCGCCGTCGCGGTGGTACTGGTCCCGCGCCGGGGGCACGTCGTAGGCACCCTGGAAGAGGTCGTCGGGCACCTGCTCCGGTGCGTGCTCCGCGTCGTCCTCGGGCGGCGGCGGATGCTCGTCGCCGGAGGGCTGGAGGTCCGCCAGGAAACTATCGTCAAAGAGGCTGCTCATCGCTTTCCGAGTCTAGGCCGCCGCACTGACACCCCGCGCCCGCCTTCGGGATTCCCCGGCCCCATCGGCCACATTCCCCCGCCGCATTCCCCGGCCGCATTCCCCGGCGACCGTCACCATCACCACAGGCGGCCCCTCGGTCACTCATCGTGGCGAACAGGCGCCACCAGCCCGTTTCACACATCGCACGCGCAAATGGTCACGAAAATGTATCGGGCATATCGGCCATCGACCTTCACACCAGCACCACACTTTGGCTAGCGTGCTCGATCAGGCAGCCCGTACCCCCAACGGCGACCCACGCCAAGCGGGCGGCCCACGCCGAATTCGGACTTTTCTCAAGGAAGTTCGAAACCGGGGACCCACAGTGCACAACCGGGGTGAATCGGGCCTTTCGCTCAAGGCCCGTAGGGCAGCCTTCCGTTCCGCCCGAACCCGACAGCTAACCCGGTAGGCGGTCCACGGAAGGAGATGTCGACCTTGGCGTCGCATCGCAAGCCGCGCAGCCTCAGCGGAGTACGTACCGCCTCTCCCGCCGTCGGGATCACGACAGCCGCGCTCGCCTCGGTCACGTTGCTCTCGGCGCAGAGCGCGAGCGCCGCGCCCGTCGAGCCGAAGCCGTCCATGGAGGAGGTACAGAAGAAGGTCGACGATCTGTACCGCCAGGCCGGCAGCGAGACACAGAAGTACAACAAGGCGAAAGAAGCCACGCAGAAGCAGAAGCGCGCGGTCGACCGGGTGCTCGACGAGGTCGCCAAGCGCGCGGACAAGCTGAACGAGGCCCGGCGTACGCTCGGCTCGTTCGCGGCCGCGCAGTACCGGGAAGGCGCGGTCACCCCGACCGCCGCCCTGCTGTTCGCGGACAGCCCGCAGGCGTTCTTCGAGCAGAAGCAGGTGACGGACCGGCTGACGGAGCGTCAGCGCGGCGTCCTCACCGACTACCAGACACAGCAGGCCGCCGCCGCGAAGAAGCGGGCGCAGGCGTCGAAGGACCTGGAGTCGCTCAACGCCTCGCAGGCCGCGCTGCGCACCAGCAAGCAGAACGTGCAGCAGAAGCTCGGCGCGGCGCGTGCGCTGCTGGCGAAGCTGACCACGGAGGAGAAGGCGCGGCTGGCCGCGCTGGAGCGCAAGAAGGAAGAGGAGGCCCGCCGCAAGGCGGAGGCCCAGGCGAAGGTGGAGGCCCGCGCGAAGGCCGAGGCCGAGCGCAAGCGCAAGGAGCAGCAGGCCCAGGCCCCGTCGACCGGCACGGGCTCGGACTCAGGGACCGCCTCGGGCTCAGGAACCGGCTCAGGTACGGGTACGGGGACGGGCACGGGCGGCGGGTCCGGTACGAGCGGCGGCACCGGAGCCTCGGACGGCAGCTACGCCACCAAGGCCGCCAAGGTCCTCGCCTTCGCCCGCGCCCAGATAGGCAAGCCGTACGTCTGGGGCGCCACGGGCCCCAGCTCGTACGACTGCTCGGGCCTGACCCAGGCCGCCTGGAAGGAAGCGGGCGTGGAGCTGCCGCGCACCACCTGGGAACAGGTGAAGGCCGGCACGCGCGTCGCGACCGGGGATCTGCTCCCCGGTGACCTGGTCTTCTTCTACGACGACATCAGCCACGTCGGGATCTACATCGGCGACGGCATGATGATCCACGCCCCCAAGCCGGGCGCGAACGTCCGCGAGGAGTCGATCTACTACATGCCGATCTACGGAAGCATCCGCCCCGCCTGACAGAACGGCGGGCGGCGCGCAGGAGCCGGGGCCCGGGACCGGGCCCCGGGGCCGTGTCAGGTCCAGAGCGTGGCGATGAAGATGTTGGCTACCGTCAGCCCGCCCACCGCGCCGAACAGCGGCTTCGGGGCCGTCTCGTCGTCGCGCTTCACGTACACCACGGCCAGGATCACGACCAGCACCGCGAGCTTGATGCCGACCTTGATGTTGTTCACCGTCTGGTCGTCGGCCTGGTTGAGGCCCACCAGGGCCACTCCCGTGACGAGCATCGTCAGCGCGCCGTGCAGCATCGCCTTGTTGAAACGGGCCGTCCCCGTGCTCATCGACTTCATCTGGGTGAGAAAGCCGCCGAGCAGCGAGGCTATGCCGATGATGTGGAGCGCGACGAAGACATTGATGAGTACGTCCATGCCCGGAGCCTATCGAGGGCCATATCAGCACCAAGCGGCGAGGTGGGGCTCTGTTCCGATATCGGTCGGGTCCGGACGGAAAGGCGCTCCGAGGTCGCGATCACGCCGGTCACAACACGGCCCGGTTCTGCCACCTCTCGCCAATACCGGCCATGCCGAGGCCGGACTGTGACCTTGCGCCTTAGCGTCCTTCTCCTGGCGACCGGCCATGACCCACCGTGACCGACTAGGGAAGAGGATCCACCCCCGTGGCAGCGCACCGAAAGCCCAGACAGCGCACACTCACCGGCCAGGCCGGCCGTACCGCCGCCACCCTCGCGCTCGCCGGGGCCGCGACCGCCACCGCCTTCGACGGCCCCGCGCACGCCGAGCCGCAGCTCACCCCGGCGCAGGTCAAGGCGAAGGTCGACGCGTTGTACGAGCAGGCCGAGAGCGCCACCGAGCGGTACAACGGGACGAAGGTGAAGGCGGACAAGACCCGTACCGCGCTCACGCGGCTGCGGGACGAGGCCACGCGCAGGACGGAACGGCTCAACAGCTCGCGCAACGCGCTCGGTTCGATCGCCTCCGCGCAGTACCGCGCCGGCGGCCTCGACCCCGCCGTACAGCTCGCGCTCAGCTCCTCGCCCGAGGAGTACCTGGAAGGGGCCTCGCTCGCCGAACGGGCCGGTTCCCGCCAGGCCGCCAGGATCACCGCCATCCGCAAGGAACTCGCCCGCATCGCCGAACTGCGCGTCCGGGCCGACGGCCGGCTCACGGAGCTGAAGGCCTCCCAGTCCGAACTGGCCCGGCACAAGTCCGCCGTCCAGGAGAAGATCGGCTCCGCCCAGCGGCTGCTGGACCGGCTCACCGCGCCACAGCGCGCCCAGTACGACCGGCAGCAGGACGGCGGGGCCCAGGGCGCCGCGTCGATGGCTCGGGGCGCGGTGCGCGCGCCGAACGCCCGTGCCGCCGCGGCCGTCGCGTACGCCTACGGGGCGCTCGGCAAGCCGTACGTGTGGGGCGCGACCGGGCCCGGTGCCTTCGACTGCTCCGGGCTCTCCCAGGCCGCCTGGCGCTCCGCGGGCGTCGCCCTCCCCCGTACCACCTACACGCAGATCAACACGGGACAGCGGGTCTCACGCGGCGATCTCGCCCCCGGCGACCTGGTGTTCTTCTTCTCCGGCATCAGCCATGTCGGGATCTATGTCGGCGGCGGGCAGATGATCCACGCCCCCCGGCCGGGCTCGGCGGTCCGGCTGGCGCCGATCGACCAGATGCCGTTCGCCGGCGCCAGCCGGCCGGTGTAGGAGCGCCGGCCGCCGTACGTACGAGCGCCGACCGGCCCATGCAGGCCAGGCGCGCAACTCCGGCATCGCCGAACGGCCCACACCGGAGTGCCGGTTGCACCTCCCCGGGTGACGATGAGCGCAGCATCCCGTCTGCCCTGAAGGGGGAGCCGTGAGACGAGCCATCGCCGTCAGAGGAACGGTTCTCAGCGTCGGCGCCCTTCTCGTTCTGGCGCCTGTCGGCCTTACGCCCCGTGGGTGCGGCGATCTCTCCGGCGGCCGGCTCTGTATCGAGGGCCCGGTGGGCGGCGCGGGACCGTTCACCGTGCGCTACGCCCAGTACAAGGGCCACCCCGATGTCGCCGTACGCCTCGGCTACCAGCGCAAGGACGACCGGATCACCGCGTTCCCCGGCTGGCTCGGCACCCAGCAGACCTGGCACGGCCGCGCCGAGCTGACCAGCAGGCTCGACACCGCGCCTGGCGAGTGCATCCGCGGCGTGATGGAGCACCGGGACCGGACGTACGTCACCGAGTGGCACTGCTCGTAGACCGGACGGCGACGCGTCTCGGACCAGCGCCGCGAACCAACGCCTCGGACCAGCGCCTCGGACCAGCGCCTCAGACCAGCCTGCGCGCCGTCGCCCAGCGCGTCAGTTCGTGCCGGTTGGAGAGCTGGAGCTTCCTCAGCACCGCCGAGACATGGGATTCCACGGTCTTCACCGAGATGAAGAGCTGCTTGGCGATCTCCTTGTACGCGTACCCGCGCGCGATGAGCCGCAGCACCTCGCGCTCGCGCTGGGTCAGCCGGTCCAGATCCTCGTCCACCGGCGGCGCGTCCGTCGAGGCGAAGGCGTCCAGGACGAAGCCGGCCAGCCGGGGCGAGAAGACCGCGTCGCCCTCCTGCACCCGGAAGATCGAGTCGACCAGGTCCGAGCCGGTGATCGTCTTGGTGACATAGCCGCGGGCGCCGCCCCTGATCACGCCGATCACATCCTCGGCCGCGTCCGAGACCGACAGCGCCAGGAAGCGCACCGGATGCTCGCCCGCCCCCATCAGCGGCGCGCAGCGGCGCAGCACCTCCACACCGCCGCCGCCCGGGAGGTGGACATCGAGGAGCACGACCTCGGGCCGGGTCGCCGTGATGACGGTGACCGCCTGGTCGACATCGGCGGCCTCCCCGACGACCTCGACGCCCGTCTCCTCCGTACGGCCGATCTCGGCCTGCACTCCGGTACGGAACATCCGGTGGTCGTCGACGAGCACGACCCGTACGCGCCGGCCGTCCCCCGCCGGGCCGCCGCTCTCCGCACCGGTGGCCCCGGCCTGTGCGCCCTCGCTCATGGTCTCTGCCCCTCGCCCTTGTCGTTCGTCGCTGCTGCCGCGGACCGCTGATCCGGACCGCTCGGATCAGCCCCGGCCACCGCCACGGTCACCCGTCCCGACCTCAGTCTGCCCGTTCCATCTCCAGCTCGACCTCCGTGCCGTTGCCCGGCACCGAACGCAGCCGCGCCGTACCGCCGTTGCGCTGCATCCGGCCGATGATCGATTCCCGTACGCCCATCCGGTCGTCCGGCACCGCGTCCAGGTCGAAGCCGGGGCCTCGGTCCCGTACGGAGAGGAAGACCGTACGGCCCTCCACCTCCGCGAAGACCTGGACGGCGCCGCCCTCGCCACCGTACTTGGCGGCGTTGACCATCGCCTCGCGCGCGGCCTGCATCTGCGCGGCCAGCTTCTCGTCGAGCGGGCAGTCGCCCACGACCACGACCTCGATCGGGACCCCGTGGTAGTCCTCCACCTCCGCCGCCGTGCGCTTCACCGCCTCGGCGAGGGTGGTGGGTTCGTCCTCCTCGTCCTTTCCCGTGCCCTCGGGTTTGTAGAGCCAGGCGCGCAGCTCCCGCTCCTGGGCGCGGGCGAGCCGGCGGACCTCGCCGCCGTCGTCGGCGTTGCGCTGGATGAGCGTGAGGGTGTGCAGCACGGAGTCATGGACGTGCGCGGCGACCTCAGCCCGTTCCTGCGCGCGTATACGCATCAGCCGCTCCTCGGAGAGGTCCTGCGTCATCCGTACGAGCCAGGGCCCGGCGAGCAGGGCGACCCCGGCCACGACCGCGATCGCCCCGGTCAGTACGTTGCCGAGCTGGGCCGCCGCGCCGCGCACCACCATGAAGACGGCCAGCCCGAGGCCGACCAGCGCGACGCCCGCGAGGCCGCGGGCGAGCTGGAAGATCCGGCGGCGTCTGCCGACCTCGGTCCAGCGGGCGCGGCGGGCGTTGTCCGCCTGTCGCCAGACCAGGACGACACCCGCGCCGATCAGCAGGGTGGGCCAGATGTAGCGGTCGGCCTGGCTGCGGCCCAGATTGACGTTGCCGACGAAGACGGACGCGCCGATCAGCAGCGCGATGAGCGCGAAGATCTGGCCCCGGTCGGGTTTGCGGAGGCGGCGCCGGCCGTCCGGGCTGGTCTCGAAGAGGGAGCGCGGTTCGGCCGTCGTACCGCCGACACCGAGCGGGACGACGATCCAGAAGACGGCGTAGAGCAGCGCGCCGAGGCCCTGGGCGAAGAAGAGGCCGAGGAAGACCAGCCGCACCCAGACGACCGGCAGCCCGAGATGCCCGGCCAGCCCGCGCGCGACACCGCCCAGCATCCGGCCGTCCGCGCTGCGGTAGAGCTTGCGCGGGGCCTGTTCCTCGGGCAGAGGGGCGCGGGAGGGTGAGGTCGCGGCGCGTGGCGGGGCGGCTGGCATGTCATCGATGGTCACATGGCGCGGTGTGCGGGGACATCAGGGTCGGGCCCCTGAGGCGACCCTGATACCTCGGGGGATGCCTGGAGATGCCTGGGGATACATGGGGACGCCTCGCGATGCCCCGGGGATACCCGGTGCGGTACCTAGGGGCGTGTCCTGGGCCAATATCAGGG
This sequence comes from Streptomyces scopuliridis RB72, assembly GCF_000718095.1. Lineage (GTDB taxonomy): Bacteria > Actinomycetota > Actinomycetes > Streptomycetales > Streptomycetaceae > Streptomyces > Streptomyces scopuliridis. Next base: position 213,280 of record NZ_JOEI01000008.1, on the reverse strand, counting down.
ACAGACCGGGGTCGGGGCCGCTGGAGCCCGCGCCCGCGCGCCGTCACCATGGACGTATGACCCAGCCGCCCCCCGCGCCGCCCGCCGCGCCGCCCCCGGCATCGGCCCCCGGCCCCGCGTCGTCCCGTCCCCTCTCCCCGGACCTGCGGCGCAGCTCCCGGCAGAAAGTGGTCGCCGGGGTGTGCGGCGGCCTGGGACGGTACTGCGACATCGATCCGGTGATCTTCCGGATCGTGATCGGGGTGCTCACCGTCACCGGCGGCATCGGGCTGATCTTCTACGGCTTCGCCTGGCTGCTGATCCCGCTGGAGGGCGAGGACGAGAACGAGCTCCGCAGGCTGCTGTCGGGCCGGGTGGACGGCTCGTCGCTGATCGCCGTGCTGCTCGCGCTGGTCGGCTGCGGGCTGCTCCTGTCCATGCTGGGCGACGACAACACGCTCTCCTTCGCCGTGATGCTGTCGGTCGCGGTCGTGGGCTCGGCCGTCTGGTCGCAGCGCCGCCGCGTCACCGCGCCCGACGGCGCCTCTCCCGCCTCCACGACGGCGCACGCCGCGGCGGAGGCGCCCCCCGAGACCAAGGCGCCACCGACGCCCGGCGGCACCCCGTCGTGGTGGCGTGACCCGATCGTCAAGGACGGCACCACGGGCCGCCCGTCCGAGGCGGCCTATCTGTGGGGCCCGCGGGAAGCCGCCGAGGAGCGTCAGGAGCGGCGCGGCGGCGCGACCCCGCTGCTGATACGGACGCCACGCCCCCGGGGCCCGCGCGGGATCGGCGGCACCGTATTCCTGTTCGCCCTGCTGGCGGGCGGGCTCGGTACCGGCCTGACGTGGGACAGCCATCCGTTCGGCACGAGCCTGGAGATCGGTCTGGCCGCCGCGCTCGCGGTCTTCGGTCTCGGGCTGGTCGTCAGCAGCTTCCTGGGCCGTACCGGCCTGGGCACGATCCTCCTGGCGGTGGTCACGGCCGGGCTGCTCGGGGCGAGCGCGGCGGTGCCGAAGGACATCACCACGGAGTGGGGCCGCCCGCTCTGGACCCCGGCTTCGGTCGCGTCCGTGGAGCCCCGGTACAAACTGGGCTCCGGCATCGGCACCCTCGATCTGACCGGCCTCGCCGTCCCCGAGGGCCAGACGGTCCGTACGTCCGCCGAGGTGGGCGCCGGGCAGCTCAAGGCCGTCGTACCGGAAGGAGTGACCGTGAAGGTGCATGCCACGGCCGGTCTGGGGGACATCAGGCTCCCCGGGGAGCCGCCGAACGATGTGGACATCTCCCCGGACCAGTCGCGCGAGCGCACGCTGTCGCCGCGCGCCGGGTCCGCTCCGGCGGGCACGCTGGAGCTGCGGCTCGAAGTCGGCCTCGGCCAGGTGGAGGTGACCCGTGCTGCGTCATGAATTCAGGCCGGGCCGGCTGGTCGCGGGCCTGGCGGTGCTGGGCGCGGCCGTCACCTACGCGGGAGACGCGGCCGGCGCCTGGCACACACCGTGGTACATGTCCTTCGTCGTGGTCTGGGACGGTCTCTGTCTGGCGGCCCTGGCGGCCTGGACGCACTACCGCATACGCCGTCGCCGGCCGCCGAGGACGGCATCCAGCGAGAACACCGGCGCACCGGCCAGCACGAGCGGCAGCCAGGCCATGAGATAGGCGAGGTCGTTGCCGTAGTAGTACGGGGTGCTCTGCCAGCTGACCGTCAGCCACAGGCTCAGCGAGATCAGGGCGCCGCCGAACGCGGCGAGCCGGGCGAGCACCCCGAACAGGGTGCCCAGGCCCACGGCGAGTTCGCCGAGGGCGATGGCATAGCCGAACCCCGAGGGGCTCTTGAGCGCCAGGTCCACCAGCGCGGGGACGGCCGAGCTGTCGCGGACGGCCCGCATCATCTCGCCGACGGACCCCGCGCCGGTCGCCGAGAAGAATCCGCTCTGGGTCAGTTTGTCGATCCCCGCGTAGATGAAGGTGACGCCGAGGAAGATCCGCAGCGGCAGGAGCGCGTAGCGCGAGGCGTTCTCGCGCCACCCTGTCCGCTCGTCGGCGAGCCGTCCATAGGTGTCCGTCCGGTAGCCATGTGTCATCGCCGGTCCGCCTCTCCCTGTCCCACGCCGCTGCCGCGGGGGCGGCTGTCCCCGCGTGCCGTGTCCTTGCATACGCGTCAGGACACGTCCGGCACTCAGTGAACCAGCCAACAGCGTGTCGGAATCGGCCAGTCCACGACAGGGCTTGAACCACAGGCGGCCGGATCCGTTCAATACCTGACCGGACCGTTCACCCGACGCGGACCTACGCGTCAACCAATCCGTTAATCCATGACCTCGACGATCACGCGGTTGGTCTCGATTCCGGCCGCCGTCACGACCTGCACCTCGACGGGCCCCGGCTCCACATCCACCGGTACGGGCACGGTGAGCGAGGTGTCCGACGGATTGGCGAAGCCGCCGGGGACCGGCACCAGCGGGACATGGACATGGACCGCGCCGATCCTGACGACCATCCGGGCCAGCCGGTCCGGGGTGCCCGCGCCCGGCGGTACGAACCCGGCCCCGCGGATCTCGATGTCGTCGCCGGTACGGATCGGGGCGTCCAGATCGCCCGCCTCCCTGGCCCGTACCACCGACAGGACGACGGGCCGGCCGCCCTCCGCGTACTTCGCCGCGAAGTAGGTGGCGGCGGAGACCGCGACCAGCAGCGCCAGTGCCCAGGGCAGATCGGGCAGTTGCTCGGGCCGCCGGGCCAGCCGGACCGCCGAGAAGACCACGGCGACGGCGCTCACCAGCGTGTACTGCACATCCGTGAAGCTGCCGCGCCCGGCGTCGTCGCAGAGCAGATCGGCCAGCCGCGGCCGCTCGGCCCGTACCTTCTGGAGCCGCTGGCCCAGCACCCGTACGGACACCACCCGGCGTACGACCACGGCGATGGCGCACACCACGGCCAGTACGGTCACCAGGCCCGCGCCCCGCGCCAGTTCGAGGCCGGCGATCAGCTCGTCGCGCCGGTCGGGCCCGGAGGCGCCCGCCAGCTGGAGCGCGAGGACGAGCACGGAGAAGACGGCGAGCAGGACCCAGGCGGAGGCGACGGTCCGTGAAGTCGACAGCCGGTTGTCCTCGCCGATCAGCGGCGCGAGCAGGCCGCCCCGGCTCCGGTGCAGCCGGGCGGCCGCGGTCAGCAGCCCGGCGACGACGAGGGCGGCGAGCAGCCCGGCCGTACGCGCGAGCGTCCAGCCGGCCCCTATCGCGGTCGCGGACTGCACCAGCGCGAGCAGGGCGACCCCGCCCCACACCACCAGCAGCGTGCGGCGCCACACGGCGTGCAGCCAGGCGTCGCCCGCCTCACGGCTGCGGTCGGCCACCGCGTTGGCGGACTGGGTGAGTTCGTCGGAGACCCACTGGCGGGAGGCCCCCGCCGAGTGCGCCACCGCGGCGGGCAGCCCCTGCCCGGCGGCCAGTTCGTCCCGCTTCACCAGGAACGCGGCCACCGCCCGCCGGTGCCCCTCCCGCGCTCCGTGCGGGCAGTCCCCGCACGTACAGCCCCCGCCGTGCGCGCCCTGCCTCGCCTCTTGCACCGCCACGCCGAACGCCGCCTTCCCCGCCCCGTCCACCGAACTTCCTTGCAACGCAAGGGAATTCTGCCGCACGGAGGGCAACCCGCGCGCCGTAGAGGCGGTCCGGACGGGTGACAACAGCGTTACGGTGTTGACGCTGGAGGCGCGAAGCCCGTCACTCCCGCTCGGAGCCCGTCACTCCCACTCGATGGTGCCTGGCGGCTTGCTCGTCACATCGAGGACCACGCGGTTGACCTCCGCGACCTCGTTGGTGATCCGCGTGGAGATCCGCGCCAGCACGTCGTACGGCATGCGCGTCCAGTCGGCGGTCATCGCGTCCTCGGACGAGACGGGCCTGAGCACGATCGGATGACCGTACGTACGCCCGTCGCCCTGCACCCCCACGGACCGCACATCCGCGAGGAGGACCACCGGGCACTGCCAGATGTCCCGGTCGAGCCCGGCCGCGGTCAGCTCCTCGCGGGCGATCGCGTCGGCCTCGCGCAGCAGGTCGAGCCGCTCGCGCGTGACCTCGCCGACGATCCGGATACCGAGGCCGGGGCCGGGGAAGGGCTGGCGCTGGACGATCTCGTCCGGCAGCCCCAACTCCTGGCCGACCATCCTGACCTCGTCCTTGAACAGCTTGCGCAGCGGCTCGACGAGCTCGAACTCGATGTCGTCGGGGAGCCCGCCGACATTGTGGTGCGACTTGATGTTGGCGGTGCCGGTGCCGCCGCCGGACTCGACCACGTCCGGGTACAGCGTGCCCTGCACGAGGAACGCGACGTCCTCGCCCTCCGCGCCCGCCTCGGCGACGATCTCGGCCTGCGCCTGCTCGAAGACCCGGATGAACTCACGGCCGATGATCTTCCGCTTCTGCTCGGGGTCGGAGACCCCGGCGAGCGCGGTGAGGAAGCGCTCCTCGGCGTCGACGACCCTGAGCTGTACGCCCGTGGCGGCGACGAAGTCCTTCTCGACCTGCTCGGTCTCGCCCTTGCGCATCAGCCCGTGGTCGACATACACACAGGTCAGCTGGGGGCCGATGGCCTTCTGGACGAGGGCGGCGGCCACGGCCGAGTCCACCCCGCCCGACAGCCCGCAGATGGCGCGCTTGGTGCCGACCTGCTCACGGATGAGGGCGACCTGCTCGTCCACCACATTGGCGGTGGTCCAGGTCGGCTCGATACCGGCGCCGCGGTAGAGGAAGTGCTCCAGGACCTGCTGGCCGTAGGTGGAGTGCATGACCTCGGGGTGGTGCTGCACCCCGTACAGCTTCTTCTCGTCGTTCTCGAACGCGGCGACGGGTACGACATCGGTGGAGGCCGTGACGGTGAACCCGGCGGGCGCGGCGGAGCAGGCGTCGCCGTGCGACATCCAGACGGACTGCTCGGCCGGGGTGCCCTCGAAGAGGGTGGAGCCGGTCTTGGAGACCCGCAGCTCCGTACGGCCGTACTCCCGCGCACCCGTGTTGTCGACGGTCCCGCCGAGCGAGGTCGCCATCAGCTGGAAGCCGTAGCACATGCCGAAGACGGGGACGCCGGCCTCGAAGAGCGCGCGGTCGACGCTCGGGGCGTTGTCCGCGTACACGGAGGACGGGCCGCCGGAGAGGATGATCGCCCGGGGGTTCTTCGCCAGCATCTCGGCCACCGGCATCGAGGACGGGACGATCTCGCTGTAGACCCGTGCCTCGCGGACGCGGCGGGCGATGAGCTGGGCGTACTGCGCGCCGAAGTCGACGACGAGTACGACGTCGGGAGCGGCGGCGGGGGGTGCTGCTGGCACGGGGGGCGGCCTTCCGGCGTGATGTATATGAGGTCTGGTTGTCTTCGATTCTAACGGGGGACGGTGACGGCTCGGGGACGACGATTCGTCTCACCATCCGAACCCGCTTTGCCCCGCGCGGGTGCGCCGGGTCCATACTGTCCGTATGCACACGCAGCTGACCTTCGTCTTTACCTATGGCACCGGCCCGTCCGGCTGCCATGGTCGTGCTGCTTGAGCTGACAAGCGACTTCCCAGGCGCCCCGGGCCGACAAGGCCCGGGGCGTCTGTCGCGTTCGGGGCCCTGTGGCCGCCGGGGCCGTTCATCCCCCGAGAAGGAACCCCGACATGCCCGACATGACTGTCACGGAGAACACCGGCGCCCGTACCGAAGAGGCCGCCGCACTCATCGGAGACGCGCGCGAACGCGTCAACACACTCGACGACCGGATCATCGGTCTCGTCCAGGAACGGATGGCGGTCTCGGCCGTCATCCAGGACGCCCGGATCACCTCCGGTGGCCGCCGGGTCAATCTCTCCCGCGAGATGGAGATCCTCGGCCGCTACCGCGAAGCCCTCGGCAAACCGGGGACGGCGCTGGCGATGACCCTGCTGGAGCTGAGCCGGGGCCGGGTCTGAGCCGGGCCGCGTCCGGGGCACCGCCGTATCTGAGTTCGGGTGCCGCTCTCACCCGTACGGCGCGTGACCGGGTCCCGCGAGCCTTCGTTGGACCGTGCGTCCGTGCCCAGCCAGGGGCGGCGAGCATGCAGGAAAAGCAGAGGAAAACCACGCGTGGCTCCGCCGGGGCGTGCGACGTACCGCAGGTGCGTCGTGGGACCTCGCCCCGGCGTTCGTGACCGGTCGGCAGGGGACAGCAGCCCGGTCACCCATGGGCGGTCGGTTCCGGGGACGCCCGGAACCGACCGCCCTTCGTCGTCCTTCCGACGGGTCATGGACCGGTCATATCCGTGTGACACAGGCCACCTAAAGATTCTGTGAAGAACGCGGCAACCATTCCCGCATGTCACGGGTCTTGCTTGCGAAATCAACGGCCTCACCCGTGAACCCCACTCCTGGGAGGGCCCCACGACTTCACACCGCCCCGGCGGTGTGCCGTACTTCGCTGAGGTCTTCATGAAGCTCCGCCGCGCCATGGCCGTCGCCGCCGCGACCGCTGTCATAGCCCCTGCCGCCTTCTTTTCCGCCCCTGCCGCGTTCGCGACCGACGGTGAGAACAGCCCGCCGCCCGCCGCGAGCGAGGCGCCCGAATCCACCGAGCCCGCCGCGCCGGAGACCACCGAGGCGAGCGTGACCCCGCCCGCCACGGGCGAGGCGCCCGAGGAGGGCAAGGCCGGCGAGGAGGGCAAGGCGGGCGAGGAGAAGGCTCCGCAGTCCTCCGAGGAGGCCCCCGCGCCCGGAACGGAACTGTCCGAGCCGGAGGGTACGAAGCCCTCCGAGCCCGCGCCCGCGTCGTCCGGCTCGACGACGAAGCCCACGACCGAGCCGAGCGACGGCCCGGTCGAATGCGTCGACACCGAAGAGGGCATCTACGACGACCAGCTCCAGACCAGCCTTTCCGGGCTGCCGGAGCGCATCGTCGCGGGCAGCGGCTTCCACTCCTTCAAGCTCAACGTCACGAACAAGGGCAAGAACGACTACGAGCGCGTCGACCTCGGTGTCTTCGCGTTCCAGATCGACGAGAAGGCCTGGGACCCGAGCACCGGCCATCTCACCCTCCAGTACAAGGACCCCGAGTCCGGCGTCTGGACCCCCATCTCCCTGGACGACAACGACGCGGGCGCCGGCTACCTCGGCTACACGGGCGTCAAGGCGAAGGAGTCGTTCTCCGTCGACCTGCGGCTGAGCGTGGCCAAGTCCGCCCCGGCCGGGCTCGGTTACGCCGTCAGCATCGGTGTCTACGCCAACGACGAGGGCAACTGCGTCTACTCGGACGACGAGTCGTTCTACGAGTTCGACATCGTCGCCGCCGGTACGGACCCGGGCGACCCGAACGAGGCCAAGCCGCAGGAGGGTGGCAAGAAGCCCCTCCCCGCCAAGCCGGCCGGCAACACGGAGATCAAGCCGCAGGGGCACCTCGCCGAGACCGGATCCTCCTCGGTCGTTCCCGTCATCGGCATGGCCGGGGGCATCGCCATCGTCGCGGGCGCCGGTGTGATGTTCGCGATGAAGCGCCGCAGGAGCGACGCCGCCGCGTAACGCGCGACACGACGCACAGAGGCTCAGGGAGGCGCTGCACTCGGAGGGGGGTGCAGCGCCTCGCTGTCTCCGCGCCCGCCGTCACGCCCGCTTCGGCGGGACCTTCGGCATCGCCACGAACGGCAGCCTCAGCGCCCCGAACGCCTCCTCCGGCACCGCCGGGGACACCGGCGCCACCGGGTCCTGTCGGACGTACGCGGCGCCCTGCTCGGGACGGGGGTCGGGCTCGCCCTTGTTCGGCCAGAACGACATCGCGCGTTCGGCCTGGGCCGTGATCGTCAGGGACGGGTTCACCCCCAGGTTCGCCGAGACCGCCGAGCCGTCGACCACCGAGATGCCGGGGTGCCCGTACAGCCGGTGGTACGGGTCGATCACACCCTCCTCCGCCGAGGCCCCGATGACGCAGCCGCCCAGGAAGTGCGCGGTCAGCGGCGTACCCATCAGCTCGCCCACATTGCTGCCCGCGAAGCCGTTGATCTCCTCCGCGATCAGCGTCGCGGCCCGGATCGCCTCCGGTATCTGCTTCGGGTTGGGGGCGCCGTGCCCCTGGCGCGCGGTGAGCAGTCCCTTTCCCACGCCGCCCGGTTTCCGGTAGGTCGTCAGGGAGTTGTCCAGCGACTGCATGACGAGGCCGATGATGGTCCGCTCCGACCAGCGGCGGTTGGAGAGCGAACGGAGCACCAGCAGGGGGTGTCTGGCCGCGTTCCCGAGCCAGCTCCGCACCCGCCGCTCGCTCCGCGGCACCTGGAAGATCGACAGCGCGCCAATCGCGTTGGAGCCCTTGCCGTAGCGCACCGGCTCGATATGGGTGGTGTCGTTCGGATGGATCGAGGACGTGATGGCGACGCCCCGGGTGAAGTCCGCCCTCGCCGCGCCGTGCCGCGCGCGGTAGCGCCGGTCGTCGGTCTGCGCGCCCACCAGGGCCTCGGAGTTGCTACGGGTCAGCTCGCCGAGCCGCGCCGAGAGGCGCGGCAGCAGTCCGCGGTCCCGCATGGTGTGCAGCAGGGTCTGCGTGCCGTACGTACCGGCGGCGATCACGACCCGGCGGGCTCGCAGGACGCGCGCCCGGCCCTTCTGGCGGCCCTTCCCGCGCACCTGGGTCGGTACCGTCGTGACGCGGAAGCCGCCCTCCCTGTCCTCCGTCACCGCGACCACCGAGGTCATCGGACGGACGACCGCCCCGGCGCGCTCGGCCAGATACAGATAGTTCTCGTTGAGGGTGTTCTTGGCGCCGTGCCGGCAGCCCGTCATGCACTCGCCACACTCCCGGCAGGCGTTGCGGGAGGGTCCCGCCCCGCCGAAGTACGGGTCGTCCACGGCCGCCCCGGGCCGGGTCTTCGCCGTACCGTCCGCGTCCTGGCCGTCCCCGAAGAAGACCCCGACCGGCGCGAGACGGAAGCTCTCGCCGACGCCCATCGCCTCGGCAGCCGCCTTCAGATGGACGTCCGAGGGGGTCATGGTCGGATTGAGCCGTACGCCGAGCATGCGCCGCGCCTGGTCGTAGTAGGGCTTCAGCTCCTGCTGCCAGTCGGTGATGGACGCCCACTGCGGGTCGTCGAAGAACGCGGCGGGCGGTACGTACAGCGTGTTGGCGTAGTTGAGGGAGCCGCCGCCGACCCCGGCGCCCGCCAGCACCATCACATTGCCGAGGAGATGGACGCGCTGGATGCCGTACAGCCCGAGGGCGGGGGCCCACAGATAGTTCTTGAGGTCCCAGGAGTTCTTGGGGAGGGTGGCGCGGGTGAAGCGGCGGCCCGCCTCCAGGACGCCGACGCGGTACCCCTTCTCGGTCAGCCGCAGCGCGGAGACCGAGCCGCCGAAGCCGGAGCCGACGACGATCACGTCGTAGTCGTCCGCATGGCTGTCCTGTGCCACTGGCTCTCCTCGTCGAGAACTACCGTGTGCTGAACTGGCGCGTCACCAACTACCGCAGCCGCAGCGCCTTCATGATCCGCAGACTGTGGCTCATGAGGGCCGCGTGCCTCTCGTCGTCCATCCCGAAGGACGGCGCCATGGGCAGGATCCGCTGCTGCGCGACCGTCTGGGCCTCGGTGAACTTGAGGATCCCCTCGGCGCCGTGCCGCCGGCCGAGACCGGAGTCCTTCATGCCGCCCATCGGCGACCGCACGCTGCCGTACGCCGGCGCGTAACCCTCGTTGATGTTGACCGTGCCGGTACGCAGCCGGGCCGCGATCGCGTGGCCGCGCCGGGAGTCCTTCGTCCACACGCTCGCGTTGAGGCCGTACGGCGTGGCGTTGGCGAGGCCGATCACCTCGTCCTCGTCGCTGAACCGGTAGACGGAGACGACCGGCCCGAAGGTCTCCTCCGCGCACACCGCCATCGGCGCGTCGACCCCGTCCAGGATGGTCGGCTCGTAGAAGAGCGGCCCGATGTCGGGACGCGCGACCCCGCCCGCGAGGACCGTGGCGCCCTTGGCGACGGCCTCCTCGACATGGCGGGTGACCGTCTCCAGCTGGCGTTCGCCCACCAGGGAGCCCATGTCGGCGCCGTACGCGAGGGAGTTGCCGAGCCGCATGGCCTTCGTACGGGCGGCGAACCGCTCCAGGAACGCGTCCGCGACCGAGTCGTGGACGTACAGCCGCTCGATGGAGATACAGAGCTGTCCGGCGGAGGAGAAGCAGGCGCGCACCGCGCCCGGCGCCGCCTTCTCCACATCGGCGTCCGCGAGGACCAGCATGGCGTTCTTGCCGCCGAGTTCGAGCGAGACGCCGACGAGCCGGTCCGCGGCTCCCCTGGCGACCTCGCGGCCGGTACGGGTCGAGCCGGTGAAGGAGACGTAATCGGCGTGCCTGACGACCTCCGGGCCGATGACCGGGCCCTCGCCGAGGACGACGAGGAAGACCTCGGGCGGCAGTCCGGCCTCGATCAGCAGATCGCGGGCCCACAGCGCGGTGAGGGCGGTCTCGGTGTCGGGCTTCATCACGACGGCGTTGCCCGCCACGAACGCGGGCAGCGCGTCGCCCGCGGACAGCTCCAACGGGTAGTTCCAGGGCGCGATCTGGCCGATGACCCCGCGCGGCTGACGCAGCTCGGTGACCTTCGTCAGGGTCGGTACGACGCCGGTGTGCCGCTTCGGCCGCAGATACGACCCCGCCGCCCGCCCGTAGTGCCGGGCTTCGACGGCCAGCCCCTGGACCTCTTCGTGCGCGTGCAGCCTGGCCTTGCCGGTCTCCAGCTGGATCAGGTCGAGCACCTCGGCCTGGCGTTCCAGCAGGAGATCGTGGAAGCGGAGCAGCACCGCGGCCCGCTGCCGGACGGGCAGCGCCGCCCACAGGGGCTGGGCCGCGCGGGCGCGCTCGAAGGCCGCCGCCACGTCCTCGGGCGTGGACTCGGGCAGCTCCGCCAGCCGCTCCCCGGTGAAGGGCGCGTGGTTGGCGGTACGGCCGGAGCCGACGACGCCGCGGCTGAGCCGGACGACCACCTCGGGGGTGACCACATCGGCCGCGGTGCGCACACCGGCCGGGGCGGCGGCCACCGGGTTGGTGCCGAGGGTCCCGGGGGCGCCGTGGTCGGTGGTGGGGGTGGCGGCGGGGGCCTGCGAGTCCGTCATGATGGCGAGCGTATGCCGCGATCCCGGCTTTGGATACCCGTCGGTAACAGCTTTTCACCGGGCGCTCATATCGCGCCAGCGATCACTGGCACATAACCCCTGATCAGCGGTTCACGGCGGCCCGGGGCGGCTTGGCGAGCGCGGTATCCCGTCGTTACGACTGCCCGGGGCCGCTATGACTGCCCGAGGTCCAGCTGGTCGGCGACCGTCGCGTACAGCTCCTCACCGTCCTTCACCGCCGCACCCTCGGCGGGCATGGCCACCCGCAGCCGCAGATAGGAGTCGTCCTTGCCGGGGATGACGAGTTCGTGCCAGCGGTGGCGGACGGGGAAGTCGTCCGAATCGCTGTAGTCGGTGTAGTCGACGACCATCTCGAAGCCCGGCTTGCCCTGGTGCTCGACATCCTTGCTGGTGACCTTGGCGTCCTTGATCTCCGTACCGTTCACACCACCGCGCTCGTAGTGCGCCTTCCAGACGTCCGCCTTCGGCTCCAGGAGATCGTTGTCCGGCAGCTTCTGGTTCCGCTCGAAGAAGATGAGGAAGACCCCGCTGGGGTCGTTGTAGGTGACGCCGGTGTCATCGGTCCGCTGCTCGCGCCGGTAGTCGTTGGGGACCCCGACCTTCGCGCGGAGGATCTCGTTCTCCGGACGGATCCCCCAGCCCTCGGGGAGCCCGCCGCCGCCGAACGGGTTGACGAAGATCAGTACGAGGGCGACGGCCACGGCCAGCACGCCCGCGCCCAGGCCGTACCGCGCCGGGCGGCTCCGCTGGAGGACCGGGGGAACCCATCCGCCGAGGCCCGTGGAAGCGTGCTCGGGGCCGGGTCCGAGTCCGGGTCCGGAGTACGGCCGGGTGGCGGCCGGCGGACGCGCCACCGACTCCAGGACCGCCCGGATCTCCGCCGCGTCCGGCCGCGCCGCCGGGTCCTTGCGCAGCAGCCGCATCACGAGCGTGCCGAACGCCCCCGAGCCGCGCGCGGGCATCTGCGGCTCCGCGGACAGCACGGCCTGGAGCGTGGCGGGGACGTGGGAGCGGCGGTACGGCGACACGCCCTCGACCGCCGCGTACAGCACCACGCCCAGCGACCACAGGTCCGACTCCGGCCCCGGCTGCCGGCCGAGCACCCGCTCGGGCGCGATGAACTCGGGCGAGCCGACGAACGCGCCGGTCTCCGTCAGCCCCTGCTCGCCCTCGACCTGGGCGATCCCGAAGTCGCTGAGGACGACCCGGTCGCCGCGCCCGAGGAGCACATTGTCCGGCTTGACGTCACGGTGCAGTACGCCCTTCTCATGGGCGGCCGTGAGCGCGTCCAGTACGGCGAGACCGATACGCGCCGCCTCGCGCGGGTCGAGCGTGCCCTCCTGGAGCCGGTCGGCGAGCGACTGACCGCGCACCAGCTCCATCACGATCCATGGCTTGGCGTCCTCGATCACCACATCGTGCATGGTGACGACGGCCGGGTGCTCGATCTTGGCGGCGGCGCGGGCCTCTCGCTGCATCCGCAGATACACGCGGTCCCGGTCGCGCTCGCCCACATTGTCCGGGACCCGCGGCTCCTTGATCGCCACTTCGCGGTCCACGACCTCGTCGTGCGCCAGCCAGACCGTGCCCATCCCGCCGTGTCCGAGCCGGGAGACCAGCCGGTAGCGGCCGCCGAGCACGCGCCTGGCGGCCGGATCGGCGGTGGAAGCCCCCGCGGGGGCCTGCGCGGGGGCCTGCGCGGGGGCGGGAGCCTGCGGTGCGTACCCGGCCTGCGTGGGCGGATATCCGGTGCCCCCCGGCCCGGCGTTCTGTGGCGGCACCTGCGGCGCGCCCGGCGGCCTGAGTTCGTAACTGGTGGGCTCGTTCACCCGTCCCCCGTCGTTGTTCATGTACGCATCCTCACGAAGTACGGCCGCGCTCGCGACGCCGTATCACTGGCCGGTATCGGTCGCCGGCGCCTGCCAGCTGCGCAGTACGGCGTCGAACTGCTTGCGCGTCGTCGCCCAGTCCTCCTCGGGACCGGCCATGTAGATCGCGTACTCCGTACCGCTGTCGTCCGAGTAGTAGATCTGGTCGATCGCGTGCCGCTTGCCGGGGTTCCCGGTCTTCTCGGTCCAGGTGAACTCCCAGAGGGCGGCCTTCGCCTTGTCCCGGTAGTTGTTCGGGGCCAGCTGGAGCCGGGCGTACTCCGGGAAGTTCTGGACGGACTTCTCCATGCTCAGCATGTGCGCGTACGGAGTGTCGAAGTCGGGCGTGCCGACGCTGATCCGTATGAGATGACGGCCGTTGTCCGGGGTGTAGTCGATCTGGTCGCCGCTCACCTGGCGTTCCCAGCCCTGGGGGACGTTGAGGCTGAAGCCCTCCTCGGCCTCGACACGGGTCCAGCCCTCGGGCGTGGTCCCGCTGCCGGCGTCTCCCTCACCCGCCGTACCGTCGGCCGTGGCGCCTTCCGTCGTACCGTCCGTCGGACCGCCCGCCGGACCGTCGCCCGCCGTAGTGTCGTCTGCCGGAGCGTCGTTCGCGGACTGACCACCCGCGTTGTCGGTGGGGGCACCGTCGTCGGCGTACTTCAGGGCGGCGAAGCCGGCGCCGCCGCCGAGGACGGCCGCGACGACCACGGCCACGAGCGTCGTACGCCAACGGTTCCGGCGGCCGGGGCCCGAGGGCGGGGCCTGTGGCGCGGGAACGGTCGGGGAGCTCGGTGTCGGGCCAGGCACGGGGCCGGTGGCGGGAACGGTCGCGGGGCCGGTCCCTGCGGGTGCGAAGGGCGGTCCGGCGGGCTGCGGTTGCGCGGCGGCCGACTGCCGCTCCCCGTACGGCAGATGACGCGTCGGCTCCTGCTCCTCCGCCCCGGCGGCCGTCCGCCCCTCCGCCACCTCGCGCAGCATGTGCTCGCTCCGCTCCGCCCCGGGCCGCCCGTCCGGGTCCTTGCGCAGCAGCCCGGCGATCACGGGCGCGAGCGGGCCCGCGTGATCGGGGTGGTCGGGCTCGTCCGTCACCACGGCCTGCATGGTGGACAGCGGTGAACTCCGGCGGAACGGCGAGACCCCCTGCACCGCCGTATAGAGCGTCACCCCGAGCGACCAGAGGTCGGAGGCGGGGCCGGGATCGCCGCCCCGTACCCGCTCGGGCGCCAGATAGTCGATGGACCCGATGAGTTCACCGGTCCTGGTGATGGTCGAGTCGCCCTCTATCGCCGCGATCCCGAAGTCGGTGAGCAGCACCCGGCCGTCGCGCGCGAGCAGGACATTGCCGGGCTTCACATCGCGGTGCAGCACCCCGGCCGCGTGCGCGGCGCGCAGCGCGCCGAGGACCGCGAGACCGATCCTGGCCGCCTCGCGGTGATCGATCCGGCCGGACTCCTTCACGGCGTCGGCGAGGGAAGGACCGTCGACGTACTGCATGACGATCCACGGCCGGCCGTCGTGCTCCAGCACATCGTGGACGGTGACGACAGCCGGGTGGCTGATCCGGGCGGCGGCCCGCGCCTCCTTCTGGGTCCGCTGGTGCAGTACGGCCCGGTCGGCCTCGGAAACATAACGTCCTGCGGTCAACTCCTTGATGGCGACGACCCGGTGGAGCACCTCGTCATGTGCCCGCCACACCTTGCCCATGCCGCCGCTGCCGATGGACTCCGCCAGCCGGTAACGCCCGGCGAGCAGCGGCCCCGCGCCCACCGCGTTCCCGCCCGAGTCCGTTCCCGTGCTCTGTGTTTGCTCCACGTCCCAGCCCCGTTCCTTGGGGTCACAGATTACGGAGGGGGCATACGGGGCGGAACCTCGGGTCGCTCACGGAAACCGCACTGTGATGCGTGACCAGCGTTGTACGGGGCACGAGTTGGGATTCATGTGCCTCATGCCGTCATGCCTCGCGCCATGTCTCATGCCTCATGCCTGACGCTCAGCCGGTAACCCGGTAGGCACCGGTCGCCTGCTGGTAGATCTCGTCGACCTTGTCCCGCTGTCCGTCCGGGCCGATGACCTGGATGATGTGGTACCGGCCGTCGACGATCATCGCGAGGTTCCGTACGAACACGTCGCGCCCGCTGCTGTCCTGCCAGGTGTACTGACCCTCCGCCATGGCCTGCCGGCCCACGTCGATCCGGCGTACGCCGGAGGCGCTGGACCAGGACGAGTCCCGGAACGGCTGGAGTTCCCGCTCCTTGTCGCGCTGATAGGCGATCGGGTCGCCGCCGTTCTCCGCCACGCTGTCCCGGCCGGGAACGACGATCAGCGTGAAGTCGCCCCCGACATAGCGGACTTGCCCGCTGTCGTTGATGGGGCGCCGCTGCCAGCCCTTGTCGACCGCGATCCGGAAGCCCTCGGAGTCCGTGCGCAGGGCATAGCCGTCGGCGAGATCGACGCCGGGACCCGAGGTCTGGGGCGCCGAGCCATTGGACGGGGTCGAACCGGAGCTGCCCGGACCCGGCGATTGCGGCGCGGCGGACGAGCCGGGGCTCGCCTCACCGACGCTCTGGCCCTGCTGCTGCGTATTCGCCTTGGGCAGGAACATCACGGCGTAGACGACGGCCGCCACGAGCAACAGCAGAATCAGGATCAGCAGATTGCGGCCGAGGGAACGGGGGCCGCGGCCAGGGCTCTTCCCGGCCCTGTCGAACCGGTCCGCACTGTCGAACCGGTCCGCACTGTCGAACCGGTCCGCACTGTCGAACCGGTCCGCGCCGTCGAATCCGCCCGACCCGTCGAACCTGTCCGCCCTGTCGCGCCGCTCCGGCCCGGCCGACCGCTCCGGCCCGTCCAGCAGCCGGTCCAGTCGTTCCGTACGCTCGTGGGGCGCGTCGGCCCCGAGCGCGTGCTCGTTCTCGTGCTCGTACCGCCGTCGCTCGTCGAGGCCGGACCGGCCGCCCTTCTCCTTGCGCTCCTTGCCCTTCTTGTGGCGGTGGCGCCCGCCCAGGTCACGGCCACGCCCGCGGCGCCTGCGCACCAGCTCTCCCCGGCGGCGCACGATCGGCAGCCGGGTCTCGTCCGCCGGGAGCGGTACGACATCCAGACCGGCCTCCGGCTCGGGCGCGGACCGTACGAGCGAGCGCAGCCAGCCACGCAGCTCCTCGAAGTCCGGCCGCTCGGTGGGGTCCTGACGCAGCAGCGACTCCACGACCGGACGCAGCGGTCCGCACTCCTCGGCGAAGGCGGGCGGCTCGGCGCAGACGAGCTGCACCAGCTCGATGGCGCTCTCTTCGGGGTACGGGGCATGGCCCTGCACCGCGCGGTACAGCAGCGCGCCGAGGGCCCACAGGTCGGTGGCGGGCCCGATGGGCGGTGCCAGCTGCCAGTTCTCGTGGACGGGACCGGCCTGCTCGGGCGCCCAGCGCTCGGTGACGGCGCCGACGACCGCGATACGGGCCTGCCGGGCGCGCTCGGCGGCGAGCGGGGTGGCGGGGCCGCGGTACGCGGGCACGGGGCCGCTCGCGACTATCTCGTCCCAGCGCCCGGCGCCCGCGCCCTGCCCGGTGACGGCGGGCAGCTGGGCGGACTGGCGCTGCGAGTCGGCGCGGAACGCGTCGCGCGCCCCGCCCGCCTGCCAGTTGCCGCTTCCTCCGCCGCTGCCGCTGCCGGGTCCGGAGTACGGGGTGTCGCCGCCACGGGCGACGAGGGCACCGGAACCTGTGCCCGAGCCGGACCGGGAGCCGCCGGGCGGCAGCGCGGGAATGCCGGACGTACCACCGGAGGTCGCATCGTCGCCACTCGCGCCGGAGCCGCCCCCGAAGGGGCCCGCCGAGTCCGGGCCGTACGGGCTGCCGCCCGCCGGTACGGAGCCCGAGGCGTCGTTCCAGGGCGCCGGGCCGTCGCGCCAGACACCGGCCAGCTGGGCGCGGTAGGGCGTGGGCGGCTCGTCGTCCTCGTCGATGTCCGCGTCGGCGTCCGTGTCCGCGAAGGTGCGCGGCTTGGCCCACCAGTCCGGGTCGAGGCTCGTGCCCTGCGGGCCATCGCCGGAGCCGGAACCGGAGCCGCTCCGGGGCGGCTCCTGCGCACCGGAACCGGTGGCCGTGCCCCCCGTGCCCGCCGGGCCACCACTCCCCGCCGTGCCGCCCGAGGCTCCCGGGACAGCCGGGACGCCCGTGCTGCTCGTACCGCTCGTACCGGAGCCCTGGTCCTCAGTGGCGCGCGCGGCGGCGCGTGCCCCCGCGCGGTACGCGGCGATGGCTCCGGCGCGCGCGGCGCGGATATCGCCCGAGGCGCTCCCGCCGGGCAGCGCCGGCTGGCCGCCGTACGGCGCCGGGATGCCGGGGGTGCCGTGATGCGGACGCGGCATGGCGCCGGACGTACCGGACGAGGTGCCGTCGTCGTACGGACTGTCCGCGCCGCGGCCCGTTCCCAGCGCGGCGCGATTCGGCGCACCGGGCACCCCCGCCGTCGGCCCGGGGTCGTACGGCAGGGCGGATGTCCGCGAGCCGGTCAGCCCTTCCGTCGGCGCGTACTGTCCGGGCGGCCCGAGCCGTTCGTAGGCCCCCTGCTGTCCTTGCGCCCCCACTTCCTCGTGGGGCGCGTGGGGGTCATGGAGTCCGTGCTGCTCCCGCGGTCCCTGGTGGTCCGGCTCCTCGAACCGGTCCGGCGGCTCGGGCACCGGCGCGTATCCGCACAGCGCCTCTTCCGCCGCGCCCGCGGCGAGCCCGGTGAGCACCACGCGCCCGTCGTCGCAGACGAGGACCGTACGGACGGTGATGTTCCGGTGGGTCCAGCCGTGCGCGTGCACCACCCGCACCGCGGTGAGCACATCGGAGGCGATCTCGGCGGCCCGGAAGGGGTTCAGCGGGCGCTCGGCGAGCAGCGCGGCGAGCGGTCTGGCCGCGACCAGTTCACTCACTATCCACAGGGAACCGGCCTCCGCGAACACGTCGAAGACCTGGTCGAGCCGGGGGTGATCGGGGATCTGGGCGGCGCTCTGCGCGGCCTCGATGGCCCGCCGCACCGCCGGATCCGTATGTCTGCGTGCCGAACGCCCCGAGGCCCGGCGCGGCGCCGCGGCGCCGTCCGCGTCCACCACCTCCGCGTCCACGACCTCCGGCAACGGCACCTGTCTGACGAGGACTTCCTGCCCGCTGTACGTATCGAAGGCGCGGGTCTCGACAAGTTCGTACTCATCGGAGGGTGGCAACGGCAGGCGATAGCGGTCGGCAAGCACCCGTCCCGCGTAGTCGTCCACAACGCCTCCCCACAACACGCTGTCTCCCGGTCCTGGAGACCCGCGAAACCGCCAATTCCGGTCGTTTACCGGCTCATTGTGGATGCGTACGGTTCGCGAGTTCTCACGATACGTGGCCGCGGGCCAACATGCCGCCGGGTCGCGGCAACCCGCTGCGTAACGTTCAGTTCTCGTACGCCGAACTACCCACCACAGCGGCCGGAACTCATCGCTCCGGCCATTCGCTCGCCGGCGAACTCAGGCGGCTGCTCAGCCGTCGCTCAGGCCCGTCGCTCAGGCCCGTCGCTCAGGCCCGTCGCTCAGGCCTTCGGCTTGAATGTCGCGAACGCCGTCTTGCGCAGCGTCTCGCACTCCGTGTCGCTCCACTCGCTCGCCTTGCAGCTGACCATGATCGAGTAGCCGCGCTTGGCGTCGATCTTGAAGCCCCGGTTGAGGACCCTGATCCGCTCGCCGCTCTGGTCGCGCTCGAACTCCCAGTCGGCGACGGTCTGGTAGCCGTTGTAGTCGACCTTCTTGATACCGCGCAGCTTGTAGTTGTCACTGCTGCCCCTGACCGCCGACTGGAGCCCCTGCCAGGCAGCCACCGCGTCATCGGTCGGGCTGTCGTTGAAGTCGATCTGGACCCGGGGGAATCCGCCGTCGGCGCTGTAAATGCCACCGGAGTTGGCTCCGGCTATGCCGGTTCTATGGAACCCCTTGGGCATCGCCATCGAGAAGCGGAACCGGTCGTCGGTGACCTTGGCGTAGCCGTCGGGCAGCGCGTCGCCCTTCTTACCGCCGCCCTCCTTCCCGTCACCGGAGTCGCCGGAGTCGCCCGACGGATCGGAACCGGAACCGGAATCGGACCCCTGCCCGCTCGTGGCGGCGGTGTCCCCCTTGCCGTCCCCCGCCGCGCTCGCGCCCGGCGCCGGGTCCTGCCCCTTGCCGTCGCCCGATCCGTCCTCACCGGCGGTGGTCCCGGCCGAGGCGGTCGAGGGGTCCTTGCCCTGGTTGCTCCCTGACGCGTCGTCGGCGTTCCCGTTCAGCGCGACGATCAGGACGGTGGAGATGAGCGCGAGCGCGGCGACGACCGCGATGATCACCAGCGTGCGCCGGGGCACCACATCGGTGAGCGACGCGCGCGGTGTCGCGGGCCGCTGCGGAACCGCGGGCTCCGGGGCCGGCCGGGTCTCGGGCTTGCCGGCCGCCGCGTTCCGTACGGAGCGCAGCGCGCCGCGCACCCGGTCCGCGCCCGCGTCCCCGGCGGATCCCCGCGCCGGCTGCGCGGCCGGGGCCTCGCCGGGCATCGGCGGAAGCGGCACGACACGGGTCGCGTCCGGCTCCGGCTCCGGAGCGCGCCGGGGCTGCTCGGGCGCGTCGACGATGGCCTGGAGGAGCGCCCGCGCGCCCGCGTCGTCGAGCCGCTGCTCGGGGTCCTTGGCGAGCAGCCCGTAGATGACCTCTTCCAGCGGGCCCGCGTTCTTGGGCGGGTCGAGCGGCTCGGTCATCACGGCGGTGAGCGTGGCGATGGCGGAGCCCTTGTCGTACGGGGGGCAGCCCTCCACCGACGCGTACAGCAGCCCGCCGAGCGACCAGAGGTCGGCCGCGGGTCCCGGCTTGTGACCGCGGGCGCGCTCCGGCGAGATGTACGAGGGGGCGCCGACGAGCATGCCTGTCGAGGTGACCGACGGGTCGCCCTCGACCTGGGCGATACCGAAGTCGGTGAGGACCACGCGGCCGTCCTCGGCGATCAGCACATTGGACGGCTTCACATCGCGGTGCAGGATGCCCTCGCGGTGCGCGGAGCGCAGCACGTCGAGGATCGCGAGCCCGACCTCGGCGGCCCGCCTGGGCGTCAGCAGCCCGTCCTCCCGGACGGCTTCGGCGAGCGACTTGCCCTCGACCAGCTCCATCACGATCCAGGGCCGGTCGTCCTCGTCCACGACGTCATAGACCGTCACCGCGCCGCTGTTGCGGATCCGCGCGATCGCCTTGGCCTCACGCAGCGTGCGCGTGATCAGCCGGCGCTTCTCGTCCTCGTCGATGCTGGAGGGAAAGCGCAGTTCCTTCACCGCGACCGTACGGCCGAGCGTCTCGTCGAGCGCCCGCCAGACCGTGCCCATGCCACCGCGCCCCAGCACTCCGCCGAGCCGGTACCTGCCCGCGAGCAGGCGCCCTTCCGGAGTGCCGTCGGCGCTCTTCCTCGCGTCCTGCTGGGGCTCCTGCGCCGTGTCCCGCGACTGCTCCGACTGCGACATGCGTCCCCTCTGCGATCCCTGATCCTGGCCCGCGACTCCACCCACCCGCGCGGTGCCGTAACGCGCCCTGGCAGAGGCTTCATTGTCCCTCACTCCGGGACCGTCACCGCTCCCGGGTCCGGCGTCCGCCAGGATGGTGCCGGAGGAAGGGACCCCCACCATGCCACTACCCCGGGCCCGGTTGACCACCCTGCTGGTCATCACCCTGTTCGGTATGGGCACATGCGTGCCAGGTGCTGGTGTGACGGATGTGCCCAACGGGGCGGGTGTGGCGCGTACGGAGGCAGCCCGTCCCGCACCCTCCCTTACGGAGAAACCGCCCGCCTCGTCTCAGCCCTCGCCGACATCCGCTGTCCTCCCCCTGCTGGTCTCCGACGGCCGCGCCCCCGGCGCCGCCCTGGTCTCCCGCACCCCCGCCTCCTCTCGGTTCGAATCCGCCGGCTCCGGAATCCGCCGCGCCGACCGCTTCCGGGCCGGCAGCACCACCAAGACGCTGGTGGCGACGGTCGTCCTCCAACTCGCCGCCGAGGGGCGGCTGCACCTGTCCGACACCGTCGAACACCATCTGCCGGGACTGGTCCGCGGCCACGGCAACGACGGCCGACGGCTCACCCTGCGCGTGCTGCTGACCCACACCAGCGGGCTGTACGACTACACCGCCGCCGCCTCGGCGCCCGCCCCCACCACCCCCCGGGCGGCGCTCCGTATCGCGCTCGCGCACGCACCGGCGCCACTCGGCTCGTATCTGTACTCCAATACGGATTACGTCCTGCTCGGCCTCGTCGTCAAGAAGGTGACGGGCCGTTCGTACGCGATCGAGGCCACGGACCGCATCATCGTTCCCCTCGGTCTCACCGGCACCTCCTTCCCCGGCGACCGCACCACGCTCCCCTCCCCGCACGGCCGCGCCTACACCCGGGATCCGGACTCCGGCGGACCCCCGCGCGATGTCACCGAACTCGACCCGCGTCCGGCGGGCGCGGCCGGTGAGCTGATCTCCACGCTCGACGATCTCGACCGCTTCTACTCCGCCCTGCTCGGCGGCCGGCTGCTCGCCGCGCCCCAGTTACGCGAGCTGCTGGACACCGCCGCCACGCGCGGCGCCTACGGTCTTGGCATCTACCCGGAGCGGCTCTCCTGCGGCCTCACCGTCTGGGGTCACAACGGCCGGATCTCCGGCAGTTACGTCCGTACGGCCATCACCGCCGACGGCCGGCGCACCCTCACCTTCCGCGTCAACACGGACGCGCTCGCGGACGGATCCCTCGAATCGACCGAACGGGCCCTGCTGGAAGCGGAGTTCTGTCGCTCCGGAAAGGCCCGTCCCGCGAATCCGTCCTGAGCGGGCCCCTCCGGCAACGCACCGGCCGCGGCACGTCAGATCGGCACGATGTCCGGCGCGCCGAGCCGCGCCGCGTCCGCCGTCTGGTCGTCCGGCTGCCGCTGCGACTCCCGCTCCGCCTCCACCCGCTTCTCGTAGTGCTCGACCTCCCGCTCGATCCGGTCCTTGTCCCAGCCGAGGACCGGCGCCATCAGCTCCGCGCACTCCCGCGCGCTGCGCGTGCCCCGGTCGAACGTCTCGATCGAGATCCGGGTCCGCCGGGTCAGTACATCGTCGAGATGGCGCGCCCCTTCATGCGAGGCCGCGTAGACGACCTCGGCGCGCAGATAGTCGTCGGCGGCGGCCAGCGGCTCACCGAGACCCGGGTCCGCCGCGATCAGTTCGAGCAGCTCCTCGACGAGCGTCCCGTACCGGTTCAGCAGATGCTCCACGCGCACGACATGGATCCCGGTCCGCGCGGCCATCCTCGCCCGCGCGTTCCACAGCGCGTGATACCCCTCGGCGCCGAGCAGCGGCACGTCCTCGGTGACGCACTCCGCCACCCGCTGGTCGAGGCCGTGCACCGCCTCGTCCACCGCGTCCTTGGCCATCACCCGGTACGTCGTGTACTTGCCGCCCGCGACGACCACCAGGCCGGGCACCGGATGCGCGACGGTGTGCTCGCGCGACAGCTTACTGGTGGCGTCGGACTCCCCGGCGAGCAGCGGGCGCAGCCCCGCGTAGACGCCCTGTACGTCGTCCCTGGTCAGCGGCGTGTGCAGCACCGAGTTCACATGTTCGAGCAGATAGTCGATATCGGCGCTGGAGGCCGCCGGATGGGCCTTGTCCAGATCCCAGTCGGTGTCGGTGGTGCCCACGATCCAGTGCCGGCCCCAGGGGATGACGAACAGCACCGACTTCTCGGTCCGCAGGATCAGCCCCGTCGTCGAGTGGATCCGGTCCTTGGGCACGACCAGATGGATGCCCTTGGAGGCCCGGACATGGAACTGCCCGCGCTCGGCGATCAGCGCCTGGGTGTCGTCCGTCCAGACCCCGGTGGCGTTGACGACCTGCTTGGCCCGGATCTCGTACTCCCCGCCGGCCTCCACGTCCCGCACGCGTGCCCCGACCACCCGCTCGCCCTCCCGCAGGAAGCCGATGACCCGCGCCCGGCTGGCGACATGCGCGCCATAGGTCGCGGCCGTACGCACCAGCGTCGCCACATAGCGCGCGTCGTCCATCTGCGCGTCGTAGTACTGCAACGCCCCGACCAGCGCGTCCTTCTTGAGGCAGGGCGCCACCCGCAGCGCGTGGCGCCGGGAGAGGTGGCGGTGGACCGGCAGCCCGCGTCCGTGCCCGGACGAGATGGACATCGCGTCGTACAGCGCGACGCCCGAGCCGGCGTAGAGCCGCTCCCAGCCCTTGTGCTGCAACGGGTAGAGGAACGGCACCGGCTTCACCAGATGGGGCGCCAGCTTCTCCAGCAGCAGTCCGCGCTCCTTGAGGGCTTCGCGTACGAGCGCGAAGTCGAGCATCTCCAGATAGCGCAGGCCGCCGTGGATCAGCTTGCTCGACCGGCTGGAGGTGCCCGACGCCCAGTCGCGCGCCTCGACGAGGCCGGTCGCCAGCCCCCGGGTCACGGCATCGAGGGCGGTCCCCGCTCCGACCACGCCCGCGCCCACCACCAGCACGTCCAGTTCACGCTCGGCCATCGCCGCGAGCGCCTGGCCGCGCTCCGCAGGTCCCAGTGTCGCTGTTCTCACCGCTGCCTCCCGTCGTCCCCCGTGTGGTCGGGCTCACATCATCGATTCTGTCCGCACTCCACGACTTCAGCCACCGCCTGTGGATAACACCGGTCACACAGCTGTCGACGTTTGAGGCCATCCCCCTCGCGAAACGGACTTCCCCGGCCACGCAATGCCGCATAACGGTCATATTTACGCCTAGTCTGACATTGCGCGTGCCCATTCTGTCCACAGGGCTTGCGCTCTCTGTCCACTCCGGCTAAGGGAAGGGCGGTCATCGCCGTGCCCGCAGATCTCGCCGTCATCGGACTCGGCCATCTCGGCCTGCCCCTCGCCCAGGCCGCCGTGGCCGCCGGTATCGACACCATCGGCTACGACACCGACCCGCGGCCGGTCGCCGAACTGGCCGCCGGCCACTCCCCGCTCGACGGCCCGCTCACCGCCTCGGACGTACGCCGGATGCTCTCGGGGGGCTTCCGGCCGACCACCAACCCGGCCGATCTCGGCCGGGTCCGTACCGCCGTCATCTGCGCGCCCACCCCGCTCGGTGCCGACCGCACCCCCGATCTGACCGCCATCGGCGACGCGGCCCGCGCGCTGGCCGCCCGGCTGCGCCCCCACACCACCGTGCTGCTGGAATCACCCGCCGCGCCCGGCACCACCGAGGGCTTCCTCCGCACCGTCCTGGAAGAGGGCTCCGGGCTGCGCGCCGGGCGCGACTTCCATCTCGCGTACTCCCCCGGCCGGCTCGACCCCGGCAACCGCACCCACGGCTTCGCCAACACCCCCAAGGTGATCGGCGGTCTCACCCCCGCCTGCACCGAATCGGCGGCGGCCTTCTACAGCCGCCTCACCGACAAGGTCGTCCGGGCCCGGGGCCCGCGCGAGGCCGAGACCGTCAAGCTCCTCGAAACCAACTTCCGGCACGTCAACATCGCGCTTGTCAACGAGATGGCCGTGCTCTGCCACGACCTCGGCGTCGACCTCTGGGACGTCATCCGCTGCGCCGAGACCAAACCCTTCGGCTTCCAGGCGTTCCGGCCGGGCCCCGGTGTCGGCGGCCACGGCGTTCCGATGGACCCCAGCTATCTGCCGCACGCGGGCCGCACCCCGGGCCATCCGCTGCGGATGGTCGGCCTCGCCCAGGAGATCAACTCCCGGATGCCGCAGTACGTCATCCAGCGCAGCGCCACCCTGCTCAACGAGCACGGCAAATCCGCGCGCGGCGCCCGCGTACTGCTCCTCGGCGTCACCTACAAGCCCGACCTCGCCGACCAGCAGAGCTCACCGGCGACGGAGATCGCCTGCCGGCTGATGGATCTGGGCGCCACCGTCAGCTACCACGATCCGTACGTCCCCGACTGGCGCGTACGCGAACTCCCCGTACCCCGCGCGGACTCCCTCTACGAGGCCGCCGCGAACGCCGATCTGACGGTGCTTCTCCAGCACCACCGCACGTACGACCTGCAAGGGCTGGCGGTCAAGGCGCAGTTGCTGCTGGACACCAGGGGCGCGAGCCCGGCGGGTGCCGCGTACCGCCTCTGAATCCGCTACGGGACTGTCCGAGCCGACTGCTACTGTCCAGGGCCATCGAGCGCAGGTCATGCGCACGACACTTTCCCTGGGGGGATTCTCAGCATGAGCCAGTCTGTTCCACCACCCGGCAACCCCTTCGCCGACGGCGCCGTTCCGCCCGGCCCGTACACCCCGCCTCCGCCGCCCGCGCCTGTGCGCGACAATCTCGCGCTCGGTCTGGTGACGGCCCTGGTCGCCGCACTCGTCGCCGGCGGGGTCTACGGCGGGATCGCCGGGGCCATCGAGCGCGAGATCGGCTGGGCCGCCATCGGCGTCGGCTTCCTGGTCGGGTTCGCCGCGGGCAAGGTCGGCGGGCCCAACCCCGTACTGCCGATCGCGAGCGCCGTCCTGTCCCTGGGCGCGGTCTACCTGGGCCAGCTCCTCGGCATCGCGATCAGCGTCGCCAAGGAACTGAACGTGTCCGCGACGGACGTCTTCCTCGACAACTTCGGTCTGCTGACCGAGGCGTGGAACGAGGGCAAGGACATCATGACGTTCCTGTTCTTCGCGCTCGCCGCGTTCGCGGCCTTCTCCGGCGCCAAGAAGGCCGCCGAGTAAGGCAGCTCCTCAACAGACAGCGGGAGACAGCGAGATGCCCCGGACCGCGCAATGCGGCCCGGGGCATCTCCGCTTCACACGGACAACGCACCTCAGCGGCGGTGCTGCGAGTCCGCCACCGTCACCTCGACGCGCTGGAACTCCTTGAGCTCGCTGTAGCCCGTCGTCGCCATGGCCCGCCGCAGCGCGCCGAAGAAGTTCATCGACCCGTCCGGGATGTGCGAGGGGCCGGTGAGGACCTCCTCCGTCGTCCCGACGATGCCCAGGTCCACCAGCTTGCCGCGCGGCACGTCCTCGTGGACCGCCTCCATGCCCCAGTGACGCCCCTTGCCCGGCGCGTCCGTCGCCCGCGCCAGCGGCGAGCCGATCATCACCGAGTCCGCGCCGCACGCGATCGCCTTGGGCAGATCGCCCGACCAGCCGACCCCGCCGTCCGCGATGACATGCACATACCGGCCGCCGGACTCGTCCATGTAGTCCCGGCGAGCCGCCGCCACATCCGCGACGGCGGTCGCCATCGGGACCTGGATGCCCAGCACATTGCGGGTGGTGTGCGCGGCGCCGCCGCCGAAACCGACGAGCACGCCCGCCGCGCCCGTACGCATCAGATGCAGGGCCGCGGTGTACGTGGCGCAGCCGCCGACGATGACCGGCACATCCAGCTCGTAGATGAACTGCTTCAGGTTCAGCGGCTCCGCGGCCCCCGAGACATGCTCGGCGGAGACGGTCGTACCGCGGATGACGAAGATGTCGACCCCGGCGTCCACCACGGCCTTGGAGAACTGCGCGGTGCGCTGCGGTGAGAGCGCGGCCGCCGTGACCACGCCCGAGTCCCGCACCTCCTTGATGCGCTGCCCGATGAGCTCTTCCTTGATCGGCTCGGCGTAGATCTCCTGGAGCCTGCGGTTGGCGGTCGCCTCCTCAAGACCGGCGATCTCGTCGAGCAGCGGCTCCGGGTCCTCGTACCGGGTCCACAGACCCTCCAGGTTGAGCACCCCCAGACCGCCCATCTCGCCGATCCGGATCGCGGTCCGCGGGGAGACGACGGAGTCCATGGGAGCGGCCAGGAAGGGCAGCTCGAACCGGTAGGCGTCGATCTGCCAGGCGATCGAGACCTCCTTCGGGTCCCGGGTGCGCCGGCTCGGGACGACGGCGATGTCGTCGAAGGCGTACGCCCTGCGGCCGCGCTTGCCGCGCCCGATCTCGATCTCAGTCACGATGTGTGGCCTTTCCCTCTACGTCTGCCCGTCCAGTATCCCCGACGCGCCAGTGAGGGGCGGTCCCGGAATCCGGGCCGCCCCTCACAGAATCACTCGCTCAGTTCGCGGTGTAGTTCGGTGCCTCGACCGTCATCTGGATGTCGTGCGGGTGGCTCTCCTTGAGACCCGCCGACGTGATCCGTACGAAGCGGCCCTTGCGCTCCATCTCGTCGATGGAGGCGGCGCCCACGTACCCCATGGTCTGGCGCAGCCCGCCGACCAGCTGATGCAGTACGGCGGCGAGCGGACCGCGGAAGGGGACCTGGCCCTCGATGCCCTCGGGCACCAGCTTGTCGTCCGAGGACACCTCGGCCTGGAAGTAGCGGTCCTTGGAGAACGAACGCCCCTGGCCGCGCGACTGCATCGCGCCGAGCGATCCCATGCCCCGGTACGACTTGAACTGCTTGCCGTTGATGAACTGGAGCTCGCCGGGCGACTCCTCGCACCCCGCGAGCAGGCTGCCCAGCATGACCGTGCTGGCTCCGGCGGCGAGCGCCTTGCCGATGTCGCCGGAGTACTGGAGGCCGCCGTCGCCGATCACCGGGATACCGGCCGCCTGACAGGCCACCGACGCCTCGTAGATCGCCGTGACCTGCGGGACCCCGATGCCCGCGACCACGCGGGTGGTACAGATCGAGCCGGGTCCCACACCGACCTTGACGCCGTCCACACCCGCGTCGATCAGCGCCTGGGCGCCGTCACGGGTGGCGACATTGCCGCCGATGACGTCGACCGCGACACTCGACTTGATCTTGGACATCCAGCTGAGCGCGTTGCTGTTGTGGCCGTGCGAGGTGTCCACGACCAGGAAGTCCACGCCCGCCGCGACCAGCGCCTGGGCCCGCTCCAGCGCCTCCGGGCTGGCCCCCACGGCGGCGCCGACCAGCAGCCGGCCTTCCGCGTCCTTGGCCGCGTGCGGGTACTTCTCCGCCTTGACGAAGTCCTTGACGGTGATCAGGCCCTTGAGGATGCCCGCGTCGTCGACCAGCGGCAGCTTCTCGATCTTGTGCCGGCGCAGCAGCTCCATCGCGTCCACACCGGAGATGCCGACCTTGCCGGTGACCAGCGGCATCGGGGTCATGACCTCGCGCACCTGGCGCGTACGGTCCGCCTCGAAGGCCATGTCACGGTTGGTGACGATGCCGAGCAGCTTGCCCGCGCGGTCGGTGACCGGGACGCCGCTGATCCGGAACTTGGCGCAGAGCTGGTCGGCCTCGGCGAGCGTCGCGTCGGGGTGCACCGTGATCGGGTCGGTGACCATGCCGGACTCGGAGCGCTTCACCAGATCGACCTGGTTGGCCTGGTCGGCGATGGAGAGATTGCGGTGCAGCACACCGACGCCGCCCTGCCGCGCCATGGCGATCGCCATCCGGGCCTCGGTGACCTTGTCCATCGCCGCGGACAGCAGCGGGATGTTCACCTTGACGTTCCGCGAGACCAGAGAGGCGGTGTCCACCTGGTTCGGCAGCACTTCCGAGGCCCCCGGCAGCAGCAGCACGTCGTCGTATGTCAGCCCGAGCGTCGCGAATTTCTCGGGCACTCCGTCGACGTTTGCAGTCATGACACCTTCCCCAAATGGCCTTGATCGGTGCGGATGTCCATGCTAACGGGCTCCGCGGGCCGCTCATTCCACGATCGAGATCACCGATCGGCTTCGTATGTTCATACGTTCGCACGCCTCCGGACACGGCTCGCGGCGGCCGCAGGGCGGGGAAGCGCCGGTACGACCGTCCGTTCAGAGGCCCGGACGACCGCCCCGGTTCACGGGCGGCCGCCCCGGTCTCACTGCTCGGCCAGGGCCCGCAGCCTGCTGAGCGCGCGGTGCTGGGCGACCCGTACGGCGCCCGGCGACATCCCCAGCATCTGCCCGGTCTCCTCGGCGGTCAGCCCGACCGCGACCCGCAGCACCAGCAGCTCACGCTGGTTCTCCGGCAGATTGGCGAGCAGTTTCTTGGCCCACTCCGCGTCGCTGCTGAGCAGCGCGCGCTCTTCGGGCCCCAGGGAGTCGTCCGGCCTCTCGGGCATCTCGTCGGACGGCACAGCCGTGGATCCCGGGTGCCGCATGGCGGCCCGCTGGAGATCGGCGACCTTGTGCCCGGCGATGGCGAAGACGAACGCCTCGAAGGGCCGGCCGGTGTCGCGGTACCGCGGCAGCGCCATCAGGACCGCGACACAGACTTCCTGCGCGAGGTCCTCCACGAAGTGCCGCGCGTCACCGGGCAGCCGGTTCAGTCGCGTACGGCAGTAACGCAGCGCGAGCGGATGGACCCGGGCCAGCAGATCGTGCGTGGCCTGTTCGTCGCCGTCGACGGCACGGTGAACGAGCGCACCAATCACCGTGGTCTCGTCATCGCGCATCGGTCCATGGTGCCTTGGCGGCTGCTGATCGGTGGCACCGCGTCCATAGTTGTGCACCGAAGCGTTATGAGCGGGTGCGGCAGAACTCATTTCCTGCGCTCTCCCCTCGCGCTCGTCCGACTCGTCCCCGAGGAACTCCACATCTCAAGGATGCGGCATCGCGCGGGAAACGGGTGTGTACGAGCGTACGTTGCCCCGCCCGCCGGCTCCGCGGGAACAGAAGCGCGAGGCGGCGGGCGGGGCACTACGGGCATGTCAGCGGACGAGGCCCCAGCGGAAGCCGAGCGCCACCGCGTGCGCGCGGTCCGAGGCGCCGAGCTTCTTGAAGAGCCGCCGGGCGTGCGTCTTGACCGTGTCCTCGGAGAGGAACAGCTCACGGCCGATCTCCGCGTTCGACCGGCCATGACTCATGCCTTCGAGCACCTGGATCTCGCGCGCGGTGAGCGTGGGCGCCGCGCCCATCTCGGCCGAGCGGAGCCGGCGCGGCGCGAGCCGCCAGGTCGGATCGGCGAGCGCCTGCGTGACGGTCGCGCGCAGTTCGGCACGCGAGGCGTCCTTGTGGAGATAGCCGCGGGCACCGGCGGCGACCGCGAGCGCGACCCCGTCCAGATCCTCGGCGACCGTGAGCATGATGATCCGGGCGCCGGGGTCCGCCGAGAGCAGCCGGCGGACCGTCTCGACACCGCCCAGCCCCGGCATGCGTACATCCATCAGAATCAGGTCGGACCGGTCGGCGCCCCAGCGGCGGAGGACTTCCTCCCCGTTGGCCGCGGTCGTCACGCGCTCGACGCCGGGCACGGTCGCGACCGCGCGGCGGAGCGCCTCTCGGGCAAGCGGGGAGTCGTCGCAGACGAGGACGGATGTCATGACCGTCCTCCGCAGCTGATGCGCGTCACCTTGAGCCTCCAGGCTGGGTACATATCGTCACCTGTGCGATTGACGCTCTCGGACATGTGCCCGAGCGCTCGTTCTCTCAACCGCCTCGCACATTCAACGACGGTCACTCGAAAGAGTTACGGGTCGGACAACCCTCTTCGACACTCCCTGTGAGGGGTCGCACACGGAGGAGAGCGCCAGGGGTTGACCGGTACCCAATCGGAGGTATGCCCCATTTAGCGGCTTTTCTTCACTTTTACTGGTGTCTGTGGCTAGATTCGCAATGAGTCATATTTACATCTACTTACATAGTAGATGTACGGTCGTGAGCACCGGTGCGAGTACGCGCCGGGCTCGTACCCGGCGTCCAAGCGGCCCGTATCCGCCTCAGCACGGTTTCAAGGGGACATGAGCAATGGCAGATTTCTCCCGCCTTCCCGGACCGAACGCAGACCTGTGGGACTGGCAGCTCCTCGCGGCATGTCGGGGTGTCGACAGTTCGCTCTTCTTCCACCCGGAAGGGGAAAGAGGCGCGGCACGAAGCGCGCGTGAGAACTCGGCGAAAGAGGTGTGCATGAGATGCCCGGTCCGCGCGGAGTGCGCGGCGCACGCCCTGGCGGTGCGGGAGCCGTACGGCGTGTGGGGCGGACTGACCGAGGACGAACGCGAGGAGCTGATGGGGCGGGCGCGGACCCGGCTCATCACGGCGTCGAGCTCGGGGCACGGCACCAGCCACAGTCACAGCCACAGTCACAGCCACGGGGGCCACGAGCACGGCTGACCTTCCGCCACCGCAAAGAGAAGAAACGTTCCTGCAAGACAGCGGCACCACCCCGCACATCCCGCGTCCCGCCCACGCGCCCCGTCAGCGCGCGCGGGCCAGGACCAGCTGATCCAGCGTCGCCGCCACGGCCGGGACCTGTGCCAGATCGGGCAGGGTCAGCGCGACGATCTCCCGGTGGACGGACGGCTCGACCGTCAGCGTACGAACGCCTTCGGTGCGTACGGACTCCATCGCCAGCTCCGGCAGCACCGCCACCCCCAGCCCCGCCGCGACCAGGCCGATCACGGCCGGGTAGTCATCCGTCGCGAAGTCGATCCGGGGCGTGAATCCCGCCGCCTCGCAGGCGTCGACCAACTGTGTACGGCAGCGAGGACAGCCCGCGATCCAGGACTCGGCGGCCAGCTCGGCGATCGCGACCGTACCGGCGTCCGCGAGCCGGTGGCTCTCGGGGACCAGACCGACGAGCCGGTCCACGAGCAGCGGGCGTACGACGAGGTCGTCCCACTCGGCGCCGTGGCCGCCGTACCGGAACGCCAGCGCCACATCGCACTCACCGTCCCTCAGCATCACAGCCGAACTCGGCGGCTCGGCCTCGACCAGCGAGACCCGCGTGCCCGGATGGGCCGCGCGCAGAGCGGCCAGGGCGGTCGGCACCAGCGTGGAACTGCCACTGGGAAAGGACACCAGCCTGACCCGGCCCGCCCGTAGTCCGGCGATGGCCGCGATCTCCTCCTCCGCCGCGGTGAGTCCGGCGAGGATGCCCGTCGCGTGGCGTACGAGCGCCTCTCCGGCCTGGGTCAGCCGCATCTCGCGGCCCGTACGAACGATCAGCGGGGTGCCCGCGGACGATTCGAGCGCCTTCATCTGCTGGCTGACGGCCGGCTGCGTACAGCCCAGCTCGCGCGCCGCGGCGGAGAAGGAGCCCGTGGCGGCCACGGTGCGCAGGACACGGAGATGACGGGCTTCGATCACCCCTCGACTATAAGCGAGTCTTTGGGGTATTGCTGAATAACAGGTGGATCGTTTGAGGGGAGGGCGGATAGCGTGGCGCGTATGAAGCTTCTGACCGTAAATGTGGGGCGACCGACGGCCGTGGAGTACACGGACGCCCCGGGCGGGGTCACGGGAATCGACAAGCGTCCGGCCGACGGTCCCGTACGGGTGGTGAATCCTGGGCCCAAGGGCGAGGGCGCGAGCGGGGTCGCCGGTGACACGGTCTGCGATCTGCGCCATCACGGCGGCAGCGACCAGGCGGTGTACGCGTTCGCGCGGGAGGATCTGGACTTCTGGGAGCGGGAGCTCGGACGGCCGCTGGCCAACGGCGCCTTCGGGGAGAACCTCACCACGTCCGGCCTGGACATCACCGGCGCCAGGATCGGCGAGCGCTGGCGGATAGGCCCCGATGTGGTGCTGGAGACGACGAGCGGGCGGATTCCGTGCCGTACGTTCCAGGGCTGGCTCGGCGAGAAGGGCTGGGTGCGGCGGTTCACCGGGCAGGCCGTGACCGGGGCGTATCTGCGGGTCATCACCCCCGGCGAGATCCGCGCGGGCGATCCGATCGAGATCGTCCACCGGCCGGACCATGACGTGACGGTGGCCCTGGCCTTCCGCGCCGTCACCACCGAGCGCGAGTTGCTGCCGCGGATCCTCGCCGCCGGCGACGCCCTGCATGCCGAGAAGCTGCGCGCGGCGCGGGAGTACGTCGCGAGGAGCACCACGGAGAACGAGAACGCCGCGAAGTAGCCCTTTCCCGGGCGTCGCCGGGTCCCCCCGCGCAGGCACTAACGTGCCTGCCTATGACGACTGCTTTGATTACCGGCGCGACGGCGGGGATCGGCGCCGCCTTCGCTCGGCGGCTGGCCGCGGACGGGCACAATCTCGTCCTGGTGGCCCGCGACACCGAGCGTTTGCGGATCCAGGCCACCGAACTGCACGACCGGCACGGCATCGAGGCCGAGGTGCTGACCGCCGACCTCTCCACCGACGACGGGATCGCCTCGGTGGAGAGACGGCTCTCGGACCGGAAGCAGCCGGTCGATCTGCTGGTCAACAACGCGGGGTTCGGCAACAAGGGACGGTTCCTCGATGTCTCGATGGCCGACGAGCTGACGATGCTGAAGGTGCACTGCGAGGCGGTGCTGCGGCTGACCTCGGCGGCGGTCCCCGGGATGAAGACGCGCGGCCGGGGCGGGGTCGTCAATGTGGCGTCGGTGGCGGCGTTCGTACCGCGCGGGACGTACGGCGCCTCGAAGGCCTGGATCGTGCAGTTCACCCAGGGCGTGGCGCGGGATCTGGCCGGGACGGGCGTGCGGCTGATGGCGCTGTGCCCCGGATTCGTGCGGACCGAGTTCCATGAGCGGGCCGGGATGGGCACGGACAACATCCCGGGCTGGATGTGGCTCGACGCGGACAAGCTGGTGGCCGCCGCGCTGGTGGACCTGGCGCGCGGGAAGGTCGTGTCCGTACCGGATCCGCGCTACAAGGCGCTGATGGGAGCGGTGAAACTGGCTCCGCGCGGGCTGGTTGGCGGGATCACCTCGAAGACGGGCCGCAAGTACGGCCCGCGGTAAGCCCTTTGCGGCCGACCCGGCCGAGAGCGCGCGCAATGCACCGAGGCCCGGCACCCCCGCGAAGGGGTACCGGGCCTCGGTGCGTTCGTCCTGCCGGACGCCTACACCTCAGTGGCTTGCGCCTCAGTGGCTGTGGCCGTGGCCGCCGTGGCCCGCGTCGGCCTCTTCCTCGGCCGGCTTCTCGACGACCAGGGTCTCGGTCGTGAGCAGCAGCGAGGCGATGGACGCGGCGTTCTCCAGGGCGGAGCGCGTGACCTTGACCGGGTCG
Source organism: Streptomyces scopuliridis RB72 (assembly GCF_000718095.1). Taxonomy (GTDB): domain Bacteria; phylum Actinomycetota; class Actinomycetes; order Streptomycetales; family Streptomycetaceae; genus Streptomyces; species Streptomyces scopuliridis. The sequence goes on along the minus strand of NZ_JOEI01000008.1, from coordinate 179,508 downwards.
ATGACGCCGGCCTTCACCAGGTCGACGTACTCGCCGGTCGCGGCGTTGAAGCCGTGGCCCTTGTCCAGCTCCGACACCTTGGAGGTGATGACGTAGCCCTCAAGGCCGGCGTTCTCGGCGATCCAGCGCAGCGGCTCGACCACGGCGCGGCGGACGACCGCGACACCGGTGGCCTCGTCGCCCTCCTTGCCGAGGTTGCCCTCAAGCACCTTGGCGGCGTGCACCAGAGCGGAGCCACCACCGGAGACGATGCCCTCCTCGACCGCGGCGCGGGTCGCGGAGATGGCGTCCTCAAGACGGTGCTTCTTCTCCTTCAGCTCCACCTCGGTGGCGGCGCCGACCTTGATCACGCACACGCCGCCGGCCAGCTTCGCGAGGCGCTCCTGGAGCTTCTCGCGGTCCCAGTCGGAGTCCGTGGACTCGATCTCGGCCTTGATCTGGTTGACGCGGCCGGTGATCTCGGCGGCGGCACCGGCGCCGTCGACGATGGTCGTGTCGTCCTTCGAGATGGTGACGCGGCGGGCGGAGCCCAGCACGTCCAGACCGGCCTGGTCGAGCTTGAGGCCGACCTCCTCGGCGATGACGGTCGCACCGGTGAGGGTGGCGATGTCACCGAGCATGGCCTTGCGGCGGTCACCGAAGCCGGGGGCCTTCACCGCGACGGCGTTGAACGTGCCGCGGATCTTGTTGACGACGAGGGTGGAGAGCGCCTCGCCCTCGACATCCTCGGCGATGATCAGCAGCGGCTTGGAGCCACCCGCCTGGATGACCTTCTCCAGCAGCGGCAGCAGGTCCTGGATGCCGGCGATCTTGCCCTGGTTGATCAGGATGTACGGGTCGTCGAGGACGGCCTCCATACGCTCCTGGTCGGTCACCATGTACGGGGACAGGTAGCCCTTGTCGAAGGCCATGCCCTCGGTGAAGTCCAGCTCCAGACCGAAGGTGTTGGACTCCTCGACGGTGATGACACCGTCCTTGCCGACCTTGTCCATCGCCTCGGCGATCAGCTCGCCGACCTGCTCGTCCTGGGCGGAGAGCGCGGCGACGGCGGCGATGTCGGACTTGTCGTCGATCGGGCGGGCGGTCGCGAGGAGCTCCTCGGACACGGCCTTGACCGCGGCGTCGATGCCCTTCTTCAGGGCGGCCGGGGAGGCGCCCGCGGCGACATTGCGCAGGCCCTCGCGGACCAGCGCCTGGGCCAGCACGGTGGCGGTGGTGGTGCCGTCACCCGCGATGTCGTTGGTCTTGGTCGCCACCTCCTTCACCAGCTGGGCACCGAGGTTCTCGTACGGGTCCTCGATCTCGACCTCGCGGGCGATCGTGACACCGTCGTTGGTGATGGTCGGGGCGCCGAACTTCTTGTCGATGACGACGTTGCGGCCCTTGGGGCCGATCGTCACCTTCACCGTGTCGGCAAGCTTGTTGACGCCGCGCTCAAGGGCGCGACGGGCGTCCTCGTCGAACTTCAGGATCTTCGCCATGGGAGCTTCTCTGTCCTCTCAATGAACTGCGCCCCTGTCCGCCCGGCAATCGCAGGGGGGCCAGGGGCGCAGTCCAAAAGCAATTAGGTGAATTACTTCTCGATGATCGCGAGTACGTCGCGAGCCGAGAGGACGAGGTATTCCTCGCCGCTGTACTTCACTTCGGTGCCGCCGTACTTGCTGTACAGAACGACGTCGCCGACGGAGACGTCGAGCGGAAGCCGCTCGCCGTTCTCGAATCGGCCCGGGCCCACAGCCAGGACGACGCCCTCCTGGGGCTTCTCCTTGGCGGTGTCCGGGATAACCAGGCCAGAGGCCGTGGTCTGCTCGGCGTCGAGCGGCTGGACCACAATGCGGTCCTCGAGCGGCTTGATGGCAACCTTGGTGCTGGCGGTCGTCACGATCCGACCTCCCCCTTCGGAGATCTCACGGGGTTAACTGTCTGAGGGTGGCGACCAAGTGGATCCGTCGTCGCGGGTGCCGGATCCGTCAGTCGCGCTTTGGCACTCTCCAGTGGGGAGTGCCAGACCCGAGACTATGACTGCGATTAGCACTCGGTCAAGCGGAGTGCCAATGAGCGCGGTCGTGGCGGATCTGTTCTCGCTACGGAAACGCAGCTCCGGGGGCCGGGGTTCCGTACGAGCCGGGCAGGACCGAGGGGCAGTGCCGGAGCGGCGGCGACGGCGAGGGCGCGGAAAACGGCGGGGACGGGGACGGCAGCGCGGGCGACGGCGCGGGTGACATCTCGTGCAGTCCGCAGACGGGGCGTACGGGAGCACCCGGCGCGGACGGGGACATCGACCCCGGACTCGCCGCCCCCGGTCCGGGCCCCGGCAGCGGCGCGGGCACCCGGGGCGAGACCGAGGCATGCGGGCCCACCCGCTGCGCCGCCTTGCGGCCGAGCCGTTCGATCGGGTCCATCGGATCCATCGCGTCGGCCGACTGCGCGCAGCCGGCCGCGAGGAGCGCACCGGCTGCCAGCACCCCGGCCAGCAGCCGGTGCGCGGGTCTCATACGTAGTCCTCCAGCTTGCCGACGGCGTACCCCTTGTCCGTGACGACCTTCATCACATGGCGGATCATGTCGGGCATGGTGCCCTTCCACTCGTCCCGCCCGCGGAAGTGGGTCAGGATGATGTCGCCGGGGTGCATGTCCCGGTCCCACTCGCGCCATTCCATGTGGTCGGGGTACGCCTCGGACGCCCAGATCGGCGCGGCCTTGATCCCGCACTCCTTCGCGGCGCGCAGCGTGTCGGCGTTGTAGTTGCCGTACGGCGGCCGGAAGAGCGTGGGCCGCTTCCCGTAGTTCTTCTCCAGCAGGTCCTGCTGGCCGCAGATCTCCCGCTTCTGATCCTCGTACGACAGACCCGGCATGTACGGGTGGTTGAGGGTGTGGTTCTGGATCGCGACCCCACGGTCCCGCATCTGCTTGAAGTAGCCGTAGTTGTCATTGATGACGTAATCGCTGAGGAAGGCGGTGTACGGAATCTTCAGCTCGCTCATCATCCGCAGCAGCTCGGGGTCCTTCTCCGAGCCGTCGTCCATCGTCAGGAAGACGACCTTCTTGCCGTCGACCGGGACGGTGGTGAACAGCGGCGGCAGGTCCTCGCCGCCCTCGACCTCGAAGCCCTCGCGGGTGCTGATCGCCGGCTTGACGGCGGGCGGCTGGGGTGCGGGCAGGGGGGTGCTCGCAAGTCCCCACTTCTTGGCGGCGACGGCGCGCGCGGCCTGGGTGCGGCGTACGTTCTCGGGCGAGTAGAGCGCGTCCAGTTCGGCCGCCTTCTGCTCGTGCGGCGCCCCGGCGGCGGCCTGTCCGGGCTTCCCGGCGGCGGACGCGCCGGGCGCGGATTTCGCCGGTTCGCCGGACCCCGCGGCACATCCCGAGCCGAGGGCTGCGACCAGGAGCGCGATCAGAACCGTACGGCCGCGCCATCGCCCGGTTCCCGGTGCACGGTATGCGGCTTGTGTGATCATCTCTTCTTTTTGTCGTACTAGCTGCATGGCGTCGCATCCTGTCAGCGCGCGGAGCCCGCGGGCGCCCGACACCGCCGCCCCGGCGCGTACCGTCCCCCGGCTGGCCCACAATGGGGCGGGTGACCGACCGCGCCCCCTCCCCCGCCGCCTCGCCCCCTCCCGTACCGGCTCCTGCCACGCCGCTCCTCGCGCCCCTCCTCTCCGCCGAGGGGCAGGCGCTGCTCGCCGAGCTGCGCGACCACGACCCGGCCCAGGAGCTCGCCCTCGCCACCCGGCTGCGCCGTGAGCACCCGGCCGAGCTGGTGTCGGCGGCGCTGGCGCAGGCGCGGCTGCGGCAGCGCGGGGTGGCGAAGTTCGGCGCGGAGGACGCGTACCGCATGTACTTCACGCCGAACGGCATCGAACAGGCCACGCGGGGCAGCGTCGCCGCCCACCGGGCCGCCCGGTTCCGCGCCCTCGCACCGGACTCGCGGGTCACGGACCTCTGCTGCGGCATCGGCGGCGACGCGATCGAGCTGGCCCGCGCGGGTCTCGCCGTGACGGCGGTCGATCTCGACCCGCTGACCTGCGAGATCGCCCTCACCAATGTGCGCACCCTGGCGCCGGACGGCCCGCCCGTGACGGTGACCCGGGCGGATGTCCTGGAGTACGACGCGACCGGCGCCGACGCCCTCTTCATCGACCCGGCGCGGCGCGGCGGCCGGGGCAGGATCTTCGATCCGGAGGCGTACTCACCGCCGCTGTCCTGGGCGGTCGACGCGGTACGGCGGGCCGGCGCGGGCGCGGTCAAGATCGCGCCGGGCATTCCGCACGAACTGATCCCCGACGACTTCGAGGCCGAGTGGATCTCGGACGGCGGCGACGTGAAGGAAGCAGTGCTCTGGCACCGGCGCGAGGGCGGACGCGGGGACGAGCGCGGGGACGGTGACCTCAAGGCCATCGTCCCCGGTACGCGCCGCGCCACCCTCCTGCCCTCCGGCGCCACCCTCACCGGCCGGGGTCTGCCCGATCCGCCGGTCCGTCCGGTCGGCCGTTTCCTGTACGAGCCGGACGGCGCCGTCATCCGCGCGCATCTGGTCGCCGAGGTCGCCGAGGACCTGGACGGCGGACTGCTCGACGAGACGATTGCCTACATCACGGCCGACGAACCGCGCCCGACCCCGTTCGCCACGGCCTACGAGATCACCGACCAACTCCCCTTCGGGCTCAAGAAGCTGAAGGCCCTGCTGCGCGAGCGCGAGGTCGGCGTGCTGACCGTGAAGAAGCGCGGCTCGGCGGTGGAGCCGGAGGAGTTGCGCCGCCGGCTCAAACTCAAGGGCCCCCACGCGTCCACGGTCTTCCTCACCAGGGTCGCCGGCGCCCCGACGATGCTCATCGGCCACCCCGCGGAACAGGCCCCCAGCGGGGGAAGTTGACGGCGGGAATGCCGAGCGGCCGGGTCAGTCCAGGTCCGTGAGCTCGTCCGCGTAGATCTGTGACAGCGGCTGCGGGCCGATGTACTGCTGGCAGTTGCACTGCCGGCGCTCGAACCGCAGTGGCTTCTTGTTCTCGTCCCACTCCATCGGCGCCTCCACGTCCTCGTGGCACTTGCCCTGCCGGTCATGCTTCGCCAGATGGTGCGAACAGCCGCAGACCGGCTCCGGGGGCTTGTTGGCCTGCTCAAGGGCCAGCCGTTCGTGCTCCTGGAGCTTGAAGCGCTCAATTCTTCGTTCGTGCCGGGTCCGGAGCGCTGTGCGGCCGGTGTCGGCGATCCAGCCGAAGCCGCCCACGATGAAGAAGACGAAAATCCACCAAATCCATTCCATCCGCCGCCCCTTAACCCTGAATGGCGCATGCGTTCCCTCTTCAGGATAGGACGGACACGGTAAGACCGGCCTCAGCGATGCGCGCCCCCGCCCCTGCGGACCGGCACGGAACTCATCAACCGCCCTGACCAGCACTGATGCCGGACCGACGGGACAAGCCCGAGCAGACCGGTGACCAGGAGCGTGACGCCGAGCCCCAGCGCGTACGCCGTCTCACCCAGCGTGACCGATTCCCTGCCGGTCACGCCCCCGCTCCCGGCCTCGGCGATGGCCCGGCCGGTCACCCACACCCCCACCAGGCACAGCAGCACCGAGGGCAGCAGCCACACCACGGACCGCCGGTGCGCCCCCAGACGTATGTCCGTCACAGGCTCCGGGGCGAACCGCGCCCAGGCGTCCAGCCGCTCCCGTATGACACGGCCCCGGCTCAGCCAGAAGCCGACCGCTGTCGCCGCCGGGATCAGCAGGACCGCCGCGAGGCCCAGCGCCACCACTCCGGTCATCACCCCGAGGCCGCCGCCCTCGAAGCTCTGTACCGCCGTCCCCACGGCCGCCCAGCCGACCACGGCGAGCGCCCCCGTCAGCCAGAGCGCCACCAGCCGTCCGAAGGAGAGACCGCGCCTGCTCAGCTCCACCATGACCTGGGCCCGCTCGGCGAGCCGCGCCACGTGGTCGGGCCACGGGCCCTGCTCCTGGGGCGGCGGGGGCGGCGGCAGCGGAGCGCGGCTGATCATTCGCCAGAGGTTAGCGGTGCGGAAGGGCGTCGACGGAGCGGGGTCGGAAGCGGTGCCGGGCGCGGTACGGCGGTAGCCTCGGCCCGCACCAGGTCCGGACGGCCGGAGCCGCCGGCCGTCCGCCGGTCCGACGAGAGGAATCCGCAGTGACCACCGAACGTATCGGCCCGCCCCCGACGGCGGGCGAGCGCGAGATGCTGCGTTCCTACCTCGACTTCCACCGCGCCACCCTGGCCATGAAGACCGACGGTCTCTCCGACGAGGACCTCCGCCGCCGGTCGATGCCGCCGTCCACCCTCACCCTGCTCGGTCTGGTCCGGCACATGGCCGAGGTCGAGCGGGCGTGGTTCCGGCGGGTGTTCAACGGGGAGGACATCCCGCTCGTGTGGTCGGACGAGGGCGACTTCCAGGCGGCGTACGACGCGCGTACGGCCACCCGCGCGGAGGCGTTCACCGCCTGGCGGGCCGAGATCGAGCACGCCCGCCGGATCGAGGCGGAGGCGGAGTCGCTCGATGTCACCGCGTACGCGGTGAGATGGGAGGAGGAGGTGTCGCTGCGGATGGTCATGCTGCATCTGATCCACGAGTACGCCCGGCACAACGGCCACGCCGACTTCCTCCGCGAGGCGATCGACGGCACCGTCGGCGCCTAGGGCCTGTCCGGCCGATCTTCGCGGGCCCGCGACGCGTGGCACGCACGCTCGCGGCGTTGTCGGGATCACCCCAGTACGTCCGACGGCGACCGACGCGCCCTCCGCCGCCGGCGGCAGGGCCGTCGCCTCGCCGATACCGCTGCTCGCGCCGGTGACCAGCGCGACCGTTCCGTCCAGGACGCGGACTTCCGCCGCTGGTGGGCCGATTACGACGTCCGGTACGCGACACACCGCACCAAGCATGTGCGGCACCCCGCGATCGGCGAGGTGGTCCTCCACTGCGAGACGCTGGCCTTCCCCGACGACCCCGACCAGCTGCTCAACCTCCTCACCCCCGAACCGGATTCGGCCTCGGCCCAGTCGCTGCGGCTGCTCGGCTCCCTGAGCGCGCCTTCGGTTCCGGAGACTGTCCGGCGGTCCGGGTAGCTTCGGGGTTCACTTCACGGACGGGACGCTCAAACGCCGCCTCGCGGCTTACGGCTCCGCGATCTCCCGGAGCTCGACGGTGATGTCGAACTCATCCCCATGGATCTCCACAAAGCGCCGGGTCCACTCGACGGCCTGCTCCTTGTCCTTGGCCTGCACGATCGCGTACCCACCGATGACCTCCTTGGCCTCGGTGAACGGCCCGTCGGTGACAGTGAGCCTCCCGCCGCTCTGCCGGAAGCGCACACCCTGCGCGGACGGCGTCAGCCCGGCGGTGTCGAGCAGCACACCGGCCCTGGTCATCTCCTCGATCAGCTCGCCCATGCGCCGCATCAGCTCAGGACTGGGCCCGTCGGCGGGCGCGTTCTTCTCACTGCTGCTGACGGTCGACAGATAGCGCGGCATGGTGACTCCTCGGTGTGTACGGCGGGCTGTTCCCCGCCTTCTCACCTTTGCGTCGAACGGAAGTGCCCCGGATCGACACACGCCGACCGGCTATTCCGCCGCGACCGACTCGAAGCGCCAGCGGTGGGGTGGGCGGGCGAGGAGGTCCGGTGGTGGGGGTGGGAGTTCGGGGAGATCCGCGTCGTAGAGGGCGTCCCACCACGTGATGACCAGGACGCGGTCCTGGGGGGCGCGCAGGAGTTCGCGGCGGAGGGGGGCGTACGGGAGTTCACACGCCCGCGCCCACTCCACCAGTTCCGCGCCCCGGCCGGGTGCCGCCTTGGCCTCCCACATCAGCGCGACCGTCATGAGTACAGGTTGTCCTTCGCCACTTCATGCACATGGTCGTGATCGTGGTGGTGGGCAGGTGACTGGCCCGGCACATGCGGCTCCGTCACCGGCAGCGACGAGTCCGCCGACAGCTCCCAGTCCGACGCCGGACGGTTGCGCGCCACCATCTCCGCGCCCAGTGCCGCCACCATCGCGCCGTTGTCCGTGCACAGCCCCGGCCGCGGCACCCGCAGCCGGATGCCCGCCCGCTCGCAGCGTTCCTGGGCGAGCGCGCGCAGCCGGGAGTTGGCCGCGACGCCGCCGCCGATCATCAGATGGTCCACGCCCTCGTCCTTGCAGGCGCGCACGGCCTTTCGCGTCAGTACGTCGACCACCGCCTCCTGGAACGAGGCCGCCACATCCCGTACGGGCACCTCCTCGCCCGCGTTCCGCTTCGCCTCGATCCAGCGGGCCACCGAGGTCTTCAGACCCGAGAAGGAGAAGTCGTACGGCGCGTCGCGCGGCCCGGTCAGTCCGCGCGGGAACGTGATCGCGGACGGGTCGCCCTCCCTCGCCAGCCGGTCGATCACCGGGCCGCCGGGGAACCCCAGCTGGAGCACCCGCGCGATCTTGTCGAACGCCTCGCCCGCCGCGTCGTCGATCGTCGCGCCCATCGGCCGCACATCCGCCGTGATGTCCGGCGCGAGCAGCAGAGACGAATGGCCGCCGCTGACCAGCAGCGCCATGGTCGGCTCGGGCAGCGGGCCGTGTTCCAGCTGGTCGACGCAGATGTGAGAGGCCAGGTGGTTCACGCCGTACAGCGGCTTGCCCAGCGCGTACGCGTACGACTTCGCCGCCGAGACCCCCACCAGCAGGGCGCCAGCGAGGCCGGGGCCCGCGGTCACGGCGATGCCGTCCAGATCGCGCGCGGAGACCCCCGCCTCCTTCAGCGCGCGCTCGATCGTCGGGACCATCGCCTCCAGATGCGCGCGGGAGGCGACCTCCGGCACCACACCGCCGAAGCGCGCGTGCTCGTCGACGCTCGACGCGATGGCGTCGGCGAGCAGGGTCGTCCCCCGGACGATGCCGACGCCGGTCTCGTCGCAGGAGGTCTCGATACCGAGGACGAGGGGTTCGTCAGCCATGGGTCTCAGTTCCTTGATGGGTCTTCACGTGGTGGCGCATGACGAGCGCGTCGATATTGCCCGGCTGGTAGTAGCCGCGCCGGAACCCGATCGGCTCGAAGCCGAACCGCTCGTACAGCCGCTGCGCGCGGAGGTTGTCGACCCGCACTTCGAGCAGCACCTCCTCGCACTCGAAGGCGGTGGCGTGCTGAAGCAGATCGGTGAGCAGCCGGGCGCCGAGGCCGGTGCCCCACTGGTCGCGGGCGGCGGCGATGGTCTGTACGTCGCCGAGTCCGCCGGCGGCGGCGAGTCCCGCGTAACCGACGATCCGGGCGCTGCCGGACTCCGTCGTCTCGGCCACCACATAGCGGCGGGTGGCCCGGGGGCCGCGCGCGTGGGCCAGTTCCGACCAGAACATGCCCGGGGACCAGGCGTCCTCGGGGAAGAGATCGCGTTCGAGCGCGAGCACCGGCTCGATGTCCCACCAGCGCATCTCGCGCAGGGCGACGGCGGAAGCCGCCGCTCCGGCCGCCCGGGCAGCGTTCACGTCAGCCGCGTTCACGTCAGCCGCGGTCCCGTCAGCCGCGTTCACATCAGCCGCGTTCACATCAGCCGCGGTCCCGTCAGCCGCATCAGTCGCGTCCGTCACTTCGGCGTGACCACCTTGTAGTTCTTGGGCACTTGCGCGTCGGGCCGGCGCAGATAGAGCGGCAGCGCCGGCAGGAACTCCCCGCCGGCGGCCAGTCTTTCCGCCGCCAGCGAGGCGAGCGCCGCGGCCGACTGGTGCTCGGGGCCGTGGGCGTCCGGGAAGGTGCCGGGGTAGAGCCGCGCCCCGGCGCCGACGGCGGGCAGCCCCGCGACGGCCTCCGCGATATCGGCGGGCCGGTCGACAGCCGGTTCGGTCAGCCGGGTACGGGCGTCCGCGTACCGCGCCCAGTAGACCTCCTTGCGCCGCGCGTCCGTCGCGACGACGAAGGGGCCCTCGGCCCCGGAGGCGTACGCCAGCCCGTCCAGCGTGCACAGCCCCCGCACCGGCACGCCGAGCGCCGAGCCGAGGGTCAGCGCCGTGACCAGGCCGACGCGCAGCCCCGTGTACGGGCCGGGGCCGACGCCGACGATCACATCCGTGACCGCGTCGAGTTTCAGCCCGGCCCCGGCGAGGACCCGGTCGACGGCGGGCAGCAGCAGTTCCCCATGGCGGCGCGCGTCGACCTGGCTCTCCTCGGCCAGGACGGAGCTGCCGTCGTGGAGAGCGACGGTGACGGCGGGCGTGGCGGTATCAACGGCGAGCAGAAGCACGCAAACAGCCTACGGCTCCCGGCCGCAAGGCACGGCGCCCCGTCCCGTCAGCCGCCTGCTGCTAACGTCACCACGGAGTCATACGTACGAGAGGTGGATCAAGGTGTCCAGGAGCAGCTCGGGAATCGTGGCCGGGCTCACCGCGGCTGCCATCGCCGTGGTCGGTTTCCTCGCCTACCAGGCGTCGGCGCATGTGCCCGACACCCTCGCCAAGCCCAAGGCACCCCGCACCGCTCCCTCCGGCTCCGCCGGATCCCCCGCGCAGAAGCCCAAGGACCCCAGCGCCCTGCCCGCCGAGTCGGGCTCGGGCGAACGGGTCGTCTACGCGCTGGCCGACCGGCGGGTGTGGCTGGTGGAGAAGAACGGGCGGGTGACGCGGACGTTCCCGGTCATGCCGAGCACCGTCAGCCCCGAGCCCGGCTCGTATCAGGTGACCTCCCGGTCGGGATCGGTCACGGGCTCGGACGGGGTACGGATCGAGCATGTCGTGCGCTTCGCGCTCGTCGGCGATGTCGCGATCGGCTTCAGCGCGGCGGTGGACGGCACTTTGTCGAGCCCCGACCCGACGCTGAAGACGGGCGGGGTCAGGATGAAGGTGGCGGACGGAAACTCGATGTGGACGTTCGCGACGGTCGGTTCCAAGGTCGTGGTCGTCCCGTAGGTCAGGCCCCGTACGCAAGGTTTACGCGGCGTCGCGCTCCCGCGCGGCGTCGCGTCTCTGTTCCCGCTCGCGCCGCGACTCCAGCTTCCCGGCCTCGGCGTCCTTGGCCGCCGCCGCTTCGGCGACCGACACGGCCGACGGCTCGCACGGCGGCGTGGACACGGCCGCCGCCGACGCGCAGGAGGCCAGCAGATCCTTCATGGGAACGGACGACGGCGAGAGCGTGCGCGTCAGATACGAAGCGGAGCGCGGACGCGGTTCACGTGCTGGCGCCGGCATGGATGCCTCCTGGTGTTCGGGGGCAGGCGCAGTTAGGTAGACCTAACCACTTCTCCGTACCATGTCACCACGTACGGCACGGCACGCGCAACATTTTGCCGACGTCTTGTCGGAATGTACGGAACGGCTGGCCGAATCAGTGGGCCGGTCCGGCCAGTCCGGCCAGATCCGCGTCCGACCAGCGGCCGCCGAAGCCGGTCAGCGTGACCGTGCGCCGTTCGTCAGCGCCGTCGGCGCCCGGGTCGGCTCCCCTGTCCGCGTTCGGATCCGCGTTCGTATGCACGTTTGTATCCGCGCCCACGGTCCGGTGGATCACCACATGCAGCCGGTCGTCCGACAGCTCCTCGACCTTGCCGTCGCCCCACTCCACGACCACCACGGAGTCCGGCAGCGAGACATCCAGATCGAGGTCCTCCATCTCGTCGAGTCCCCCGCCCAGCCGGTACGCGTCGACATGGACCAGCGGCGGGCCGCCGACCAGGGACGGATGGACCCGGGCGATCACGAACGTCGGGGAGGTGACGGCGCCGCGGACGCCGAGGCCCTCGCCGAGGCCGCGCGTGAGGGTGGTCTTGCCCGCGCCGAGTTCGCCGGTCAGCATCACCAGATCGCCGGGGCGCAGGAGGGCCGCGAGGCCGCGGCCCAGCTCCCGCATCCGCTCGGGCGTCTCGACGGTGAGGCGGACGGCGGGACGGTCGGTACGGCGGGTCGCGCGTGCGGCGTCAGCCGCCGGGCTGTGCGGTGCTTCCATGAGTGCCAACGTTAGCCGCTGCCGGCATCGCGCCCACCCGTGCCAGCAGGTCGGCGAGCCGGTCCGTGACGGCCTCGGGATGCTCCAGGATCACCAGATGCCCGGCGTCCGGTACGAGCACCAGCTCCGCGTCCGGCAGCAGATCGCCGATGGCCTCGCTGTGCGTGCTGGGGGTCACCAGATCGCTCTCCCCGGCCAGGACCAGCGCCGGGATCTCCAGGAAGACCGAGAGCGCCTGCACCTTGTCGTGATCGGTGAAGGCCGGATAGAACTCCGCGACCACATCGATCGGCGTCGACTCGATGAGCCGCTCGGCGAACCGTACGACCGCCGGGTCCACGTCCTTCGAGCTGAAGGAGTACCGCTTGATCAGCCCCGCGAAGAGATCCGCCGTGGCCCGCCGGCCGCGCTCGACCAGCTCGGCCTGGGAGCCGAGCGCCTTGAGCACGCCGGGCAGGACTCGGCGTACGGCGTTCACTCCCGCGACCGGCAGACCGTAGTTGACCTCGCCGAGCTTTCCGCTCGACGTACCGATGAAGGCGACGCCGACGACCCTCTCCCGCACCAGCTCCGGAAACTGGTCGGCGAGGGCCATGATCGTCATCCCGCCCATGGAGTGGCCGACCAGTACCAGCGGGCCCTCCGGCGCCGCCGCGTCGATGACGGTCTTCAGATCGCGGCCGAGCTGGTCGATGGAGACCGGGACCGCGCCGGGGCCCTGCTGGGCGGCGCCGCGCGCGGAGCGGCCGTGGCTGCGCTGGTCCCAGTGGACGGTACGGACGAGTCCGCGCAGGGCGGCGCGCTGGAAGTGCCAGGAGTCCTGGTTGAGGCAGTAGCCATGGCTGAAAACGACCGTGACCGGCGCGGGGGTCTTCCGGCCGAAGAGCCTGCGACGGCGCGGGCCGGCCGCCGAGCCCGCGCCGGTCGCGGCCTCCGGGTCGACCTCGTCGATCTCGTAGTACAGCTCCGTACCGTCGTCGGAGAGCGCCTTGCCCGGGGTGCCGCGCAGCGCGCCGTACGGTCCCGACGCGTCGAGCGCGAGCCGGGCCTTTCTGCGCATCCCGCGCCCGACGGTCAGTCGCTCGATCGCGACCCCGGCCGCCGCGCCCGCGGCGATCACGCCTATCGCGGCTCCGGCGACGCCCGCCTTGCGCCAGTTGCCCGTGACCGATGCCACCGCGGCCGCCGCCCTGGCCGCCGCGTCACCCGCCGCGCTGTTCTCGCTCACCGTGCGCTCCTCGTCGTTCCCGCCGGAATCTTCCCCGTCGTACTGAGCTTCACCCGGCTGCGGTCACACGGGCCGTTGCCCCTTCAACATACTCATCCCAGCAACGCGTTCATTCAGGCCACTCGTTCGGGTGGTCACTCGGGCCGCTCGTTGACATAGACACGAGGGACGCGTGAACCGATGCGTGTGACGATCTCGTAGGCGATGGTGTCCGCCGCCTCGGCCCAGTCCTCGGCGGTCGGCTCGCCGCGGTCGCCGGGGCCGAACAGGATGGCGGTCGCGCCCGGCTCGGGGGTGTCGCCGCCGAGGTCGACCACGAACTGGTCCATGGCGACCCGCCCTGCCACCCGCCGCCTGACCCCGCCGACGAGGACGGGCCCGCGGCCGGAGGCATGGCGCGGGATGCCGTCGGCGTAACCCAGGGGTACGAGTCCGAGGGTCGTCTCCCGGGACGTGACGTAGTGGTGGCCGTAGCTGACGCCATGGCCCTCCGGCACCCGCTTGACCAGGGCGACGGAGGCGGAGAGCGTCATCGCGGGCCGCAGGCCGAAGTCCCGTGAGGTGCCGAGCTCCGGGCTCGGGGAGATCCCGTACATCGCGATGCCGGCCCGTACGAGATCGAAGGACGCCTGGGGCAGCGTGAGCATGGCCGCCGAGTTGGCGATATGCCGGACCTCGGGCTCGACGCCCTCCTTCTCGGCGTACGCGACCATCTCGTGGAACGCGTCGAGCTGCGCGGTGATGGAGGGATGGCCCGGCTCGTCGGCGCACGCGAAGTGGGACCAGAGACCGGTGACCCGGACCAGACCGGCGGCCTGCGCGTCGAGCGCGGCGGCCACGAGTTCCGGCCAGTCGGCGGGCTGGCAGCCGTTCCGGCCGAGGCCGGTGTCCGCCTTGAGCTGGATACGGGCGGGGCGGCCCGCCTCGCGTGCGGCGGCGGTCACCTCGCGCAGCGCCCACATCGCGCTGACGGACATGTCGAGATCGGCCTCGATGCCCTCCCGCCAGGGGTCACCGGGCGTCCAGAGCCAGCACATGACCCGGCTCTCGATACCCGCCGCGCGCAGGGCGAGCGCTTCATGGGGGGTGGCCGTGCCCAGCCAGGTGGCGCCCGCGTCGAGGGCGGCCCGCGCGGTGGGCAGCATGCCGTGTCCGTATCCGTCGGACTTCACGACACCCATCAGCGCGACGCCGGGTCCCACACGGGAGCGCAGCGCGCGCACATTGCCCCGCAGGGCGGCGAGATCGACTTCGGCCCGCGCGCGGACGCCGGCCGAAGTGTGCTTGTTTTCGGTCATCGTGCCCAGTCTCTCAGAGCGATGTCCGGGGCCGGTGCGGGTGCGGGGCCGGTCCGGGTGCGGGGGCCACCGCCGCTCAGCGCACGCCCCCTCAGCCCACGACGTTCCGCCACGCCTCCGGCAGGTTCTCCGCCACCTCGTCCGACACCAGCGGCGCGTTCCTCGCCGCGAGCCGGGCCGAGAGGCCATGGAGATAGGCCGCCACCGACGCCGCGTCACGGGCCGGCAGGCCGGCGGCGAGCAGGGAACCCGACAGGCCCGAGAGGACGTCCCCGCTCCCCGCCGTGGCCAGCCAGGGCGTGCCCGTCGGGTTCACCCGGACCGGGACGGCCGGGTCCGGGTCGGCGACCAGTGTCGTCGAGCCCTTCAGCAGCACCGTCGCGCCGTACCGCGCCGCCAGCTCCCGTACCGCCGTCAGCCGGCCCGACTCCACCTCCGGCCTGGCCACGCCGAGCAGCGCCGCCGCCTCGCCCGCGTGCGGGGTGAGGAGGGTCGGGGCCGTACGTCCCCGTACGGTCTCCGCGTCCAGCAGCCGCAGTCCGTCCGCGTCCACCAGCACCGGGACGTCCGAGGCCAGCACGTCCGCGACAGCGGCCTCGGGGCCCGAACCGTCGCCCAGAGCGTCCCCGAGACCGGGGCCGACCGCCCAGGCCTGGACCCGGCCGGCCTTCGACGGCGGCCCCTCGTGCACCAGCGTCTCCGGGAAGCGCGCGATCACCGCGTCGCCGCCGGGGCCGACATAGCGGACGGCGCCCGCGCCGCCCCGCAGCGCGCCCGCCACCGCGAGCACCGCCGCGCCCGGATAGCGCGGGGATCCGGCCACGACACCGACCACACCGCGCCGGTACTTGTCGCTCTCGCCCGTCGGCACCGGCAGCAGCCGGGCCACATCCTCGTGCTGGAGCGCTTCCAGCCCGGGCACGGACGGCAGATGGGGCGCGAGGCCGATGTCCACGAGCCGTACCGCGCCCGCGTGTTCCCTGGCCGGGTCGATCAGCAGGCCCGGCTTGTACGTACCGAACGTCACCGTCACATCCGCGCGCAGCGCCTCCCCCGTCACCTCCCCGCTGTCCGCCTCGACCCCGCTCGGCAGATCGACGGCGACGACCACCGCGCCGGAGCCGCGGGCCGCCCGCGCGACCGGTACGGCGTCGGGGCGCAGCCCGCCGTGTCCGCCGATGCCGGTGATGCCGTCGAGCACGAGATCGGCGGCGGCCAGTACGGCGTAGGGGTCGTCGGCGCCGGCGACGCGTCCGCCCGCGCCGAGCAGCGCCGTCAGCCCGCCCTCGTGGGTCCGGCCGGGGGCCAGCGGTACGACGGTGACGGAGGCGCCCCGACGGGCCAGCCGGGCCCCGGCGTAGAGCGCGTCACCGCCGTTGTCGCCGCTGCCGACGAGCAGGACGACGCGCGCCCCGTACACCCGCCCCAGCAGATCCCGCAGCAGGCCCGCGCAGACCGCGGCGAGACCGGCGGCGGCGCGCTGCATGAGGGCGCCCTCCGGCAGCCGTGCCATCAGCTCGCGTTCGGCGTTCCGTACCGTCTCCACGCTGTACGCAGTACGCATTCGACCAGCCTTTCCACCGTTGCCCGTTGCCCGCCGTTGCCCGTTGCCCGCTGTCACCCGCCGTGGCCCGCCTGCCCTCAACCCTCCGCGATCACCACGGCGGACGCCACCCCCGCATCGTGGCTGAGCGAGACATGCCAGGTCCGTACGCCCAGCTCCGCGGCGCGTGCCGCGACCGTCCCCCGTACCCGCAGCCGTGGCTGCCCGCTGTCCTCGACGCACACCTCGGCGTCCGCCCAGCGCAGCCCGACGGGCGCGCCCAGGGCCTTGGCCACGGCCTCCTTGGCGGCGAACCGCGCCGCCAGGGAGGCCACTCCACGCCGCTCGCCGCTCGGCAGCAGCAACTCCGACTCCGAGAAGAGCCGGCCGGCCAGTTGCGGCGTCCGTCGCAGGGACTCCTCGAACCGGTCGATCTCCGCGACGTCGATCCCCACCCCGATGATCAACTCACCCTCCTTGTCCGGCTTCTCGCCGTCCTTGCTCCACGATCACCGCTCACTCCACGGTGACGGACTTCGCCAGATTCCTCGGCTGGTCCACCTCATTGCCGCGTGCCGTCGCCAGCTCGCACGCGAACACCTGCAACGGCACCGTCGAGACCAGCGGCTGAAGCAGCGTCGGCGTCGCCGGGATACGGATCAGATGATCCGCGTACGGCACCACCGCGTCGTCCCCCTCCTCCGCGATCACGATCGTGCGCGCGCCCCTGGCCCGGATCTCCTGGATGTTCGACACGATCTTGTCGTGCAGCACCGAGCGCCCGCGCGGCGAGGGTACGACCACGACCACCGGCAGATCCTCCTCGATCAGCGCGATGGGACCGTGCTTCAGCTCACCGGCCGCGAACCCCTCGGCGTGCATGTACGCCAGTTCCTTGAGCTTGAGCGCGCCCTCCAGGGCCACCGGGTAGCCCACGTGCCGGCCCAGGAACAGCACCGTCCGCTTGTCCTTGAGGGAGCGCGCCAGGGCCCGTACCGGCTCCATCGTCTCCAGGACCCGCTCCACCTCGCAGGAGATCCGCGACAGGTCCCGGATGACGGCCCTGATCTCGTCGCCCCACTTCGTACCGCGCCGCTGCCCCAGATACAGCGCGACCAGATAGCAGGCCACCAGCTGGGTCAGGAACGCCTTGGTCGACGCGACGGCGACCTCGGGGCCCGCGTGCGTGTAGAGGACCGCGTCCGACTCCCTCGGGATGGTCGAACCGTTCGTATTGCAGATGGCCAGCACCTTCGCGCCCTGCTCGCGGGCGTGCCGCAGCGCCATCAGCGTGTCCATGGTCTCGCCGGACTGCGAGATCGCGATCACCAGCGTGCGCCGGTCGAGGATCGGGTCCCGGTAGCGGAACTCACTGGCCAGCTCCACCTCGCAGGGCATCCGCGTCCAGTGCTCGATGGCGTACTTCGCGATCAGCCCGGCGTGGAAGGCCGTCCCGCACGCCACGATGACGACCTTGTCCGCCTCGCGCAGCACGGAGGCCGGGATACGTACCTCATCGAGCGTCAGCGAGCCCTCGGCGTCGATCCGTCCGAGGAGGGTGTCCGCGACCGCCTTGGGCTGCTCGGCGATCTCCTTGAGCATGAAGTAGTCGTAGCCGCCCTTCTCCGCGGCGGACGCGTCCCAGTCCACGTGGTACGAACGGACCTCGGCCGGCGCGCCGTCGAAGTCCGTCACCACCACCCCGTCCCGGCGCAGTTCGACGACCTGGTCCTGGCCGAGTTCGATCGCGGAGCGCGTATGGGCGATGAACGCGGCGACGTCCGAGGCGAGGAAGGACTCGCCGTCCCCGACGCCCACCACCAGCGGGGAGTTACGGCGCGCGCCGACCACCACGTCCGGCTCGTCCGCGTGGACGGCGACGAGCGTGAAGGCCCCCTCCAGCCGCCGGCACACCTGCCGCATCGACTCCGCGAGATCGCCGCACGACGAGAACGCCTCGGCGAGCAGATGCGCCACGGCCTCGGTGTCGGTCTCCGACTCCAGGTCATGGCCGCGCCCGGCCAGTTCGGCGCGGAGCGCGGCGAAGTTCTCGATGATGCCGTTGTGTACGACGGCGACGCGTCCCGCGTTGTCCAGATGGGGATGGGCGTTGACGTCGGTGGGGCCGCCGTGCGTGGCCCACCGGGTATGCCCGATACCGGTGGTGCCGCTCGGCAACGGCCGTTCCACCAGCGTCTTCTCCAGGTTGACGAGCTTGCCCGCCTTCTTCGCCGCAGCCAGCCCGCCGTCGGCGAGTACCGCGACTCCGGCGGAGTCGTACCCCCGGTACTCAAGCCGCTTGAGGCCCGCGATGACCACATCAAGCGCCGACTGTCCGCCGACGTAACCCACGATTCCGCACATGATCGCAGCCTAGGTGCTGTCCCGTCGATCTTCGTGGACCAGCCGGTGCGGTGCCTCCTGCGCCTCGTACTCCCCCTGGCCACGTGACTTAGCACACCACCCACAAGGGCCCCGCACCCCCGACAATGGCGGGGTGATCACTTCGCCGCCACGAAGCGCCCCACGCCGGGGCGAGCACGGGCCGACCCCCTATGTCGACCTCAGCCGGGCCGAGTGGAGCGCGCTGCGCGACAAGACGCCGCTGCCCCTCTCCGCCCAGGAGGTCGAGCGGTTGCGCGGGCTCGGCGATGTCATCGATCTCGACGAGGTACGGGACGTCTATCTGCCGCTCTCCCGGCTGCTCAATCTCTATGTCCAGGCCACGGCCGGGCTGCGCGGCGCGCTGAACACCTTCCTCGGGGACGCGGGCAACGGGCACGGCGCCCAGCGCGGCACGCCGTTCGTCATAGGGGTGGCGGGCAGTGTCGCCGTCGGAAAGTCCACCGTGGCCCGGCTGTTGCAGGCGCTGCTCGCGCGCTGGCCGGAGCACCCCCGGGTCGAACGCGTCACCACCGACGGCTTCCTGCTCCCGATGAAGGAGCTCCAGTCCCGCGGGCTGATGTCGCGCAAGGGTTTCCCGGAGTCGTACGACCGCCGGGCGCTGACCCGGTTCGTCGCCGACATCAAGGCGGGCAAGGACGAGGTCACGGCCCCGGTCTACTCGCATCTGATCTACGACATCGTGCCCGGCGAACTGCTCACCGTACGGCGGCCCGACATCCTCATCGTCGAGGGCCTCAATGTCCTCCAGCCCGCGCTGCCGGGCCAGGACGGCAGGACCAGGGTCGGGCTCGCCGACTACTTCGACTTCAGCGTGTACGTCGACGCGCGCGCCGAGGACATCGAGACCTGGTACCTCAACCGCTTCCGCAAGCTCCGCGAGACGGCCTTCCAGGATCCCGCCTCGTACTTCAGGAAGTACACCCAGGTCTCCGAGGAGGAGTCCCTCGACTACGCCAGGACGATGTGGCGGACCATCAACAAGCCCAATCTCCTGGAGAATGTGGCGCCCACGCGCAGCCGCGCCACACTGGTCCTGCGCAAGGGCCCCGACCACAAGGTCCAGCGGCTGTCACTGCGCAAACTCTGAAGATGAAGAGCTGAGGGGCTGTCAGCGTGCTGCATCTGCGTCTGCTCGTGCCGGACGGCCGTACCGACGAGGTCGTACAGGCCGTGGAGCGGACCGTCGGCACCGCGCATCTCGCCGTCGTGCCGGGAGCCTCCCGCGATCCGCGGGGCGATCTGGTCATGTGCGATGTGGCGCGTGAGGCGTGCGACGGACTGCTCGCGGAACTGCGCGCCCTCGGGATCGACGAGACCGGTTCGATCTCGGTGGAGAACATCGATCTGTCGCTGTCGAAGACGGCGGACGAGGCGGAGGAGGAGGCGCCCGGCGAGGGCGCCGACGCCGTGCTGTGGGAGCACCTGGAGGAGGTGACCCACGAGGAGTCCTCGCTCTCCCTCACCTATCTGGCGTTCCTCGCGCTGGCGACGATGATCGCGGCCTGCGGTGTGGTGCTGGACAACGCGATCCTGATCGTGGGCGCGATGGCGGTGGGTCCGGAGTTCGGCCCGCTGGCCGGGATCTGCACGGCGCTGGTGCAGCGCGCCCCGCTGCTGGCGTGGCGTTCGCTGATCGCGCTGATCGCAGGGTTCGCGGTGGCGATGGGGCTGACGACCGTCTTCAGTCTGGTGATGGACGGCTTCGGGCTCTTCTCGCGGACCATGCTGGCGGCCGACCGGCCCAACACCTCGTTCATCTGGAACCCGGACCTGTTCTCGCTGGTGGTCGCGGCGCTCGCGGGCGTGGCCGGGATGCTCTCGCTGACCTCCGCGAAGTCGGGCGCGCTGGTGGGGGTGGCCATCTCGGTGACGACGGTCCCGGCGGCGGCCAACGCGGCGGTCGCCCTCGGCTACGGCGACTTCACGCAGGTGTGGGGCTCCAGCGGCCAGCTCCTGCTGAACCTGGCGGGCATCATCGCCGCCGGTACGCTCACGCTGCTCACCCAGAAGGCCCTGTGGGCGACGCGGCGGGGACGCATACGGCGTACGAGCGGTACCGGCGCCCGGTCCTGAAAAGCCGTGAACCGGGACGGCCCGGACCCACCGTGGGTCCGGGCCGCCGGAGCACTTCACCGATTCGGCTCAACGCCTTCAGCCGAGCGCCGACTTCACCGCGTCCGCCAGCCGGCTCGCCACCGACCGCGCCTGGTCGATGTCCGCCGCCTCGACCATGACCCGTACCAGCGGCTCGGTGCCCGAGGGGCGCAGCAGGACGCGGCCCGTGGAGCCCAGTTCGCGTTCGGCCTCGGCGACCGCCGACGCCAGTTCCGCGGAGGTCTTCACCCGCGATTTGTCGACATCGGGCACATTGATCAGCACCTGCGGCAGCCGTCGCATGACGCCCGCGAGGTCGGCCAGCGTACGGCCCGTGGCGGCGACCCGGGCCGCGAGCATCAGGCCGGTGAGGGTGCCGTCGCCGGTGGTGGCGTGGTCGAGGACGATGACATGGCCCGACTGCTCGCCGCCGAGGGCGTAGCCGTGCTCCTTCATCGACTCCAGTACGTAGCGGTCGCCGACCGCGGTCTCGACGAGATGGATGCCCTCGCGCTCCATCGCGATCTTGAACCCGAGGTTGGACATGACCGTTCCGACCACCGCGTCACCGCGCAGCGTGCCCGCCTCGCGCATCGCGAGGGCGAGTACGGCGAGGATCTGGTCGCCGTCGACCTCTTCGCCCGCGCCGTCCACGGCCAGACAGCGGTCCGCGTCGCCGTCGTGGGCGATGCCGAAGTCCGCGCCGTGCTCGACGACCGCGGCCTTGAGCTGGTCCAGATGTGTGGAGCCGTATCCGTCGTTGATATTCAGCCCGTCCGGCTCAGCGCCGATCGTGATGACCTCGGCGCCGGCGCGGGTGAACGCCTCCGGTGACACCCGGGCCGCCGCGCCGTGCGCCTCGTCCAGAACGATCTTCAGCCCGTCGAGCCGGTTCGGCAGCACAGCGATCAGATGTGCCACGTACTGATCGAAACCTTCGTCGTACGAGCGGACCCGGCCGACTCCGCCACCGGTCGGCCGCTCCCAGGGGGCGCCGGTGCGGTGCACGGTGTTCTCGTAGTAGGCGGCCTCGATCCGGTCCTCCAGCTCATCGGCGAGTTTGTGCCCGCCGCGCGCGAAGAACTTGATGCCGTTGTCGGGCATGGCGTTGTGGCTCGCGGAGAGCATCACGCCGAGGTCGGCGCCCAGCACCCCGGTGAGATACGCCACCGCGGGGGTGGGCAGCACACCGACACGCAGGACGTCCACGCCCGCGCTCGCGAGTCCCGCCACGACAGCGGCCTCCAGGAATTCACCGGAGGCACGGGGATCACGTCCGACCACCGCCGTGGGCCGATGCCCCTCGAACGTCCCCACCTCGGCGAGCACATGCGCCGCCGCGACCGAAAGACCGAGCGCCAGCTCAGCCGTCAGATCGGCGTTGGCGACACCGCGCACGCCGTCCGTGCCGAAGAGTCGTCCCACAGCTCTCCCTCCGAGAACACCCGGAGCCGGCAGTCACCGATATCGCCCCGAGCGAAAAGATTTCGAAAACGCAAACCCATGCAAAGTTTTGAGCGCCTGATGCTGTTATACGCCCGAGTAACCAATAAAACGAACGCCCCGGCAGCACGGAGTGCCGCCGGGGCGTTCGGGTGCCGTAGAGGCCGGCCATAGAGGCCGAATGCCAGTACCGGCAAGCGAGCGATTTAGCGCTTGCTGTACTGCGGCGCCTTGCGGGCCTTCTTCAGACCGGCCTTCTTGCGCTCGACGGCGCGGTCGTCGCGGCTCAGGAAGCCGGCCTTCTTCAGCGGGGCGCGGTTGTTGTCCACGTCCGCCTCGTTCAGCGAGCGGGCCACACCGAGGCGCAGGGCGCCGGCCTGGCCGGAGACGCCGCCACCGGAGATACGGGCGATGACGTCGTAGCGGTTGTCGAGCTCAAGCACCTTGAAGGGCTCGTTGACAGCCTGCTGGTGCACCTTGTTGGGGAAGTACTCCTCAAGGGTGCGACCGTTGATCTTCCACTTGCCGGTGCCCGGGACGATCCGGACGCGGGCGATGGCGTTCTTGCGACGGCCCAGGCCGGCCGCCGGCTGCGGGTCGCCGAAGCGGGACGCCAGCGACTCGGAGGTGTACTCGCCCTCGACCGGGGTCTCCGACTCGAAGGTCGTCACCTCGGCGTACGTCTCTTCCGCCTCAGGCGCTTCGACGGGGGTCTCTGCAGTGGTCTCGGCCACGATGCTCCTCAGATTTCTTTTCGTCTTAGGGGGTGGCCGGAACTACTGCGCGACCTGGGTGATCTCGAACGGGACCGGCTGCTGCGCAGCGTGCGGGTGCTGGTCACCCGAGTAGATCTTCAGCTTCGAGATCATCTGACGGCCCAGGGTGTTCTTGGGGATCATGCCCTTGATGGCCTTCTCGACGGCCTTCTCGGGGTTCTTGGCGAGCAGCTCGTCGTAGCGGACGGAGCGCAGACCACCCGGGTAACCGGAGTGGCGGTACGCCATCTTCTGGGTCCGCTTGTTGCCGGACAGGTGCACCTTGTCGGCGTTGATGATGATGACGAAGTCACCGGTGTCGACGTGGGGCGCGTAGATCGGCTTGTGCTTACCGCGCAGAAGGTTGGCGGCGGTGGTCGCCAGACGGCCCAGGACGATGTCCTGCGCGTCGATGATGTGCCACTGGCGCGTCACATCGCCGGGCTTGGGGCTGTACGTACGCACGGTCGTATGCCTTCGCTTCTTCAGTGATGGGGTCTCCCCCAGCCCCCCAGGGCTGAGGGGACGGGTCCTGTACAGGGGCCACCCGGACGATCACGACAGCCCTGGTGGTGCTCCGGGGACGCAACCCGTGCACCTACCGCTGTCCATCGGCCCGGTGGACCGGCGTAAGGGCCCCTCGCGTGAGAACGACCAAGCCAATACGCATAACGAACCAGAAGAATACCGTCGCTGCCCCGTACGGGTCAAAACGGGGGCCGGGCCCCCCGGGGGCCGGGCCGCCGTCCGGCCGGCTCCTACCGCGCCCGTACCACCCGTCGCTCGTCCCACACCGGCTCCGGCGTCTCCCGTACGACCCCGTCCGAGCCGAATACCAGATACCGGTCGAAGGAGCGAGCGAACCAGCGGTCGTGGGTGACCGCCAGCACCGTCCCGTCGTACACCTCAAGACCGTCCTGGAGAGCCTCCGCCGACTCCAGGTCCAGGTTGTCCGTCGGCTCGTCCAGCAGCAGCGCGGTCGTGCCGCACAGTTCGAGCAGCAGGATCTGGAAGCGCGCCTGCTGGCCGCCCGAGAGCTTCTCGAAGGGCTGGTCGCCCTGGCGCTCCAGCTCGTACCGGCGCAGCACGCTCATCGCGCCGCCCCGGTCCTTCGCGTGCTCCGTCCACAGGATGTCGACCAGCGTGCGGCCGAGCAGCTCGGGGTGGGCGTGGGTCTGCGCGAAGTGACCCGGTACGACCCGCGCGCCCAGCTTCCACCGGCCGGTGTGCCGTACGTCCTCGCCGGCCAGCAGCCGCAGGAAGTGGGACTTGCCCGAGCCGTTCGAACCGAGCACCGCGACCCGCTCGCCGTAGTAGATCTCCAGCGAGAACGGCTTCATCAGCCCGGTCAGCTCCAGGTTCTCGCAGGTCACGGCCCGTACGCCGGTACGGCCACCGCGCAGCCGCATGGAGATCTCCTGCTCGCGCGGCGGCTCCGGCGGCGGCCCGGCGTCCTCGAACTTCTTGAAGCGCGTCTGCATCGCCCGGTAGCGCGAGGCCATGTCGGGGCTGATCGCCGCCTGCTGCCGCAGCCGGTGCACCAGCGCCTTCAGCCGGGCGTGCTCCTCGTCCCAGCGCCGCTTCAGCTCCTCGAAGCGCGCGAAGCGCTCCTTGCGGGCCTCGTGGTATGTGCCGAACCCGCCGCCGTGCACCCACACGTCGGAGCCGGCCGGGCTGGGCTCCACGCTCACGATCTTCTCGGCGGCCCGCGCCAGCAGCTCCCGGTCGTGGGAGATGAAGAGGACCGTCTTACGGGTCTCCTTCAGCCGCTCCTCCAGCCACCGCTTGCCCGGCACGTCCAGATAGTTGTCCGGCTCGTCCAGCAGCAGCACCTGATCGGGCCCGCGCAGCAGCGCCTCAAGCACCAGCCGCTTCTGCTCGCCGCCGCTCAGGGTGCGCAGCTCGCGCCACTGCGCCTTCTCGTACGGGACACCGAGCGCCGCCGTCGTGCACATGTCCCAGACCGTCTCGGCCTCGTAGCCGCGCGCCTCCGCCCAGTCGCTCAGCGCCTGCGCGTACCGCATCTGCGCGGCCTCGTCGTCGACCGTCATGATGCCGTGCTCGGCCGCGTCCACGGCCGCCGCGGCTTCCCGTACGCGCGGCTGCGCGACCGAGACCAGCAGGTCGCGGACCGTGCGCTCGTCCCGTACCGACCCCACGAACTGCGACATCACACCGAGCCCGCCGCTGACCGTCACCGAGCCGCCGTGCGGCTGGAGCTCCCCCGCGATCAGCCTCAGCAGCGTGGTCTTGCCCGCGCCGTTGGCCCCGACGAGAGCGACGACGGAGCCTTCCGCGACGCGGAACGAGGCGTCGGCGAGCAGCACCCGTCCGTCGGGCAGGTAGTACTCCAGGTGCGCGGCCTCAACATGTCCCATGTCCCGCATTGTCGGTGCAGGTCGCGCCGGAGCCCAATCCTTTTCCGATTCCCGCGCGGTTTCCCGGTCGCCGGGCGGTCTAAACTCGCGCCATGAGCTTTGGGCAAGGGGGGCCCTCCTGGGGCGGCCCCGGTTCACCGGACCATGACCCGTACGGCACACAGACACCGGATTGGGCCGCTCTCGCGGACGCCTCCGCCGCGCGTACCCGCCGCAAACGCTGGCTGATGATCGGCGGTGGCGTGCTCGCGACCGGCGCGATAGCCGCGATCGTGGCGACCGCCGTCGTCTCCATGAACGGCGGGAACGACCGCGGCTCGGAGAACACCGCCAACGAGCTGCCCACGCCCACCGATCTGCCGGACAAGAGCCCCGAGACCGAGCCCACCTTCTCCTCGGTCGCGCCGCTGCCGCCGCCGAACCCGAAGGACTACGTCTCCAGCGCCGACAAGGACAAGGCGCCGCTGAGCGCCGACACCCTCTTCCCCGGCGACAAGCTCACGATGAGCGACCGCGTCTACCCGAAGGGCGCCACGGCCCGCACCACCAACTGCGCCGCGGCGGCGCAGGGCCGGCTCGGCTCCATCCTCGCGTCGAACAGCTGCGACGAGGTCATCCGCGCCACGTACAGCAAGGACGGGGTCGCCGTGACCGTCGGCGTCGCGGTCTTCGAGACGGAGGCGCTGGCGCTGAAGGCCAAGGACCAGGCGAAGGACGGCGTCGCCTCGCTCTCCGGCGCCGGTGTCCCGACCTTCTGCCGGGCCCCCTCCATCTGCCGCAAGACCACCAACTCGTACGGCAGGTACGTCTACTTCACGGTCGGCGGCTTCACCTCCGGCAAGAACGTCACCGAATCGGACAAGGACGTCTTCACCGTCGGGGACGACATCGCGGAGTTCACCTTCCGCCAGATCCTCGCCCGGGGCAGGGCCCAGGCATCGGCCGCGGCCACGGCTCCCGTCGAGCAGTAACCCCGGGTCGTACGCCGCGTCGCCGCTCCTCCGCCGGCATCGCCCGCGCTCTCCGCTGGGTACAGTCGGCGCAGGTTGTGTGGCGCTGGTGAACGTTCAGAGGGCGTGGGGTGGATGGCGGTCAAAGTCACCGTGGTGGTTCCGACGTACAACTCGGGAATCCACATCGAGCCGCTGGTCGGCTCGCTGCTGGGGCAGACCCTGCCCAGCGACGAGTTCGAGGTGCTCTTCGTCGACGACGGCTCGACCGACGGGACCCCGGAGCGGCTGGCCGCCCTGGTAGCCGAGCACGACCACTTCCGGATGGAGCGCATTCCCAACTCGGGCTGGCCGGGAAAGCCGCGCAACATCGGTGTGGAGCGCGCGAACGGTCACTATGTGCAGTTCGCCGACCACGACGACCGGCTGGCGCCCGAAGCGCTGGAGCGGCTGTATGCGATGGCCGCGCGCAACGACTCCGACATCGTCATCGGCAAGGTCGCCAGCAACTTCCGCAGCAGGGGCGTCCCGTACGGGCTGATGACCCGGACCCGGGAGAGCTGCACGGTACGGAACGCGCCGCTCATCGACAGCCTCACCCCGCACAAGATGTTCCGCACCGCGTTCCTGCGCGAGCACGGCATCGCGCACCCCGAGGGTCCCTGGATCCTTGAGGACCAGCTCTTCATGGTCCGCGCCTATCTCAAGGCGTCGGTGGTCTCCGTACTGGGTGACTACGTCTGCTACGCGTACTGGGCCCGTGAGGACGCCGAGAACGCCGGTACGTCCGCCATGGACCCGCGCCGGTACTACGGGAATCTCCGCGAGGTCATGGCGACCGTCGTCGCGGGCACCGAGCCGGGGCCCGAGCGCGACCGGCTGCTGCGCCGCTTCTACCGGGTGGAGATGCTGCACCGGCTGGGCGAGCCGCCCCGGGGCCTGCTGGTCGACCCGCCGTTCCGGGACGACCCGTTCGAGGTCGTGCGCGAGCTGGCCGAGGAGTTCATGACGGACGGCGTGCACACGGGGCTGGCCGCCGTACAGCGGACCAGATCGGCCCTGCTCCGGGCGAACAGACCCGCGGAACTGACCGAGTTCACCCGCAGACAGACGGATCTGAGCGCCCGGTGCGCGGTCGAGCGGGCGGGCTGGAGCCGCGACCGGTTCAAGGCGTCGTTCACCGCCCGGTTCGCGGGTGAACCGGGCGCCGACGGCTCCCACGACGGGACCGGTCTGCTGCTGGCCCGGCGCGGGGACCGGTACTTCCTCGCGCCCGCCCTGACGGACGGGGTCCTGTCCGAACCCGTCGATGTCACCGACGAGTTGAAGTCCTTCAAGGCCGATGTGCTGCTGCGCCACGCGGAGACCGCGCATGTGTGGCTCCCCGAGCGCGAGACGTCTCTCGTCCTGGAGGAGGAGCCCGCCCCGGACGGTCTCGCCGGCGCCGTGCCCGAGGGCACCGTTCTCGTACGGCCCGTCGTCCGCGGCACCGTCGCCATCGACCCGCTGCGCGTCGCGGGCGGCGGGCCCCTGGCCGAGGGCGTGTGGGAGGTGCAGATCAGGCTGACGGGCGCGGGCTTCGACCGGTACACCCGCCTCGGCGGGGACACGGCCCCCGGGGAGGTGGTCCTGCCCGCCCCGGAGATCCTCGGCGGTCACGCGATCACCGGCGCCCTCACAGCCGGACAGGGCCTGGCCCTGACCGTACGCGCGACCGACGCGGTGCCCGGCCCCCGGCCGCCGAAGGTCAGCGTCGTCGTACCGACCGCGGGGGCGGCGCCGGAGGCCGTGGAGCCCACGCTCGCCTCACTGGCCGCCCAGACGCTGCCGGCGGACGACATCGAGGTGATCACCGTGGCGGACGCGGCGCCGGGCACCGATCCCCGTAACGCCGGGACCGACACCGCGACCGGTGAGTACGTGCTGTACATGGAGCCCGGCGACCGGCTCGGCGCGGAAGCCCTGGAACGGATGTACGCGTACGGCATCGAGCACGACGCCGACATCGTCGCCGGCAAGCTCGCGGGCAAGGGCCGGCCAGTCCCCCGCGAGCTGTTCGTACGGGACCGGCCGCGCGCCACCCTCGCCAAGGACCCGCTGGCCGACAGCCTCACCGCCAACAAGCTGTTCCACCGCGCGTTCCTCGACGCGCACGGGCTGCGCTTCGCCACGGGCGGGCGGCAGCTGGCCGAGCAGGCGTTCACCGCCGAGGCCACCCTCCGGGCGGGCCGTACCGCCGTCCTCGGCAGCTATGTCTGCTACCACTACGGTCCGGGCGGCGCGGGCCCCGCCGTACCGCCCGGGGAGTTCTACGCGGAGCTGCGCGCCCTGCTGAAGACCGTCGACGGCCTCGTCGGGCCCGGGGCGGCGCGCGACCGGCTGCACAGGCGCTGGCTGCGCGTGGAGATCCTGGACCGGCTGAGCGGCAAACGACTGCTGGACCTGGACGAGGAGGCGCGGCGCGAGCTGTTCCGGGCGATCCGCGGGGTCGTCGTGGACGGGATCTCGGAGACGTCGGTGGCCGGTCTGCCCGCCGCGCGCCGGGTGGCCGTCGGGCTGATCACCGACGACCGGCTCGACGATCTGGTGGCGCTGGCCGCCTGGGAGTCCTCGGTCGGCTGCCACGCGCGGCTGGACGCGCTGTCCTGGCTGGACGACGGCGGCTGTCTCCGGATCGCCTTCACCGGCGAGCTGCACGGCGCCGACGGCCCCCTCGGCGTCACCGACACCGTCACCGACACCGCCACGGGCACGGCTACGGACACGGGTCAGGAGGCTCTGGCCCCGGCCGGTCTCTCCCCGGCCCTGAGGGACCGTCTCGCCCGCGAACCGCTCACCGGCGGTGCCGCCCCCGCCAAGGCGTCCGTCGTCCTCGTCCTGCGCGAGCGCGCCAGCGGTGCCGAGTACCGGCTGCCCACGAAGACCACCGTCTTCCGCCCCGAAGGCGTGCTGAGCGTCGCCGGGACCGCCCGGCTCGACCTCGCCACGGCGCTGGACGGCGCCCCGCTCGGCGACGGCGTCTGGGATCTGTCCGTACGCCTCACCGCGCTCGGCTTCACGAAGTCGGCGCGGCTCGGCTCCCGGCGCGGCCCCGGGGTGCCCGAGCGGCTCACGCCCGTGCCGCACCCCACCGCGCGGGACCGCCGTGTCACGCCGTACTGGACCAATCCGCAGAGCGATCTGTCCCTGCGCGTGGCGGTCCCCAAGCCGGAGCCCGCGCCCACGCCGGCCACATCGTCCCGTACACCGGGACCGCTGCGCCGCCTGGCCCGCCGGCTGCGGGGCTGACCTCAGCAGCAGCCCGCGTCCCCGTCCGCGCCGTCCACGTCCCCGTTCAGGTTCGCGCCCAGCGTCCGCTTGTTGCGCGCCGCCCGGTTCCGCTCGCCCAGCAGCTCGTCGGCCGGATAGCCGACCTCCTCCAGGGTGAGCCCGTGCGGCCGTACGACATGCACCGCCGAGTCCCGCACCCCCGCCGCCAGCACCTTCGACGGCCACTCCACGGGCCGGTGCCCGTCGCCCACGAACAGCAGCGCTCCCACCAGCGAGCGCACCATGTTGTGGCAGAAGGCATCGGCCCGCACGGTCGCGGTGATCACACCGTGCGCGTCCCGCTCCCACTCCAGCCGCTGGAGCGTACGGATGGTCGTCGCGCCCTCGCGCCGCTTGCAGTACGCCGCGAAGTCGTGCTCGCCGCGCAGCCCGGCGGACGCCGCGTTCATCGCCGCCACGTCCAACGGCCAGTCGTGCCACAGCACATGGCCGCGCAGCAGCGGATCGACACCGCCGGGATGATCGGTCACGCGGTACGCGTAGCGCCGCCAGACGGCCGAGAAGCGCGCGTTGAAGCCCGGGGGTGCCTCGGTGACCTTCCAGACCCGTACGTCATGGCTCAGCCGCCCCGCGAGCCGCCGCAGCAGCCGCTCACGGTGCTCGGCCCATACGTCCTCCGGCAGATCGACATGCGCGACCTGCCCGCGCGCGTGCACCCCCGCGTCGGTACGCCCGGCGACGGTCAGCTCGTACGTACGCGAGGACCGCGTCACCGTACGCAGCGCGTCCTCGATCTCGCCCTGGACGGTTCGCCGGGTCCGCTGCCTCGCCCAGCCGGAGAAGTCCTTGCCGTCGTACGACAGGTCCAGCCGTATCCGTACGTGTCCGGGCGCCGCGCCCTCGATGTCGTCGCTCACCTGACCCACCAATCCGTCCTCTCCATACAGAACGGGTCCGCCCCCCATGAGGGAGCGGACCCGTCCGTCAGTCGTCAGAACGCTCAGGCGTCCTTGGACTCCGACTCGGCCTCGGCGGCCGGCTTGGCGTCCTCGACGGCCTCGGCCGGAGCCTCGTCCTTCTTGAGGGCGTCTTCCTTGACCGCGCGCTTCGTCGCCGCCTCGGCCTCACCGGTGGCCTGCTGCGCCACGGTCAGGGCCTCGACCAGCTCGATGACCGCCATCGGGGCGTTGTCGCCACGACGGTTGCCGATCTTGGTGATACGCGTGTAACCACCGGGGCGGTTCTCGTACCGCGGGGCGATCTCGGTGAAGAGCGTGTGGACGACGCTCTTGTCCGTGATCGACTGCAGCACCAGGCGACGGTTGTGGATGTCGCCCTTCTTCGCCTTGGTGATGAAACGCTCCGCGATCGGGCGCAGGCGGCGGGCCTTGGCCTCGGTCGTGGTGATGCGGCCGTGCTCGAAGAGCGACTTCGCGAGGTTCGCGAGGAGCAGCTTCTCGTGCGCGGCGCTGCCGCCCAGACGGGCACCCTTGGCGGGCTTCGGCATGTGTATCTCCTTGTGTCTGCACCGGCCGTATCAGGTACCGGTGTCAGTTCCCGCGGGGCGGCCGCCCCGCGGAAGCGAAATCAGGCCGGTCCGGGCTGTCCGAGCCCCGGACCCGGAACCCTTAGTACTGCTCGGTCTCCACGAAACCCGCGTCCGCGTCGTCGTCGGCGCCGAAGGCGTCCGCCGCGGCGGTCGGGTCGAATCCGGGCGGGCTGTCCTTGAGGGCCAGGCCCATGCCGGCCAGCTTCGCCTTGACCTCGTCGATCGACTTGGCGCCGAAGTTACGGATGTCGAGCAGATCGGCCTCGGAGCGCGCCACCAGCTCACCCACGGAGTGGATGCCCTCGCGCTTGAGGCAGTTGTACGACCGAACGGTGAGTTCGAGCTCCTCGATCGGCAGGGCGAGATCGGCGGCGAGCGCCGCGTCCGTCGGCGACGGGCCCATGTCGATGCCCTCGGCGTCGATGTTGAGCTCGCGCGCCAGACCGAACAGCTCGACCAGCGTCTTACCGGCGGACGCCATGGCGTCGCGCGGCCGCATGGCCTGCTTGGTCTCGACGTCGACGATCAGCTTGTCGAAGTCGGTGCGCTGCTCGACACGGGTCGCCTCGACCTTGTACGTGACCTTGAGCACCGGCGAGTAGATGGAGTCGACCGGGATCCGGCCGATCTCCTGGCCCACCTGCTTGTTCTGGACGGCGGAGACATAGCCGCGACCGCGCTCGACGGTCAGCTCCATCTCCAGCTTGCCCTTGCCGTTCAGCGTCGCGAGCACGAGGTCCGGGTTGTGGACCTCGACACCGGCCGGCGGGGCGATGTCAGCGGCCGTGACCAGGCCGGGGCCCTGCTTGCGCAGGTACATCACGACCGGCTCGTCGTGCTCCGAGGAGACGACCAGCTGCTTGATGTTCAGGATGAGGTCGGTGACGTCCTCCTTGACGCCCGGCACGGTGGTGAACTCGTGCAGGACACCGTCGATCCGGATCGACGTGACCGCCGCGCCGGGAATCGAGGAGAGGAGCGTACGCCGAAGGGAGTTGCCGAGCGTGTAGCCGAAGCCCGGCTCCAGCGGCTCGATCACGAACCGCGAGCGGTATTCGTCGACGACCTCTTCGGTCAGCGAGGGACGCTGAGCGATAAGCATGTTGCGATCCTCCAGTCTTGGCACCCGCTATTTGATGCCAACAGAACAAGGGTACGGGCGGCACGGCACCGAAGCGCCGTACCGCCCGCGAGCCGTTCCCCCTGTGCGGGGGAACGGGTCAGACGCGGCGGCGCTTCGGGGGGCGGCAGCCGTTGTGCGGGGTGGGGGTGACGTCCTGGATCGAGCCCACCTCCAGGCCGGTGGCCTGGAGCGAGCGGATCGCGGTCTCACGGCCGGAGCCGGGACCCTTGACGAAGACGTCGACCTTGCGCATGCCGTGCTCCTGCGCGCGGCGGGCGGCCGACTCGGCGGCCATCTGCGCGGCGAAGGGGGTGGACTTGCGCGAGCCCTTGAAGCCGACGTGGCCGGCGGAGGCCCAGGAGATCACGTTGCCCGAGGGGTCGGTGATCGAGACGATCGTGTTGTTGAACGTGCTCTTGATGTGGGCGTGCCCGTGAGCGACGTTCTTCTTTTCCTTGCGGCGCACCTTCTTGGCAGCGCCCTGACGACCCTTGGGGGGCATCTATTTCTCCTACAGGGAGGTGGTCGGTCCTACAGCGAAGACCGCTGATGAGCGTCCGCTGAGGACTACTTCTTGCCCGGCTTCTTCTTACCGGCGATGGCGCGACGCGGGCCCTTGCGGGTACGAGCGTTCGTGCTGGTGCGCTGACCGTGCACCGGCAGGCCACGGCGGTGACGCAGACCCTGGTAGCAGCCGATCTCGACCTTGCGGCGGATGTCGGCGGCGATCTCGCGACGGAGGTCACCCTCGGTCTTGAGGTTGGCGTCCACGTACTCGCGGATCTTGACGAGGTCTTCCTCGGCGAGGTCGCGGACACGGACGTTCGGGTCGACGCCAACGGCGGCGAGGGTCTCCTTGGACCGGGTGCGCCCGATACCGAAGACGTAGGTGAGGGCGACCTCGACGCGCTTTTCGCGCGGGAGGTCAACGCCTGCGAGGCGTGCCATTCATGGCTCCTGATGATGTCGGAGGTCTTCCACAGCGTCGTCCTGGATGTACGGCATAAACACCAGGTCCCCGGCCTCCGCCGGAGGTGTCGGTCCCCACCGGGTGGGAGCCGGACACTGCGTCATTACGAGTTTGCTCGCGTCGCGCGAAGTACTGCGAGAGGCAGGTGGTCTTGCGTCAGCCCTGGCGCTGCTTGTGGCGCAGGTTGTCGCAGATGACCATGACCCGGCCGTGACGGCGGATCACCTTGCACTTGTCGCAGATCTTCTTGACGCTCGGCTTGACCTTCATGGGATTGAGGTTCTCCGGGTCAGTGCGGGCACCCCGCGAGGGATGTCTGCAAGATCTACTTGTATCGGTAGACGATCCGGCCACGCGTCAGGTCGTACGGAGACAGCTCCACCACAACCCGGTCATCGGGGAGGATTCGGATGTAGTGCATCCGCATCTTGCCGCTGATGTGCGCGAGGACCTTGTGACCGTTCTGCAGCTCCACCTTGAACATGGCGTTCGGGAGGGACTCGATCACGGTGCCCTCAATTTCGATGGCACCTTGCTTCTTGGCCACGCTTCGCCCTTCGAATCGGCTACCTTGATCGATTCTGGCAGCCGTATGAAGACACACGGGTACACCAGAGCCGACGCGTTAGTCTACGGGAGCGCACTCGAAAAGACGAATCCGTTCAGTTTGCCCACCGGAGGAGATTTTTAAGCCAACGGGGTCCTGAGCCCCTAGGCCAACGGGTCCGGAGCCGCCGTGATGCCCAGCTCGGCGAGCTTCGCCTTGCCGCCGACGCTCCTCTCAACGCCCCACTCGCGGGCTCGGCGCCGGGGCGCCTCACAAGCTTCGCGCGGCTGCGCCGGCCTCCGACCGTCGGATACAGCGGACCGCCCCCGTTCAGGCCAACGGGTCCGGAGCCGCCGTGATGCCCAGCTCGGCGAGCTTCGCCTTACCGCCATCGGGGGCGGTCAGGACCAGCGGGCCCTCGTCGGTCAGCGCCACGGAGTGCTCCCAGTGCGAGGACCAGGTGCCGTCGGTCGTGATGACCGTCCACTCGTCCTCCAGCACCTCCGTACGCGGCGTACCGAGCGAGACCATCGGCTCGATCGCCAGGCAGAAGCCCGGGACCAGCTTCGGGCCCTTGCCGCGCTTGCGGGAGACATAGTTCAGCAGATGCGGGTCCATGTGCATCTCGGTGCCGATGCCGTGGCCGCCGTAGTCCTCGATGATCCCGTACTTGCCGCCGCCGGGGCGGGGCTGGCGGCGGATGTACGTCTCGATCGCCCGGGACACGTCCACCAGCCGGCTGCCGTTCCGCATCGCCGCGATCCCGGCCCACATCGACTCCTCGGTCACCCGGGAGAGCTCGACCAGCTCCGGAGCGTGACCGGTGCCGACGAACGCGGTGAAGGCCGCGTCGCCGTGCCAGCCGTCGATGATCGCGCCGGCGTCGATGGAGATGATGTCGCCGTCCTTGAGGACGGTCCTGTCGTCCGGGATGCCATGGACGACGACCTCGTTGACCGAGGTGCAGATCGTCGCGGGGAACCCGCCGTACCCGAGGAAGTTCGGCTTGGCGCCGTGCTCGGCCAGTACCTTGCGGGCGACCTGGTCCAGATCCCTGGTGGTGGCGCCGGGTACCGCCGCCGCGCCGGTGGCCGCGTGCACGGCGGCGACGACCAGTCCCGCCTCACGCATCTTCGCGATCTGCTCGGGGGTCTTGATCTGCACCATGCCTGTGCCTTCCACCTGACTGTGACTGATTCGATACGCACTGCTCGATACGGCCGCTTCACACGGACCGCTCAACAGTACGGCCGTGGTGTCCGAGGGACGCCACGGCCGTACTGGTACTGCTGCACTGCTGGGGCCTACGCGGCCCGGCCCCGCTCAAGCGCCGCCATCGCGCGCTCGGTCACCTCGGTGACCTTGCCGAGCGCGGAGATCGTCACCACCAGGCCCTGGGCCCGGTAGTGGTCGATGATCGGCTCGGTCTGCGTGTGGTAGACCTCAAGACGGGTGCGCACCGTCTCCTCGGAGTCGTCGTCCCGCTGGTACAGCTCGCCGCCGCAGAGATCACAGACGCCCTCCGTCTTCGGCGGGCTGTACGTGACATGGAAGACATGCGCGCTGTCGTTGCGGCAGACCCGGCGCCCCGCGATCCGCGTGACGACCTCGTCCTCCGGGACCTCCAGGTCCAGCACCGCGTCCAGCTTCACGCCGTCCGTCGCGAGGGCCTCGTCCAGCGCCTTCGCCTGCGAGACATTGCGCGGGAAGCCGTCCAGCAGAAAGCCGTTGGCGGCGTCCGGCTGGGCCATCCGGTCCTGAGCCATCGCGATGGTCACCTCGTCGGGCACCAGGTTCCCGGCGTCCATGTACGACTTCGCCAGCTTGCCGAGGGTCGTGCCCTGGCTGATGTTGGCCCGGAAGAGGTCGCCCGTGGAGATGTGCGGGACCTTCAGGTTCTTGGCGAGGTACGCGGCCTGCGTTCCCTTGCCGGCACCGGGCGGCCCGACGAGGACGATTCGCATCAGCGGAGGAACCCTTCGTAATTACGCTGCTGAAGCTGGCTCTCGATCTGCTTCACGGTTTCCAGACCCACACCCACGATGATCAGGATGCTCGTCCCGCCGAACGGGAAGTTCTGGTTCGCACCGCCGAAGCCTGCCAACGCCATCGTCGGGACGAGAGCAATCAGACCCAGGTACAGCGAGCCCGGCCAAGTGATCCTGTTGAGCACGTAGCTCAGGTACTCGGCTGTAGGTCGACCTGCCCGGATACCCGGGATGAAGCCACCATACTTCTTCATGTTGTCGGCGACTTCTTCGGGGTTGAAGGAGATGGCCACGTAGAAGAAGGCGAAGAACACGATCAGCAGGAAGTACGTCGCGATGTAATACGGGTGGTCACCCTTGACGAAGTGCGCTTCGATCCAGGTCTTCCACGCGGAGTTCCCGCTGGAGAACTGCGCGACCAGCGCCGGGATGTAGAGCAGCGACGACGCGAAGATGACGGGGATCACACCCGCCTGATTCACCTTCAGCGGGATGTACGTGGACGTACCGCCGTAGGACCTGCGGCCGATCATGCGCTTCGCGTACTGCACGGGGATCCGGCGCTGCGCCTGCTCGACGAAGACGACCAGGCCCACCATCACGAAGCCGATCAGAATGACCGTGCCGAACTCGATCCAGCCCTTGGCGAGCGTGCCGCTCTCCTTGATGGCCCACAGCGCGCCGGGGAAGCCGGCGGCGATCGAGATGAACATCAGGATGGACATGCCGTTGCCGATGCCTCGGTCGGTGATGAGCTCACCGAGCCACATGACCGCCGCGGTGCCCGCGGTCATGGTGATCACCATGGTGACGGTGACGAAGATCGACTGGTCGGGCACGATCTCCGAGGCGACCGGGCAGCCGCTGAAGAGCGCGCCGCTCCGGGCGGTGGCGACCAGGCCGGTGCCCTGCAGCACAGCGAGGGCGACCGTCAGATAGCGGGTGTACTGCGTGATCTTGGCCTGACCGGACTGACCCTCCTTCTTGAGGGCCTCCAGCCTGGGGATGACCACGGTCAGCAGCTGCAGAATGATGCTCGCGGTGATGTACGGCATGATGCCGAGCGCGAAGATCGTGATCTGCAGCAGCGCCCCGCCGCTGAACATGTTCACCAGACCGAACAGGCTGTTATTGCCCTTCTGGGCCGCGTCGACACACGTCTGGACATTCTCGTAGCTGACGCCCGGTACCGGGACATGTGCCCCGAGCCGGTACAGCACGATGATGGCGAGTGTGAAGAGCAGCTTCTTGCGCAGGTCGGGCGTCTTGAACGCCCGGGCGAACGCGGTGAGCACGGTGCCTCCTGCGACCCCCGCGCTACTGCGTCAGAGGTGACGGTATTGAGGATCGACGGATACGGAACAAGCGGAACCGCGCGGGGAACCCCTGCGGACACACCGCGCGGCGGGGGTCCGGGGGCGAGCCCCCGGCTTCAGTACAGCAACAATGCACGCCACCTTACCGGCGACAGTGCCCCCCTTGGAACGACCAACCGGGGATGCCCCTTTTGAGAGGCATCCCCGGTCGGATGTTCAGGCCATCGAGTTGTCTCAGACGAGCTCGGTGACGGTGCCGCCGGCGGCGGCAATCTTCTCCTTGGCGGAGCCGGAGACGGCGTCAACCGAAACCTGCAGCGCCACGGAGATCTCGCCCTGGCCCAGGACCTTGACGAGGCTGTTCTTGCGGACCGCGCCCTTGGTGACCAGATCGGCCACCGTGACCTCGCCGCCCTCGGGGTAGAGAGCGGAGAGCTTGTCCAGGTTCACGACCTGGTACTCGGTGCGGAACGGGTTCTTGAAGCCCTTGAGCTTCGGGAGACGCATGTGGAGGGGCATCTGCCCACCCTCGAAGCGCTCCGGAACCTGGTAGCGGGCCTTGGTGCCCTTGGTACCACGACCTGCGGTCTTACCCTTGGACGCCTCACCACGACCCACACGGGTCTTGGCGGTCTTGGCGCCCGGGGCAGGACGGAGGTTGTGGACCTTCAGCGGGTTGTTCTCCGCCATGTCAGTCGACCTCCTCAACCGTCACGAGGTGGCGGACGGTGTTAGCCATGCCGCGGAACTCGGGGCGGTCCTCCTTGACAACCACGTCGTGCAGGCGCTTGAGCCCGAGCGAACGCAGGGTGTCGCGGTGGTTCTGCTTGCTGCCGATGTACGACTTCGTCTGCGTGATCTTGAGACGGGCCATTACGCACCCGCTCCCGCACGCGCACGGAGCAGAGCCGCGGGGGCGACGTCCTCAAGGGGCAGACCGCGGCGGGCCGCGATCTCCTCGGGACGCTGCAGGCCCTGGAGGGCCGCCACGGTCGCGTGCACGATGTTGATCGCGTTGTCCGAGCCGAGCGACTTCGACAGGATGTCGTGCACGCCCGCGCACTCCAGCACGGCACGCACCGGGCCACCGGCGATCACGCCGGTACCGGGGGAAGCAGGCTTGAGCAGGACGACGCCCGCGGCCTTCTCGCCCTGGATCGGGTGCGGGATGGTGCCCTGGATACGGGGGACCTTGAAGAAGTGCTTCTTGGCCTCCTCAACACCCTTGGCGATGGCGGCCGGCACCTCCTTGGCCTTGCCGTAACCGACACCCACGGTGCCGTCACCGTCGCCCACCACGACCAGCGCGGTGAAGCTGAAGCGACGACCACCCTTCACAACCTTGGCAACGCGGTTGATCGCGACAACGCGCTCAACGTAAGCGGTCTTCTCGGCGGCAGCGCCACCGTCGCGACCCTTCCGGTCCCGCCGCTCGCCGCCACCGGCACCGCTTCCGCGGCGCTGGGGTCCAGCCATTGGATTTACCTCTCTCTGTTACGTCCGCTAGCTCCGGAACCGGGGCTTAGAACTTCAGCCCGGCTTCGCGGGCGGCGTCAGCCAGAGCGGCAATGCGCCCTGCGTACTGGTTACCACCGCGGTCGAACACGACGGCCTCGACGCCGGCGGCCTTGGCGCGCTCGGCGACCAGGGATCCGACCTGCTTGGCCTGGGCGCTCTTGTCGCCCTCGGCACCACGGATCGAGGTGTCCAGGGTCGACGCCGACGCGAGCGTGTGGCCCGCGATGTCGTCGATGACCTGAGCGACCATGTGGCGGTTGGAACGCGTCACGACCAGGCGCGGACGCTCCGGCGAGCCGGAGATGCGCTTGCGAACGCGGATGTGACGACGCTTGATGGCAGCGGCCTTGTAGGCCTTGCCCTTAGCAATCTTGACACCGTATGCCATGGCTTACTTACCCGCCTTTCCGACCTTGCGGCGGATGACCTCGCCCGCGTACTTGACGCCCTTGGCCTTGTACGGGTCGGGCTTCCGCAGCTTGCGGATGTTAGCGGCGACCTCGCCGACCTTCTGCTTGTCGATGCCCTCGACAGTGAACTTCGTGGGCGTCTCGACCTTGAAGGTGATGCCCTCGGGGGCCTCGATGAGGATCGGGTGGCTGTAGCCCAGGGCGAACTCCAGGTTGGAGCCCTTCGCCTGGACGCGGTAGCCGACCCCGCTGATTTCGAGCGCCTTGACGTATCCCTGGGTCACGCCGGTGATCATGTTCGCCACCAGCGTGCGGGACAGGCCGTGCAGGGCCTTGTTCTGACGCTCGTCGTTCGGGCGCAGCACCTGAAGGATGCCGTCCTCGCCCTTGGTGACCTCGATCGGCGCGGCAACGGTGTGCGAGAGGGAACCCTTGGGGCCCTTCACCGCGACCGTACGGCCATCGATGGTGACGTCCACACCGGCGGGAACCTGGATGGGGAGCTTGCCGATTCGCGACATGAGCTATTCCTCCGTTCCCGACTACCAGACGTAGGCGAGGACTTCCCCACCTACGCCCTTCTTGCTGGCCTGCTGGCCGGTCAGGAGACCGTGGGACGTGGAGATGATGGCCACGCCCAGGCCGCCGAGAACCTTCGGCAGATTGGTGGACTTCGCGTACACACGCAGACCCGGCTTGGAGATGCGCTTGATGCCGGCGATCGAACGCTCGCGGTTCGGGCCGAACTTCAGCTCCAGGACGAGGTTCTTGCCGACCTCGGCGTCCTCGACCTTCCAGCCGGTGATGAAGCCCTCCTGCTGGAGGATCTCCGCGATGTGCGACTTGATCTTGCTGTGCGGCATCACGACATCGTCGTGGTACGCCGAGTTCGCGTTGCGCAGACGCGTGAGCATGTCTGCGATGGGATCAGTCATGGTCATGAATTGGCCTTCGGCCTCTCTCGCCGGGGTTTCCTGTATGCGCCATCCCTCTCCCCGATCAGAGTCGGGACGGGTGCGGTGCGGGGACCTACGGCGTAGTAAGTCTTAAATGGACGGCGGGCGCCCAACCCCACAAGCCTACGGCATGTGAAGGAGGGCTCCCACCAACCACATTGCTTACCGAGAGCCTCTGGTTGATTCCGAATCCAATCCGCCGGCCGAAGGCCGCCCTTGAGGGGCGGTGGTCGGGCGACGGGTGGGCGGAATTACCAGGAGCTCTTGGTCACGCCCGGCAGCTCGCCGCGGTGGGCCATCTCACGAAGGCACACACGGCACAGGCCGAACTTGCGGTAGACGGAGTGGGGACGGCCGCAGCGCTGGCAGCGGGTGTAACCGCGCACACCGAACTTCGGCTTGCGGGCGGCCTTAGCGATCAGAGCCTTCTTCGCCACGGTCAGTTCTCCTTGAACGGGAAGCCGAGGTGACGAAGGAGGGCACGACCCTCGTCGTCGTTGGTCGCCGTGGTGACCACGGTGATGTCCATGCCCCGGACCCGGTCGATCTTGTCCTGGTCGATCTCGTGGAACATGACCTGCTCCGTGAGACCGAAGGTGTAGTTGCCACGGCCGTCGAACTGCTTCGGGGACAGACCGCGGAAGTCACGGATACGCGGCAGCGCGAGCGACAGCGTACGGTCCAGGAACTCCCACATACGGTCACCGCGGAGGGTGACGTGGCAGCCGATCGGCTGACCCTCGCGCAGCTTGAACTGCGCGATGGACTTCCGGGCCTTGGTGACGGACGGCTTCTGGCCGGTGATCGTGGTGAGGTCCTTGATGGCACCCTCGATCAGCTTGGAGTCGCGGGCGGCGTCGCCCACACCCATGTTGACCACGATCTTGACGAGACCGGGGATCTGCATGACGTTCTCGTACGAGAACTCCTCACGCAGCTTTCCGGCGATCTCCTCGCGGTAGCGCAGCTTCAGACGCGGCGCGGTAGTGGTCGCAGTCATCAGATGTCCTCACCGGTCCGCTTGGCAACGCGGATCTTGTTGCCCTCGTCGTCAAAGCGGTAGCCGACGCGGGTGACGACCTTCTTGCCGTCCTTCTCCACGACCAGCTGAACATTGCTGATGTGGATGGGGGCTTCGGTGGTCACGATGCCGCCGGTCTGCGAACCGCGAGCCGTCTGGCCGGCCTTGGTGTGCTTCTTGACCCGGTTGACACCCTCGACGAGAACACGGTCCTGCGTGGGGTAGGCCACGATGACCTTGCCCTGCTTGCCCTTGTCCTTACCGGTGATGACCTGAACCAGGTCGCCCTTCTTGATCTTCATGCTTACAGCACCTCCGGCGCGAGCGAGATGATCTTCATGAACTTCTTCTCGCGCAGCTCACGGCCCACCGGGCCGAAGATACGGGTGCCGCGAGGGTCGCCGTCGTTCTTCAGAATGACGGCGGCGTTCTCGTCGAAGCGGATGTACGAGCCGTCCGGACGGCGGCGCTCCTTGACGGTGCGAACGATGACCGCCTTGACGACGTCACCCTTCTTCACGTTGCCACCGGGGATCGCGTCCTTGACGGTGGCGACGATGACGTCACCGATGCCCGCGTAGCGGCGACCCGAGCCACCGAGAACACGGATGGTGAGAATTTCCTTCGCACCCGTGTTGTCGGCGACACGCAGTCGCGACTCCTGCTGGATCACGTCTATCTCCTGATCGTCTGCCGGTTCCCGGCGGGGGCTCCGTAAGTGACTTACGGAGCCCCACCGAGCCTGGCGGAACTATTCCGAGGGGAAACCCCCTCGGAGGGGTTACTTGGCCTTCTCGAGGATCTCGACGATGCGCCACCGCTTCGTGGCGGACAGCGGCCGGGTCTCCATCAGGAGGACGCGGTCGCCGATGCCGGCGGCGTTCTGCTCGTCGTGCGCCTTGAGCTTGTTCGTACGGCGGATGACCTTGCCGTACAGCGCGTGCTTGACGCGGTCCTCGACAGCGACGACGACGGTCTTGTCCATCTTGTCGCTGACGACCAGACCCTCACGGGTCTTGCGGAATCCGCGGTCGGCAGTGTTGGTCTCGGTCACGTTGCTCTCAGTCATCAGGCGCTCTCCACCGTCTCGATGCCCAGCTCGCGCTCACGCATCAGGGTGTAGATCCGCGCGATGTCCTTGCGCACGAGCTTCAGCCGCCCGTGGTTT
This sequence comes from Streptomyces scopuliridis RB72, assembly GCF_000718095.1. Classification (GTDB taxonomy): domain Bacteria; phylum Actinomycetota; class Actinomycetes; order Streptomycetales; family Streptomycetaceae; genus Streptomyces; species Streptomyces scopuliridis. Next base: position 137,677 of record NZ_JOEI01000008.1, on the reverse strand, counting down.
TCGAGCTGACCCGTCGCCGCCTGGAAGCGGAGATTGAACAGCTCTTCCTTGGCCTCGCGAAGCTTGGCGACAAGCTCCTCGTTGCCCAGTTCGCGCAGTTCGGACGCCTTGGTCACGGCCGCCATCACGACTCACCTGCCTCGCGCCGAACGATCCGGCACTTCATCGGAAGCTTGTGAGCAGCGCGGGTAAGCGCCTCACGCGCAATCTTCTCGTTCGGGTAGGACAGCTCGAACATCACCCGGCCGGGCTTGACGTTCGCGATCCACCACTCGGGGGAACCCTTACCGGAACCCATGCGGGTCTCGGCAGGCTTCTTGGTGAGCGGACGGTCCGGGTAGATGTTGATCCAGACCTTGCCGCCACGCTTGATGTGACGGGTCATCGCGATACGAGCGGCCTCGATCTGACGGTTCGTCACGTACGCGGGGGTCAGCGCCTGGATGCCGTACTCGCCGAACGCAACCTGCGTCCCACCCTTGGACATTCCGCTGCGCTTCGGGTGGTGCTGCTTGCGGTGCTTGACCCTACGGGGGATCAGCATTTCGGTCAGGCCTCCGTTCCGCCGGTAGAAGAGGACGTCGCCTCAGCGGCCGGAGCAGCGGCGGCGTCGGCCTTGGGGGCCTCGGCTGCCGGGTTCTGCTGCGGCTTGCGGCCACGGCCGCCACGCTCGCCACCGCGGCCACCACGGCCGGCGGGACGGTCGTTGCCACCACCACGGGCCGGACGGTTGCCGGCGCGGGCCGCGGCGTTCTCGGCGCGCACCTCGGCGATGTTCTTGACGTCGCCCTTGTAGATCCAGACCTTCACGCCGATACGGCCGAAGGTCGTCTTGGCCTCGAAGAAGCCGTAGTCGACGTTCGCACGGAGCGTGTGCAGGGGCACGCGGCCCTCGCGGTAGAACTCCGAGCGGGACATCTCGGCGCCGCCGAGACGGCCACCGCACTGGATCTTGATGCCCTTGGCGCCGGCCTTCATCGTCGACTGCATGCTCTTACGCATGGCGCGACGGAAGGAGACACGCGAGGACAGCTGCTCGGCGACGGCCTGGGCCACCAGCTGAGCGTCCACCTCGGGGTTCTTGACCTCAAGGATGTTCAGCTGGACCTGCTTGCCGGTCAGCTTCTCCAGCTCGCCGCGGATACGGTCGGCCTCGGCGCCGCGGCGGCCGATGACGATGCCCGGACGTGCGGTGTGGATGTCAACGCGGACGCGGTCGCGGGTGCGCTCGATCTCCACCTTGGAGATGCCGGCCCGCTCCATGCCCTTCGTCATCATGCGACGAATGGCGACGTCTTCCTTGACGTAGTCCTTGTACAGCTTGTCGGCATACCAGCGGGACTTGAAGTCCGTGGTGATACCGAGCCGGAACCCATGCGGGTTAACCTTCTGGCCCATTACCGGGTTCCTTCCTTGCTGCTGACGACCACGGTGATGTGGCTGGTCCGCTTACGGATCCGGTAGGCACGGCCCTGGGCACGCGGACGGAACCGCTTCAGGGTCGGGCCCTCGTCCACGTACGCCTCGCTGATGATCAGCGAAGAGGCGTCGGTGTGGTCGTAGTTGTGCGCGGCGTTGGCAATGGCGCTGTCAAGCACCTTGCCGACCGGCACGCTCGCGGCCTGCGGGGCGAAGCGCAGGACCGCCTGAGCCTCCGTGGCATCCATGCCACGGATGAGGTCCACCACGCGGCGGGCCTTCATGGGCGTGACGCGGATGTACCGCGCCTGGGCCCTGGCTTCCATGGTTGTCCCTTCGGTGTAAGTCATAGTCAGTCACCCCGCGTTAGCGGCGCTTCGACTTCCGGTCGTCCTTGACGTGGCCGCGGAAGGTGCGAGTCGGCGAGAACTCGCCGAGCTTGTGGCCGACCATGGACTCGGTGACGAACACCGGGACATGGATCTTGCCGTTGTGCACCGCGATCGTGTGGCCCAGCATGGCCGGGACGATCATCGAGCGACGGGACCAGGTCTTGATGACGTTCTTGGTGCCTGCTTCGTTCTGGACGTCCACCTTCTTGATCAGGTGGTCGTCGACGAAGGGCCCCTTCTTGAGACTGCGCGGCATCTAAACCCGCTCCTAGCGCTTCTTGTTCGTCTTGCGGCGGCGGACGATGTACTTGCTGCTTGCCTTCTTCGGCGAGCGAGTACGACCCTCCTTCTGACCCCACGGGCTGACCGGGTGGCGACCACCGGAGGTCTTGCCCTCACCACCACCGTGCGGGTGGTCAACCGGGTTCATCGCGACACCGCGGACGGTCGGGCGTACGCCCTTCCAGCGCATACGGCCGGCCTTGCCCCAGTTGATGTTCGACTGCTCGGCGTTGCCGACCTCGCCGATGGTGGCGCGGCAGCGGACGTCGACCAGCCGGATCTCACCGGACGGCATACGAAGGTGGGCCATGGAGCCCTCCTTCGCCAGCAGCTGCACGGAGGCACCCGCGGAGCGGGCGAACTTCGCGCCGCCGCCGGGCCGCAGCTCGATGGCGTGGATGGTCGTACCGACCGGGATGTTGCGCAGCGCCAGGTTGTTACCGGGCTTGATGTCGGCGGCCGGACCGTTCTCGACACGCGCGCCCTGCGACAGGCCACGCGGCGCGATGATGTAGCGCTTCTCGCCGTCCGCGTAGTGCAGCAGCGCGATGCGCGCGGTGCGGTTCGGGTCGTACTCGATGTGCGCGACCTTGGCCGGCACGCCGTCCTTGTCGTGACGACGGAAGTCGATCACTCGGTAGGCGCGCTTGTGTCCACCACCCTGGTGGCGAACGGTCACACGACCGGCGTTGTTACGGCCGCCCTTGCTGTGCAGCGGGCGGACCAGCGACTTCTCCGGCGTGGACCGCGTGATCTCGACAAAGTCGGCGACGCTGGAGCCACGACGGCCCGGGGTCGTCGGCTTGTACTTGCGGATACCCATTGTCTCTCAGTCCTCGGAAGAATTCCGGATCCTGGACGTCTCGACCTCCGTCAGGAGGTCGGGCCGCCGAAGATGTCGATACGGTCGCCCTCTGCGAGGGTCACGATGGCGCGCTTGGTGTTCGCGCGCTTACCGAAACCGGTGCGGGTGCGCTTGCGCTTGCCCTGGCGGTTGATCGTGTTGACCCCGGTGACCTTGACCGAGAAGACCGCTTCCACGGCCTGCTTGATCTGGGTCTTGTTGGCGGTGGGCATCACGATGAACGTGTACTTGTTCTCGTCGAGCAGCGCGTAGCTCTTCTCGGACACCACGGGCTTGACGAGAACGTCACGCGGGTCGTCGAAGGTCTTGCTGGTGATCTCGGCCATCAGGCTTCGCTCCCTTCGGTCTCTACGGCCTTGGAGGGGCCAGACACGAAAGACTCGAAGGCGGCCTGGGTGAAGACCACGTCGTCGGAGACGAGCACGTCGTACGTGTTCAGCTGGCCCGGCGCCAGGATGTGCACCTGGGGCAGGTTGCGGGCGGACAGCCACGCGGCCTCGTCGGACCTCTCGACGACCAGCAGCACGTTCTTGCGCTCGCTGATCTTGCCGATCAGGGTCCTGGCGGCCTTGGTGGACACCGCGTCCTCGACCAGGCCGGAAACGACGTGGATACGAGAGTGACGGGCCCGGTCGGTGAGGGCACCGCGCAGGGCGGCGGCCTTCATCTTCTTGGGGGTCCGCTGCGAGTAGTCACGCGGCACGGGGCCGTGGACGACGCCACCACCGGCGAACTGCGGAGCGCGGGTCGAACCCTGACGGGCGCGGCCGGTGCCCTTCTGGCGGTACGGCTTCTTGCCACCGCCACGGACTTCGCCGCGGGTCTTGGTCTTGTGCGTGCCCTGTCGGGCAGCGGCCAGCTGGGCGACAACGACCTGGTGGATCAGCGGAATGCTGACCTTCGCGTCGAAGATCTCCGAGGGGAGTTCGACGGTCCCGGCCTTGTCGCCTGCCGGCGAAAGGATGTCAACGGTGCTCATCAGTTACCTCAGGCCCCCTTGGCCGCGGTACGGACCAGGACGAGGCCGCCGTTCGGACCAGGAACCGCGCCCTTGATCAGGAGCAGGCCCTTCTCCGCGTCAACGGCGTGAACGGTCAGGTTCTGGGTGGTGACCCGCTCGTTGCCCATACGGCCCGCCATGCGGAGGCCCTTGAACACACGGCCCGGGGTGGCGCAGCCACCGATGGAGCCGGGAGAGCGGTGCTTGCGCTGGGTGCCGTGACCGGCGCCGAGGCCCTTGAAGTTGTGACGCTTCATGACACCGGCGAAGCCCTTGCCCTTGCTCTTGCCCGTGACGTCGACCTTGACGCCGGACTCGAACGTGGCGGCGGTGATCTCCTGGCCGAGCGTGTACTCGGCGGCGTCGGAGGTGCGGAGCTCCACCAGGTGGCGGCGGGGGGTCACGTCGGCCTTGGCGAAGTGGCCCTTGAGGGGCTTGTTCACCTTGCGCGGGTCGATCTCGCCGAAGGCGATCTGGACCGACTCGTAGCCGTCGGAGTCATTCGTACGGACCTGGGTAACAACGCAGGGCCCGGCCTTGACGACGGTCACCGGGACGACACGGTTGTTCTCGTCCCAGACCTGGGTCATGCCGAGCTTCTCGCCCAGGACACCCTTGATCTGCTTTGCCATCTCTTCCGCGCCTCTCAGAGCTTGATCTCGATGTCAACGCCGGCCGGAAGGTCCAGGCGCATCAGCGAGTCAACGGTCTTGGGCGTCGGGTCGAGAATGTCGATCAGGCGCTTGTGCGTGCGCATCTCGAAGTGCTCGCGCGAGTCCTTGTACTTGTGCGGCGACTTGATGACGCAGTACACGTTCTTCTCAGTGGGCAGCGGCACCGGGCCCGCGACCGACGCACCAGTACGCGTCACCGTCTCGACGATCTTCTTCGCCGAGGAATCGATGACCTCGTGGTCGTAGGCCTTGAGCCGGATGCGGATCTTCTGTCCCGCCATGGCTGCTTCGTAGTCCTGTCTCTCGTAACGCTCTGGAACCCGGTAGCTCCGCGCCCCGCTCCGACCCACGCGGTCGGGCGTGTCGCATCCTCGCCAATGAAAATCTCCCGAAGGAATTTCCCTGCCAAGGGGTGCGGTCCTACGACCGCGAGCCGGGGCCGGGCCGCGATATCGCGATTAGCCACCGGGCGCCTGGCCGGAGCCCCGCTCACGCTTCCCGGAAGATTCCCGTACGTCCGCCCCAGCGCTGCCCGGAGGGGCAGTTGGGACGACGAGTACTGTGGGACTCGCTTCCGGTCCTCCCGGCGGGAGGCGCGCAGCATCGGCACTCAACCGAGCAACCTGAACAGTGTGCCATAACGGCCTGGGCCCTGGCCAATCGCGGCCGGAAAGCGTACCCCACGCCCGCACAGATGAATCAGCGACCGGCCCGGCACTCCGAGAAGGGGAGCGACGGCCGCGCCGCGAGCCCGTACGTACGGTGACGACGAGCGGGCCCGTAGTGACGAGTGCGCCCACCCGAGGATCCTGCACAGCCATCGGGGGCGTTGGCCGGAAGGCGCAGTAGGTGAGCCGGAAAGGCTCTGGGAAAGCGGAATCCATTCGAACAGCCTTGGCCTGGACCAAGCCACCCACTGTTCGAAGGGTTGATCGCATGTCCCGCACCACAGGCACGACCACGAACAGCACCCCCACCCACACGCGCGCCACCCCCCGCACCCGCACCGCCGCTCTGCTGGCCGGAGCCTCGTCCGTCCTCGCGCTCGGGGCCCTCGGCGCCACCGCCGGCCCGGCCGCCGCCGCGCCGAGCGACGCGCAGGTCAGCGGCCAGGCCACCTGGTACAACACCGGCCTCGGCGCCTGCGGTTGGTTCAACGACGACAGCCAGTTGGTCGTGGCCGTCTCGCCCGCCCTGTACGGCAACTACCCCAACCCCAACAACTCCCCCGTGTGCGGCAAGCAGTTACGGGTCAACGGCCCGCTCGGCTCCGTGACCGTGACGGTCGTGGACAGATGTTCCGGCTGCGCCACGAACGACGTGGACCTCAGCCCCGCCGCGTTCCGCCAGATCGGCGACCTCAACGCCGGACGGATCAATGTGAGCTGGGACTGGGTCTGACCGGTCCACGACGTACGCGGGGGGCCGGTACGTACGCGCGCCGGCCCCCTGTACGCAGCGTCCTTTGATGTGGACGACTTGGGCCGGGCCACGACTCCGAAGCGGCGGGGCGGACATCATCGTCTACCAGGACCATTGGTTCGGGCACCAGAAACCTGGGGAACCCGGCTATCAAGGACCACACGTACACGTCAGGCCGTACGACAACACCAGAAACGGACAGATCCCCGGCTCGGAGGTGCTCCGTATGAAACATGGGCTAGCTTTGTATGTGACCCATGCTACGGAGGTGCACCATGTCCGCCACCCAGATCGACATCGACGATGACGCGCTCTCGGAAGCGATGAGGCTGTCCGGAGCCAAGACCAAGAAAGAGATGGTCAACATCGCTCTGCGGGAGTACGCGGAGCGGCGCCGGCGTACCGAGAGGCGGGCGCGCCACCTGGAGAACGCGCAGCACTGGGATGAAGAGGGGTTCCAGCAGCGTCACGCTGCCGAGAAGGGCACTCCGGCCGGGCAGCACTCTCACAAGGGAGCCGCCTGAACGTGATCCGTTATCTCGCCGACTCCACAGCGGTGTGGCGTCTCCAGCGTGACCGCAAGCTCAACGATCTATGGGGACACGAGCTCGACGAGGGAGCGATCGGCTCATGCGCCCCGCAACGCGCGGAGTTCCGGCAATCCGCACGCAGTCTCGACGAGTACGACCAGATGACAGAAATGTTCAAGGACCTGCATCCCGACGTACCGGTACCCAAGCGCGCATGGGACTGGATCGGGACGGGCGAGTACAGACTCGCTCAGCGCGGACAGCACCAGAGCCTCTCCGTGGTCGACTGGCTTGTCTGCGCGACGGCAGCGCACCACGGGCTGGTGGTCATCCATGACGACAACGACTTCCGGGCAGCCGCTCAGATCCTCGCCGATGTGGTGGAACGAAGCGTCTTCGCAGTCCCCGGGTGAGGGAGAAACACAAGGGCCCCGTCCACCGTTCGTGAGAACAATGGACGGGGCCCTTGTTGGATGCTCCGAGGAGCTACCAGGTCAGATCAGCGATTACTTGTTGATCTTGGTGACCTGGCCGGCGCCGACGGTCCGGCCACCCTCGCGGATGGCGAACTTGAGGCCCTCCTCCATGGCGACGGGCTGGATCAGCTCGACCGTCATGACGGTGTTGTCGCCCGGCATGACCATCTCGGTGCCCTCGGGGAGGGTCACCACGCCGGTCACGTCCGTGGTACGGAAGTAGAACTGCGGGCGGTAGTTGTTGAAGAACGGGGTGTGACGGCCACCCTCGTCCTTCGACAGGATGTAGGCCTGGGCCTCGAAGCTGGTGTGCGGCGTGACCGAACCCGGCTTGATGATGACCTGGCCGCGCTCGACGTCCTCGCGCTTGATGCCACGGAGGAGCAGACCGACGTTCTCACCGGCCTGGCCCTCGTCGAGCAGCTTGCGGAACATCTCGATGCCGGTGACCGTGGTGGTGGTCTTCTCGGTCTTGATACCGACGATGTCGACGGTCTCGTTGACCTTCAGGACACCACGCTCGATACGACCGGTGACGACGGTGCCACGACCGGTGATCGTGAAGACGTCCTCGATCGGCATCAGGAACGGCTTGTCGACGTCGCGCTCGGGCTGCGGGATGGACTCGTCAACGGCCTTCATCAGGTCGAGAACGGTCTGGCCCCACTCGGCGTCGCCCTCAAGGGCCTTGAGCGCCGAGACCTTGACGACCGGCAGGTCGTCGCCCGGGAACTCGTACTCGGAGAGCAGCTCGCGGACCTCAAGCTCGACGAGCTCAAGGATCTCCTCGTCGTCCACCATGTCGGCCTTGTTCAGGGCGACGACGATGTACGGAACGCCGACCTGGCGGGCCAGGAGCACGTGCTCCTTGGTCTGCGGCATCGGGCCGTCGGTGGCGGCGACCACGAGGATGGCGCCGTCCATCTGCGCCGCACCCGTGATCATGTTCTTGATGTAGTCCGCGTGACCCGGGCAGTCGACGTGCGCGTAGTGACGCGACTCCGTCTGGTACTCGACGTGCGCGATGGAGATGGTGATACCGCGCTGGCGCTCCTCAGGAGCCTTGTCGATCTGGTCGAAGGCCGAGGCCTCGTTCAGGTCCGGGTACGCGTCATGCAGCACCTTGGTAATGGCGGCCGTGAGGGTCGTCTTACCGTGGTCGATGTGACCGATGGTGCCGATGTTGACGTGCGGCTTAGTCCGCTCGAACTTCGCCTTCGCCACTGGGGTCCTCCTGGAGTGGTTCTGTACGCCTTACTCATCGGCGCCAGGTGATCTTTGCTGGGATGCCGGCCCCCGGGGCGGCCCCGCCATGATCCGGTGGATCCGGCGGAACTGCCCCAGGACTTGCCGGTGACAAGCCTAAAGCGTGGACTCGGAAGAGTTACTCGCCCTTGGCCTTCGCGATGATCTCCTCGGCGACGTTCCGGGGAACCTCGGCGTAGGAGTCGAACTGCATCGAGTAGCTTGCGCGACCCGAGGTCTTGCTGCGGAGGTCTCCGACGTAGCCGAACATCTCCGACAGCGGCACCAGGCCCTTGACGACCTTGGCGTTGGCCCGGTCCTCCATGGCCTGGATCTGGCCACGCCGGGAGTTGATGTCACCGATGACATCGCCCATGTAGTCCTCGGGCGTCGTCACCTCGACCGACATCATCGGCTCAAGGAGCACGGGAGACGCCCTGCGGGCACCTTCCTTGAACGCCTGCGAACCGGCGATCTTGAAGGCCAGCTCCGAGGAGTCGACCTCGTGGTAGCCACCGTCGAGCAGCGTGATGCGGACACCGGTCATCTCGTAGCCCGCGAGGATGCCGAACTGCATGGCCTCCTGCGCGCCGGCGTCCACCGAAGGGATGTACTCCTTCGGGATACGGCCACCGGTGACCTTGTTCACGAACTCGTACGAGGTGTCGCCACCCTCGATGGGCTCGATCATGATCTGCACCTTGGCGAACTGCCCGGTGCCACCGGTCTGCTTCTTGTGCGTGAAGTCCACACGCTCGACGGTCTTGCGGATCGTCTCACGGTAGGCGACCTGCGGCTTGCCGACGTTCGCCTCGACCTTGAACTCACGCCGCATACGGTCGACCAGCACCTCAAGGTGGAGCTCGCCCATACCGCCGATGACGGTCTGGCCGGTCTCCTCGTTGCTGTGCACCTGGAAGGAGGGGTCCTCCTCCGCGAGACTCTGGATGGCTACACCCAGCTTCTCCTGGTCGCCCTTGGACTTGGGCTCGATCGCGACCTCGATGACCGGCGCCGGGAAGTCCATGGACTCCAGGATCACCGGGTTCTTCTCGTCGCAGAGCGTCTCACCGGTGGTGGTCTGCTTCAGGCCCATGACGGCGACGATGTCACCGGCGCCCACCGACTCGATCTCCTCACGCTTGTTCGCGTGCATACGGTAGATCTTGCCGATGCGCTCCTTGCGGCCCTTCACCGAGTTCAGCACCGCGGTGCCGGACTCCAGACGGCCGGAGTACACCCGGACGAACGTGAGCTTGCCCAGGTGCGGGTCCCTCATGATCTTGAAGGCCAGCGCGGACAGCGGCTCGTCGACGGAGGGCTTGCGCTTGACGACCAGCTCGGGGTCCTTCACGTCGTGGCCCTCGATGGCCTCGACGTCGAGCGGGGTCGGCAGGTAGCGCACAACCGCGTCGAGCAGGGGCTGCACGCCCTTGTTCTTGAACGCGGTACCGCAGAACACCGGGGTGACGGTGGTGCCGGAGGACTTGCCGGAGGCGATGGTGATACGGCGGATCGCCGCGTACAGCTGCTCCACGGTGGGCTCGGTGCCCTCCAGGTACAGCTCCATCAGCTCGTCGTCGTTCTCCGAGACGGTCTCCAGCAGCGTGCCGCGCCACTCCTCGGCCGCCTCGATGTGCGTGGCCGGGATGTCGACGACGTCGTACATCTCGCCCTTGGCGGCCTCGGCGGACCAGACAAAGGCCTTCATCGTCACGAGGTCGACGACGCCCTTGAAGTCGGCCTCGGCACCGATCGGAAGCTGCATGACGATCGGAACCGCACCGAGGCGGTCCTTGATCATGTCGACGCAGCGGTGGAACTCCGCGCCGGTCCGGTCGAGCTTGTTGACGAAGCAGATACGGGGCACGCCGTAACGGTCGGCCTGCCGCCATACCGTCTCGGACTGCGGCTCCACACCGGCGACACCGTCGAACACGGTGACGGCACCGTCGAGGACGCGGAGCGAACGCTCCACCTCGACCGTGAAGTCCACGTGACCCGGGGTGTCGATGATGTTGATGGTGTGGTCGACGTCGTCGAGCGGCCAGTGGCAGGTCGTCGCGGCGGACGTGATGGTGATGCCGCGCTCCTGCTCCTGCTCCATCCAGTCCATCGTGGCAGCGCCGTCGTGGACCTCACCGATCTTGTAGCTCACACCGGTGTAGAACAGGATGCGCTCGGTGGTCGTCGTCTTGCCCGCGTCGATGTGGGCCATGATCCCGATATTGCGGACCTTGGCCAGGTCAAGCGAAGTGGTGGCCATAAGGCTCAATCTTCTCTCGGTCTCGATGTGGGTAGCGACTACCAGCGGTAGTGCGCGAAGGCCTTGTTGGACTCGGCCATCTTGTGCGTGTCCTCACGCTTCTTGACCGAGGCGCCGAGACCGTTGGAGGCGTCGAGCAGCTCGTTCATGAGGCGTTCGGTCATGGTCTTCTCGCGACGGGCGCGGGAGTAACCCACGACCCAGCGCAGAGCGAGGGTGGCGGCGCGACCGGGCTTGACCTCGATCGGCACCTGGTAGGTGGCGCCACCGACACGGCGGGACTTGACCTCAAGCGTGGGCTTGACGTTCTCAAGCGCGCGCTTCAGCGTGATGACCGGGTCGTTGCCGGTCTTCTCGCGGAGGCCTTCCATGGCGCCGTACACAATCCGCTCGGCAGTGGAACGCTTGCCGTTGAGCAGAAGCTTGTTGATCAGCGACGTGACAAGAGGAGAACCGTAGACCGGGTCGATGATGACCGGGCGCTTCGGGGCGGGGCCCTTACGAGGCATTCTTACTTCTCCTTCTTGGCGCCGTAGCGGCTGCGGGCCTGCTTGCGGTTCTTGACGCCCTGGGTGTCAAGGGAGCCGCGGATGATCTTGTAGCGAACACCCGGCAGGTCCTTCACACGGCCACCACGCACGAGCACGATCGAGTGCTCCTGCAGGTTGTGTCCCTCACCCGGAATGTAGGCCGTGACCTCGATGCCGGAGGTCAGACGCACACGCGCGACCTTCCGGAGGGCCGAGTTCGGCTTCTTCGGGGTGGTCGTGAAGACACGCGTGCAGACGCCGCGGCGCTGAGGGGAACCCTCAAGTGCGGGCGTCTTGTTCTTCTCGACCTTGTCCTGCCGGCCCTTCCGGACCAGCTGCTGGATCGTAGGCACTACTTCTCCGGTTTCTGTGTGCCGTTAGTGAAACTAACCTGGAACACCTCCGACCCACGCGGTCGGGTGTGTCGAATACTGCGTGGCCTCGCCGAGGGCGAGGAGGGCGCAGATTACGATGGCCGGTGCTCAAGCTCGCGTGCGGTTGAGGACACGCACAGGAGCCCAGGCACACCCCAGGCACAAGGTCTGAGCGTACCTACCTCATGGACTCCGGTCAAAACAAATGCCGAGCCCCCCGACACGCCGGACGTCTCCGTGCGCCCGTTCCACCCGAGTGTCCCCGCTCCCCGCGGAAACCGGCCATTCCTCCGGCACTCACGCCTCACCTTCAGTAGCTTGCCTGTTCACTGAGGTGATCGCGGAGCGAGACGATCGGGGGAGTGCATGTCGGCGGCTGACTTGCCGGAAAGCACGGGGCTGGACGACCGAGTGCCGTTTCTGGCCCGGCTGGAACGCGAGGACCGTGCGGCGCTGCTGGCACTGGGCAGCACCCTCAGCTTCGTCCCCCGCGACGCACTCATACGCCAGCATGAACCGTCCACCCATGTGCTGCTGATCCGGTACGGCTGGACGAAAGTGACGGCGTCGGCCGCGAATGGGTACGAGGCGCTCCTCGCCCTGCGCGGCCCCGGCGACATCGTCGGGGAGTCCGCCGCGCTCACGGGCCGGGTGCGATCGGCGACCGTCACGGCTCTGGAGCCCGTAGAGGCCGTCGCGGTGGAGCACGACCGTTTCCGGGAGTTACTGGCGGCCTCGCCACAGGTGGCACTGAGGCTGCTCGGACTCACCGCCGACCGTACCCGCGCCGCGGACCGCCGGCGGCTGGAATTCGCCTCGATGAGCGTGCGGGAGCGGTTCGCCGTACTGCTGCTCGATCTGGCACGTACGCACGGGAGGCGGACGGACGACGGCATCGAGCTGTCCGTACCGCTGAGCAAGCAGGAGTTGGCCGGGTCGGTCGGGGCGTCCCGGGAGATGGTGCAGCGACCCCGTGAGCCGCACGATTCTGCTGCTCGACATCGAGAAGTACAGCGACCGCGACGACGTGGAGCAGAGGTATCTGCGCCGCATGCTCTACGACATCGCCGACCGGGCCCTTGAGGCCGCCGGTATCGACGAGAAGCGGCGGCGCCGCGCGGACCGCGGGGACGCCGTGATGGAGCTGATCGACGCCAACGCCTCGGTGCCCCGGCTGCTCCGGGCTCTGCTGACCGAGGTGCCGGTGCGGCTGAGGGCGACCAACCGGATGGCGTCGAGTTCCGCGCAGATCCGGCTGCGGTCGGTCCTCGCGACCGGGTACGTGGCGATCGACGCGTATGACGGCTGGGTCGGCTCCGACCTCAACCACGCCTGCCGACTGCTCGACGCGGATGTGCTGCGTGACGCGCTGCGCGAGCGGTCCGACGACTTCGTGCTCTGTGTCTCGGAACAGGTGCACGCCGGGATCGTGCGCCATGACCACCCCGGTATCCCGGCGGCGGACTTCCACCCTGTCACCGTCGACAGCAAGAACGGGCCGCTGCAGGCCTGGCTGCACGGGCCGGTACCGAAGGGGAAGGCCGGCGCTCCGGACAAGGCCGAAGCGGGCGCCCGCGCGGGCGCCCTCACCGCCGTGGCGACAGCCCTCGCCGCCGCCGCGGGCGCCCGTGCCGGGACGGCGGACACGCGGCCGCCGCTATGAGCTGTGGATCGAAAACAGCCAGGACCTCAACGCGTACGCCGCGGCCGGGCACATCGTCGGCGTCACCCGGTTCGCCCTGGAGAGGCTGCCGAGCGCCCAGCTCGCCGCCGTACTCGCCCATGAACTCGGCCACCACACCGGCGGGCACGCCTGGACGTCCCTGCTCGGATACTGGTATTCACTGCCCGGCCGGGTCGCGTGGCGGGTGATCCGTCGGGTCGTGGTCTTCACGGTCACGGTCGCCAGCTATGTCTCCTGCCTGGCCACCGCCGTGCTGATCGTGGTGATCGGTGCCTTCACCCTGGCCACGATCACCATGCTGTACGGGCTGCCGCTCGTGCTGCTCGCCATCCCCTATCTGATAGCCGCCGTCAGCCGTCGCGCCGAGCTGAGGGCCGACGAGTACGCCGCGGTACACGGCTTCGCGCCGAAGCTCGCGGAGGTCCTGCACACCATGCGCGGCATGGAGCTCCAGGCCCGCCACCACGCCGCTGCCGCCGCCGGGAAGCCGGTCACCGGTCCCGGCACCCTGGCCCAGCTGCTGGCCACCCACCCGGACTACCCGACCCGGCTGCTGCGGCTGCAGCCGTACCTCCAGCCACGCCCCTGACCACCGCCGGCCCGGAACGCCGAAGGACGGCCACCCCGTACAGGATGGCCGCCCTCCGTTCGCTCACGCCTTACTGGTTGTACGGACCGTAGTCGTAGTCCTCCAGCGGAACGGCCTGGCCGGAGCCCGTGCCGAACGGCGAGTAGTCGATGTCGTCGTAGCCGACGGCCGAGTACATCGCGGCCTTGGCCTCCTCGGTCGGCTCGACCCGGATGTTGCGGTAGCGGGACAGACCCGTACCGGCCGGGATGAGCTTACCGATGATGACGTTCTCCTTGAGGCCGATCAGGGAGTCCGACTTGGCGTTGATCGCCGCGTCGGTGAGGACCCTGGTCGTCTCCTGGAAGGACGCCGCCGACAGCCACGACTCGGTGGCCAGCGACGCCTTGGTGATACCCATCAGCTGCGGACGGCCGGAGGCCGGGTGGCCGCCTTCCGTGACCACACGACGGTTCTCGGTCTCGAACTTCGAGCGCTCCACCAGCTCGCCCGGCAGCAGCTCCGCGTCGCCGGACTCGATGATCGTCACACGGCGCAGCATCTGCCGGATGATGATCTCGATGTGCTTGTCGTGGATCGACACACCCTGCGAGTTGTAGACCTTCTGGACCTCGCCGACCAGGTGGACCTGGACCGCGCGCTGACCGAGGATCCGCAGCACGTCGTGCGGGTTGGTGGCACCCACGGTGAGCTTCTGGCCCACCTCGACATGGTCGCCCTCGCCCACGAGCAGACGGGCACGCTTCGAGATCGGGAACGGCGTCTCGTCGCTGCCGTCGTCCGGGGTGACGACGAGCTTCTTGGTCTTCTCGGTCTCCTCGATACGGACGCGGCCGGCCGCCTCCGAGATCGGGGCGACACCCTTGGGCGTACGGGCTTCGAAGAGCTCGACGACTCGGGGCAGACCCTGGGTGATGTCGTCACCGGCCACACCACCGGTGTGGAAGGTACGCATCGTCAGCTGGGTACCGGGCTCACCGATGGACTGGGCGGCGATGATGCCGACCGCCTCACCGATGTCGACCAGCTTGCCGGTGGCCAGCGAGCGGCCGTAGCAGAAGGCACAGGTGCCGACCGCGGACTCGCAGGTCAGGACCGAGCGGGTCTTGACCTCCTCGACCCCGGCGGCCACGACGGCGTCGATCAGGACATCGCCCAGGTCGACATTTGCCGGCGCGATGACCTTGCCGTCGACGACGACGTCCTCGGCGAGCATCCGCGCGTACACGGACGTCTCGACGTCCTCCGCCTTGCGCAGCACACCGTCGGCGCCGCGCTCCGCGATCCGCAGCTTCAGACCGCGGTCGGTGCCACAGTCCTCCTCGCGGATGATCACGTCCTGCGAGACGTCCACCAGACGACGGGTCAGGTAACCCGAGTCGGCGGTACGCAGGGCGGTGTCGGCCAGACCCTTTCGGGCACCGTGCGTGGAGATGAAGTACTCCAGCACGGACAGGCCCTCACGGAAGGACGCCTTGATGGGACGCGGGATCGTCTCGTTCTTGGCGTTGGACACCAGACCACGCATACCGGCGATCTGACGCATCTGCATCATGTTTCCGCGAGCACCCGAGTTGACCATCATGAAGATGGGGTTGGTCTTCGGGAAGTTCGCGTTCATCGCCTCGGCGACCTCGTTGGTCGCCTTGGTCCAGATCGCGATGAGCTCCTGTGTGCGCTCGTCCTTGGTGATCAGACCGCGCTCGTACTGCTTCTGGACCTTCTCGTCCTGCGCCTCGTAACCCTGGACGATCGCCTTCTTCGCCTCGGGCACGACGACATCGGAGATGGCGACGGTGACACCGGAACGGGTCGCCCAGAAGAAGCCGGCCGCCTTCAGGTTGTCGAGCGTCGCTGCCACGATGACCTTGGGGTAGCGCTCGGCGAGGTCGTTGACGATCTCGGAGAGCTGCTTCTTGCCCACCGAGTAGTCGACGAACGGGTAGTCCTCGGGCAGCAGCTCGTTGAAGAGCGCGCGGCCCAGGGTCGTACGCAGCCGGAACGGGTCGCCCTGCTGCCACGGCACCGCGGTGCCGTCCGTGTCGGCCTCCTCGGCGGCCGGCGGGGTCCAGCCACGCGGCGGGATGGTGCCCACCGGGAAGCGGATGTCGACCTTCGCCTGGAGCGAGAGCTCCCGGTTGTCGAACGCCATGGTCGCCTCGGCGGTGGAGCCGAAGGACCGGCCCTCGCCGATGACCTTGCGCTCTTCCTCGTCCGTCGTGAGGAAGAAGAGACCGAGCACCATGTCCTGGGTCGGCATGGTGACGGGACGGCCGTCGGCCGGCTTCAGGATGTTGTTCGAGGACAGCATCAGGATGCGGGCCTCGGCCTGCGCCTCCGCGGAGAGCGGCAGGTGGACGGCCATCTGGTCACCGTCGAAGTCCGCGTTGAACGCGGTGCAGACGAGCGGGTGGATCTGGATGGCCTTGCCCTCGACCAGCTGCGGCTCGAAGGCCTGGATGCCCAGACGGTGCAGGGTCGGCGCACGGTTCAGCAGCACCGGGTGCTCGGCGATGACCTCTTCGAGCACGTCGTACACGACCGTACGGCCGCGCTCGACCATGCGCTTCGCCGACTTGATGTTCTGCGCGTGGTTCAGGTCCACCAGGCGCTTCATCACGAACGGCTTGAAGAGCTCCAGCGCCATGGCCTTCGGCAGACCGCACTGGTGCAGCTTGAGCTGCGGACCGACGACGATCACGGAACGGGCCGAGTAGTCGACTCGCTTGCCGAGCAGGTTCTGACGGAAACGGCCCTGCTTGCCCTTGAGCATGTCGCTCAGGGACTTCAGCGGGCGGTTGCCCGGACCGGTGACCGGACGGCCGCGGCGGCCGTTGTCGAACAGCGCGTCGACGGCCTCCTGCAGCATCCGCTTCTCGTTGTTCACGATGATCTCGGGGGCACCGAGGTCAAGGAGACGCTTGAGGCGGTTGTTGCGGTTGATCACACGGCGGTACAGGTCGTTCAGGTCGGAGGTCGCGAAGCGGCCACCGTCCAGCTGCACCATCGGACGCAGGTCCGGCGGGATGACCGGCACGCAGTCCAGCACCATGCCCTTGGGGCTGTTGCTGGTCTGCAGGAACGCGGAGACGACCTTGAGGCGCTTGAGCGCACGGGTCTTCTTCTGGCCCTTGCCGGTACGGATGATCTCGCGGAGGCGCTCGGCCTCCTCGTCCAGGTCGAAGGACTCCAGGCGCTTCTGCAGCGCCGCGGCACCCATCGAACCGTCGAAGTACGTGCCGAAGCGGTCACGCAGCTCGCGGTAGAGCAGCTCGTCGCCCTCCAGGTCCTGGACCTTGAGGTTCTTGAAGCGGTTCCACACCTCGTCGAGACGGTCGATCTCGCGCTGCGCGCGGTCGCGCAGCTGCTTCATCTCACGCTCGGCGCCCTCGCGCACCTTGCGGCGCACATCGGCCTTGGCGCCCTCGGCCTCCAGCTCGGCCAGGTCGGTCTCAAGCTTCTTGGCGCGGGCCTCAAGGTCGGCGTCGCGGCGGTTCTCGACCTGCTGGCGCTCGACGGAGACATGCGCCTCCAGCGAGGGCAGGTCACGCGTACGGCGCTCCTCGTCCACGAACGTGATCATGTACGCGGCGAAGTAGATGACCTTCTCCAGGTCCTTCGGCGCGAGGTCGAGCAGGTACCCGAGGCGTGACGGGACGCCCTTGAAGTACCAGATGTGGGTCACGGGCGCGGCCAGCTCAATGTGGCCCATCCGCTCACGGCGCACCTTGGCGCGCGTGACTTCCACGCCACAGCGCTCACAGATGATGCCCTTGAAGCGGACACGCTTGTACTTGCCGCAGTAGCACTCCCAGTCCCGGGTCGGACCGAAGATCTTCTCGCAGAAGAGTCCGTCCTTCTCGGGCTTGAGCGTGCGGTAGTTGATGGTCTCCGGCTTCTTCACTTCGCCGTGCGACCAGGTCCGGATGTCGTCCGCGGTGGCAAGGCCGATCCGCAGCTCGTCGAAGAAGTTGACGTCGAGCACTTGTCGTCAATCCCTCTTTCGGGGGTTCGAGCCCCTCGCGTCAGCGAGTAGATGGGGCACTTCAGCAATGGTCTGAACGGGTCCGGGGAGAGCCGGCCGGATACGGGATCCGGCCGGCGAACCCGTCAGACCTCTTCGACGCTGCTCGGCTCGCGCCGGGACAGGTCGATACCGAGCTCCTCCGCCGCGCGGAAGACGTCCTCGTCCGTGTCACGCATCTCGATGGACATACCGTCCGAGGACAGCACCTCCACGTTGAGACAGAGCGACTGCATTTCCTTGATGAGCACCTTGAAGGACTCGGGAATGCCGGGCTCGGGGATGTTCTCGCCCTTGACGATGGCCTCGTAGACCTTCACGCGGCCGGTCACGTCGTCGGACTTGATCGTCAGCAGCTCCTGGAGGGCGTACGCGGCGCCATAAGCCTCCAGCGCCCACACCTCCATCTCACCGAAGCGCTGACCGCCGAACTGGGCCTTACCACCCAGCGGCTGCTGGGTGATCATCGAGTACGGGCCGGTCGAACGCGCGTGCAGCTTGTCGTCGACCAGGTGGTGGAGCTTGAGGATGTACATGTACCCGATCGAGATCGGGTCCGGGAACGGCTCACCGGAGCGGCCGTCGAACAGGTGCGCCTTGCCGGACGGCTGGACCATCCGGTTGCCGTCGCGGTTCGGGACCGTCGCCTCGAAGAGACCGGAGATCTCGTCCTCACGGGCACCGTCGAAGACCGGGGTGGCGACATTGGTGCCAGGGGCGACCTCATCGGCGCCGATGACCTTCAGCCGCTCCATCCACTCCTCGCTGCCCTCGACCTTCCAGCCCTGGCTGGCGAGCCAGCCGAGGTGGATCTCCAGGACCTGTCCCGGGTTCATTCGGGACGGGACACCCAGCGGGTTGAGGATGATGTCGACCGGGGTGCCGTCCTCCAGGAACGGCATGTCCTCGATCGGCAGGATCTTCGAGATGACGCCCTTGTTGCCGTGACGGCCGGCGAGCTTGTCACCGTCGGTGATCTTGCGCTTCTGCGCGACGTACACGCGAACCAGCTGGTTCACGCCCGGCGGCAGCTCGTCGCCCTCCTCGCGGTCGAAGACCCGTACGCCGATGACCTTGCCGGTCTCGCCGTGCGGCACCTTCAGCGAGGTGTCACGGACCTCACGGGCCTTCTCACCGAAGATCGCGCGGAGCAGTCGCTCCTCCGGGGTCAGCTCGGTCTCACCCTTGGGCGTGACCTTGCCGACCAGGATGTCTCCGGCGACGACCTCGGCACCGATCCGGATGATGCCGCGCTCGTCGAGGTCCGCGAGGACCTCCTCCGAGACGTTCGGGATGTCCCGGGTGATCTCCTCGGGGCCCAGCTTGGTGTCACGGGCGTCGACCTCGTGCTCCTCGATGTGGATCGAGGAGAGGACGTCGTCCTGGACCAGCCGCTGGCTGAGGATGATCGCGTCTTCGTAGTTGTGGCCCTCCCACGGCATGAACGCCACGAGGAGGTTCTTGCCGAGCGCCATCTCACCCTGCTGGGTGGCGGGACCATCGGCGAGGACCTGGCTCTCGACGACCCGGTCGCCCTCGTTGACGACAACCTTCTGGTTGACCGAGGTGCCCTGGTTGGAGCGGGAGAACTTGGCGATGCGGTACGTGGTGTACGTGCCGTCGTCGTTGGCGACGGTGATGTAGTCCGCGGAGACCTCCTGGACCACACCGTCCTTCTCCGCCTTGATGACGTCACCGGCGTCGACCGCGCAGCGGTACTCCATGCCGGTGCCGACGAGCGGCGCCTCGGACGTGATCAGGGGCACGGCCTGACGCATCATGTTCGCGCCCATGAGGGCACGGTTGGCGTCGTCGTGCTCCAGGAACGGGATCATGGCGGTCGCGACCGACACCATCTGGCGCGGCGAGACATCCATGTAGTCGACCTCGGTGCCGGGCACGTAGTCGACCTCGCCGCCACGACGGCGGACCAGGACGCGCGGCTCGACGAACCGCATGTCCTCGGAGAGCGTCGCGTTGGCCTGCGCGATGACGAAGCGGTCTTCCTCGTCGGCGGTCAGGTAGTCGACCTCGTCGGTGACCTGGCCGTCGGTGACCTTGCGGTACGGCGTCTCGATGAAGCCGAACGCGTTGATCCGGCCGTACGAGGCCAGCGAGCCGATCAGACCGATGTTCGGGCCTTCGGGCGTCTCGATCGGGCACATGCGGCCGTAGTGCGACGGGTGCACGTCACGGACCTCGAAGCCGGCCCGCTCACGGGAGAGACCACCCGGGCCGAGGGCGTTGAGACGACGCTTGTGCGTCAGGCCCGACAGCGGGTTGTTCTGGTCCATGAACTGGGACAGCTGGCTGGTGCCGAAGAACTCCTTGATGGAGGCGACGACCGGCCGGATGTTGATCAGGGTCTGCGGCGTGATCGCCTCGACGTCCTGGGTGGTCATGCGCTCGCGCACGACGCGCTCCATACGGGCGAGACCCGTACGGACCTGGTTCTGGATCAGCTCGCCGACATTGCGGATACGGCGGTTGCCGAAGTGGTCGATGTCGTCGGTCTCGACCATGATCGAGCGACCGGACTCACCGACCGTCTCGGTCTCACCGGCGTGCAGCTTCACCAGGTACTTGATGGTGGCGATGATGTCGTCGGTGGTGAGCACGCCGGCGTCCAGCGGCTCGTCCGCGCCGAGCTTCTTGTTCACCTTGTAGCGGCCGACCTTCGCCAGGTCGTAGCGCTTCGGGTTGAAGTAGAGGTTCTCCAGCAGCGTCTGCGCGGCCTCACGCGTCGGGGGCTCGCCCGGACGCAGCTTGCGGTAGATGTCGAGCAGCGCGTCGTCCTGGCCCTGGGTGTGGTCCTTCTCCAGGGTGGCGCGCATGGACTCGTACTCGCCGAACTCCTCCAGGATCTGCTCGGTCGTCCAGCCGAGAGCCTTGAGCAGCACGGTCACGGACTGCTTGCGCTTGCGGTCGATACGCACACCGACCATGTCGCGCTTGTCGATCTCCATCTCCAGCCAGGCACCCCGGGACGGGATGATCTTGGCCGAGAAGATGTCCTTGTCGGACGTCTTGTCGATGGAGGAGTCGAAGTAGACACCGGGCGAGCGGACGAGCTGCGACACCACGACACGCTCGGTGCCGTTGATGACGAAGGTGCCCTTGTTCGTCATGAGCGGGAAGTCGCCCATGAAGACCGTCTGGGACTTGATCTCGCCGGTCTCGTTGTTGGTGAACTCGGCCGTGACGAAGAGCGGGGCGGCGTACGTGAAGTCGCGCTCCTTGCACTCGTCGATCGAGTTCTTCGGAGGCTCGAAGCGGTGATCGCGGAACGTCAGGGACATCGACCCGGAGAAGTCCTCGATCGGGGAGATCTCCTCGAAGATCTCCTCAAGGCCGGACTTGGTGGGGACGTTCTGTCCGCTTTCGAGAGCCGCCTCGACACGAGCCTTCCAAGCGGCGTTACCGAGCAGCCAGTCAAAGCTCTCGGTCTGCAGCGCCAGGAGGTTCGGAACCTCGAGGGGCTCCTTGATCTTTGCAAAGGAGATGCGCAGCGGGGCGGTGCTGGCACCGTTGTTCGTATTCGTGGTCGAGGCGTTGCGCGAGGCGGCCAAGAGGGGGTCCTTCCGAGGGCTCGGACTCACTACGCGCGTACCGGTCCCAAGCCGGGCACGAAGAGAGAAAGCCCAGATCAGGGCCGTTCACTCATCGATGCTCTTGCGAGGGGGTGCCCCTGGTGACGGGCAGGGAGCAGCTAACAGGCAGCGCAAAGGGTCAGTGTAGCCACTTGGCACACTGATGTCCAGACCGGGTTTTCCGACACCCTCGTTTTTCTCAACACCCTTGTCTCAACTGCGGCAACTCAACTGCGGAAAGCCTCGCGCCGTAGGCGCACATCGATACTGCCCTCTTCGCCGTCGATCCATGCCTCGGATGCGGATCGATTGTGCCGACGCGTCCTGAGAATTGCGCGCTGCGTGCGGTTCGTCAAGGCCCCCCGCCCCACGCGGAAGGTCACGGGGCGTACGGAAGCACGGCGATGATCACGATACTCGCCGCGCGCCGAAGAGCAAGGCAGCCCCCACGGGAACGCGGAAAGGCGACCACCCGACTGGGTGATCGCCCTTCGCGTCAACACTGCGCCTCGCGGCGCCGAGACTGCCTCCGTACGCCTACAGGCGGCCGGTGACGGACTCGTACGAGGTCACTTGACCTCGACGGAGGCGCCGGCGGCCTTGAGGGACTCGGCGGCCTTGTCAGCGGCCTCCTTGGCGACCTTCTCCAGAACGGGCTTCGGGGCGCCGTCCACGAGGTCCTTGGCCTCCTTGAGGCCCAGGGAGGTCAGCTCACGCACGACCTTGATGACCTGGATCTTCTTCTCGCCGGCACCCGTGAGGATGACGTCGAACTCGTCCTGGACCTCTTCGGCCTCGGCCGGGGCACCGGGGGCACCGGCGACCGGCGCGGCGACCGCGGCGGCGGCGGTGACGTCGAACTTCTCCTCGAACGCCTTCACGAACGCGGAGAGCTCGATGAGGGTCATGTCCTCGAACTGCGCGAGCAGGTCTTCCTGGCTGAGCTTCGCCATGATGGCGGTCCTTCCACTAATTCGGCTGGTGCCGTATGTACAGTTCCGCGGGCGTACCGGCCCGCTGCGACCGAGCGAGCGTGATTACTCGGAGTCGGCCTCGACGGGAGCCGGCGTACCGGCACCGCCCTGCTCTTCCTTCTTGACGCGAAGCGCTTCCGCGGTGCGGACGAACTTCGACGGAAGCGCCTGGAAGAGCGAGGCAGCCTGCGACTGCTTGCCCTTCATGGCACCTGCCAGCTTGGAGAGCAGAACCTCGCGGGACTCAAGGTCCGCGAGCTTCTTGATCTCGTCGGCGCTCAGCGCCTTGCCATCGAGGACGCCGCCCTTGATGACGAGATTCGGGTTGTCCTTGGCGAAGTCACGAAGACCCTTCGCCGACTCCACCGGGTCACCGGTGACGAAGGCAACCGCCGTCGGACCCGCGAAGAGGTCGTCCAGCGTGTTGATCCCGGCCTCGTTGGCCGCGATCTTGGTCAGCGTGTTCTTCACCACGGCGTACTGGGCGTTCTCACCGAGAGAACGGCGCAGCTCCTTGAGCTGCGCCACGGTGAGACCCCGGTACTCGGTCAGCACGGCGGCGTTCGAGCTGCGGAACTTGTCCGTCAGCTCGGCTACCGCGGCAGCCTTGTCGGGCCTTGCCATGAGCGTCGGCCTCCTTCCGGGTGATGAGGACCGCTCAGAAGGGGCTGGGCAAAACGAAACGCCCCGGCGCAGGCGCACGGGGCGTAGCTCGACCGAATGGAATCCGGGAGCTGTCCACAGTCACCTGCGCAGGTCGTCCGCAGCTAGCGGATCCTTCGGCCGCCGCACCCTCTTACGAGCACACGGCAACGACCAGCGGTCTTTGGCTTCTGGAGAAGACTACGTGAGGAGGGGCCGCAGGACAAATCAGCCGGCCGCTGCTCCTGGACCGCCTCGTCCCCGGATGCCTTGCCTCGTGAGCGGCGGTGACGACCCTGACGCACGCCTGTGACAGGCCCGCGGGGAAAAAGCCGGCCCCCGCACCTCCGGAGAGGTACGGGGACCGGCTTTCGTGCGCGTGACCCGCGGCTGCCGTCGGTGTCAGACGGCGGCCGGGTCCTCCTCGACGAGGAGGTTGCGGGTGCGGTTGGCGTCCAGCGGGATGCCGGGGCCCATCGTCGTGGCCAGGGTCGCCTTCTTGATGTAGCGGCCCTTGGCGGCGGACGGCTTGAGACGGAGGATCTCCTCCAGCGCCGCGGCGTAGTTCTCGACCAGCTTCGTCTCGTCGAAGGAGACCTTGCCGATGATGAAGTGCAGGTTCGAGTGCTTGTCGACGCGGAACTCGATCTTGCCGCCCTTGATGTCGTTCACAGCCTTGGTGACATCGGGGGTGACGGTGCCGGTCTTCGGGTTCGGCATCAGACCACGCGGGCCGAGGACGCGGCCGAGGCGGCCGACCTTGCCCATGAGGTCCGGGGTGGCGACGACGGCGTCGAAGTCCAGACGGCCCTTCGAAACCTCGTCGATGAGCTCGTCGGCGCCGACGATGTCGGCGCCCGCGGCACGCGCGGCCTCGGCACGGTCACCGGTCGCGAAGACCAGGACCCGGGCGGTCTTGCCGGTGCCGTGCGGAAGGTTCACGGTGCCACGGACCATCTGGTCGGCCTTGCGCGGGTCGACGCCCAGTCGCATGGCCACCTCGACGGTGCCGTCGAACTTGGTGCTGGTGGTGTCCTTGGCGATACGGACGGCCTCAAGCGGGGCGTACGTACGCTCCCGGTCGATCTTGGCGTCCGCGCCGCGGAGAGCCTTGCTGCGCTTCACTTCATCTCCTGTGGTTCATCAGGTGTGGAGGTCGTGGTCCGGGCCGCGCATGGCCCTGCCACTGGGGCTTGCCCGGCTGGGTCAGCCCTCGACCGTGACGCCCATGGAACGGGCGGTGCCGGCGATGATCTTCTCGGCGGCGTCCAGGTCGTTGGCGTTCAGGTCGGGCATCTTCGTGGTGGCGATCTCGCGCACCTGGTCGCGGGTGAGCTTCGCGACCTTCTTGACGTGCGGCTCGCCTGAGCCCTTGTCCACGCCCGCGGCCTTGAGGATCAGCTTGGCGGCCGGCGGCGTCTTGGTGATGAAGGTGAAGGAGCGGTCCTCGTAGACCGTGATCTCCACCGGCACGACCATGCCACGCTGCGACTCGGTCGCGGCGTTGTAGGCCTTGCAGAACTCCATGATGTTGACGCCGTGCTGGCCCAGCGCGGGGCCGACCGGCGGAGCCGGGTTGGCCGCGCCGGCGCTGATCTGGAGCTTGATAAGCCCCGTGACCTTCTTCTTCTTGGGAGGCATTGCTCTCTCCGGGTCCTAGTGAGAGTTTTCAGCCAGCCGTCCGGTCATCCGGATGGAGGCATACCGCACAACGATAACGGGTATAGCTGCACGGCCAAAAACCGACAGGTCAGACAGCTGGATGAGCCTGTCTGACCTGTCGGAAGCTGCTGTCGCGGGCGGGCGCCGAAGCGCACGCCGCCCGCTGGGTTCAGTTCTTCTGGATCTGGTCGAAGCTCAGCTCGACCGGGGTCTCGCGGCCGAAGATCTCGACCAGACCCTTGACCTTCTTCGAGTCCGCGTTGATCTCGTTGATGGTCGCCTGGAGCGTGGCGAACGGACCGTCGGTGACGGTGACCGAGTCGCCGACCTCGAAGTCCAGCACCTGGACCTCGACCTTGCGGGACGGAACGGGCTTGCCCTCGGCCTCCGCGGCCTCACGGGCGGCCTTCTCCTCGGCCTCCGGCGCGAGCATCTTGACGATCTCGTCCAGGGTCAGCGGGTACGGGTCGTAGGCGTTGCCCACGAAGCCGGTGACACCGGGGGTGTTGCGGACGACGCCCCAGGACTCGTTCGTCAGATCCATGCGCACCAGGACGTAGCCCGGGAGCTTGTTCTGGCGAACGTTCTTGCGCTCGCCGTTCTTGATCTGGACGATCTCTTCCTCGGGGACCTCGGCCTGGTAGACGAACTCCTCGACGTTCAGCGAGACGGCGCGCTGCTCCAGGTTGGCCTTCACGCGCTTCTCGTAGCCCGCGTAGGTGTGGATCACATACCACTCGCCGGGCAGCCCGCGGAGTTCCTCACGGAGAGCGGCGACCGGGTCGACGGGAGCCTCGGGCTCTTCGTCGGCGTCGATCTCGTCGGCGTCGTCGTCCGCCTTGTCAGCGGCCGACTCGTCGGCGTCGTCCTCCGCGGGGTCGTCCTCGCCGTCCTCGATGTGGAGTGCGGCTTCCTCGGCCGGCTCGCCCGCGGCGACGTCAGCGGCTTCGGCCTGGTCTGGCTCGACAGCGTCCGCCGCCTCGACGATGCCGGTTTCGTCCTCGCGGGACTCCACCGACTCGCTGGCGTCGTTCAGTTTCGGGTCAGACACGGTGGCTGCTTCTTCCTGGCTCAATGGGTGGAACACGCGAAAGGGGCGCCGCGCCGGGCGCCCTCGCGGGATCAGCCGAAGACGTACTTGATTGCTTGCTGGAAGCCATAGTCAATCACGGTCACCAAACCGATCATGACGACGACGAAGACAATCACCACGGTGGTGTACGTAGTCAGCTGGTTGCGAGTCGGCCAGACGACCTTGCGCAGCTCGGCGACGATCTGACGGTAGAAGAGCGCGAGACGGCCCAGAGGGCCCTTCTTGCCGCGCTTGCCGCCCTTGCGGGGCTTCTTCGACTCGGCGGACTCGTCGTCAGCATCAGGCTTGTCGATGGAGCCCACGGCGTCCGTCACGCTCTCTCACCTGATTCCGGGTCGTGGCCGTGCCGCGCCCGGGGGAGCCGCACGGCGATGCATTCAATGTACGTACATGCGCACACATCCTGGCGAAGATGTGTGTAGCAGGGCCGGAGGGACTTGAACCCCCAACCGCTGGTTTTGGAGACCAGTGCTCTACCAATTGAGCTACGACCCTTTGCGTTTTCCCCAACCTACCGCATCCGACCGGACGCACGGAGTGCGCGGTACGGACCTGGTGGCTGAGGGCCAACGACGAGTGAGTGTACGTGGTCGCGGCCCCCGCGTCGAACAGCTTCCCCCGCGACAGTCGCGGCCGCCGTCCCGCGCGCCCGTCTTCCTTCTATGTGTCCACCCTGCGAAACCTGTGTGCCGACGAGGTTTCGGGTCTGGGACCATGGGCCCATGAGCGCTGCAATCCCTCCGACCGAGCGCCGGGTCTCCGCCCGTATCGGCGCGATCTCCGAGTCCGCGACCCTCGCCGTGGACGCCAAGGCCAAGGCCCTGAAGGCAGCCGGGCGTCCGGTGATCGGCTTCGGCGCCGGCGAGCCCGACTTCCCGACGCCCGGCTATATCGTCGAGGCCGCTGTCGAGGCGTGCCGCAACCCCAAGTACCACCGCTACACGCCGGCCGGGGGGCTCCCCGAGCTCAAGGCCGCGATCGTCGCGAAGACGCTGCGCGACTCCGGCTACGAGATCGAGCCCTCGCAGGTCCTGGTGACCAACGGCGGCAAGCAGGCGATCTACGAGGCGTTCGCGGCCATCCTGGACCCGGGTGACGAGGTCATCGTCCCGGCTCCGTACTGGACGACGTACCCCGAGTCGATCCGGCTGGCCGGCGGTGTCCCGGTAGAGGTCGTGGCGGATGAGACCACCGGCTACCGGGTCTCCGTCGAGCAGTTGGAGGCCGCGCGTACCGACCGTACGAAGGTCGTCCTCTTCGTCTCGCCGTCCAACCCGACGGGCGCCGTCTACAGCCCCGCCGACACCGAGGCCATCGGCCGCTGGGCCGTCGAGCACGGGCTGTGGGTGATGACGGACGAGATCTACGAGCACCTCGTGTACGGCGACGCCACCTTCACCTCGCTGCCGGCCGCCGTGCCGGAGCTGCGTGACAAGTGCGTCGTGGTCAACGGTGTGGCGAAGACCTATGCGATGACCGGCTGGCGTGTGGGGTGGATCGTCGGCCCCAAGGACGTCGTCAAGGCCGCGACCAACCTCCAGTCGCACGCCACGTCCAATGTCGCCAATGTCTCGCAGGCCGCGGCGATCGCCGCCGTCTCCGGTGACCTGACCGCGGTCGCCGAGATGCGCGCCGCCTTCGACCGGCGCCGCCAGACCATCGTGCGGCTGCTGAACGAGATCGACGGCGTCGTCTGCCCGGTGCCGGAGGGCGCCTTCTACGCGTACCCGTCGGTGAAGGCCCTGCTGGGCAAGGAGATCCGGGGCAAGCGCCCGCGGACGTCGGTCGAGCTGGCCGCGCTGATCCTGGACGAGGCGGAGGTCGCGGTCGTCCCCGGAGAGGCGTTCGGTACGCCCGGTTATCTGCGGCTGTCGTACGCGCTCGGTGACGAGGACCTGGCGGAGGGCATCGGCAGGATCCAGAAGCTGCTGAGCGAGGCGAAGGACTGACGCGGTCCGCGACGGGCCCCCGGCGATCGCCGGGGGCCCGTTTTTGCGTTCGGACAAGATCTCGATCGGGGAAAGTGGCTGCCGGTCGGCGCGAGCATGCGGCAGGATCTACGAATGGAGAGCACCACCCGCCCCCGCGATCTCAGCCTGCTGCCCAAGGCTCATCTGCATCTGCACTTCACCGGTTCGATGCGGCCCACGACGCTGCTCGAACTCGCCGACAAGTACGGCGTTCATCTCCCCGACGCGCTGACCAGCGGCGAACCGCCCAAGCTGCGCGCCACCGACGAACGCGGCTGGTTCCGTTTCCAGCGGCTCTACGACATCGCCCGG
The DNA here is from genome assembly GCF_000718095.1 of Streptomyces scopuliridis RB72. Lineage (GTDB taxonomy): Bacteria > Actinomycetota > Actinomycetes > Streptomycetales > Streptomycetaceae > Streptomyces > Streptomyces scopuliridis. The sequence continues at coordinate 109,662 of NZ_JOEI01000008.1, read as the reverse complement.
TCCTGTCTGCGGACGCCCGAGGACATCCAGCGGCTGGTGCGCGAGGCGGCCGAGGAGGACGTACAGGACGGCTCGGGCTGGCTGGAGATTCAGGTCGACCCCACCTCGTACGCCCCCCATCTCGGCGGACTGATCCCGGCTCTGGAAGTCATCCTGGACGCCGTGGACAGCGCGTCCAGGGAGACCGGTCTGGGGATGCGGGTGCTGGTGGCGGCGAACCGTATGAAGCATCCGCTGGAGGCCAGGACGCTGGCCCGGCTCGCCGTGCGGTACGCGGACCGGGGTGTCGTCGGCTTCGGGCTCTCCAACGACGAGCGGCGCGGGATGGCCAGGGACTTCGACCGGGCCTTCGCGATCGCCAGGGACGGCGGGCTGCTGGCCGCGCCGCACGGCGGTGAGCTGACCGGGCCCGCGTCCGTACGGGACTGTCTGGACGATCTGCGGGCGGCCCGCATCGGGCACGGCGTCCGCGCGGCGGAGGACCCGAAGCTGCTGCGCAAGCTCGCGGAGCGCGGGGTGACCTGCGAGGTGTGCCCGGCCTCGAATGTCGCGCTGGGCGTCTACGAGAAGCCGGAGGACGTCCCGCTGCGGACGCTGTTCGACGCGGGGGTCCCGATGGCGCTGGGCGCGGACGATCCGCTGCTGTTCGGCTCGCGGCTGGCGGCGCAGTACGAGCTGGCCCGCCGGCACCAGGGGTTCAGCGACACCGAACTGGCAGAGCTGGCGCGGCAGTCGGTACGGGGGTCGGCGGCGCCGCCTGAGGTGCGGGAGAAGCTGCTGACCGGCATCGACGGCTGGCTGGCCGGCTGACGCGCGGAGACAGGCCCTAGAGGCTGACGCCGACCGTCACCGGCTCGTTGACCAGCGTGATCCCGAACGCTTCCTGGACCCCCGCCACCACCTCGCGGGCGAGCGCGAGCAGATCCTCGGTGGTCGCCGCGCCCCGGTTGGTGAGGGCGAGGGTGTGCTTGGTGGAGATACGGGCCGGGCCCGTGCCGTACCCCTTGGTGAAACCGGCCCGGTCGATCAGCCAGGCCGCGGAGGTCTTCGTACGCCCCTCCCCGTCCGGGAATCCGGGCGGCGTCACCTCGTCGCCGAGGCGGGCCCGTACACGCGCGACGAACTCCGCGTACGCCCGGTCGGTCAGGATCGGGTTGGTGAAGAAGGAGCCGGCCGACCAGGTGTCGTGGTCCTCGGGGTCGAGCACCATGCCCTTGCCCGCCCGCAGCTTGAGGACGGTGTCCCGCGCGGTCTCCGCGGGGACGCGGTCGCCGGGCTCGACACCGAGGACGCGGGCCGTCTCGGCGTACTTGAGCGGGGCGGAGAGCCCGTGCGCGTCCTCCAGGGCGAAGCGGACCCGCAGGACGACCCAGCGTTCGGGGTGCCGCTTGAACCGGCTGTGGCGGTACGAGAAGCCGCAGTCGGCGTTGGTGAGCGTGACCGTCCGCCCGGTGGAGCGGTCGTAGGCGACGACTTCGGTGAGGGTGCTCGACACCTCCTGGCCGTACGCGCCGACGTTCTGGATCGGCGTGGCGCCGGCCGAGCCGGGGATCCCGGCGAGGCATTCGATGCCGGCCAGGCCCGCTTCGACGGTACGGGCGACGGCGTCGGTCCAGATCTCGCCGGCGGCCAGCTCCAGCGTGGTGCCGTCGAGCGAGAAGCCCTTGGTCGCGATGCGCAGGGCCGTACCGTCGAAGCCCTTGTCCCCGATGATCAGATTGCTGCCGCCGCCGATGATCAGCAGCGGCGTACCGGCGTCGTCCGCCTCGCGCACGGTGGCGATCACTTCGTCGTCGGTGACCGCCGTGACCAGGCGGGTCGCCGGGCCGCCGAGGCGGAAGGTGGTCAGTGGGGCGAGGGGGGCGTCGTGGAGTTCCTGCACGGGACAAGAGTACGGGCCGCCGGGATCCGGAGATCGGATCCCGGCGGCCCGTAGGTCCTGTCCGGCGGGACGGGGGTCCTGGTCCGGCGGAACGGGATCAGACGGTGACGGGCTCGCGCTCTTCCACCTCTCCCTTGACCACCGGCATCCGCTGCGCGCCGCGCCCCGGGATGAGCAGGGCCGTCAGCGCGCCGAGCGCCACCAGCCCCGCGCCGATCCAGAGGGCCGGCACGGTGCCGTCCGTGAAGGTGTCGGGCGTACGGTAGCCGCCCTGCGCGGCGAAGACAGCGCCGAGGACGGCCACCCCGAGCGCTCCGCCGACCTCGCGCAGGGCGTTGTTCGTACCGGAGGCGATGCCCTGCTCGGCTGGGCGGACGCTGGACATGACCAGGCTGGCGGCCGGGGCGAAGTAGAGCCCCATCCCGACGCCGCTGATGACCAGCGCGGGCAGCTGCGCCGCGTATGACACGTCCGGCGCGATGACCAGCGCGAACAGCCCCAGCCCGAGCGCCTGGAGGGCCAGGCCCACGACCACGACGGGCCGGCCGCCGATGCGGTCCGTGAGCACCCCGGCGATCGGCGCGACGAGCAGGGGCATCGCGGTCCACGGGAGCATCCTCAGCCCGGCCTGGGTGGGCGTGTAGCCGAGGACCCCTTGCAGGAACTGGCTGAGCAGGAAGATCGAGCCGAACATGCCGAGGAACATCAGGAGGCTGGCGCCGTTGATGCCGGCGAAGCCGCGGTTCTTGAACAGCCGCATGGGCAGCATCGCGTGCGGGTGGCGCAGTCCGTGCACGACAAAGGCGATGAGCAGCGCGGTGCCGGCTGTCAGGCCCAGCAGGACGGGGAAGCTGGTCCAGCCGTCGGCGTTGGCCGTGACCAGGGCGTAGACGATGCCGAAGAGGCCCGTACTGACGAGGAGCGTGCCGGGGATGTCGAGACGGGCGTTGGGCGCGTGCGACTCCTGGAGGCGGAGCCGGGCGAGGGGCAGCAGGGCGAGGCCGATCGGGACGTTCAGCCAGAAGATCCACTGCCAGGAGAGGTGTTCGGTGAGGGTGCCGCCGACGAGGGGACCGCTGGCGACGGCGAGGCCGGTGACGGCGCCGAAGATGCCGAGGGCGGCTCCTCGCCGGTCGGCGGGGACGGCGGCGGTGAGCAGGGTGAGCGTGAGCGGCATCATGATCGCCGCGCCTATGCCCTGGACGGCGCGCGCGGCGATCAGCGCGTCGATGCCGGGTGAGAGCGCGGCGGCGGCCGAGGCGCCGGTGAAGATCGCGAGGCCGGCCAGGAAGAGCCTGCGACGGCCGTACCGGTCCCCCAGGGCGGCGCCGAACATGAGGAGGACCGCGAACGTGAGCGTGTAGGCGTTGACGGTCCATTCCAGGTCCTCCAGCGCGCCGCCGAGTTCTTCCCGGATGGAGGGCAGTGCGGTGGTGACGACGAGGTTGTCCAGGGCCGCCATGAAGCTGGCGACACCGGTGATGACCAGGGTCCAGATGGCTCGGGACCCGCCGGCCGATGGCTGACTCATTGTTCTCCCCCTCATGGGCGTGCACTTATTAGTTATCCATGACTAACTTTCCTGCCCGTACGGAGACGCACGTGCTCCCCGTACGGGCTTTCAGCCTTCGGACGGCTGCGCCGAGTCGTAGAAGCCGGACCAGATGCGATGACCCGACGGAAAGCCCAGCGAGACAAGGGTGTTGATCAGCATCCCGTACGCCAGGAACGTCGTGGTCTCGTCCACGTCCGCGCCGAGCGCGAGATGGACCGTGTCCCAGAGCGTCTGCCAGCCGGCCCGCACGCTGTCGCCGAACTCGTGGTCGCCCGCGGCCTCGGCGGTCGCCACCGCGACATACATCTGCATCTGCATCAGCAGTTTTTCCGGATCATCGGCGATGAGCCGCTGATAAGCCTCGGCCATGGCGTGCAGGGCCTCTTCGCCCTCCAGCCCTTCCGCCGCCTCCACGAAGACGCGCGTGGTGTCCGCCAGACACCGTTCCGCGGCGGCGAGGAACATGGCCTGCTTGTTCGGGAAGAGCCGGAAGAGATACGGCTGCGAGACGCCGACCCGGTGGGCGATCGTCTCCGTGGAGGTGCCGAGATAGCCACCCCGGGCGAACTCCGCGACCGCCGCGCGGACCACGCTCTCGCGTCGCTCTTCTGCGCTCATCCTGACCATGCAGAGAGGTTATTGGCCACTCACTAACCACGTCAAGCGTAAGGGGCGCCCGCCCATTGCGGGCACCCCTTACTCGCCGATCGGTCAGGCGAGCCGGACAACGGCGCGGGACATGCCCAGCACCTTCTGTCCCGCGCTCATCGCCGTCAGATCCACCCGGACCCGGTTGTCCTCCAGCTTGGCCGCGACCTTCGCGCTGACCTCGATCAGAGCGCCCTGGTCGTCATTGGGCACCACGACCGGCTTGGTGAAGCGGACGCCGTACTCGACGACGGCTCCCGGGTCGCCCACCCAGTCGGTCACCACCTGGATCGCCTCGGCCATGGTGAACATGCCGTGCGCGATGACGTCAGGGAGCCCGACCTCCTTGGCGAACTTCTCGTTCCAGTGGATCGGGTTGAAGTCCCCGGAGGCGCCCGCGTACCGCACCAGCGTCGCGCGCGTGAGGGGGAAGCTGCGGGCCGGCAGCTCCGTACCGATCTCGACCTCGTCGTAACCGATCTTCGCGGTCACCGGCCTCACGCCCCCTCGGCGGCGCGCGCCACCAGCTTGGTCCACGCGGTCACGACATGCTCGCCGGCCTCGTCGCGCACTTCACCGCGGACATCGATGATGTCGTTCCCGGCCAGGGACTTGATCGTCTCGATGGTCGAAGTGACCGTGAGCCGGTCGCCCGCCCGCACGGGACGGCTGTACGCGAACTTCTGGTCGCCGTGCACCACACGGCTGTAGTCCAGACCCAGCTGCGGATCGGCGATGACCTCACCCGCGGCCTTGAAGGTGATCGCGAACACAAAGGTCGGCGGCGCGATCACATCGCAGTGTCCGAGGGCCTTGGCGGCCTCCAGATCGGTGTACGCCGGGTTGGGGTCGCCCACCGCCTCGGCGAACTCGCGGATCTTCTCCCGGCCGACCTCGTACGGCGCGGTGGGCGGATAGCTCCGCCCCACGAAGGACTGATCGAGCGCCACTGACTCGCTCCCTCCTGATGTAGACAGGCCTGATGAAGACCCTGATGTAGACAAGGAAACGACACGAGGCCGTCCCCAACCGGGGACGGCCTCGTATACGAGCCTGATTCAGCGCGTTTCGCGGTGCGCGGTGTGCGAGTTGCAGCGCGGGCAGTGCTTCTTCATCTCAAGACGGTCCGGGTTGTTGCGCCGGTTCTTCTTGGTGATGTAGTTCCGCTCCTTGCACTCCACGCAGGCCAGCGTGATCTTCGGGCGGACGTCGGTGGCAGCCACGTGAGTGCTCCTTGGACGGACAACGGATGAACGGATGAACGCAGAAAAGAGTAGCCGATCGAAGGACCGACCCCACAATCGGCTACTTTGTGTAGCGGTGACCGGACTTGAACCGGTGACACAGCGATTATGAGCCGCTTGCTCTACCGACTGAGCTACACCGCTTCGATGTTGGATCTCCTCGCCCGAAGGCGAGGATCACCGAACATCTGAGCCCCAATACGGAATCGAACCGTAGACCTTCTCCTTACCATGGAGACGCTCTACCGACTGAGCTATTGGGGCGAGCGATGAAGACATTACACGGTCGGTTGCCGATCGCCCAAATCCGTTTTCCCGCCCCACACGCCACGCGTCCCGCGGTGTCCCGTACGCCACTGGTGGGCTCGCCGGTACGACTATTGCGCTCCTCCTCGAAGGCCGGCTGAGGCGCCCCTAGGCTCGACTCACGCTGCGTGATCTTGCACGCCGGAGTCCGACCAGAAAGCCCTCACCAGGAGCCCGATGCCCGACAGCCAGCCGCAGCCGCAGCCGTCCGAAGGAGTCCCGGCCGACACCACCGCGCTCGTCCTGTGCGGCGCCCGTCTCACCGACGGCCGCACCGTGGATGTACGGCTCGGCTCCGGCCGGATCGAGGCCGTGGGCACGGCGGGCAGTCTCGCCGCGCACGGCACGCGCGTGGATCTGGCCGGCTATCTGCTGCTCCCCGCCCCGGCCGAGCCGCACGCCCACAGCGACACCGCCCTCACCGCGCTCACCCCCGACGGACCTGGCTCCTACTCCCCCGAGGATGTGCAGCGCCGCGCCACCGAGGCCGCCCTGCTCCAACTCGGTCACGGCGCGACCGCGCTGCGTTCCCACGTACGGATCGGGGACGCGCAGGAGCTGGGCCGGATGCAGGCCGTGCTCCAGGCCAGGCGTTCGCTGCGCGGTCTCGCCGATCTGACCGCCGTCGCCGTACCGCGGCTGCTGACGGGCCTCGCGGGCGCCGACGGGCTCGCGATGCTGCGGGACGCGGTGAAGATGGGCGCGGGCGTGGTGGGCGGCTGCCCCGACCTGGACCCGGATCCCGCCGGGTACGCCGAAGCGGTGCTGGGGATCGCGGCCGAGCACGGCTGCCCTGTCGATCTGCATACGGACGGTGACGATCCGGTCCGGCTCGCCCGGCTCGCCGCGATGGCCGGCGGCCTGCGGCCCGGGGTGGCGCTCGGGCCGTGCGCGGGGCTGGCCAGGCTGCCCGCCGACACGGCCGCGCGGGCCGCGGACCAGCTGGCGGCGGCCGGCGTGACGGTGGTGTGTCTGCCGCAGGGCGGCTGCGGGGGCGTGGAGCGCGCGGATGTGGAGCGGGTGGGCGCGGACCGGCGCGGCGGTGCGGACCGGCGCGGTACGGAGCCGCCCGGCGCGGAGTCATGGGGCTCCGGGCTGCCGGGCGCCGAGCGCGGCGTCGCCCCCGTACAGCTGCTGCGGGCGGCCGGGGTGCGGATCGCGGCGGGCAGCGGGGCGCTGCGGGACGTGTCGAATCCGGTGGGGCGCGGGGATCCGCTGGAGGCCGCGTATCTGCTGGCGTCGCAGGGCGGGATGCGGGCGGCGGACGCGTACGACGCGGTGAGCGAGGCGGCGCGGGCGGCGATGGGGCTGCCGGAGGTACGGGTCGAGGCGGGCTTTCCGGCGGAGCTGCTGGCCGTACGCGGGGAGCGGATCGAGGGCGTGCTGTCCCTCGCGTACAGCAGGATCGTCATCCACCGCGGGCGGGTGGTGGCGCGGACGAGCGCCGTACGGGAGTACTGCGACTCGGCGGCGGCGGTCGCGCTGGAACTGCCCCGGCAGGGACGGTCCGTCCTGGGCAACCCCGGCCCCTAGACGAGTACGTCCGAAGCCCCGTCTGCCTGGGGGCGGACGGGGCTTCGGACTTACCCGTCCAGCGGGATGGCGGGTCTGCGGCGAACGGGCCCCGGACGTACGGTCGTGAGCATGCGAATCGTGATTGCCGGAGGACATGGTCAGATCGCGCTGCGGCTGGAGCGACTGCTCGCCGCGCACGGACACGAGGCCGCGGGCATCATCCGCGACCCGGCGCAGGCGGAGGATCTGCGCGGCGCCGGTGCCGAACCGGTCGTGCTGGACCTGGAGTCGGCCTCGGTCGAGGAGGTGGCCGCGGTGCTGAAGGGCGCGGACGCGGCGGTGTTCGCCGCGGGCGCGGGCGGCGGGAGCGGAGCGGCCCGCAAGGAGACGGTGGACCGGGGCGCGGCGGTCCTCTTCGCGGACGCCGCCGAGCGCGCGGGCGTACGCCGTCACCTCGTCGTCTCGTCCATGGGCGCGAACCCGGATCACCGGGGCGACGAGGTCTTCGACGCGTATCTGCGGGCCAAGGGCGCGGCCGACGCGTACGTACGGTCCAAGGCCGGGCTCGACTGGACGATCCTGCGGCCGGGGATGCTGACGAACGACGCCGGGACGGGGCTCGTGCGGCTCGCGGAGTCGACGGGACGGGGGTCGGTGCCGCGCGACGATGTGGCGGCGGTGCTGGCCGAGCTGGCGGAGACCCCGGCGACCGCGGGCCTGACGCTGGAGCTGATCAGCGGGACGGTGCCGGTGGCGGAGGCGGCGAAGGCCGCGGCGGGCGGACGATGAGTTCCGGGCCCCGGGGCGGTCCTTGCTCTCATGACCGAGGAGATGAGCGATGAGGGCGTGCGTGACGACATGGACCGGAGCGAGCACGTGAGCCTGCCGAAGATCGTCCGACGGGGCGAGCAGCCGTATGTGGCCATCGGAAAATCCGTCCGGATGGACGAATTCCCGACGATCGCCGACCGGCTGCCCGAGCTCATCGGCTGGGTGCTCGGCCAGGGTCTGGAACTGGCGGGGGCGCCGTTCTTCCGCTACCGCACCGTCGACATGGACGGCGAGTCGGAGGTTGAGGCCGGCGTCCCGCTGGTGTCGGCGCCGGAACCGGAGGGCGAGATCCGCGTCGGTGTGCTGCCCGCCGGCCACTACGCGACGGTCACTCACCTCGGCCATCCCGAAGGGCTGTTGGAGGTGGCCAGGGGGCTCCGGGAGTGGGCGGAGCACGAGGGGCTGGAGTGGGACATGACCGTCGTCGACGGCGTGGAGCACTGGGGCTGCCGGCTGGAGTCGTACAAGACCAACCCGCAGGTGGAACCGGACCCGGCCCACTGGGAAACGGAGTTGGCGTTCCGGCTCGCCGATCTGGCTCCGGGCACGTAGCGCGGCTTCGGCCCGGCGGTGTGGTGCGGCCTTGGCCGGGCGGCCGGGCATGCCAGACATGCCGGACAGAAAAATGGCCCTTGATCCACGTCTCCGTGGATCAAGAGCCATCTCTATCGCGTGGCGGCGCCAGGATTCGAACCTGGGTAGGCTAAGCCGACGGATTTACAGTCCGCTCCCATTGGCCACTCGGGCACACCGCCATGGGATGTCGTTGCCTGCTGGAGAGGCCGCTGTGGGCGGTGCTCCGTGGCAACGACGTAAACGATACCCGATGCCCGGGGGTGCTCCGCCACCGGATTGATCAGCACTCGGGGCGGGCGTGGGTGACTAGGCTTTACGGCAGCGGCCGGCGCTGTCCGGTCGCGCAGCGAGCATGCGATGAGCACCCGAACAGCACCGATACAAGGAGCCACAGGACATGGCCGACTCCAGTTTCGACATCGTCTCGAAGGTCGAGCGGCAGGAGATCGACAACGCTCTCAACCAGGCCTCGAAGGAGATCGCGCAGCGTTACGACTTCAAGAACGTCGGCGCCTCGATCGGCTGGTCCGGCGAGAAGATCCTCATGCAGGCGAACTCGGAGGAGCGGGTCAACGCGATCCTCGACGTCTTCCAGTCCAAGCTGATCAAGCGCGGGATCTCGCTCAAGGCGCTGGACGCGGGCGAGCCCCAGCTGTCCGGCAAGGAGTACAAGATCTTCGCTTCGATCGAGGAAGGCATCTCCCAGGACAACGCCAAGAAGGTCGCGAAGATCATCCGCGATGAGGGCCCCAAGGGCGTCAAGGCGCAGGTGCAGGGCGACGAGCTGCGGGTCAGCTCGAAGAGCCGCGACGACCTGCAGACCGTGATCACCCTGCTGAAGGGGCACGACTTCGACTTCGCGCTCCAGTTCGTGAACTACCGGTGACGCGGAACAACGGGTGAGGTAGGCGGCAGAGGTGATGTAGGCGGCACGGGCGCGAGGCCGGCGCCCCGCTCCCGCCTCGGCCGCCACCGGCCGGTCGTGCTGTCCGAATTCCGCCAGCTTCGGCGGCTCGGGAGGCGGAGACTCGTGACTCGTAGACAGCTGAACACGACTCGTGGACAGCTGGGCACGCCGCGAGGAGAGGAACGAGTGATGGCCGGGACCATGTACACGACGGTCGACAGCCCCCTGGGCGAACTGCTGCTGGTCGGCGAGGAGTCCGCCACCGCGAACGGCGGCGTCGCGCTCGCCTCGCTCTCCCTGCCGGGGCAGAAGGGCGCGGCCGTCGTCCAGGACGGATGGGTCCGGGCGGACGAGGCGTTCGAGGAGATCGCCGGGCAGCTCAGGTCGTACTTCGAGGGCACGCTGACGCGCTTCCGGATCGAGTACGCGGACAGCGGTACGGACTTCCAGCGGCGGGTCTGGCAGGCGGTGGACGCCATTCCGTACGGCGTGACCGTGACCTACGGGCAGATCGCCGGGCAGGTCGGCTCGTCCGGGGCCGGGGTGCGGGCCGTGGGGACCGCGATCGGGCGCAATCCGCTGCTTGTCGTACGGCCGTGTCATCGGGTGATCGGCGCGGACGGGGCGCTGCGGGGGTACGCGGGCGGGGTGGACCGCAAGGAGCGGCTGCTCGGCCTGGAGGGCGCTCTGGTGTGATGAGCGGCGAATTGTTCCCGAGGCCGCGAGCCGTCATCGCTCCCGGCGCCGTGCACGTGCCCTCCTGGCTGTCCGAGGAGCGGCAGCGGGAGCTGGTGGCCGCCTGCCGGGGCTGGGCGCGGGGGCCGGTGCCGATCCGGCACACGGTGCTGCCGAGCGGCGGCGTGATGTCCGTACAGACCGTCTGCGTGGGCTGGCACTGGCAGCCGTACGCGTACACCCGTACCGCGGGCGATGTGAACGGCGCGCGGGTCGCGGAGTTCCCGGACTGGCTCGTCGAGTTGGGGCGCGAGGCGCTGGCCGAGGCGTACGGCGATCCGGCGGCCGGTGCGGCGTACACCCCGGACACGGCGCTGATCAACTTCTACGAGGGCGGCGCGAAGATGGGGATGCATCAGGACAAGGACGAGAAGTCCGGGGCGCCGGTGGTGTCCCTGAGCATCGGTGACCGGTGTGTGTTCCGCTTCGGCAATACGGAGAGCCGGGGGCGGCCGTACACGGATGTCGAGCTCTCCTCGGGGGATCTCTTCGTCTTCGGGGGACCGTCGCGGTTCGCGTTCCACGGGGTGCCCAAGGTCTATCCGGACACCGCCGACCCTGCCACGGGCCTGCGCGGCGGGCGGCTGAACATCACCCTGCGCGAGACGGGGCTCGCGTAGCGGAGTCGGCGGGATCGGAGTCGGCGGGATCGGTGCCGGCCGGCGCGGGGCGGCCTGTCAGCGGGTACGAGTCGGCCTGTCAGCGGGCGCGGGAGTGGCCGAAAATAAGCCGGTAGAGAACGAGCAGCACAAGAGCGCCGCCGATGGCCGAGATCCACGTCGCGCCGTCGTAGAACTCGTTGCTGATGGGATGGTCGAGCCAGCGGGCCGAGATCCAGCCGCCGATGAAGGCTCCCGCGATACCGATGAGGGTCGTACCGATCAGTCCGCCCGGGTCCCGGCCGGGGAGCAGAATCTTGGCGGCGGCCCCGGCGAGAAGTCCCAGAATGATCCAGCTGATGACACCCATGCCATGAACCTGCCTTTCGTACGGTGTTGCCCCGGAAGACGCCGTACGGGCGGGTGGTGGTTGCAGCCGGAGACAGTTCATGACCCAGTTCACGGCAAACGCACAGCGGACGGTCAGCGGGCGGCCGGTGGACGGTCAGCGGGCCGCGAACGGCTGGTCGGTGGGGACGATTTCCTTGCCGAGCGGCATCAGCGAGATGGGAATCAGCTTGAAGTTGGCCAGGCCCAGCGGGATTCCGATGATCGTGACACAGAGGGCGATGCCGGTGAGGACATGGCCGAGGGCGAGCCACCAGCCCGCGAGAACCAGCCACAGCACATTGCCGACGCACGAGGGCGCGCCCGCGTCGCGGCGCTCGACCGCCATATAGCCGAAGGGCCACAGGGCGTAGATCCCGATACGGAACGCGGCCACCCCGAAGGGGATGCCGATGATCGTGATGCAGAGCAGCAGGCCCGCCAGCAGATAGCCGAGGCACATCCAGAAGCCGCACAGAACGAGCCATATGACGTTCAGGATTGTCTTCATGGTCGGCGACCTGCCATCTGTTCCAGTCGGGCGATGCGCTCCGCCATCGGCGGGTGCGTGGAGAAGAGCTTCGAGACCCCGTCCCCGGGACGGAAGGGGTTCGCGATCATCATGTGGCTCGCGGTCTCGATCCGTGGCTCGGGGGGCAGCGGGAGCTGTTTCGTCCCCGCGTCCAGTTTACGCAGCGCACTGGCCAGAGCGAGGGGGTCGCCGGTGATCTGGGCGCCCGAGGCATCGGCTTCGTACTCCCGGGAGCGGCTCACCGCGAGCTGGATGACCGAGGCCGCGAGCGGGCCCAGAATCATGATCAGCAGCATTCCGAAGATGCCGGGGCCGTCGTCGTCGTCGGACCGGCCGAAGGGGATCAGCCAGGCGAAGTTCACCAGGAACATCACCACTGAGGCGAGGGCTCCGGCGACGGACGAGATCAGGATGTCCCGGTTGTAGACATGGCTCAGCTCATGGCCGAGGACTCCGCGCAGCTCGCGCTCGTCCAGGATCTGCAGGATGCCCTCCGTACAGCAGACGGCGGCATTGCGCGGGTTACGGCCGGTGGCGAAGGCGTTGGGGGCCTGCGTGGGCGAAATGTAGAGCCGTGGCATGGGCTGGCGGGCAGCGGTCGAGAGCTCACGGACGATGCGGTAGAGCTGAGGCGCCTCGAATTCGCTGACGGGGCGCGCGCGCATGGCGCGCAGGGACAGCTTGTCGCTGTTCCAGTAGGCGTACGCGTTCGTGCCGATCGCCACGACAAGCGCGACGATCAGGCCCGTACTGCCGAAGAAACTGCCGATCGCGATGATGAGTGCGGACAGTCCCCCGAGGAGTACGGCGGTCCTGAGCCCGTTGTGCCGGCGGTGCACGGTACGCCCTCCAAGTGGTGCGGCAGGGGAACCCTTTGCTGGTGCTGCTCCACTCTTCAGTGGACCCTTCCGTACTGGTCAACGCCAGGCGGGCGGTGCGGGTTCCCTTGTGCCGCCGGACAGGCGCGTACGCCGTCCGGGTGGCGGTGGTGCGGGGAGGTGATGCGGGCGTGGTGGTGTGGGGCCGGTACCGGGCTCAGAAGAGGCCGGTACCGGCGAAGCGCAGTACGAGCTGGGGCGCCCCGGAGAGAGCGACACCGGCGGCGGCCGTGAGCGCGATGGCGACGGTGACGGCCGCGGGGGGCCGGCCGATGGCCACCTCTTCGCCTCCGGCCTCGGGAGCCGCGCTGCCGGCTTCGGGAGCCACGTCACCGGCCTCCGGCTCCGGGGCGCGGAAGAGGGCCGCCGTCCACTGGAGGTAGTAGTACAGCGCGATCACCACATTGGCGGCCATGACGACGGCCAGCCAGCCGAGGCCCGCGTCGACCGCCGCCGAGAAGACCGTGACCTTGGCGAACAGACCGATGATGCCCGGCGGCAGCCCGGCCAGACAGAGCAGGAAGAAGCCCATCGCGAGGGCGACGAGGGGCTGTCGTGCGTACAGGCCCTGGTAGTCGGCGAGACGGTTCAGCGGCTTCGTACGGGCCACCAGCGCGACGACCGCGAAGGCGCCCAGGTTCACGACGGCGTACATCAGGGCGTACGCGACGGTCGATCCGATCCGGTCGCCGCCCGCGTACGCCGCGGCGGCGATCGGCACCAGGAGATAGCCCGCCTGCCCCACGGACGACCAGGCCAGCAGCCGTACCGCGCTCCACGCGCGGGTGGCCGACTGACGCAGCGCCGCGGCGTTGCCGAGGGTCATGGTGAGCGCGGCGATGACCGCGAGGACCGGGCCCCACACCTCGCGGTACGAGGGGAACGCGATGACGGTCACCAGGATGAGGCCGGAGAAGCCGACCGCCTTGCCGACGACGGAGAGGTACGCGGCGATGGGCAGGGGCGCGCCCACATAGGTGTCGGGGACCCAGAAGTGGAACGGGGCCGCGGCCGTCTTGAAGGCGAAGCCGACGAGGGTGAGGGCGACGCCCGCCTTGGCGAGGGTGTCCAGCTGGCCGGGGACATGCCCCAGTTCGGCGGCGATCCGGGTGAGATGGAGGGTGCCCGTCGCGGCGTACACGAAGCTGACGCCCAGCAGCATCACGGCGGTCGCGGTCACCGACGAGAGGAAGAACTTCAGCGCGGCCTCGGAGGAGAGCCGGTCGCCGCGCCGCAGTCCGACGAGCGCGAACGCGGGCAGCGAGGCCACTTCGAGGGCGACGACCAGGGTGGCGAGATCGCGCGAGGCGGGCAGCAGCGCGGCGCCGGCCGCCGAGGCGAGCAGCAGGAACCAGTACTCCCCTACGGGGAGTTTCCTGCTGTCGTGGAGCGAGATCAGCGCGGTCAGCAGCGCCCCGCCGAGCACCAGCAGCTGGATGACCAGCGCGAAGTGGTCGGCGGTGTAGCTGCAGACGGCGGCGTCGGTGGTGAGGCAGAACGTCGAGCGGTCGCCGGCGCGCAGCGGGATGAGGGTGAGGAGCGCGGCGACGAGACCCGCGATCGCGATACCGCCGAGGAGCGGCTTGCGGTGCTCCGGTACGAAGAGATCGGCGACCAGCACGATCAGGGCGACCACCGCCGTGATGGTCGGGGGCGCGACCGCGAGCCAGTCGATGGACTGGACGAGGCTGGCGGCGCCGGCGGCGCTCTCGGCGGCCACGGTCACGACTTGCCTCCTGCGAGAAGCTTCTGCACGGCGGGGTCGGTGAGGCCGAGCAGGACCGCGGGCCAGAGTCCGGCGAGGACGGTGAGGGCGACGAGCGGGGTCCAGGCGGCGAACTCATAGGTCTGGACGTCGGTGAAGCGCGCCGGCTCCGGCGCTCCTGCCCGGGACGCTCCCTGCGGGGCTCCCTGCGGCGCTTCCTGCGGTTGCGCGCCCATGCAGACGCGGCGTACGACGATCAGCAGATACGCGGCGGTGAGCAGCGTGCCGAAGCCGGCGATCACCATGAAGGTGAGGAAGGCGGGGCGGCTCAGCCCCTCCGCGGGGTTGAAGGCCCCGAACATCGCGAGCATCTCGCCCCAGAATCCGGCGAGGCCGGGCAGGCCGAGGGAGGCGACGGCCGCGAAGGCGAGCAGGCCCCCGAGGCGGGGGGCGCGGCCGTAGAGCGCGGCGCCGGTCGCACCGGCGAGGGTGTCGAGGTCGGCGCTGCCGTACCGCTCCTTGACCGCTCCGACCAGGAAGAACAGCAGGCCGGTGATGAGGCCGTGGGCGATGTTCGCGAAGAGCGCGCCGTTGACGCCCGTGGGGGTCATGGTCGCGATACCGAGCAGGACGAAGCCCATGTGGCCGACGGAGGAGTACGCGATCAGCCGCTTGAGGTCGCCGCCCGCGCCCCGCTTGGCCAGGGCGAGACAGGCCAGGGAGCCGTAGATGATGCCGACGACGGCGAAGGCCGCGAGATACGGCGCGAAGGTCCGCATACCGTCTGGGGCGATGGGCAGGATGATCCGGACGAAGCCGTACGTACCCATCTTGAGCAGCACGCCGGCGAGGAGCACCGAGCCGACGGTCGGGGCGGCGGTGTGGGCATCGGGCAGCCAGCTGTGCAGCGGCCACATCGGGGTCTTGACCGCGAGGCCGAGGCCGATCGCCAGAACGGCGATGAGCTGCACGGATGTGCTGAGCCCACGGCCGTTGTCAGTGGCGAGTGCCACCATGTCGAATGTGCCCGCGTTGAGCCCGATCAGCAGCAGGCCGAGCAGCATGACCACGGAACCGAGCAGCGTATAGAGGATGAACTTCCAGGCGGCGGCCTGCCTGCCGCCGGTGACGCCTTCCGAGCCGCCCCAGCGGGCGATGAGGAAGTACATCGGGATCAGCACCATCTCGAAGGCCAGGAAGAAGAGCACGAGGTCGAGGACGGCGAAGGTCGCGAGCGTGCCGGACTCCAGCACGAGCAGCAGCGCGACGAATCCCTTGGGCGAGGGGCCTTGGGGCATCTTGAAGTAGCTGTAGAGCGCGCAGAGGAAGGTCAGAAGCGCGGTCAGGACCAGAAGGGGGAGGGAAATGCCGTCGATGCCGAGGTGGATCCGGACGTCCAGCGCCGCGATCCAGCTGATGTCCGTCGTGGCCTGCATCTTTGACGGCTGGTCATGGTCGAAGCCGAGTGCCAGGACGATCGTGGCGATGAGGATCGCGCCGGTCACGGTCACGCCGTGGCGCAGCACGGCCTGGTCGGGGCTCGTGCCCCGCAGTCCGGGCGGGGCCGGGAGGAGCGCCGCCACGGCGCCGATGAGCGGCCCGACGACGATCAACGCGAGAAGGAACTGCATCACGGACTCACTGATATCGATCACGGCTCACGCTCCGGCGGCGACGAGTACGGCGGCGATAGCCAGGACGACGGAGCCGGCCAGCAGGGCGCTGAGGTAGGTCTGCACGTTTCCGGTCTGGGCGCGGCGTACGGCGGCGCCGAGCCAGCCGGTGCCCGTGCCCGCGCCGCGTACGTAGGTGTCGACGACCTCGCGGTCGAGGAAGCGGACCAGCTGGGCGGCCGCCAGGACGGGGCGTACGAACAGCCGGTGGTAGACGGCGTCGAGATGGAAGCCGGCAGCCGCGTGGCGGTGGAGCGGCCCCAGCAGGAGACGGGCGGGGTCCGCGGGGTCGGGGGCGCCCGCGATGGACCCGTAGACCTGGGTGTGGATCTCGATGGCCTCCCTCTCCGCGAGGGCGGGCTCGGTGTCGGGGTGGGGGACGACGGCCCCGATCGGGTTGCGGGCGGCCAGCGCCGAGGTGTGCCGCCAGCAGCCGTAGGTGATCAGACCGCCGACGAGTGCGATGCCCGTGCCCAGGACGGAGGTGGTGAGGTTCGGGGCGAGGCTGTGGCCGTCAAACCAGCCGGGGAGATAGCCGATGGCCAGGCCGAGGCCGATGGAGGGGATGGCGAGCACCCACAGGACGGCGTTCATGGAGAGGGGCTGCTTGCCGTAGTCGGGGACCTCGGAGCCCCGGCCGCGGAAGGTCAGCAGCCAGAGACGGGCCGCGTAGGCGGCGGTGAGAAGGGCGGTGAGCAGTCCGGCGATCAGTACGGTCCAGCCCGCCGCTCCCGGGGCGGCGCCGCCGGATTCGCCGAGGGCCGTGTGCTCGGCGGCGACGAGGACGGACTCCTTGGAGAAGAAGCCGGCGAAGGGAGGGATCGCGGCGAGCGCGAGCAGGGCGACGGTCACCGTCCAATAGGCGTCCGGGATGCGCTGGGAGAGGCCGCGCATCCGGGACATGGCGGCCAGTGAGTTGGTGCCAGCGGCGTGGATGATCACGCCGGCGCCGAGGAAGAGGAGTGCCTTGAACGCACCGTGCGCGATGAGATGGAAGACGGCGGCGCCACGGTCGCCCACGGCCAGGGCGCCCGACATATAGCCGAGTTGGCCGATGGTCGAGTAGGCGAGGACGCGCTTGATGTCGTCCTGTGCGAGAGCGGCGAGCGCCGAGCCGACCATCGTGATCGCGGCCATCACGGCGAGCACCACCAGGGCGGCGGCCGAGGCGGCGAAGACGGGGAGGAGCCGGGCCACGAAATAGATACCGGCGGCGACCATCGTCGCGGCGTGGATCAGCGCGGAGACGGGTGTGGGGCCCGCCATCGCGTCGGGCAGCCAGGTGTGCAGCGGGAACTGCGCGGACTTGCCGGCCACCCCCGCGAGCAGCAGCAGCGCGATCAGGGTGGGGTGGTCGAGGCCGCCGTCGGCGACGGTCTTCAGCACGCCGGTGATACGGAACGTCCCGGCGTCGGAGGCGAGCGCGAACAGCCCGATCAGGAAGGGGACATCACCGAGCTTGGTGACGAGGAAGGCCTTGAGGGAGGCCGCGCGGGCCTCGGACGTCTCCCAGTAGTGGCCGACGAGGAAGTACGAGCAGATGCCCATGATCTCCCAGCCGACCAGCAGCACCATCAGATCGCCGGAGTAGACGACGAGCAGCATGGCGGAGGTGAAGAGCGAGACCAGAGCCGCGTACGAGGGGTAGCGCGCGTCGCCGCGCAGATAGCCCGTCGAGTAGATCTGCACGCACGACGCGACGACGCCGACGAGGACGGCGACCAGAGCCGCGAAGCCGTCGATGTACAGGGCGAGGTCGATGGGGACCGAGCCGGTGGGAGTGAGCTGGGTCGCGGCCTCCAGCGGTGCCTTCCCGTTGCCGTCGCCGCCGCCCTGGCGTACGGCCACGGCGATGGCGAACGCCGCCGCGGCCAGGGTCGGCAGGACGGCCAGCGGGCGTACGAACCCGGGTGCGACACGGCCGAGCAACAGTCCGGCGACGGCGCCCAGGAAGGGCAGGAGGGGAACGAGAACGGCGAGGGTCGTGGTGGTCACGCGGTGGCCTCAGCCTTCTGCGCCGGGGCGGCGCCGGTCGCGTCCGGCCCGGCGCCCCCGGGGGTGTCGGCGCCTTCGGCGGTGTCGCGGAGTCGGTCGATGTCCGAGGTGCCGCGGTTGCGGTAGACCATCAGGACGATCGCCAGGCCGATGCCGATCTCCGCGGCGGCGATGGCGATGACGAAGAGGGTGAGTGCCTGGCCGGCGTGCAGGGTGTCGCGGAGCCAGACGTCGAAGGCGACCAGATTGAGATTGACGGCGTTGAGCATCAGCTCGACGGACATCAGGACGAGGATCGCGTTGCGCCGCGCGAGCACTCCGTACAGCCCGGTGCAGAACAGGAGGGCCGCGAGCACGGCGGGATAGGCGAGATGCATCAGCGCTGCTCCTTACCGCTGCGGCTGTTCCTGGTGGCGGTCGCGCGTTTACGGGAGAGCACGATCGCGCCGACGAGTGCGGCCAGCAGGAGCACGGAGAGCGCCTCGAAGGGCAGCACCCAGTTGCGGAACAGGAAGTGGCCGGTCACTTCGGTGGAGCCCTGGGCCGGCCCGTCCAGGTCGATCCAGGTCGTACGGAACGCGTCGACGACCACCCAGACCAGGGACACGGCCGCGGCGACGGCGACCGCGAGGGCGACCGGGCGGTTGCCCGAATCGGCGTCCGGGGAGCGGCCGACGGGCGCCTTGGTGAGCATCAGCCCGAAGAGAAGGAGGACCACCACGGAACCGAGATAGATCAGGACCTGCACCCAGGCGATGAACTCCGCCGTGAGCAGCAGATATTCGACGGCCAGTCCGCCGAGCGTGACGACCAGCCAGAGGGCGGCGTGCACCAGCTGTTTGGTCGTGACGGTGACGAGGGCCGCGCCGAAGGTGACCAGACCGACGAGGAGGAAGGCGATCTCGACACCGCTGGGCGACAGGAAGCCGTGCGCTGCGAGGCTCACTCGCCCGCCCCCTGTTCCCGCTCACGCTGCGCCGCCGTCGCGAGCTTCTCGACGGTCTTGCGGGCAGCGCCCAGCTCCTTCGGCTCCTCGGCGGCCGGGTCGAGAGCGGGCGGCGCGGGCACCGTCCACATCCACTCGCGGAGCCTGTCCCGCTCGTGGGTGAGATCACGGATGTCCGTCTCCGAGTACTCGAACTCCGGTGACCAGAAGAGAGCGTCGAAAGGGCAGACCTCGACGCAGATACCGCAGTACATACAGAGCGCGAAGTCGATGGCGAACCGGTCGAGGACATTACGGCTGCGCTCGCGCCCCCCGGGGACGGCGGCGGGGACCGTCTCCTTGTGGGAGTCGATATAGATGCACCAGTCGGGGCACTCACGGGCGCAGAGCATGCAGACCGTGCAGTTCTCCTCGAACAGTCCGATCACCCCGCGGGTGCGGGGCGGGAGTTCGGGCTGCGCTTCCGGGTACTGCTGGGTGACGGTCTTCCTGGTCATCGTCCGCAGGGTGACGGCCAGGCCCTTGGCCAGACCGGAGCCGGGAAACGAGGGGGCCACTAGTTGATCGCCACCTTCACGATGCCGGTGAGCGCGATCTGCGCGAGAGCGAGGGGGATGAGAACGGTCCAGGCGAGCTTCTGCAACTGGTCCTCGCGCAGCCGCGGGTAGCTCACCCGCAGCCAGATGATGACGAACGCGAGGACGGCCGTCTTGAGGAGCGTCCAGACCCAGCCGAGTC
The DNA here is from genome assembly GCF_000718095.1 of Streptomyces scopuliridis RB72. Taxonomy (GTDB): domain Bacteria; phylum Actinomycetota; class Actinomycetes; order Streptomycetales; family Streptomycetaceae; genus Streptomyces; species Streptomyces scopuliridis. The sequence goes on along the minus strand of NZ_JOEI01000008.1, from coordinate 90,010 downwards.
CGTCGTCCCCGAGCGGGCCGTGCCAGCCGCCGAGGAAGAGGACGGTGGTCAGTCCGCAGAGGACGACGATGCCCGCGTACTCGGCGAGCAGGAAGAGCGCGAAGCGCAGGCCCGTGTATTCGGTGTAGGCGCCGAAGATGATCTCGGAGTCGGCGACCGGCATGTCGAAGGGCGGGCGCTGGAGTTCCGCGAGACCGGCGACGAAGAAGACCAGGGCGCCGACGATCTGCCAGGGCAGCCACCACCACTCGAAGGCGTTGAGGATGCCGGGCAGGGAGACGGTGCCGGCCGCCATCGCGACAGAGGCGGCGGCGAGCAGCATCGGCAGTTCGTACGCGAGCAGTTGTGCGGCGGTACGCAGGCCGCCGAGGAGGGAGAACTTGTTGGCCGAGGCCCAGCCCGCCATGAGCGAGCCGAGCACCCCGATGCCCATCACGGCGAGCACGAAGAAGATGCCCGCGTCGACGACCTGGCCGACCGCGCCCTCGCTCGGACCGATGGGGATCGCGACCAGCACGAGGAGGTACGGGAGAAGGGCGACGGCGGGGGCGAGTTGGAAGATACGGCGGTCGGCGTTGGCCGGGACCACATCCTCCTTCTGCGCGAACTTCACCCCGTCCGCGACGAGCTGGGCCCAGCCGTGGAAGCCGCCCGCGTGCATGGGGCCGAGACGGCCCTGCATATGGGCCATCACCTTGTGCTCGGTCTGACCAACGACGAGCGGGACGACCAGGAACACGGCGAAGACGACGGCCAGCCGCAGGGCGACGTCGAGTACGTCGTTCACGCGTCTCCTTCGGGGCGGCGGTCGCTCGCGGGGCCCTCGCTCTCGGGGCCCTCGCTCGGGGGGCCCTCGCTCTTGGGGCGTTTGCTCTCGGGGCTTTCGGTGGCGCTTGTGTTGTCCTCCGTCGCCGGAGGGGGTTTGCGCCACGGCGCGTCAGGAGTCGTGCCCTCCGGCTGCTGGCTCGCCGAGCCCTGCGTGACGCTGCGCGCGCGGCGGACCGGGCGGTCTCCCGCCGCACCGCCGGCCCCCGCGCCGCCGGCACCCGCGCCCGTGGCACGTGCTCCGCGAGCGGGTCGGGCCGGGGCCGGGGGCAACTGGCCCTTGAGGGGACCCCATTCGTTCGGGTCGGGAACGCCGGGCGGAAGCATCTGGCGCCGCTTGGGGCCACCGTGCTCGGACTCCCCCGGCTCCTTCGCACCCGGCCACGCCTTGACGACCCGGGCCGCCAGGACGAAGTCCTTGCGCAGCGGATACCCCTCGAACTCCTCGGGCAGAAGGAGGGGAACGAGGTGAGGATGGCCGGAGAAGGAGACGCCGAACATCTCGTGCGTCTCGCGCTCGTGCCAGCCCGCGCCCGCGTAGACGCCGACGGCCGTGGGCAGGACGGCCGCGTCGTGCGGGACGGTCGTACGGACCAGCAGCCGGCGGACCGTACCGCCCTCCAGGGCGACGACATGGGCGCAGACGCGGAAACCGCCGGTGCCCGGCTCGTCGACCGCGCTCAGCCAGTCGAAGTAGGTGCAGCCCAGCTGGTCGCGGGCGGTTTCGAGGGCGGGGATCCAGGACTCGGCGGGGACGTCGACCGTCAGCAGGTCGTACGCCCGCTCGGCCGTGGCCCCCTCGCCGAAGATCTCGGCGGCGGCGTCCGGCAGCCGGTCGTATGCGTTCACGAAGCGCTCTCCCCCGGCGTCGGTGCCGGCGGCGGTGGCGGGGTGACCAGTCCGCTGCGCAGCGCGGCGGCCGAGGGCCGGCCGGCCGAGGCGTACCGCTCGCCGAGCGATTCGCGGGCGATCTTCTCCTGGAGCTTCAGGATGCCCTGGAGCAGCGCCTCGGGGCGGGGCGGGCAGCCCGGTACGTAGACATCGACCGGGATGATCTGGTCGACGCCCTTCGTCACGGAGTAGGAGTCCCAGTACGGGCCGCCGCAGTTGGAGCAGGCGCCGAAGGAGATCACGTACTTGGGCTCGGGCATCTGCTCGTACAGCCGCTTCACGGCGGGCGCCATCTTGTCCGTGACGGTGCCGGAGACGATCATCAGGTCGGCCTGGCGCGGTCCCGGGGCGAAGGGGATCACTCCGAGCCGGATGAAGTCATGCCGGGCCATGGAGGCGGCGATGAACTCGATCGCGCAGCAGGCGAGTCCGAAGTTGAAGACCCAGAGGCTGTAGCGGCGGCCCCAGTTGAGGACCACCTTCATGGGCTGCGGGGCCAGCCGGGAGAGCACACCGAGCCGCTTTCCGCCTCCGGCCGCGTCTCCGGCTGCGGTTCCGCTGTCGGCGCCGGTCGCGTCGCCGGTTCCGGTTCCGGCGGGGCCGTCGGCGGCCACGGTCGGCAGGAGTTCCGGGGCGGGAGTGGGGGTCACGTCCATTCCAGGACGCCCTTCTTCCATGCGTAGAGCAGTCCTACGGCCAGGAAGCCGAGGAAGATGAACATCTCGACGAGCGTCGTGGCGCCGTATCCGGGGGCCGCGAAGACGGTCGCCCAGGGGAACAGGAAGATCGAGTCGACGGCGAAGACCACATAGAGGAACGCGTAGACGTAGTAGCGGACCTGGGTGTGCGCCCAGCCCTCGCCCACGGGGTCCACACCGCATTCGTAGGTGAGCAGTTTCTCCGGCGTCGGCACCACCGGCCGCAGCAGCCGGCCCGCACCGAAGGCGACGGCGACGAACAGCACGCCGACGACCGCGAGCAGTCCGACCACCGAATAGCTCTGGAAGTAGTCCGACGCGAGAACGGTCGGTTGCGACACGTCCGCCCCTCGCTCCCTGACCTCGTAGCGGTTTCTTCGACGATCTGTACGGACGGGAGTCTAGGCCCTGTTAAAGACTCGGTAAGCAGCCGCGTCCCGCATAGTGGGGTTATCCCTACTTCACCTGGCCCAGCTACCCCATGGCGCCCGCCATCCGCGACGTGCAGGCTTGGTCCTTATGACCGTGAGCAGCAGCCTCCCCGACGATGACCGACCGCCACCCGCGCGGTTCGCGTTCGACCGGCACACCTGGAAGGAGATCGCGCATCTCCTGGTGAACCTTCCGGCTGCCCTGGTCGGCTTTGTCTATGTGGTGGTCACGGTCTCCACCGGCGCGGGGCTTTCGGTGACGGTGATCGGGCTGCCGTGGCTGGTGTGCGGTCTCGCGGGGGCGCGGCTGCTCGGCCGGGCGGAGCGGGCGCGGGCGCGCGCGCTGCTCGGGGTACGGATCGACGAGCCGAGCCCGCTGCACGGCCCGGGCCGGCGCCCCGACGGACTGCTCGGCCGGATATGGGCCGGGCTGAAGGATCCGGTGGCGTGGCGGACCGTGCTGTACGAGTTCATCCGGCTGCCCTGGGGTGTGCTGACGTTCGCCGTCACGCTGACCGGTCTCTTCGTGTTCTGGCCGGTCCTCCCCTATGTGGCGCGCGGGCTCACCAATGTCGACCGGGCGATGGTGCGGGGGCTGCTCTCGCCCTCCGACGAGCTGGAGCGGCGGATCGCGGAGCTGGAGTCGGACCGGGGGGTGGTGGTCGACACGGCCGCCGCCGATCTGCGCCGGATCGAACGCGATCTGCACGACGGCGCACAGGCCCGGCTGGTGGCCCTGGCCATTGCGCGATCTGGCGCGCGGCATCCACCCGGCCGTCCTCACCGACCGCGGGCTGGACGCGGCGCTCTCCGCCATCGCCTCCCGCTGCACGGTCCCGGTGAAGGTGACCGTGGATCTGGACGAGCGGCCCGCCGAGGCGATCGAGGGCATCGCGTATTTCACGGTCTCCGAGCTGCTCCAGAACGTCAGCAAGCACAGCGCGGCGCGGATGGCGTCGGTGGATGTGTGGCGGCGGGACGACCGGCTGCTGATCCAGGTGCAGGACGACGGGCGCGGCGGCGCGCGGCTGGACGGCGGTACGGGCATGGCCGGGCTGTCCGAGCGGCTCGGCGCGGTCGACGGCCTGTTCGTCCTCGAATCCCCGGCCGGCGGGCCGACGATCGTCACGGCGGAGCTGCCGTGGCGGCGGCGCGGCAAGGGCTGAGCCCGGCGGCGCGGCAAGGGCTGAGCCCGGCGGCGCGGCAAGGGCTGAGCCCGGCGGCGCGGCAAGGGCTGAGCCCGGCGGCGCGGCAAGGGCTGGGCCCGGCGGCGCGGGAAGGGCTGGGCGCGGCCCCGCGCGGGCGCGACCACACCTCGGGGGTGGGGAAAACCCCAGGGTGAAGACGGAGACCGGCCTCATGGTGCGGACGCTCCGGCCCCGGGAGCATGGAGGACATGGAAGCACGCACCCCGCTCTCCCTCAGCCCGCTCGCAGAACGGACCACACCCATGGCCTTGGATGACGGATCGCAGCCGCGGCCCCACTTCCTTCCGCCGGCCCTGCGCGCCCCGTTCGAGGGGCGCACCTGGCGGGAGTTCGGCTATCTGCTGCTCAGCCTGCCGATCAGCGCGGTGCTGTTCGGCTACGCGATGGCGACCATCGCGCTCGGGGCGGGGCTGCTCGTCACCTTCCTCGGGGTGCCCGTGCTGGCGGTGGGGCTGGCCGGCTGCCGCGGCTTCGGGATGCTGGAGCGGGCACGGGCGCGGGGGCTGCTGGGGCTCGATGTGCCGGATCCGGCGCCGGCCCGTGGCGCGAAGAGCGGGCTGATGTCCTGGGTCGGCGCGGTGCTGAAGAGCGGGGTGTCCTGGCGCCATCTGCTCTACGCGATCCTGCATTTCCCGTGGGCGGTGTTCGCGTTCGTGGTGTCCCTGTCGTTCTCGGCCGTGGGCTGGGCGCTGTTCTCGTATCCGCTGTGGCATTGGGTGTTCCCCAGCCATCTCGACCAGTCGGGTATCGCGATCTACAGCGACGGCACGGGGGACGGCTTCTTCCTGGACACCCCGTTCGAGATAGCCGCCACCGCCGTGGTGGGGCTGGTGCTGGTGCTCTTCTGCCCCTGGCTGATACGCGGCCTGGCGACCGTGGACCGGCTGCTGGTGATGGGGCTGCTCGGCCCGTCCCGGCTGGCCACGCGGGTCTCGGAGCTGGAGTCGGACCGGGGGGTGGTGGTCGACACGGCCGCCGCCGATCTGCGCCGGATCGAACGCGATCTGCACGACGTGCGCGATCTGGCGCGCGGCATCCACCCGGCCGTCCTCACCGACCGCGGGCTGGACGCGGCGCTCTCCGCCATCGCCTCCCGCTGCACGGTCCCGGTGACGGTGGAGGTCGATCTTCCCTGCCGGCCGGCCGCCGCGATCGAGGGGATCGCCTACTTCACGGTCTCCGAGCTGCTCCAGAACGTGAGCAAGCACGCCAGGGCGAGCCGGGCGATGGTGGAGGTGTGGCAGACGCAGGACCGGCTGCTGCTCCAGGTCACGGATGACGGCAGGGGCGGGGCGGACGCGACGGCGGGCAGCGGTCTGGCCGGGCTGGCGGAGCGGCTGGACGCGGTGGACGGGATCCTGGTCATCGACTCCCCGGCCGGCGGTCCGACGACGGTGACCGCGGAGCTGCCCTGGCGGGGCTGACGCTCCTGGAGTGACGTCATGGGGTGACGTCGTGGGGATGTCTCCCGGGTGCCCCCACCCGGAAGGCTGTCGCCGGGCGGTGGGCCCATTTCCTGGCGGGTGGGCGCGGAGCGATCCGAATACTGGGATGCTGGAGGGCACAGGCGACAGATCTCACCAATGGGGGCTACGGCATCGTGGAGGACAGAGTGCGGGTCGTCATCGCCGAGGACTCAGTGCTGCTTCGGGAGGGCCTGACCCGGCTGCTGACCGACCGCGGGCACGATGTCGTCGCCGGTGTCGGTGACGGGGAAGCGCTCATCAAGACCGTGGGCGATCTGGCGGACCAGGGCGCGCTGCCGGACGTGGTGGTCGCGGACGTACGGATGCCGCCGACCCACACCGACGAGGGGGTACGGGCCGCCGTGCGGCTGCGCCGGGACCATCCGGGGATCGGGGTGCTGGTGCTCTCGCAGTACGTCGAGGAGCAGTACGCCACCGAGCTGCTGGCCGGCAGCAGCCGGGGCGTGGGGTATCTGCTCAAGGACCGGGTGGCCGAGGTCCGGGAGTTCGTGGACGCCGTGGTACGGGTGGCCAGGGGCGGGACCGCGCTGGACCCCGAGGTGGTCGCCCAGTTGCTGGGCCGGAGCCGGAAGCAGGACGTGCTGGCGGGGCTGACGCCCCGCGAGCGTGAGGTCCTCGGGCTGATGGCCGAGGGGCGGACGAACTCGGCGGTCGCCAGGCAGCTGGTCGTGAGCGACGGCGCGGTCGAGAAACACGTCAGCAATATCTTTCTGAAGCTTGGGCTTTCCCCTAGTGATGGGGATCACCGCCGGGTGCTGGCCGTGCTGACCTATCTAAGGTCCTGACCGGGGTACACCCTGGCTGTCGCCCCGTCAGCCGCACATGCGGGGTGCGGGGTGGGACGAAAGCCCTAGAACCAAAGGATGAGAGCGGAACGACCTTCACGGATCCCATCGGGGGTGGGCAAAATATGACAAATTGGCACGCGAAGGCGTCTCAAACTGGCGTCCACCATTCGATCGGTCAAGGGAAGGCGACCCTTACCGACGTAGGGTGGCCATCGGGACTGCCGGGCGGCCGGCCGGTCCCGAGCCGCCGCCCGAGGGAGGTCCAGTTCAGTGACCAGCCAGGTCAGTAGCCCAGCCGAGCAGGCCGATGGGGCCGACGACGCGAGTGAGAGCGATCGCGCCGTCGGTGACCAGCGTGCCCCCGCGTCCGGACAGGAGGGCGCAGGCGAGAAGGAAGTCCGTCGTCTGGACCGGGTCATCATCCGATTCGCGGGTGACTCGGGTGACGGGATGCAGCTGACGGGTGACCGGTTCACCTCGGAGACGGCGTCCTTCGGGAACGACCTGTCGACGCTGCCGAACTTCCCGGCCGAGATCCGGGCTCCCGCCGGAACGCTGCCGGGCGTCTCCTCGTTCCAGCTGCACTTCGCCGACCACGACATCCTCACCCCGGGCGACGCACCCAATGTGCTCGTGGCGATGAACCCGGCCGCGCTGAAGGCGAATATCGGCGATGTGCCGCGCGGCGCCGAAATCATCGTGAACACCGATGAGTTCACCAAGCGCCCGATGGCCAAGGTCGGTTATCTGACCTCACCGCTGGAGGACGGCTCGCTCGACGGCTACCAGGTGCACCCGGTGCCGCTGACGACGCTGACGATCGAGGCGCTCAAGGAGTTCGGACTCTCCCGCAAGGAGGCCGAGCGCTCCAAGAACATGTTCGCGCTCGGGCTGCTCTCCTGGATGTACCACCGTCCGACGGAGGGCACCGAGAAGTTCCTGCGGGCCAAGTTCGCCAAGAAGCCCCAGATCGCGGAGGCCAATGTCGCCGCGTTCCGGGCGGGGTGGAACTTCGGGGAGACCACCGAGGACTTCGCGGTCTCCTACGAGGTCGCCCCGGCCGGTGCCGCGTTCCCGGCCGGCACGTACCGCAATATCTCCGGGAACCTGGCGCTGTCGTACGGCCTGATCGCCGCCGGACACCAGGCGGACCTGCCGCTCTACCTCGGCTCGTACCCGATCACCCCGGCCTCGGACATCCTGCACGAGCTGTCCCGGCACAAGAACTTCGGCGTACGGACCTTCCAGGCCGAGGACGAGATCGCGGCCATCGGCGCGGCGCTGGGCGCGGCGTTCGGCGGGTCCCTCGCCGTCACCACCACCTCGGGCCCGGGTGTGGCGCTCAAGTCGGAGACCATCGGTCTGGCGGTCTCGCTGGAGCTGCCGCTGCTGGTCGTCGCCATCCAGCGCGGCGGTCCCTCCACCGGGCTGCCGACCAAGACCGAGCAGGCCGATCTGCTCCAGGCGATGTACGGGCGCAACGGCGAGGCCCCCGTGCCGGTGGTCGCGCCGCGGACCCCGGCGGACTGCTTCGACGCCGCTCTGGAGGCCGCGCGGATCGCGCTGACCTACCGCACCCCGGTCTTCCTGCTCTCCGACGGCTATCTCGCCAATGGCTCCGAGCCCTGGCGGATCCCGGAGACGGACGAACTGCCCGATCTGCGGGTGCGGTTCGCGACCGGGCCCAACCACGAGCTGGCCGACGGCACCGAGGTGTTCTGGCCGTACAAGCGCGACCCGCGGACCCTGGCCCGCCCGTGGGCGGTGCCCGGCACGCCGGGTCTGGAGCACCGTATCGGCGGCATCGAGAAGCAGGACGGCACGGGCAATATCTCGTACGACCCGGCCAACCACGACTTCATGGTGCGCACCCGCCAGGCCAAGATCGACGGAATCCAGGTCCCCGATCTGACCGTCGACGACCCGGACGGCGCCCGCACGCTGGTCCTGGGCTGGGGCTCCACATACGGGCCGATCACCGCCGCGGTCCGCCGGCTGCGCAAGGCGGGCACGCCCATCGCCCAGGCGCATCTGCGTCATATCAACCCCTTCCCGCGCAACCTCGGGGAGGTCCTTGGCCGTTATGACAAGGTCGTCGTGCCGGAGATGAACCTCGGCCAGCTCGCCACGCTGCTGCGGGCGAAGTATCTCGTCGACGCCCATTCGTACAACCAGGTCAACGGCATGCCGTTCAAGGCCGAGCAGCTGGCCACGGCCCTCAAGGAGGCCATCGATGTCTGATGCGAACGAGTTGCTGACGCTGGTCCCCAAGGCCGAGGCCAAGCAGTCCATGAAGGACTTCAAGTCGGACCAGGAGGTCCGCTGGTGCCCCGGCTGCGGTGACTACGCGGTGCTGGCCGCGGTCCAGGGCTTCATGCCCGAGCTGGGCCTCGCCAAGGAGAACATCGTCTTCGTCTCCGGCATCGGCTGCTCCTCGCGCTTCCCGTACTACATGAACACGTACGGGATGCACTCCATCCATGGCCGCGCCCCCGCCATCGCCACCGGTCTCGCGACCTCGCGCCGCGATCTGTCGGTCTGGGTGGTCACCGGCGACGGCGACGCGCTCTCCATCGGCGGCAACCATCTGATCCACGCGCTGCGGCGGAACGTCAACCTCAAGATCCTGCTGTTCAACAACCGGATCTACGGGCTGACGAAAGGCCAGTACTCCCCCACCTCCGAGCTCGGGAAGATCACCAAGTCGACCCCGATGGGTTCGCTGGACGCGCCCTTCAACCCGGTGTCGCTGGCGATCGGCGCGGAGGCGTCGTTCGTGGCCCGTACGGTCGACTCCGACCGCAAGCACCTCACCGAAGTGCTGCGCCAGGCCGCCGACCACCCCGGCACCGCGCTGGTGGAGATCTACCAGAACTGCAATATCTTCAACGACGGCGCCTTCGAGGTCCTCAAGGACAAGGAGAAGGCCGAGGAAGCCGTGATCCGGCTGGAGCACGGGCAGCCGATCCGCTTCGGCGTGGAGGGCAAGAAGGGCGTGGTCCGCGACCCGGCCACCGGCGACCTGGAGGTCGTGGCCGTCACGCCCGAGAACGAGTCGCGGATCCTCGTCCATGACGCGCACGCGACCAGCCCGACCACCGCGTTCGCGCTGTCCCGGCTCGCGGACCCGGACACGCTGCACCACACCCCCATCGGGGTGCTGCGCAGCGTCGAGCGGCCCGTCTACGACACCCTGATGGCGGACCAGCTGGACGCGGCCGTCGAGCGGCAGGGCAAGGGCGATCTGGCCGCGATGCTCGCCGGTGGCGACACCTGGACCGTCGTGGGCTAGGGCCTGTCCCGTCCTGGAACGTCTCGGTTCTCCGGGGCCCGGATCTCTTACGAGGTCCGGGCCTCGTCGTGTGCGAAGGCACGGGCCTCGTCGTATGCCTGGCGGGCCTTGAACACCTCGTCCAGCCGCCGTTCCGTCCAGCGCGCCAGCCCCCACACCTGCTCGGCGGCCTCCCGTCCCAGTTCGGTCAGGGTGTAGTCCACCCTCGGCGGGATCACGGGCTTGGCGTCGCGGTGGACGAAGCCGTCGCGTTCCAGGGTCTGGAGTGTCTGGGCGAGCATCTTCTCGCTGACCCCGCCGACCTCGCGCCGCAGTTCGCTGAAGCGGTAGGAGCGCTCCAGCAGGGCGGCGAGCACCAGTACGCCCCAGCGGCTGGTGACGTGCTCAAGGACCAGCCGGGAGGGGCACATGGACCGGTTGACGTCCGGCTTCGCTGTCTTCGCCGGCATTTGCGCCTTCTCGCTTACGGCCATGCCAGTACCTTACTTCAAGGTGGGTACTTTCGCTTGGTTAGTGCTCCCTCTAGGGTGAGTGACAGAGAGCACCGATCCGCGCATATCCACCCGAACTGGAGCCCCCCATGAGCATCGTTGTCACCGGAGCCACCGGACACCTCGGCCGGCTGGTCGTCGAGTCCCTGCTGGCCGACGGCGTCCCGGCCGACGGGATCGCCGTCGTCGTACGGAACAAGGAGAAGGCCGCGGGGCTGGTGGCGCGCGGTGTCGAGCCGCGGGTCGCCGACTACAGCCGCCCCGAGACGCTGACGGACGCGTTCCGGGCCGGTGACCGCGTACTGCTGATCTCCGGCAGCGAGGTCGGGCAGCGGGTGGCGCAGCACAGCGCCGTCATCGACGCCGCGCGGGCGGCCGGCGTGGCCCAGCTCGCGTACACCGGCGTCCTGGGCGGACCCGACGCCGACTTCCAGCTGGCCGCCGAGCACAAGGCGACCGAGCAGCTGATCCTCGATTCCGGGCTGCCGTACACGTTCCTGCGCAACGGCTGGTACACCGAGAACTACACCGGCAACCTCGCGCCCGTACTGGAGCACGACGCCGTCGTCGCCGCCGCGGGCGAGGGCCGGGTCGCCTCCGCCACCCGCGCGGACTACGCCGCCGCCGCGGCGGCCGTACTGACCGGCGAGGGACATCTGAACAAGGCGTACGAGCTGAGCGGCGACACGGCGTGGTCGCTGAGCGAGTACGCGGCGGAGCTGTCGCGGCAGACCGGCAGGACCATCGCGTACAACAACGTGCCGGCCGAGACGCTTCTCGGGATCCTCACCGGCGCGGGGGTGCCCGAGCCGATGGCCGCGATCCTGGTGGACGTGGACCACGCGATCGAGCGCGGGCGGCTGGCCGGTACGTCGGGCGATCTGGCCCGGCTGGCCGGCCGCCCCACCACGCCGCTCGCCGACACGATCGCCGAGGCGCTCAAGGGCTGACACGCACGCGCTGACGCGTCATGACCGTATGACGATACGGACATGACATCGCGGCCCGCGCGGCGCTACCTTCATGGGGGCGCCGTGTCGGGACGGCGCGCGAGCGCGGCGGGGAGGGCCAGTGAAGGCGGACGGCGACCAGCGGGCAGGACTGCTGGATCAGCGGGCAGGACTGCTGTACGGGATCGGTGCCTACGGGATGTGGGGGCTGGTCCCGCTCTACTGGCCCCTGCTCGAACCGGCCGGGGCGATGGAGATCCTGGCCCACCGGATGGTCTGGTCGCTGGCGTTCGTCGCCATCGGGCTGCTGGTGCTGCGCCGCCGGCGCTGGATACCGGAGCTGATACGGCAGCCCCGCAAGCTGGGTCTCATCGCGGTGGCCGCCGTCACGATCTCCCTCAACTGGGGTTTCTACATCTGGGCGGTCAACACCGGCCATGTCGTCGAGGCCTCGCTGGGCTACTTCATCAACCCGCTGGTGACGATCGCCATGGGCGTGCTGCTGCTCAAGGAACGGCTGCGGCCCGCCCAGTGGACGGCGGTCTTCATCGCCCTGGCCGCCGTGCTCGTCCTCGCCATCGGGTACGGGCAGCCGCCCTGGATCTCGCTCGTACTGGCCTTCTCGTTCGCGACCTACGGCCTGGTCAAGAAGAAGATCAACATCGGTGGTCTGGAGTCGCTGGCCGCCGAGACCGCGGTCCTGTTCCTGCCCGCGCTCGGCTATCTGGTGTGGCTGGGCGCGTCCGGCTCGGCCACCTTCGGCTCGGAGGGTACGGGCCAGATGGCTCTGCTCGCCGCGACGGGTGTGGTCACCGCGCTGCCGCTGATCTGCTTCGGCGCGGCGGCGATCCGGGTGCCGCTGTCGACGCTGGGCCTGCTCCAGTATCTGGCCCCGGTCTTCCAGTTCGTGCTGGGGATCACGTACTTCCACGAGGCGATGCCGCCGGAGCGGTGGGCGGGCTTCTCTCTGGTCTGGCTGGCCCTCGTGATCCTGACGTGGGACGCGCTGCGGAACGCGCGCCGCACGCGGTCGGAGGCGCTACGCCTGACGGCGGAGGCGGCGGAGGCGGCAGCGACGACGACGGCCTCGGGCTCGGGCTCGGGCTTGGCACAGGCGGAAGCGCCGCTCCCGGTTACGGAACCGGCGCCCTCCCGTCCTCGCGAGCCGGACCCCCGGTAACCGGCCTGGCGGAATCCGGCCGCCGTCCGCCATCCGGACGAGCCGTACGAGGAGGACGAGTTCCGCGTGGCCCAGGTCCTGTCCGACCGGACAGGACCCAGTACCGCGGTGCGAGTCAGGAGAGCCAGTCGGTGTAGTGGGTGGGTGCGAGGTGGGCGTCCTTGTCGGTGAGGACATCACCCTTGACGACGGCGAACATGCCGGCGGTGGGGTCGGTGACGACCGTACGGCCGTCGCCCTTGCGGGACAGGGTGATCCGGCCCAGCTCGTCCAGGGAGAAGATCTCGGGGCCGGCGATATTGCGAATGCCATTCAGCGGGGCACCGGCGGCGACCTCCGCCACCGCGTCGGCCACGTCCTTGGCGGCGATCGGCTGGATGGGCGTGGCGGGCAGCCGGACGGTGTCGCCGTCGGCGGTCCAGGACAGGACGGCGTCCATGAAATCCATGAACTGCGTCGCCCGGACGATCGAGTAGGGGATCGGCCCGGCCGCGAGGATGTTCTCCTGGAGCACCTTGGCCCGGTAGTAGTCCAGCTCCGGCACCTGTTCCGCGCCGATGATCGACAGGATGACGAAGTGGCCGACGCCGCCCTTCCGGGCCGCGGCCAGAAGGTTGTCCATCGAGGTCTGGAAGAAGGCCGGGGAGGCTTCGTCGAAGGTCGGGGAGTTCGTCAGGTTGACGACGACGTCGGCTCCCGCCACCGCCTCGTCCAGTCCCTGACCGCTGATGACGTCGGCTCCGGTGGACTTCGAGTGCGGTACCGCCTCATGCCCGGCGGCGTTCAGATTCTTGACGACCCGCGACCCGATCAGCCCGGTACCGCCGATGACTGCGAACTTCATGCCATGCCTTTCGTCGGGAGCATGTCCGCAATATGGCATATGAGGCAAAAGAACCTGCTCAAGACCACCGTCAAGGGAAACCGGAGATGTCCGGTCAGCGAACACCACTGACCTGTTTCCGCTCTTGACGGCGAGTCAAGCTCTCCCCGAGCATTCAGCACGCACAGCGCACCAACAGCTTCCAGCACCACGATCAGCACCAGCACAGCTCCAACGCCCCACGTCACCGTCGCCGTGGGGCGTCTCGCACGTTCCGTCCTGTCCCCGTACGGAATCCGGAGCCCCCACATGAAACTCTCCGTTCCCGGAGCGCACCGAATATCCCCCCGTGGCGCCACGGCCGTGGTCGCCGGACTCGCGGCCGCCGGGCTGCTCGCCGCCGCCGCGCCCGCCGTGTCGGCGGCGCCCGCCGCGCCTCCGGTCTCCACGAGACCGGCGCAGTCCGCGCCCGCCGCGCTCGCGGCCCCCGACATACCGCTCGCCAATGTCAAGGCGCATCTCACCCAGTTCTCGTCCATCGCCGCCGCCAACGGCGGCAACCGCGCCCATGGCCGCGCCGGATATCTGGCCTCCGTCAACTACGTCAAGGGCAAGCTGGACGCGGCCGGGTTCACCACCTCCGTACAGCAGTTCACCTCCAGCGGTGCCACCGGCTACAACCTGATAGCCGACTGGCCGGGCGGCGATCCGAACCAGATCGTGATGTCCGGTTCGCATCTCGACTCGGTCACCTCGGGCGCCGGGATCAACGACAACGGATCAGGCTCCGCCGCCATCCTGGAGACCGCGCTCGCCGTCTCCCGGGCGCAGCTCCAGCCGGCGAAGCATCTGCGGTTCGCCTGGTGGGGCGCGGAGGAGCTGGGTCTCGTCGGTTCGCGGTACTACGTGAACAATCTGCCGACCGCCGAGCGCGCGAAGATCAGCGGCTATCTCAACTTCGACATGATCGGCAGCCCGAACGCCGGTTACTTCGTCTATGACGACGACCCGGCCATCGAGCAGACCTTCAAGGACTACTACGCGGGTCTCGGCGTCGCGACGGAGATCGAGACCGAGGGCGACGGCCGCTCGGACCACGCCCCGTTCAAGAACGTGGGCGTCCCGGTCGGCGGGCTCTTCAGCGGCGCCGACTACATCAAGACCGCCGCGCAGGCGCAGAAGTGGGGCGGCACCTCGGGGCAGGCCTTCGACCGCTGCTACCACTCCTCCTGCGACACCACGGCGAACATCAACGACACGGCGCTCGACCGCAACAGCGATGCCGTCGCCCACGCGGTCTGGACGCTGTCGGCGAACTCCTCCGGCCCGTCGGGCGAGGTCTTCGAGACCGTCGACGATCTCACCATCCCGGACAACGGACCCGCCGTCACCTCGGCGGTGACCGTCTCCGGCCGTACGGGCAACGCCCCCGCCGCGCTCAAGGTGGGTGTGGACATCAAGCACACCTGGCGGGGTGACGTGGTCATCGACCTGATCGGCCCGAGCGGGACGGTCTACCCGCTGAAGAGTTCCAGCGGCAGTGATTCGGCGGACAACGTGATCGCCACGTACACGGTGAACGCGTCGAGCGAGACCGCGAACGGCGTCTGGAGGCTCCGGGTCCAGGACGTGGCCGCCCAGGACACCGGCTACATCGACAGCTGGCGCCTCACCTTCTGAACCTTCAGGGACCGCCCGCGGCACCTTCCATGACCGCGACTGCCCGCGTGCTGCAATCGGTGCGCACGCGGGCAGCCGCACGTACGTGCCAAACAGGAGCAAGCGGTCTGTCGCGGCTCAGGTCCCGTCGCGGCTCAGGCGTTGATGTCCTTCGTCGTGAAGCGCGCCCAGGCCGCCGAGCCGAACACCGCGGCGTACAGCGCCTGGAGCCCCAGGTTCCTGCCGATGTCGTCCCAGTAGAACGGCTCGCGCAGCAGGTCCGCGAAGGACAGCCAGTAGTGCGAGAAGAGATACGGCTGTATCGCGTGCAACTGCGGGATCGTGTCCAGGATCTGCACCGTGATCAGCAGTCCGACGGTCGCCGCCATCGCCGCGATCCCGCTGTTGGTCAGGGTGGAGATGAGCAGCCCGACCGCCGCCAGCCCCACGAGCGAGGCGGCGACGACCACCGCGATCAGCAGGGCCCGCAGCAGCCCGTCGCCGAACGAGATGCGGGTGCCCGAGATCGTAGTGACGTCACCGAGCGGGAAGAGCAGCGCGCCGACGACGAGCGCGGAGGCCGCCACGACGAGCGTCGCGACCAGACAGAAGGCAAGCGTGGACGCGTACTTGGCGAGCAGCAGTCTCGTACGCCCGGCCGGCGCGACCAGCAGATAGCGCAGCGTCCCGCCGTTGGCCTCACCAGCGATCGCGTCGCCCGCGATGACCCCTACCGCCATCGGCAGGAAGACGGGCAGCGTCGCGGCGAGCGCTGCGAAGACCAGGAAGAGTCCGTTGTTGGTGATCTGCGTCAGGAACGCGGGTCCGTTCGCCCCGCCGCCCCGGCCCATTCCCCCGCCGTCGCTCGTCTCGATCTTCACGGCGATCCCGATGAGGACGGGTACGGCGGCGAGCACGCCGAGCAGCGCGAGCGTCCGCCAGCGCCGGAAGGTGGTGGTCACCTCGGAGCGCAGCAGCCCGAACGTCCACCACAGCCGGCGCTCCCGGTCCCGCGCGACGGGCTCAACGGGTCCCGCCGCCGTCGCCCCCGCCCCTACCTCAGCCCGCGACATCGAAGCCCTCCCCCGTCAGCGCGACAAAGGCGTCCTCCAGCGAGGCGCGCTCCTGGCCGAAGGCCCGTACGCGTACCCCCGCCCGTACGAGCGCCGCGTTGAGGTCGGCGGGGTCCACCGGCTCCGCCCCGCCCGTCGGCAGCTCCCCGCTCACCCGGTCCTCCGCCACGACCACATCGGTGACCCCCAGCTCCTTCAGCACCCGGGCGGCCTCACCCGGGTCGGGGGTGGTGACGGCCAGCCGGCCCCGGGTCCCGGCCGCCAGCTCGGCGACCGGTCCTTGGGTGATCAACCTCCCCTGGGCCATCACGGCGGCGTGCGTACACACCTGCTCGATCTCGTCGAGGAGATGCGAGGAGAGGAAGACGGTCGTGCCGTCAGCCGCCAGCTCCCGTATCAGCGTCCTGATCTCCCGCATGCCCTGCGGGTCCAGACCGTTCGTGGGCTCGTCGAGCACCAGCAGCCTGCGCGGTCGCAGCAGCGCCGACGCGAGCCCGAGCCGCTGCTTCATCCCGAGTGAGTACGCCTTCGCCTTCTTGCCCGCGGCGGCGGTCAGCCCGACCCGGTCCAGGGCCTCGGTCACCCGGGCGCGGCGGGTACGGGGATCGGCCGTCGGGTCGGCGGAGTCGTACCGTACGAGGTTCTCGCGGCCCGACAGGTACCCGTACAGCGCGGGTCCCTCGATCAGGGCGCCGACCTGGGGAAGCACGGCACGGGCCGCGCGGGGCATCGGCCGGCCGAGGAGCGAGGCCGAGCCCGCGGTCGGCTCGATCAGCCCCATCAGCATCCGGATCGTGGTCGTCTTGCCCGAGCCGTTGGGTCCGAGGAAGCCGAAGACGCTGCCGGCGGGGACGGAGAGGTCGAGCCGGTCCACGGCGAGCTGCCCGCCGCGGTACCGCTTGGTGAGGCCACGCGTCTCGATCACATCGCGCACGCCCAGCACATCGAGCACGGCAGTCATCTCGCTCCCCCGTTCCCTTTTCCTGACAGCGGTGACATATCGGCAGTACGAGAACGGACCGGCCCCGGTCAGCGTTCCGCCCCGCCGTACGGAGCGTACGACGGGGCGGAACAGGCCGGACCGGCCGGATCGTTACTTCGCCTCGTTGGCGGCCTTGACCAGCGCGTCCTGCGTCACCGCGCCGACGTACACCGTGCCGTCATCCGTCATCAGGGCGTTGACCAGACGGGTCTTGAAGACCGTGCCCGAGCCGAACTTCCCGGTGACCTTGTCGCCCAGCGCGTCCAGGAACTGCTGCGCCTCGGCCGGGACATCGCCCGACTTCGCCGCGTCCGCGCCCGCCGCGCCCGCGATGCCCTCACCTGCGCCGGTCTTCAGCTCGTAGACGGCGTTCCAGCCCTCGCCGATGACCTTCACGTCGCCCTGCTCCTTGGGCCCCTCGGCGCCGTCGGCGCCCTTGGGCAGCTCCCGGGCCCCGGTCTTGTCGCCGCTCTTGTCGCCCTCTTCCGTCACCTTCGCGCCCTTGGGGGGCGTGAAGTCGAACGTGGAGGCGGCGGGCTTGGCGAAGTCGACCTCGGTGAAGCCGACATCGACCACGGCCTTGCCACCGCTGCTCGGCGAGAGCGTGAACTTCAGCGGGGTACCGGTCTTCGCGTCGACCGCGACCTTGATCGAGCCGACCGTCGAACCGCTCTGCTTGGGCTTGATGAGCAGCTGGTACGCATCGCGCCCGGCGACCTTCGCCGTACCGTCGACGCTCACGGACGTCGTGTCGCCGGCGGCCTTCAGAGCCTCCTCGGCGAACTCCTTGGGCGTCGCCGGGACGTCCTTCAGGGCGTCCTTCGGGGCGTTCTTCTCGCCGCCCTTGGCCGCGCCGCGCTCGGCCGCGTCCTTCGGGGCGGTGGCGTGGTACGCCTCGTTGGAGGCGCTGTCGTACGCCCAGACCTCGCCGCCGTTGTGGATCAGGCTGTACTCGGCGGCGGTGTCGCGGATCGACAGCCGCTGCTTGTCGGGGCCGTCCACCGCGACCCGCAGCGTGTGCGTGCCGGAGCTGAGCTCCATCAGCTTGGCGTTGGGGTCCGCGGTGGAGCCGTCGGAGGAACCGCTCGGCCCGCCCTTGCCCCCGGCGAGCGCGCCGCCCGCCAGGTCGCCGAGGCCGGCCAGTGACGGCAGCCCCAGATCGGTGGTGATCTTCACGGAGCCCGAGAGCTGCTCGGTCTCCGACGCGGCGATCTTCTCGATGAGTTGCTGCGCGCTGATCTCCGGCAGTTTGGGGTCGCCGGTCGCGGCGAGTGCCGGGACAAGCCCGATGGTCGCCGCAGCCACCCCCGCCACCGCGACGGGGAGCGCGTAGCGAGCCGCCTTGCGGCGGCCCTCGCCGGGCTCCCTGTCCTCCGCGGTGATCCGTGCGCTGTCGTTCGGTGCCATGTGTGCCCTACCTCCGTGGTCGGCGGCCTTCGGTCTGGTGCACTCGTCCACTCCGCGCCGCCGGTCTCACCCGAATTGGTCAGGAGTGGTGTTAACCATCTGACCAAACGGCCCCGCCATAAGCGTCAGACCCGGGGCGCAACTTCCCGTACTGCTCTGGGATGACATACCGATGAGATGCTTCCCGTATCCACTAGGGGAAGACAGGATTCCGCCAGCTCACGCACTGTCCTCACGCCACGTCAGGCCAGGTCGTGCGTCAGCCCGCCCGGTGGACCACCGCGTCGCACAGCTCGATCAGCGCGGACTTCGCGTACCCCTCGGCCAGCGGTGTGAGCGTCGCCCGCGCCTCCTGCGCGTACCGCACCGTGTCCCTGCGCGCCTGCTCCAGGGCCGGATGCGCGCGCAGCAGCCGCAGCGCCTCCGAGAGCCGCGCGTCGTCCGCGAGATCGCCGTCCAGCAGCTCGACCAGCGCGAGGTCGCCGGGTCTGCCGTACGCCTCGGCCTGGGCGCGCAGCAGCAGTACCGGCAGTGTGGGGATGCCCTCGCGCAGATCCGTGCCGGGCATCTTGCCCGACTCGTGCGAGTCGCTGGCGATGTCGAGGACATCGTCCGCGAGCTGGAAGGCGACACCGAGCCGCTCCCCGTACTGGGTGAGGATGTCGACGACCGACTCGTCCGCGCCGGAGGTCATCGCGCCGAAGCGGCAGGAGACGGCGACCAGCGATCCGGTCTTGCCGCCCAGGACGTCGAGGTAGTGCTCGACCGGGTCGCGTCCGTCGCGCGGTCCCGCGGTCTCCAGGATCTGGCCCGTCACCAGCCGTTCGAACGCCTCGGCTTGGATCCGTACCGCCTCGGGTCCCAGGTCGGCCAGGATGTGCGAGGCGCGCGCGAAGAGGAAGTCACCCGTGAGGACGGCGACCGAGTTGCCCCAGCGGGCGTTGGCGCTGTCCACGCCCCGGCGGACCTTCCCCTCGTCCATCACGTCGTCGTGGTACAGCGTCGCGAGATGCGTCAGCTCGACGACCACCGCGGCGGGAACGACACCGGGCGCGTACGGATCACCGAACTGTGACGCGAGCATGACCAACAACGGCCGGAAGCGTTTGCCGCCCGCCCGTACCAGGTGCTGGGCCGCCTCCGTGATGAACGGCACGTCGCTCTTGGTGGCATCGAGCAGCCCCGCCTCGACAGCCGCCAACCCGGTCTGGACATCGGCCTCAAGAGCCTGGTCCCGCACGCTCAGCCCGAACGGCCCGACGACGGTCACGAGAGGTACTCCTGTCTGCTGACGATCACACGGATTGTCGATGTGTCGCTGTCTCCGCTCAAGTCAGCGTATCCGGTCCCCTTTCGATCACCATGGGCGCCTTCCCGGACCCGCCGGTATGTTCGGGATCAGCCATACGACCAGGAGTAGTGCTTTTGTCCGGAACAACGATCGAACCCCGAGCGAACGCGGAGCAGCCACCATCCGGCGATGATCACGCCTTCCTCGGCCACCCCCGCGGCCTGCTGACCCTGTCCGGTCTCGAAGTCTGGGAACGCTTCTCATTCCTCGGGATGCAGGCCATCCTCGTCCTCTTCTTCGTCGCCACCGTCCAGGACGGCGGCCTGGGCATGGCGGACGGAACGGCCGCCTCCATCGCGGCGGCCTACGGGACGCTCGTCTATCTGCTCTCGGTGGCCGGCGGCTGGCTCGCGGACCGGATCCTCGGCTCGTACCGCGCGGTGCTCTGGGGCGGCATCCTCATCGCCATCGGGCACTACGCCATGGCCGTCCCCACGGCGGGCATGACCTGGGCGGGCCTCGGCCTGATCAGCGCCGGTACGGGCCTGCTCAAGCCGAATGTCTCCGCCATGGTCGGCAAGCTCTACCGCACCGAGGACGAGCGCAGGGACGCCGGCTTCGCCCTCTACTACATGGCGATCAACATCGGCGCCTTCCTCGGCCCGCTCGTCACCGGCTGGCTCGGCGAGCACGCGAGCTGGCACGCCGCGTTCTCGGCCGCCGCCGTCGGGATGACCCTCGGTCTCGTCCAGTACGTGGCGGGCCGCCGTCACCTGGCCGGACGCAAGCACGCCGCGGAGTTCGCGCTCGCGCCGGAGCCGATGCGCCGGGCCGTACGGCTGATGATCGTGGGCGCGCTCGTGGTGGCCGTCCTGGCGGTGGCCCTGTCGCTGGCGGGCCGGCTCACCATCGGCCGCTTCGCCGACGTCCTCACCGTCCTCTCGGTGATCGCGCCCGTCGTCTACTTCGTGGTGATGTTCCGCAGCCTGCGGGTGACCGCCGAGGAGCGCGGCCGGCTGCGCCCGTATCTGGTGCTGTTCCTGGCATCCGTCTTCTTCAACTTCATCCTCTTCCAGGCGTACTCGACGATGATCCTGCTCGCCTCGACCAACGCCGACACGTCGATCCTCGGCTTCACCTTCCCCACCGGGTGGTACGCCTCCGCCCTCGGCGCCTTCGAGGTCGCGCTCGCGCCCGTCGTCGCCGCCGTTTGGATCCGGATGGGCCACCGCCAGCCGCACGCCTCCAACAAGATCGCGATCGGGGTGATCCTCGGCGGTCTGTCCTTCCTGCTGATGGTGCTGCCCACCTCCGGGCACAGCGGCGCGGACTACCGGATGGCCGCCTGGTGGATCGTCGGCTCGTATCTGCTGCTCGGCCTCGGCGACATCCTGGTGGAGACCTCCGGGCTCTCCGCCTCCACCAAGCTCGCGCCCAGGGCGTTCGCCAGCCAGACCCTGGCGCTCTGGTTCCTGTCGCTGGCCCTCGCCAACGGCATCCAGACGCAGACCGTGAAGCTGTACGGGCAGGTCTCGCACTCCGCGTACTTCGGCGTGAACGGCGCCATCGCGGTCGTGGCCGGTCTGGCGGTGGTCGCGGCGGCGCCCTGGCTGCGCCGGACCATGTATCCCGTCCATTGAGCCCCGCCCCTTCCCCCGCACCGTCCGCCGAGGTGATCGTGAGGTGACCGGTATGCCCCCCGCCATCCGCACCGACTTCCCGTACGAGACGACCCACACGGACGTACGCATCCCCCTCCCCGACGGCACCCGGCTGTACGCGCGCGTCTGGCGCCCGCTCACCGACGAGCCCGTCCCCGCGCTGCTCGAATATCTGCCGTACCGGCTGAGCGACTGGACGGCGCCGCGCGACTGGCAGCGCCACCCCTGGTACGCGGGCCACGGCTACGCGTCCGTACGGGTCGATGTACGCGGGCACGGCAACAGCGAGGGGCTGCCGGGCGACGAGTACGACGCGACCGAGCTGGCCGACGGGGTCGAGGTGATCGACTGGCTCGCCGCGCAGCCCTGGTGCACCGGCCGCGTGGGCATGTTCGGGATCTCCTGGGGCGGCTTCAACTCCCTCCAGCTCGCCGCCCTCGCGCCCGAGCCGCTGAAGGCGATCGTCACCGTCTGCTCGTCCGACGACCGCTACGACAACGACGTCCACTACATGGGCGGGTCGGTGCTCGCCGTGGACATGCACGCCTGGGCGGCCACGATGCTGGCCTTCGTCGCCCGGCCGCCGGACCCGGTGTCCGCCGGGGAGGGCTGGCGCGAGATGTGGCTGAACCGTCTCGAAGCCGTCGAGCCCTTCCTCCACACCTGGCTGGCCCACCAGACCCGCGACGCGTACTGGCGGCACGGCAGCGTCCGCGAGGACTACAGCGCGATCAAGGCGGCCGTCCTGGCCGTCGGCGGCTGGCACGACCCGTACCGCGACACCGTGCTGCGGCTGGTCGAGCATCTGGACCCGGCGCGGGTACGGGGGCTGATCGGGCCCTGGTCGCACCAGTACCCGGACCGTGGCCTGCCGCCGGGACCGGCGATCGGCTTCCTCCAGGAGACCCTGCGCTGGTGGGACCAGTGGCTGAAGGGCGAGGACACGGGGATCATGGCCGAGCCGCTGCTGCGCTCGTGGATCAGCGCCTCGCACCCGCCCGCGACCGTCTATCCCGAGCTGCCGGGCCGCTGGGCGGGCGAACCGGCCTGGCCCTCGCCGAACGTCACCGTCGTCCCGTACGCCTTCCAGGGCGAGCCGGTGGTCGTCGACTCCCCCCATCAGACGGGTCTGGACGCGGGCCGCTTCTTCCCGTTCGGCAACGACGCGGATCTGCCGCCCGACCAGCGCGACGAGGACGCGAAGTCGGCCTGCTTCGAATTCCCCGTCACCGGCGGGCTGATCGAGATCCTGGGCCGCCCTCGCGTCCGGCTGCGGCTACGGCTGGAGGTCCCGGCGGGACAGGCGATCGCCCGGCTCTGCGATGTCGCGCCCGACGGCTCGTCCACGCTCGTCACGCGCGGTGTCCTCAATCTGTCGGCCAGGAAGGGCCGGGACCGGGCCGTGCCCTGGCCGGAGGGCGCGACCGAGGACGTCACCTTCGAACTGAACGGCATCGGGCACACCTTCCCGCCGGGACACCGCATCCGGCTCGCGGTCTCGTCCGCGTACTGGCCGTGGATCTGGCCGCGCGCGGAGTCGGCGGGCTTCACCCTGGAGCCGGTGGGCAGCTCGCTCGAACTCCCGGTCCGTACGGCCACCGACGCCACCGACGCCGTGGACCGGGCGATCTCGTTCGAACCGGCCGAGCAGGCGGAACCGATGGGCGTGGTCTCGCCGGTGACGCTGGACGAGGAGCGGCCCGAGCGGCTGGTGATCCGGGATGTGGCGCGTGGGCTGTGGCGGCTGGAGGTCGATCCGCGCTACGGCGGTACCCGCGTCTATCCGGACGGTCTCGAATTCACCGAGGACGCGCTGGAGACGTACACGATCCAGGAGAGCGACCCGCTGTCGGCCACCGCCCGCTCGGACTGGCGGATCCGGCTGCACCGGCCGGAGCTGGCCTGGGACGCCCGGGTCGAGACCCGGTCCGAGATCAGCTGCGACGTGGACGACTTCATCACGTCCAACGAGGTGATCTGCCACGACGGCGCCGAGGTGGTCTTCCACCGGACCTGGGAGAAGCGGATTCCGCGCACGGCGGGATGAGCGCGGACGGGGTGGGCGCGGACGGGGTGGGCGCGGACGGGCGGCACGGGTCCGGAGTGACGCGCCCGCGGGGCTACCCCGGGTACGGTCCGCGAACTACCCGGCACAGGCCGCCCTTTCGGCCCAAGGCAGACTTTTCACCACTGCCGCGGCTGGGCAACAGCGACGTAACGTGTCCTGCATCGATCCGGAAAGCGAGGCAGCACCAATGCCCGAGCAGAGCCCGCTCGAACCGGCCGAGGGAGACCCCTTCGGCCCGCACAACCTCCCGTACGGGGTCTTCTCCACCGCCGACGAGCCCGACCGCCGCCGGCTCGGGGTCCGTATCGGCGACCACGTGCTCGACGCGGGAGCGGCGGCGCACGCCCTGGGCTCCCCGTACGCCGCGCTGCTGGCCAGGCCGAGCCTCAACCCCCTGATGGCGGCGGGGCGTACGGCCTGGCGCGATGTCCGCCGGGCCCTCACCGCATGGGTCACGGTGCCCGCGCACCGCGCGGACATAGAGCCCCTGCTCCATCCGCTCGGCTCGGTCACCCTGCATCTGCCGTACGAGATCGCGGACTATGTCGACTTCTACGCGAGCGAGCACCACGCCACCAATGTGGGCCGGATCTTCCGCCCCGACGGCGACGCGCTGCCCGCCAACTGGAAGCATCTGCCGATCGGTTACCACGGCAGGGCCGGCACGATCGTCGTATCCGGTACGGACGTGACGCGCCCGTCGGGCCAGCGCAAGGCGCCCGCCGACCCGGTGCCGGTCTTCGGCCCCTCCGTGAAGCTCGACATCGAGGCGGAGGTCGGCTTCGTCGTCGGGACGCCCTCGCGGCAGGGCAGTCCGGTGGAGCAGGCGTCTTTCCGTGACCATGTCTTCGGGCTGTCGCTCCTCAACGACTGGTCGGCGCGCGACATCCAGGCGTGGGAGTACGTACCGCTCGGCCCGTTCCTCGGGAAGTCCTTCGCCACGTCCGTCTCGGCATGGGTGACCCCGCTGGAGGCCCTGGACGCGGCCCGGGTGGCGCCCCCGGCCCGTACCGCCGAGCTGCTCCCCTATCTGGACGACGCGGACGCCGAGGAGCCGGGCGGCTTCGACCTGCGGATCTCCGTCTCGCTCAATGGCCAGGTCATCTCGGAGCCGCCGTTCTCCACCATGTACTGGACGGCGGCCCAGCAGCTGACCCATATGACGGTCAACGGCGCCTCGCTCCGTACGGGCGACCTCTTCGCGTCCGGCACGGTCAGCGGCGCGGAGCGCGAGCAGCGCGGCTCCCTGCTCGAACTCACCTGGAACGGCACCGAACCCCTCGAACTCCCCGCCGGCAAGCGGACATTCCTGGAGGACGGCGACGAGGTCACCCTGACCGCCTGGGCCCCGGGCCCGGACGGCACCCGCGTCGGCCTCGGCGAGGTCACGGGCCGCGTCGTGCCCGCCTGAACCGGACTGCCCGGCACCCGCGACGGGTGCCGGGCAGCCGGCTCGATACGCAACAGCAGGCGGCGCTCATGATCAATACAGCTACCGCACGAACCCGCCCGCCTGGCCCGCCAGGTCCAGGAAGTACTGCGGGGCCACGCCCAGGACCAGCGTGACCGCGATGCCGACCGCGATCGCCGTCGTCGTCAGCGCCGACGGCACCGCGACCGTCGGGCCCTCCGGCTTCGGCTCGCTGAAGAACATCAGCACGATGACCCGGATATAGAAGAACGCGGCGATCGCCGAGGCGATCACACCGATCACGACCAGCACCCCCGCGCCGCCGTCCGCCGCCGCCTTGAAGACCGCGAACTTCCCCGAGAAGCCCGAGGTCAGCGGGATACCGGCGAAGGCGAGCAGGAAGACCGCGAAGACCGCGGCCACCAGGGGTGAACGCCGCCCGAGCCCGGCCCACTTGGACAGATGCGTCGCCTCGCCGCCCGCGTCGCGCACCAGCGTGACGACCGCGAACGCGCCGATCGTGACGAAGGAGTACGCCGCCAGATAGAAGAGGACGGACGAGATGCCGTCGCTCGTCCCCGCGATCACACCGGCCAGGATGAAGCCCGCGTGCGCGATCGAGGAGTACGCCAGGAGGCGCTTGATGTCGGTCTGGGTGATGGCGACGATCGCACCGCCCAGCATCGTGACGATGACGACGCCCCACATCACCGGCCGCCAGTCCCAGCGCAGCCCCGGCAGCACGACGTACAGCAGCCGCAGCAGCGCGCCGAAGGCGGCCACCTTGGTCGCCGCGGCCATGAAGCCGGTGACGGGTGTGGGCGCGCCCTGGTAGACGTCCGGGGTCCACATGTGGAACGGCACCGCGCCGACCTTGAAGAGCAGCCCCATCAGGACCATCGCGCCGCCGATCAGCAGCAGCGCGTCATTGCCCATGGTCTCGGCGAGGGCCGGGTCGACGTTCTGGACGGTGCCGTTGACGACCTCCGCGATCTGCGCGTACGAGACGGAGCCCGCGTATCCGTACAGCAGCGCGATCCCGAAGAGCAGGAACGCCGACGAGAAGGCGCCCAGCAGGAAGTACTTGACCGCCGCCTCCTGCGACATCAGCCGCTTGCGGCGGGCGAGGGCGCACAGGAGGTAGAGCGGGAGCGAGAAGACTTCCAGCGCGATGAAGAGCGTCAGCAGATCGTTGGCCGCCGGGAAGACCAGCATGCCCGCGACGGCGAACAGGGCCAGCGGGAACACCTCGGTGGTGGTGAACCCGGCCTTGACCGCCGCTTTCTCGGTGTCGCTGCCCGGTACGGCCGCGGCCTGCGCCACGAACGAGTCGACGCGGTTGCCATGGGCCTCCGGGTCGAGCTTGCGCTCGGCGAAGGTGAACACGGCGACGATCGAGGCCAGCAGGATCGTGCCCTGGAGGAAGAGCGCCGGGCCGTCGACGGCGATGGCGCCCATGGCCGCGATGTGCTTCTTGGTCGTGCCGTATCCGCCGGCCGCGAGCCCGACCACCGCCGCGAAGCCGGCGGCCAGCGCGACCACGGAGAGGAACAGCTGTGTGTGGTACCTGCCCCGGCGCGGGACGAACGCCTCGGCCAGGATGCCCAGGACCGCCGCGCCCAGCACGATCAGTACGGGTGACAGCTGCGCGTACTCGATGTTCGGGGCCGGGATCTTGGTGATCCCGTCGGCCGCCGTCGTTGTCCACAGGCTGTGGACGACAGTCGCACTCATGGAGCGGCCTCCACCTCGGGCTTGGGATCGGTCTGCTGTACGTCGGAGAGGGTGTGCTCCACCGCCGGGTTGACGATCTCGGTCAGCGGCTTCGGATAGACGCCCAGGAAGAGGAGCAGCGCGATCAGCGGAGTGACGACCACCAGCTCCCGGACGCGCAGATCCGGCATCGTCCTGACCTCGGCCTTCACCGGCCCGGTCATCGTGCGCTGATAGAGCACGAGGACATAGAGCGCGGCGAGCACGATGCCGATGGTGGCGATGATGCCGATCACCGGATACCGGCTGAACGTGCCGACCAGGACCAGGAATTCACTCACGAACGGGGAGAGCCCCGGCAGCGAGAGCGTCGCGAGCCCGCCGATCAGGAACGTCCCCGCGAGAACCGGCGCGACCTTCTGCACCCCGCCGTAGTCCGCGATGAGCCGCGAGCCGCGCCGGGTGATCAGGAAGCCGGCCACCAGCATCAGCGCGGCCGTCGAGATCCCGTGGTTGACCATGTAGAGCGTGGCGCCCGACTGGCCCTGGCTGGTCATCGCGAAGATGCCCATGATGATGAAGCCGAAGTGGGAGATCGACGCGTACGCGATCAGCCGCTTCATGTCCCGCTGGCCGACGGCGAGCAGCGCCCCGTAGACGATGCTGATCAGCGCGAGCACCAGGATCACCGGGGTGGCCCACTTGGACGCCTCCGGGAAGAGCTGGAGGCAGAAGCGCAGCATCGCGAACGTGCCGACCTTGTCGACCACGGCGGTGATCAGTACGGCGACGGGCGCGGTGGCCTCGCCCATGGCGTTGGGCAGCCAGGTGTGCAGCGGCCACAGCGGCGCCTTCACCGCGAAGGCGAAGAAGAAGCCGAGGAAGAGCCACCGCTCGGTGTCGGTCGCGATGGACAGCGAGCCGTTGGCCCGCGCCGCGGCGATCTCGGAGAGCGAGAAGCTGCCCGCGACGACATAGAGCCCGATCACGGCGGCCAGCATGATCAGGCCGCCGACCAGGTTGTAGAGGAGGAACTTGACGGCCGCGTACGAGCGTTGGGTGGCCGCCGCCTCGTCCCCGCCCCCCGCCGCGGTAGCGGCAAATTGAGCAGGTGCGGCGCGGTCCCCGAAGCCGCCGATGAGGAAGTACATCGGGATGAGCATGGCTTCGAAGAGGATGTAGAAGAGGAAGACGTCGGTGGCCTCGAAGGAGAGGATCACCATCGCCTCGACCATCAGGATCAGCGCGAAGAAGCCCTGGGTCGGCCGCCAGCGGCGGTTCGGGTTCACCTCTTCCAGCGGGTCGGCGTCATGCCAGCCGGCCAGGATCACGAAGGGGATCAGCAGCGCGGTCAGCGCGAGCAGCGCCACCCCGATGCCGTCCACGCCCAGTTCGTAGCGGACCCCGAAGTCCGGGATCCAGGCGTGCGATTCGGTGAGCTGATAGCGGTCGCCGCCGGGCTCGAAGCGGACCACCACGAGGGCGGCCAGTACGAGCGTGGCGAGCGAGAAGACCAGCGCCAGCCACTTGGCGGCGGTGCGCCGGGCGGCCGGGACGGCCGCCGTGACGATCGCGCCGACCGCGGGCAGCACGGCCGTCGCCGTCAGGAGCGGGAACGACATGTCCGTTACACCGCCCTCATCAGCAGGGTCGCGGCGATGAGCACTGCCGTACCTCCGAACATCGAGACCGCATAGGTGCGGGCGTAGCCGTTCTGCAGCTTGCGCAGCCGGCCGGAAAGCCCGCCGAACGACGCCGCGGTGCCGTTGACCACTCCGTCGACCAGGGTGTGGTCGACATAGACCAGGGAGCGGGTGAGGTGCTCGCCGCCGCGGACCAGGACCACATGGTTGAAGTCGTCCTGGAGGAGATCACGGCGGGCGGCGCGGGTGAGCAGCGAGCCGCGCGGGGCGGCCACCGGCACGGGCTTGCGTCCGTACATGAACCAGGCGATGGCGACTCCGATGACCAGCACGACCACGGTGGCGGTGGTGACGGTGGTCGCGCTGACCGGCGGGTTCCCGTGCGAGTGTCCGGTGACGGGCTCCAGCCAGTGTAGGAAGCGGTCACCGATGGAGAAGAACCCACCGGCGAAGACCGAGCCGAAGGCCAGGATGACCATGGGGATGGTCATGGACTTCGGGGACTCGTGCGGATGCGGCTCGTGTCCGTTGTCGTCCGGCTGCCAGCGCTTCTCGCCGAAGAAGGTCAGCAGCATCACGCGCGTCATGTAGAACGCGGTGATCGCGGCGCCCAGCAGCGTGACGGCGCCGAGGATCCAGCCCTCCGTACCGCCCTTGGCGAAGGCGGCCTCGATGATCTTGTCCTTGGAGAAGAAGCCGGACAGCCCGGGGAAGCCGATGATCGCCAGATAGCCGAGGCCGAACGTGACGAACGTGACCGGCATGTACTTCCGCAGGCCGCCGTACTTCCGCATGTCGACCTCGTCGTTCATGCCGTGCATGACCGAACCGGCGCCGAGGAAGAGCCCGGCCTTGAAGAAGCCGTGCGTCACCAGGTGCATGATCGCGAAGACATAGCCGATCGGGCCGAGGCCCGCCGCCAGGATCATGTAGCCGATCTGCGACATCGTCGAGCCCGCGAGGGCCTTCTTGATGTCGTCCTTCGCGCAACCGACGATCGCACCGAAGAGGAGCGTCACCGCGCCGACCACCACGACCACCAGCTGTGCGTCCGGCGCCGCGTTGAAGATCGCGCCGGAGCGAGTGATCAGATACACGCCCGCCGTCACCATCGTCGCCGCGTGGATCAGGGCCGAGACCGGGGTCGGGCCCTCCATCGCGTCACCGAGCCAGGACTGCAGCGGTACCTGGGCCGACTTGCCGCACGCGGCCAGCAGCAGCATCAGGCCGATCGCCGTCAGCTTGCCCTCCGTCGCGTCGCCCGTGGACGACAGCACGGGGCCGAAGGCGAACGTCCCGAAGGTGGTGAACATCAGCATGATCGCGATCGACAGACCCATGTCGCCGACGCGGTTGACCAGGAACGCCTTCTTGGCGGCCGTGGCCGCGCTGGGCTTGTGCTGCCAGAACCCGATGAGCAGGTACGAGGCGAGACCGACGCCCTCCCAGCCCATGTACAGCAGCAGGTAGTTGTCGGCGAGGACCAGCAGCAGCATCGCCGCCAGGAACAGGTTCAAGTAGCCGAAGAAGCGGCGGCGCCGCTCGTCGTGCTCCATGTACCCGATCGAGTAGATATGGATGAGCGTGCCCACGCCGGTGATCAGCAGGACGAAGGTCATCGACAGCTGGTCGAGCTGGAAGGCGACGTCCGCCTGGAACCCCTCCACGGGGATCCAGCTGAACAGATGCTGGTGCAGCGAGCGTCCTTCGCCGCTCTTGCCGAGCATGTCGCCGAAGAGCACGACACCGATCACGAAGGACGCGGCGGCCAGCAGTGTGCCGAGCCAGTGGCCCACGCGGTCGAGCCGACGCCCGCCGCACAGCAGGACCGCCGCTCCGAGCAGAGGCGCCGCGATGAGCAGCGCAATCAAGTTCTCCACGATTCAGCGACCCCTCAGAGCTTCATCAGGCTGGCGTCGTCGACCGAGGCCGAGTGGCGGGAACGGAACAGCGACACGATGATCGCGAGCCCGACCACGACCTCCGCGGCGGCGACGACCATCGTGAAGAAGGCGATGATCTGGCCGTCGAGATTGCCGTGCATCCGGGAGAAGGCGACGAACGCGAGATTGCAGGCGTTCAGCATCAGCTCGATGCACATGAACACCACGATCGCGTTCCGCCGGATCAGCACCCCGGCCGCGCCGATGGTGAACAGCAGCGAGGCGAGATAGAGGTAGTTGACCGGATTCATCGCTTGGCCTCCTCATCCTCGCGGCCGAGCCGCTCCGACGACCGCTGCTCCAGCGCCTTGAGGTCCGCGATGGCCTCGTTCGACACATCGCGGATCTGCCCGCGGTCCTTGAGCGTCTTGTTGACCGTCAGCTCGGACGGGGTGCCGTCCGGCAGCAGACCGGCGATGTCCACCGCGTTGTGCCGGGCGTAGACACCGGGGGCGGGCAGCGGGGGCAGTTGCGTGCCCTTGCGTACGCGCTCCTCGGCCATCTCCCGCTGGGTCTTGGCCCGTTCGGTGCGCTCGCGGTGCGTGAGCAGCATCGCGCCGACCGACGCGGTGATCAGCAGCGCGCCGGTGATCTCGAAGGCGAAGACGTACCGGGTGAAGATCAGGGCGGCCAGTCCCTCGACATTGCCGCCGGCGTTGGCCTGGCCGAGTCCGGTGAAGGAGGTCAGCGAGGCGTTGCCGATCCCGCCGATGAGCAGGACCCCGAAGCCGAGCCCGCAGGCGGCGGCCCACCAACGCTGGCCCTTCAGCGTCTCCTTGAGTGAGTCGGCGGCGGTGACACCGACCAGCATCACCACGAAGAGGAACAGCATCATGATCGCGCCGGTATAGACGACGATCTGCACCACGCCCAGGAAATACGCCCCGTTGGCGAGATAGAAGACCGCCAGGACGATCATCGTGGCGGCCAGGCACAGCGCGCTGTGCACGGCCTTCTTCATCAGGATCGTGCAGAGCGCGCCGACCACGGCGACGGTGCCGAGGATCCAGAACTGGACGGCCTCACCGGTCGAGGTCGTCGTGGCGGCGGAGGTGAAGGAAGGAGCGGAGGTGAAGGAGGAAACAGACGTGACGGACGCGAGGGAGGACGCGGCGAGCAGGCTCATGCACCGGCCTCCTCGTCCGTCGGCTTCTCGCCCTTGCTCACCGCGACCTGCCGGACCGTACCCGGCGCGGCCTCGGTGACCAGCCCCCGGTAGTAGTCCTGTTCGTCGGTGCCCGGGAAGATCGAGTGCGGCGTCTCGACCATGCCTTCCTGAAGGCCCGCGAGAAGCTGCTCCTTCGTATAGATCAGGTTCTCGCGGGAGCTGTCGGCCAGCTCGAAGTCATTGGTCATCGTGAGCGCCCTGGTCGGGCAGGCCTCGATGCACAGACCGCACAGGATGCAGCGCGCGTAGTTGATCTGGTAGACGCGGCCGTAGCGCTCCCCCGGGGAGTAGCGCTCCTCGTCCGTGTTGTCCGCGCCCTCCACATAGATCGCGTCCGCCGGGCACGCCCAGGCGCACAGCTCGCAGCCGATGCACTTCTCCAGCCCGTCCGGATGCCGGTTCAGCTGATGCCGGCCGTGGAAGCGCGGCGCCGTCACCTTCTGCTGTTCCGGGTACTGCTCGGTCAGCCGCTTCTTGAACATGGCCTTGAAGGTCACGCCGAAGCCGGCCACCGGATTCCGGGGGGGACGCGGGATGTCCCCCGGCGAAGAGTCAGACACTGTCAGCCTCCTTTCCGTCACTCTCGGTACCGTCACTCACAGTATTGCCCCCGCCACTGACAATCAGCTCGCGGTCACGTCGTGGCCGCCTGCGCGGTACGGGCGGCAACTCCTGTCCCGGCAGCGGCGGTACGGGGAATCCGCCCGCCATCGGGTCGAAGGCCGGGGGTTCCGGCGCGCTCGCCGCCGCGGCCTTCTCCTTCCTGTCGCGGAAGATGTCCACGACGAAGGAGAGCAGCAGGATCGCGATGACCGCCCCGAGGACGTACAGCACGATCGACTGGAAGCCGTAGTTCTCGTTGCGCAGGGCCCGTACGGTCGCGACGACCATCAGCCAGACCACCGAGACCGGGATCAGGACCTTCCAGCCGAGCTTCATCAGCTGGTCGTAGCGCACGCGCGGCAGCGTGCCGCGCAGCCAGATGAAGAAGAAGAGCAGCAGCTGGACCTTGACGACGAACCAGAGCAGCGGCCACCAGCCGTGGTTCGCGCCCTCCCAGAAGGTGGAGATCGGCCACGGAGCGCGCCAGCCGCCGAGGAAGAGCGTGGCCGCGACGGCCGAGACGGTGACCATGTTGATGTACTCGGCGAGCATGAACATCGCGAACTTGATCGATGAGTACTCGGTGTTGAAGCCGCCGACGAGGTCGCCCTCGGACTCCGGCATGTCGAAGGGGGCGCGGTTGGTCTCGCCCACCATCGTGACGATGTAGATGATGAAGGAGACCGGCAGCAGGATGATGAACCAGCGGTCGGCCTGGGCCTCGACGATCGCCGAGGTCGACATCGACCCCGAGTAGAGGAACACCGACGCGAACGCGGCGCCCATGGCGATCTCGTACGAGATCATCTGCGCGCACGAGCGAAGCCCGCCGAGCAGCGGATACGTCGATCCCGAGGACCAGCCCGCGAGGACGATGCCGTAGATCCCGACCGAGGCGACCGCGAGGATGTAGAGCATCGCGATCGGCAGGTCGGTCAGCTGCATCGTGGTGCGGTGGCCGAAGATCGAGACCTCGTTGCCGGCCGGTCCGAACGGGATCACGGCGATCGCCATGAACGCGGGCACCGCGGCGATGATCGGCGCGAGGACGTAGACCACCTTGTCCGCGCGCTTGACGATGATGTCTTCCTTGAACATCAGCTTGGCGCCGTCGGCGAGCGACTGGAGCATGCCCCAGGGGCCGTGCCGGTTCGGGCCGATGCGCAGCTGCATCCAGGCGACGACCTTGCGCTCCCACACGATGGCGAAGAGCACGGTCAGCAGCAGGAACGCGAAGCAGAACACGGCCTTGACGACCACGAGCCACCACGGGTCGCGGCCGAACATCGACAGGTCCTCGACGGCGAGGACGGTCCCCGGGGCCGCCGCGAGTTGGGCGAGGGCGGTCATGCGCGCACCTCCGGTGCTTCCGTGGCCGCGTCCCTTGCCTCGGCCGGGCCGATACGGACGAGCGTGCCGGGGCGGGAGCCGGTGTCCGCGAGGACCCCGCCGCCCGTCGAGTTGAGCGGCAGCCAGACCACCCGGTCCGGCATCTCCGTGACCTGGAGCGGGAGCGTGACCGTGCCCAACGGGCCGGTGACGGACAGCTCGTCGCCGTTCTTGACGCCCGTCTCGGCGGCCGTCGTGGCGGAGAGCCGGGCGACCGCCGCGTGCCGGGTGCCGGCCAGCGCGTCGTCGCCCTCCTGGAGACGGCCGAGGTCGAGCAGGAGCCGGTGGCCCGCGAGGACCGCCTCGCCGTCGCCGGGCCTGGGCACCGGACGGGACGATTCCAGCGGCTCGGTGGCGCGCGGTCCCTCCCAGCGGCCGAGCCGGTCCAGCTCGGTGCGTACGGCCCGCAGGTCCGGCAGTCCGAAGTCGCCGATCCCGTCGGCGGCCGCGGTGGCGGCGAGCGTGTCGGCCAGCATGTGCAGCACGCGCGCGTCGGCCGGGGCCAGGCGCCGGGTCATCTGCTCCGGCTTCAGCGCGGCCTCGAACAGCCGTGCCCTGCCCTCCCAGTTGAGGAACGTGCCGGACTTCTCCGCGACGGCGGCGACCGGGAAGACCACATCGGCCCGCTCGGTGACCTCGCTCGGCCGCAGCTCCAGCGAGACGAGGAAGCCGACTGCGTCCAGCGCGGCCCGCGCGCCCGCCGGGTCGGGCAGATCCGCGACCTCGACACCCGCGACGACCAGGGCGGCCAGCTCGCCGGTGGCGGCGGCCTCGATGATCTGGCCGGTGTCGCGGCCGTAGTGGTGCGGCAGTTCGCGTACGCCCCAGGCCGCCGCGGTCTCCTCACGGGCCCGCGGGTCGGTGGCGGGACGGCCGCCGGGCAGCAGTGACGGGAGCGCGCCCGCCTCCACCGCGCCGCGCTCGCCGGCCCGCCGGGGGATCCACACCAGCTTCGCGCCGGTCGCGGTGGCGGCCCGCGCGGCGGCGGTGAGCCCGCCGGGGACGGCCGCGAGCCGCTCGCCGACGACGATCACGGCGCCCGGCTCGCGCAGCGCCTGGGAGGCGCGTTCGCCGTCCCCTTCGAGTCCGGCGCTGACGGGGTTGGCCGCCAGCGCGTCCAGCCACTCGGTCTCGGTGCCGGGCGCGGCCGGCAGCAGCGTGCCGCCGGCCTTCTCCAGACCGCGGGTGGCGTACGTGGCGAGCGAGAACGTGCGCTGGCCGTGGTTGCGGTGCGCCTTGCGCAGCCGCAGGAAGACGCCGGGCGCCTCCTCCTCGGACTCGAAGCCCGCGAGCAGCACGGCCGGGGCCTTCTCCAGCGTGGTGTACGTGAGCCCCGTACCGTCCAGGTCGCGGCCGTGGCCCGCGATATGGGCGGCCAGGAAGTCGGCTTCCTCGGTGCTGTGCACGCGCGCGCGGAAGTCGATGTCGTTGGTGTCGAGGACGACCCGGGCGAACTTGGCGTAGGCGTAGGCGTCCTCAACGGTGAGCCGGCCACCGGCGAGCACTCCCGCCCGGCCGCGCGCGGCGCTCAGACCGCGGGCGGCGGCCTCCAGCGCCTCGGGCCAGCTCGCCGGTTCGAGGACGCCGTCCTCGTTGCGTACGAGCGGAGTGGTGAGCCGGTCGGGCTTCTGCGCGTAGCGGAAGCCGAACCGCCCCTTGTCGCACAGCCATTCCTCGTTGACCTCGGGGTCATTGGCGGCCAGCCGCCGCATGACCTTGCCGCGCCGGTGGTCGGTCCTGGTGGCGCAGCCGCCCGCGCAGTGCTCGCAGACGCTCGGCGAGGACACCAGGTCGAACGGGCGGGAGCGGAAGCGGTACGCGGCCGAGGTCAGCGCCCCGACCGGGCAGATCTGAATGGTGTTCCCGGAGAAGTACGACTCGAAGGGGTCGCCCTCGCCGGTGCCGACCTGCTGGAGCGCGCCCCGCTCGATCAGCTCGATCATCGGGTCGCCCGCGATCTGGTTGGAGAACCGCGTGCAGCGCGCGCACAGCACACACCGCTCACGGTCCAGCAGCACCTGGGTGGAGATCGGGACGGGCTTCTGGAACGTGCGCTTCTTGCCCTCGAAGCGGGTGTCCGGGTCGCCGACCTGCATGGCCTGGTTCTGGAGCGGGCACTCTCCGCCCTTGTCGCAGACCGGGCAGTCCAGCGGGTGGTTGATGAGCAGCAGCTCCATCACCCCGCGCTGGGCCTTCTCGGCGACCGGCGAGGTCAGCTGCGACTTGACGACCATGCCGTCGGTGCAGGTGATCGTGCAGGAGGCCATCGGCTTGCGCTGGCCCTCCACCTCGACGATGCACTGGCGGCAGGCGCCGGCCGGGTCGAGGAGCGGATGGTCGCAGAAGCGCGGGATCTCGATGCCGAGCAGTTCGGCGGCGCGGATCACCAGGGTCCCCTTGGGGACGGAGATCTCGATGCCGTCGATCGTCAGCGAGACGAGATCCTCGGGCGGGACCGCCGCCTCGCCGCCGCCGGAGGGAGCGCTTGTCGTCACGGTCATGCGTTCACCTCCAGGTGCGGGTTCCGGTCTGCCCAGACGGTGGACTTCGCGGGGTCGAAGGGGCAGCCCTTGCCGGTGATGTGCTGCTCGTACTCCTCGCGGAAGTACTTGAGCGAGGAGAAGATCGGGGACGCGGCGCCGTCACCGAGCGCGCAGAAGGACTTGCCGTTGATGTTGTCGGCGATGTCGTTGAGCTTGTCGAGGTCGGACAGCTGTCCCTTGCCGTCCTCGATGTCGCGCAGCAACTGAACGAGCCAGTACGTGCCTTCACGGCATGGCGTGCACTTGCCGCAGGACTCATGGGCGTAGAACTCGGTCCAGCGGGTGACGGCCCGTACGACGCAGGTGGTCTCGTCGAAGCACTGGAGCGCTTTCGTGCCGAGCATGGAGCCGGCCGCGCCCACTCCCTCGTAGTCCAGCGGGACATCGAGGTGCTCGTCGGTGAACATCGGGGTCGAAGAGCCGCCCGGTGTCCAGAACTTGAGCCGGTGGCCCGCCCGCATGCCGCCGCTCATGTCGAGCAGCTGCCGCAGCGTGACGCCGAGCGGGGCCTCGTACTGGCCGGGGCTGGTGACATGGCCGCTGAGCGAGTAGAGCGTGAAGCCCGGGGACTTCTCGCTGCCCATCGACTTGAACCAGTCCTTGCCGCGGTTGAGGATCGCGGGAACGGACGCGATGGACTCGACGTTGTTCACCACAGTGGGGCAGGCGTAGAGGCCCGCCACCGCCGGGAAGGGAGGACGCAGCCGGGGCTGTCCGCGACGGCCCTCCAGGGAGTCGAGCAGCGCGGTCTCCTCCCCGCAGATGTACGCGCCCGCGCCCGCGTGCACGATCACATCGAGATCGAGCCCGCTGCCCAGGATGTTCTTGCCGAGATACCCCGCCGCGTAGGCCTCGCGCACCGCCTCGTGCACCCTGCGCAGTACGGGGACGACCTCGCCGCGCAGATAGATGAACGCGTGCTGCGAGCGGATCGCGTAGCAGGCGATCACGATCCCCTCGATGAGGGAGTGCGGATTGGCGAAGAGGAGCGGGATGTCCTTGCAGGTGCCCGGCTCCGACTCGTCCGCGTTGACGACGAGATAGTGCGGCTTGCCGTCGCCCTGCGGGATGAACTGCCACTTCATGCCGGTGGGGAAGCCTGCGCCGCCTCGGCCGCGCAGGCCCGAGTCCTTGACGTACGCGATGACGTCGTCGGGCGGCATGGCGAGGGCCTTCTTCAGACCCTCGTACCCTTCGTGCCGCTCGTAGGTCTCCAGCGTCCAGGACTCCGGCTGGTCCCAGAAGGCGGACAGGACGGGCGCGAGGATCTTCTCGGGGCTGGTCCCGTTCTCGTTGAGCGCGGCGGCCATCGTCATCACTTCCCCTCCTCGGCTGCGCCGGGCTGCGAATCGTCCTGCGGATGCGCGCCGTCCCGGGGCCGTACCACCCGCTGGGGTGCCTCGCCCTTGGCCAGCCGCAGGCCGGCCAGCGACGCGGGCCCGGCGCCGCCGGTGGCCTCGACGGCGCCGGGGCGCGCGTCGGGGAAGCCGGCGAGGATGCGCGCGGTCTCCTTGTACGTGCACAGGGGGGCGCCGCGGGTGGGCTGGACGGTATGTCCGTCACGCAGGTCGTCGACGAGCCGCTTGGCGCTGTCCGGCGTCTGGTTGTCGAAGAACTCCCAGTTCACCATCACGACGGGCGCGAAGTCGCAGGCCGCGTTGCACTCGATGTGTTCGAGGGTGACCTTGCCGTCCTCGGTCGTCTCGTTGTTGCCGACGCCGAGGTGCTCCTTCAGCGCGTCGAAGATGGCGTCGCCGCCCATCACCGCGCAGAGCGTGTTGGTGCAGACCCCGACCTGGTAGTCACCGCTCGGCTTGCGGCGGTACATCGAGTAGAAGGTCGCGACGGCCGTGACCTCGGCGGTGGTCAGTTCGAGCAGCTCCGCGCAGAAGGCCATCCCCGTACGGGAGACGAACCCCTCCTCGGCCTGCACGAGGTGCAGCAGCGGAAGCAGCGCGGACCGGGAGCCGGGGTAGCGGCCGATGATCTCCTTGGCGTCCGCTTCCAGCCTGGCACGTACATCGGCCGGGTAGTCGGGAGCGGGGAGCTGTGGCATCCCCAGGCTCACCTCTGCGTTGGGCGGTGTGGTGGTCACCGGTCGACGCCTCCCATCACGGGGTCGATGGACGCGACGGCGACGATGACGTCGGCGACCTGGCCGCCCTCGCACATCGCCGCCATGGCCTGGAGATTGGTGAAGGACGGATCGCGGAAGTGGACCCGGTACGGGCGCGTGCCGCCGTCGGAGACGACATGCACGCCCAGCTCGCCCTTGGGCGACTCCACGGCGGCGTACGCCTGTCCCGGCGGGACCCGGAAGCCCTCCGTCACCAGCTTGAAGTGATGGATCAGAGCCTCCATGGACGTGCCCATGATGTTCTTGATGTGGTCGAGCGAGTTGCCCAGACCGTCGGGGCCGAGCGCGAGCTGCGCGGGCCAGGCGATCTTCTTGTCGGCGACCATCACCGGGCCCGGCTCCAGCCGGTCCAGGCACTGTTCGACGATCCGCAGCGACTGGCGCATCTCCTCAAGACGGATGAGGAAGCGGCCGTACGCGTCGCAGGTGTCGGCGGTCGGGACCTCGAAGTCGAAGGTCTCGTAGCCGCAGTACGGGTCGCTCCTGCGCAGATCGTGCGGGAGCCCGGCGGAGCGCAGGATCGGTCCTGTGGCGCCCAGGGCCATGGAGCCGGTCAGATCGAGGTAGCCGACGTCCTGCATACGGGCCTTGAAGATCGGGTTGCCGGTGGCGAGCTTGTCGTACTCCGGCAGGTTCTTCCGCAGCTTCTTCAGCAGCTCGCGCAGGTAGTCGACAGCGCCCGGGGGCAGATCCTGGGCGAGTCCGCCGGGGCGGATGAACGCGTGGTTCATCCGCAGGCCGGTGATCAGCTCGTAGGCATCGAGAATCAGTTCACGATCACGGAATCCGTAGATCATGATCGTCGTCGCGCCCAGCTCCATACCGCCGGTGGCGATACAGACGAGGTGCGAGGAGAGCCGGTTCAGCTCCATCAGCAGGACGCGGATGAGCGTGGCCCGGTCCGGGACGGCGTCCTCGATGCCGAGCAGCTTCTCCACGCCCAGGCAGTACGCCGTCTCGTTGAAGAACGACGTCAGGTAATCCATGCGCGTGACGAAGGTGGTGCCCTGCGTCCAGTTGCGGAATTCGAGGTTCTTCTCGATGCCGGTGTGCAGATAGCCGATGCCGCAGCGGGCCTCGGTGACGGTCTCGCCCTCGATCTCCAGGATCAGCCGCAGCACTCCGTGGGTGGAGGGGTGCTGGGGACCCATGTTGACGACGATCCGCTCGTCGTCGGCCTTGGCCGCGGTCTGGACGACCTCGTCCCAGTCGCCGCCGGTGACCGTGTAGACGGTGCCCTCGGTGGTCGCGCGGGGCGTGGCGTGGGGTGCGTGGGATGCAGACATCAGGAGTACGACCTCCGCTGGTCCGGAGCCGGGATCTGGGCGCCCTTGTATTCGATGGCGATGCCGCCGAGCGGATAGTCCTTGCGCTGCGGGAAGCCCTGCCAGTCGTCCGGCATCATGATCCGGGTCAGGGCGGGGTGGCCGTCGAAGATCAGCCCGAAGAA
This sequence comes from Streptomyces scopuliridis RB72, assembly GCF_000718095.1. Lineage (GTDB taxonomy): Bacteria > Actinomycetota > Actinomycetes > Streptomycetales > Streptomycetaceae > Streptomyces > Streptomyces scopuliridis. The sequence goes on along the minus strand of NZ_JOEI01000008.1, from coordinate 50,805 downwards.
GTCGTACGTCTCGCGCTCGTGCCAGTCGTTGGTCGGATAGAGCTCGACCAGGGACGGCACATGCGGGTCGGCGTCCGGCGCGGACACCTCGACCCGGATCAACCGGCTGTGAGTGAGCGAACGCAGGTGGTACACGGCGTGCAGCTCTCGGCCCTTGTCGCCGGGGTAGTGGACGCCCGACACCCCCGTACAGAGCTCGAAGCGCAGCGCCGGGTCGTCGCGCAGGGTGCGCGCCACCTGGACGAGATGCTCGCGGGCGATGTGGAAGGTGAGTTCGTCGCGGTCGACGACCGTCTTCTCGATGGCGTTCTCCGGGACGAGTCCCTGCTCCTCCAGCGCGCCTTCGAGCTCGTCGGCGATCTCGTCGAAGGACCCGCCGGGGCCGCCGTACGGCCGGGCGGAGGCGCCCGGCAGCATCACGGTCCTGACGAGCCCGCCGTAACCGGAGGTGTCGCCGCCGTTGTTGGCGCCGAACATGCCCTTCTGTACGCGGATGGGCTCGGCGGTGTCCTCGCGCGCGGACGGAACGTTGTTTCCGGAGGGCCGCCCTCCGGATCCCTGGTCGCCGGTCACTGCAGCAACCCCTTCATCTCGATCGTCGGGAGCGCCTTGAGAGCCGCTTCCTCCGCCTCACGGGCCGCTTCCTCCGCGTTGACCCCGAGCTTGGAGCTCTGGATCTTCTGGTGGAGCTTGAGAATGGCGTCCATCAGCATCTCGGGGCGTGGTGGGCAGCCGGGCAAATAGATGTCGACAGGGACAATGTGATCCACACCCTGGACAATCGCGTAATTATTGAACATTCCGCCCGATGATGCGCAAACCCCCATGGAGATCACCCACTTGGGGTTGGGCATCTGGTCATAGACCTGCCGCAGAACCGGCGCCATCTTCTGGCTCACCCGCCCGGCCACGATCATCAGATCGGCCTGGCGCGGCGAACCGCGGAAGACCTCCATGCCGAACCGCGCCAGGTCGTACCGACCGGCGCCGGTCGTCATCATCTCGATGGCGCAGCAGGCGAGGCCGAAGGTCGCGGGGAAGACGGATGACTTCCGCACCCAGCCCGAGGCCTGTTCGACGGTGGTCAGCAGAAAACCGCTCGGCAGCTTCTCTTCGAGTCCCATTGGTGGCCCCTCAGCCCCTTTAGTCCCATTCCAGACCGCCGCGCCGCCACACATACGCGTAGGCGACGAAGACGGTGAGCACGAAGAGCAGCATCTCCACGAGCCCGAAAATCCCCAGGGAGTCGAAGGTGACGGCCCAGGGGTAAAGGAAGACGACCTCGATATCGAAGATGATGAAGAGCATCGCCGTCAGGTAGTACTTGATGGGAAAACGGCCGCCTCCGGCCGGCGTCGGCGTGGGTTCGATGCCACACTCGTACGCTTCAATTTTGGCCCGGTTATAGCGCTTTGGGCCGATAAGCGTGGCCATGACCACGGAGAAGATCGCAAACCCAGCCCCGAGGGCGCCGAGCACGAGGATGGGTGCGTAGGAATTCACGCCCCTCAGCTCCTTCCAGTCGTCCTTGACCGTTGGATCGCACCGGGCGGTTCGCCTCACCGCCTCGCCACGATCCCTGAAGATCGCGTACATGTGAGGCAGTTCACAAGCCCGACTGCCCCGCATCCTATGCCCGGTGGTCTGTGATCTGCGACACGGGGTACAGCAACGGCTTTGTGATCTCCACCACCCGACGAAGGATCATGAAGTCGGATGAGCGGTGATCTTCATACGTGAAGCGGCCGAGCGGTCACCAGATGTGACAACCGAATCCGTTTCCGCTGGTCGGGGGTGCGTTGCTCTATCAAGCGATGCACCGTACAAGCAAATTTGCAATGAAACATTATACCGTGATACAGGGCTCGGCGGTCACCCGCGCGAGGGGAAAGTACGGACCGACGTGGACACGTGCACGCATTCACGAGCAACCGGGACAGCCCGGCGGACGTCCATAGAGACGTCCACGGAGAGGCGCGCGAGCGCGCCGGAGGACCCCGCGATCACCCCGAGCGGACTCCGTGATCGTTCCGAGCGGGCTCCGTGATCGTTCCGACTGCCGAGTGGTGACCATCCTGTGACCTGTACCACTCCACTCAACCGTCAAGACAAGAGGGCTTGGCCATGAGTGTGAAGGGGTGGTAAGTGGCGGGCAATTCGGACCTTTATCGGAAAGACCGTGATCACAGCCATGATCACGCATGCCCGGTTTGCCCGTTACGGCGTCAATAAGACCCGAGGCTAAGCGGATTCACAGATTCCGAACGTAACTGTGGCGCAACACACCTTGCTTGACGGGAACCAGGTCCCACCTGATAGCCGTAGGTCTCATGTCCCACACCGCTCACATACCCAGCCACCGGAAGCCCCGCCGCAGCGCGTCGAAAGTCGTCCTCCGTAGTGGAGTTGCCGGTGGCGTCCTCAGCACCATCGCGGTCGCCGGTGCCGCGGGCCCGGCGAACGCCGAGCCGGTGACCACCCAGACCATCGAAATGCCCACGCTCACCTCCGGGCTCGCCGGCGACTTCGCGCGGTCCGCCGAGGCCACGCAGCGCGTCGCGAACTCCCTGGACCTGCGCGCCCAGCAGGACGCCGCGGCGTCCACGGCCGCACAGACCGCCAAGAAGGCCAAGGCCGAGGCGGAGCGCAAGGCCGAGGCCAAGAAGAAGGCCGAGGCGAAGAGGGCCGAAGAAGCCCGCGCCAAGGCCGCCGCCGAGCGCGCGTCCCGCACCGCGGAGCGCACGACGCTGTCGGCGTCGTCCTCCTCGAACTCCGGCTCGACCGCCTCCACGGCCTCGAAGGCCACCTCGCAGGCGACCGGCTCCGCGGCCGCCGTGCTCGCCTTCGCCCAGGCCCAGCTCGGCGACGCGTACATCATGGGCTCGACGGGCCCGAACGCCTGGGACTGCTCCGCTCTCGTCCAGGCCGCGTACCGCCAGATCGGCGTCGACCTGCCGCGCGTCTCGCAGGACCAGTCGACGGCCGGCACCCAGGTCTCCCTGAGCAACCTCCAGCCGGGCGACATCCTCTACTGGGGCGGCGCGGGCAGCGCGTACCACACCGCGATCTACGCCGGCGGCGGCGAGTTCATCGGCGCGCAGAACCCCAGCTCGGGTGTAGTGAAGAAGTCCCTGGACTGGGACCCGCCGAGCGGCGCGGTCCGCGTTCTCTGATCCACGCACAGATCCACCCGTAGTACGACGAATACCCGCACCCCGCTCGGGGGGATGCGGGTTTTCGTCTTTCCCGTCCCTTTCGCCCTGCTCTCGTCAGGCGGTGGGGGCGGGCAGCGCGACACCCGTGAGGCGCTCGGACTCGGTCCACAGACGGGCGTTGGCGGCGGGATCGAGGGCACGACGGGTCGTACGGGCGGTGGTGGTGGGGCCGACCAGTCCGAACCGTCCGCCCGGACCGTAGTAGCCGCCCGCGACGGCTCCGGGGTCGGCCGCCGCGTACAGCAGTGGTTCCGTGCCCTGTTGGACGTCCTGCGAGGGCAGGAAGTTGAGGGACGTGAGCACGGAGACCCGGCGCGACGGCTTGCCGGTGCCGAGACTGGCCCCCGCCGTCTGGAGGTTCGTGCGGGTGTAGCCAGGGTGCGCGCCGGTGCTCAGCAGCTGCCAGCCGCGCTCGGCGGCGAGGGCCGCGAGGTGCCGGGTCATCATGAGGTTGGCGAGCTTGGACTGCGCGTAGGAGAGGTTGGGGCTGTAGCGGCGGCGCTCCCACTGAAGATCCTCGAAGTGGATACGGCCGTAGTTGGCCGTACCGCTGCTCATCGTGGCCACCCTCGGCGCGGGGGCGGAGAGCAGCAGCGGTAGCAGCCGGACCGTCAGCGCGAAGGGGCCCAGGTAGTTGCTGCCCATCTGGAGCTCGAAGCCGTCGGCCGTGGTCAGCCGGGTGGGCGGGGCCATCACCCCGGCGTTGTTGACCAGCAGATCGAGCGGGGTGCCATCGGCGATGAGCCCGTCGGCGAACTCCTGGACGGAGGCAAGATCGGCCAGATCGATCCGGCGCACCTCCATTTGGGCGTCCGGGTGCTGGGCCAGGATCTCGGCGCGGGCCCGCTCGCCCTTGGCGACCGTACGGACGGCCATCACGACGCGCGCCCCCGCGCCCGCGAGCCGACGGACCGCTTCCTTGCCGGTCCCGCTGTTGGCGCCGGTGACGACGGCGAGCTTCCCGCTCTGGTCGGGGACGGCATACATGGCGACTCCTTCGTAGTAGACCGCCGGTCTGTTGCCAGGGACGCTAGCAGACCGTCGGTCTACTAACAACAGACCGGGGGTCTGTAGCCTGGGGCCATGACCACGCCCTTCCAGCGCGCCCGCAGCGAGGAGCAGCGCGCCGTCCGCCGGCAAGCGATCCTGGACACCGCGGCGGCGATGCTGACCGAGATGCCCGTGGCGCAGGTGAGCCTCAACGAGCTGAGCCGACGCGTCGGTCTGGCGAAGTCGAACGTGCTGCGCTACTTCGAGTCCCGCGAGGCCGTCCTGCTCGAACTGCTGGACACCGCGCTGCGGGAGTGGCTGGACCTGCTCGACGGCACCCTCGCCACGGCGGTCGACACGGCCGGCGGACCGTACGAACGCGGCGACCAGCTCGCCGGCGCGATCGCGGACACACTGTCGGCCCGTCCGGTGCTCTGCGACCTGATCAGCGCGCAGGCCGCGGTTCTGGAACGGAACATCTCGCCGCAGATCGCCGCGGAGTGCAAGCACGCCACCATGGCCAACGTCACCGTCATGATCCGGCTGATCCGCGCACACGTACCCGAGCTGGACGAACACGACGCGATGGGGTGCGCCGCCGCCGCCCTCATGTCGGCCGGCGCGGTCTGGACCCACGCGCGGCCCTCGGCCGCGATGCTGGCCGCCTACGAGGCCGATCCCGCGCTGGCGGCCATGCGGCTGGACTTCACCACGACGCTCCGCGAGCTGCTGGAGGTACTGATCACGGGCCTGCTGACCCGCGCACTGCGCTGCTGACCCGCGCACCGCGCTGTTTTCCCGCCCGAACCGCACCCCGGCCCCCCGCGGTGAAACCGCGGGGGGCCGGTAAGAAAACGGCGTCACTTGTCGCCGAAGATCACGACCGTGTTGAAGCTGTTCTTGATCCGGGAGTCGATGTCGATGAACTCACCCCGTCCGTCGTGCTCCCAGCTCGTGGCCGAGGCGGCACCCGCGCTGCCCAGGACGGCCACGGCGGCGAGAGCGGCGGCGGCGACTGCTGTACGAATACGCATGAGTTTTCTCCTTGTGAAGAAACATTCGGTTCGGACACTTCACAGGTTCACGGTGGAGCGCCGCCGATAACCGAGCGGGAAGAGAGACCACTCCGATGCGGAGAAAATGCAGTACCCCTGGCCGAAGGACGCCAAAGGTTCGCCTCTGGTCTTCCGGTCGGGCCGGCGAGACTCCGAGGTGCGGTTTCCAATGACGGCCCGGTATCACTCTGACGAGGTTGCGCCCGAGTCGCACGCCCCGGTCCGCGGTGGGGTGCACGGCAGGGCTACGGCAATCTCGCGATCGGCCGGGAATGATCACGTGAATCCGAGGGTCGCCGACGGCCGGGGCATGTCCCGCCAGTGATGTCCGCACCTTGTTACCGGTGGGTTCGATGGCGGTTACCGGTGGGTTCGATGGCGGGCGGGGCCCACCCCGGCCACCCCTCGGTCCTCACCTCACGCCGCCCCAGCAGGAGCACGCCCCACCAAGTGCGCCTGCGGCGCACGGATCGTGACCCGCACCGGGTCCGGGCAGCAGTAGCAGGTGTACGTGTACCCCTCCTCCGCGTCGAGCGGGACAGGTGGCACGGCACCGTCCGCCGTCGGCATCACCGCGTACAGCACCCCCACCGCCAGCACGATCGCGCTCAACGCGATCGACACAACACCCCACAGAGCAGGGTCCGCGCTCGCGGTGTTGGGCAGGGCGAGACGCAGTGATTGTCTGGAACTCGCCGAGCACGGCGGCGAGATCCACGCCTACCCGCCAACACCCTCGACTGCGAAGAGCCGATGAACGTCGCCGATCAGTAAACGTAGACGTACTGATTGAGGACGTTGATCGAAGGCGACGGATGGCTCTTAGTGGTGCCGTTGGGGGGCACCCAACGCGACAGAGGTGTCGCGGACGTGGGGCCGCCCACTTGGATGTACCGAGGTAACGATCACTCCGCTGATCTGAGGTTTTTGCGCTGGTTGGCATTGAAGCGCGCTTTCTTCTGACGATTCCCGCACGTGTTCATGTCACACCATTTGCGGGTGCGACTTTGGCTGGTGTCGAAGAAGGCGGCTTGGCATGTTGGTGATGCACACAAGGCCAATTTTCCGTCTCGTTCGCCTGCGATGATGCTGATCGCGTCGGCGGCGATCACGCTGAGGGCATCTTCCACACAGGAAGCCGAGCCAAGTAGCCATCGCCGCTTACCCTCGGGCGTCAGGATAGCCGCGGCCCGACCCTGAGCGCTGCAGTCATTGATGACTTGGACAGCAGACGCAGGGAGAGCGTCCTGGATCGCGGCCGCTGTCGCGGCGGCGTGAATCGACTCCCTCAGTTCCCGAGCGAGGTCGAGCTGGGCAGTGGTGCAGGACGCCACGGCGAGGCCGTTCACTGCCAGCCAGTCGACGAGTCGGTGCGGCGTGGGAATGCGCTCCACAGCGTTGCCATGACGCTCCGACAGAGTCCCCGTGAAGCTGGTCGCCAGCACGTTACCGAGGCGGAAGTCAGGGAACCCAGCACGCATGGAACCACCTTAGCAGGTTGCAGCGTGGCTCGGAGAACTGCTAGAACCTCCTTAGCCGGTTCGCGATGGATCGTAGCCGGTTCCGCGACGGCCAGGAGGTCTCATGCCCCGTCTAACCAGCGACGTGACAGCATTTGAAGCCCACGCAACTGACGCTGACCTCGACGATCTGCGCGCGCGACTAGCCGCGGCGCGACTACCGGAGGCTGAGACGGTCTATCGCGCCGCGCCCGACCCTCGCCGATGGGAACAGGGCGTACCTCTCGCCGACCTCGTCGATGTCGTGAACTACTGGCGCACCGGGTACAACTGGCGGTCTTTCGAAGAGCGCCTTAACCGTATCGGCCAGTTCCGCACGACCATTGATGATCTGGGAATCCACTTCCTGCACCGCCGATCCGCGCGCGCAGATGCCACTCCTCTGATCTTGACGCACGGCTGGCCAGGCAGCATTGCCGAGTTCATCGATGTAGTAGACGAGCTGGCAGATCCGAAAGATGCAGACGCGCCAGCGTTCCACGTCGTGGTCCCGTCGCTACCAGGCTTTGGTTACAGCGACAAGCCGGCCACCACCGGGTGGGGAACCGAAAAGATCGCGGCCGCATGGGTGGAACTGATGGGAAGGCTCGGCTACAGCAAGTTCGCAGCCCACGGCGGCGACTGGGGAGGTAATATCACCACGGTTCTCGGCGGCAGGTTCCCGGCGCACGTTCTCGGCATCCACACAACGTTCGCGGAGGCGCCGCCCGGGTTGACAACGGACGGGCTGACGGCGGTCGAGCGCAAATGGACCGAGGAAACCCGCGATTTCTGGCGCCACCACGCGGCGTACGCGAAGCAGCAGGCGACCCGACCGCAGACCATCGGCTACTCGCTCGTCGACTCACCGGTCGGGCTTCTTGCCTGGATCCTTGACAAGTTCGCCGAGTGGACAGACACCGAAGACAGCCCGTTCGAGACGATTTCCAGAGACAGGGTTCTTGACAACGTCACCCTGTATTGGCTGACACGGACCGGCGCATCGTCGGCCCGCATTTACTACGAAAGCCACAACTCGCTGGACCCCGAACTTCGGGTCGACGTCCCGTCAGCAATCAGTATGTATCCCCGCGACATCGAGAAGTGTCCGCGCCCCTGGGCACAGGAGCGGTACCGACAGATCGTCCAATGGATGTCGCCCGAAATCGGGGGACATTTCCCGTCGCTGGAGGTTCCCGAGTATTTCGTCAAAGATCTACAAGAGGGCCTCGCGGCAGTGCTGGCCGCTAATCGGTGAACGCGGCTGGGTGCCGGCACTCGATCACCGCCTGATCCGGCTCAAGGCGTTGCCCGACGGCTACCTGCCAACACCCCCGACTACACCCTCAACTGCGAAGAGCCCGTTTCGCTGCCGGGACACCACGGCAAGCATGGAGGTATGGATATTCAGTGGCGTAAATCCTCCAGGTCCTCGAATGCCGATGGCGGCAACTGCCTCGAACTCGCCGAGCAGGACGGCGAGATCCTCATGCGCGAGAGCGCAGGCGCGCGCTGAGTTGGGTGGACGGCGGTGGCTGCATCGGCGGCGGTCGGGGCGCTGCACCGGGGCGAGCCGTGCGGGTTCTCGCTCAGCCATCGTGGCCTGTGGACGGAGTGGACCGTACGCCCCGTACCGCTCCCCCTCAGGACCGGGCATGACGACGGCCCTGTGCGGTGACCGGGCGGTCACCGCACAGGGCCGTACGTACGCATGGCTCAACCCACCTGTTTCACCTGGATGACCTTGTACTCCTTGCCACCGATGATTTTCGTCGTCTCGCCCGTCTTCACGAACTTGCCGCCACGCGGGATGAGGACTTCCGACTCCTTGCCCCGGTAGCGGGACAGGGGGTCGATGTTGCGGCCGTCGTCCGTAGTGACTTCGAGTACGACCTTCTCGCCCTTCCGACCGTTGCTCTTCGCGTTTTCGGCGGCGCGGTCGGCCTTTGCCGGGTCGCTGGACGTGCTGAGGTACTCGGGCATCTCGACCTCTTCACCGTTGGCGAACTTCTCTATCAGCTCGTCCGGCATGAACGTACCCCGGTAGAACGTCCCCCCGACCGGCGGCAGGTGCTCCAGAGCACTGTCCATACGCTCGATGAACTTCGGGACCTGTTCTCCACGGCGGCCGGGAATCGGATGACCACGTAGGTACTTGTTCGCGTCCTCGGCCCACGAGCCGGTGTAGTCGGCGATGATGAGCGCGTCCTGGGCGGTGAAATCCTTTGTCAGCGGGTTCTTGCGAGCGATCTCCTCGACCTCCTGCGCCCAGTTCTTCTTGTCGCCGGGGCGGAAATCCGGGACATCGTCCAGCACGGTCATCGAGTCTGGGCGCTCGGGGCAATTTCCCCCATCCGGACCCGGCTCGGGCTCGGGCTCGGGCTCGGGCTCGGGCTCGGGCTCCGGGTCGTCGGGCTCGGGCTCCGGCCTCGGCTCATCGGTGAGTCCAAGAGCGTTGCTGAGCCTGTTCTCCACGTCTTGGTACGTATCGACACCAGCGATAGAGGCTCCGGATATCGACTGCAGCATGTCCATCGCGGAAGCGCTTCCCGGGTCGGCTGCGAGCGTGGCCCCGCTGACGACAACACGCGTACGAACCGCAGCCGAGGCGAGCGTATAGCGCCCATTGCCGGCTGCGCCGGTGCTCACCCGGCCAGAGAAGGCGATCTTGGAACCGTTCAGGCAGTCATTCTTCTTGTCCTCGTCGTCCTTGTCCTTGTCCTTGTCCTTGTCCTCGTCCTTGTCCTTGTCCTCGTCGTCGTCCTTGTCCTTGTCCTTGTCGTCGTTCCTGCCGCCGCTACTCCCGCCCGAGCCACCACTGGTACCTCCGCCGGCGTCAGACCCGCCGGTGCCCGTTTCCGTGCAGCTCTGCATGATGCCCCAGGGGGCCATGACGGGATTGCACTCGACACCGCCACTCGACCCACCGCTGTCCGAACCACCGTCCGAGCCACCGCCGTCGGAACCACCGCTGTCCGAACCACCATCCGAACCGCCGCCGTTCGAGTTGCCACCGCTCGAACCACCGCTGCTGCCGCCGGAACTGTTACCGCCAGATGCGCCGCCGCTGCTGCCGCCGGAGCTGGATCCGCCCGATGAACCACCGCTGCTTGATCCGCCGGATGACCCGCCACTGCCCGCCACTGCTGCCGCCGCTGGAACCGCCGGAACTTGACCCGCCCGATGACCCGCCACTGCTGCCGCCGCTCGATCCACCGGAGTCGGATCCACCGGAGCTCGCTCCCCCGTCGATGCCTCCGCTGTCGTCGCCGCCGCTGCTGCTCCCGCCGCTGTCTCCACCAGTTGAACCGCCGGAGCTTGAACCGCCCGAACTGGACCCACCAGAACTGTCGCCGCCAGAGGCGCCGCCGCTGCTTCCACCGCTGTTTCCACCGGTCGAGCCGCCGGAACTGGAGCCGCCCGAACTGGAACCACCGGAGCTGTTGCCACCGGAGCTGTTGCCACCGGAGTTGCCGCCCGTAGCGCCGCCGCTGTTCCCGCCGCTGTTCCCACTGGTCGAGCCGCCGGAGACCGTACCCCCGTTGTCTCCACCGCCCGACTCGCCGCCGCCGGCGACCGCGTCGCTGTCGCACGAGCCGCCGAGGATGTTGCAGACCGCTGTCTGGAGACCGTTCGCGATCTGAGTACCCACACCACCGAGAACAAGCGCGCCGATGATCAGGGCGACCAGACCGATCATGCCGACGTACTCGACCGTCGTCTGACCACGATTCCGGCGCCACCCGATCATGTGCGAAATCGAAGGGATCGCATCCCGCCGCAGCCGCTCAAGCGTCCAACGCGGCCTCACAGCCCGCTGATCCGCGGGCAGTTCGAACCACGCTCGACTGACACCCGCACTGACCAGCGCCAGCACTGCACCCGGCAGCAGCAGTTGACTGACCCCCCGCGCCGAACCCCCATACAGATTGACGACGCTGCCGACCAGCAGCCACGCCTGAAGCACGACCAACGCGAACCAGACGACCTTCCCACCGGTCCACAAACGCCGCGCCAGAATCACCGCGGCGATCCCCGGCACCAGCGCGTACAGCGCAGCCAGCGTGAGCATCGGCGTGATGTGGGTGCCCAGCTCCAGCAGCGAGTTCAGCACGCCGACGCCGCCCAGCAGCGTCAGAGCGAACATCAGATAGAGCAGCACCCGGGTCACGACGAGAGATCTCGGCAACTCCCAGCGATGCGTGGGTATGCCGACCTGGTAAACCAGGCCCTGTGAGTCCGACACGGGTAACCCTTCCAGCAAACTGCTTTGATCTCCGGCCCGGGCGTCCAGCCGCGGCACGTATATCGGACAGTACGTACGACCAAGACCCATTTCGAAGGGCCCACGGACCCACCGCGGGCCCACGCCAGGCCCACACCGCGTCTCAGCGACGGGCGCAAGTTCCCTCAGCTGGGGGATTTCACTCGTAAAGATGTCGTGGCTGTCGCCGATACGCCAGCGCGATCCGTACGAACCACGCTTGGGTAAGGGAGAGTTGTCACGCCTGAACCACCGCGCAGGAGGCCTCCCCCCATGACCACCAAAGGCATCGACGTCTCGTCACATCAGAGTTCCAGCTACAGCACCGCCGGCCTCGACTTCGTCTTCGTCAAGGCCACCGAGGGCACGTCGTACGTCAACCCCAAGATGACCGCGCAGGCCGCGCGTGGCCGGGCCGCCGGGCTGGTGGTCGGCTTCTATCACTTCCTGCGGCCCGGTGACATGAAGGCGCAGGCGCGGTACTTCGTCGAGGAGTGCGCCAGCATCGAGTACGACCCGCTGTTCGCCGACTGGGAGGACGATGGGGTTTCCTGCGCCGAGAAGGACGCCTTCATCGCCGAGGTGAAGCGGTTGCGCGGGTCCAATCACCGAGTGGGGCTGTACTGCGGGCAGTACTACTGGCTGCACCGCGACACCACCAGCAACGCGGGCGACGCGCTGTGGATCGCCGACTATGTGACCGCCGGGAAGCCCCGGATCAAGGCCGCGTGGAAGTTCCACCAGTACACGGACACCCCGGTCGACACGAACGTGGGGAATTTCGCCGACCGGGCCGACCTGAAGAAGTGGACCCGGGGATGAGGCTCCGGGGATGAGGCCCCGGGGATGAGACGGACGTCAGCCAGGACCGGTCGTCTACGCGGCCCTACGCCTTGGGGGCCACCTTCGACAGTCCGTTGATGATGCGGTCCATCGCGTCGCCGCCCGTCGGGTCCGTCAGGTTCGCCAGCATCTTCAGGGTGAACTTCATCAGCAGCGGATGCGTCAGCCCGCGCTGCGTCGCGATCTTCATGATCTTCGGGTTGCCGATGAGCTTCACGAAGGCGCGGCCGAGCGTGTAGTAGCCGCCGTAGGTCTCCTTGAGGACCTTCGGGTAGTGGAGCAGGGCCATCTCGCGCTGGGCGGGGGTCGCGCGGGCATGGGCCTGGACGATGACGTCGGCGGCGATCTGGCCGGACTCCATGGCGTACGCGATGCCCTCGCCGTTGAACGGGTTGACCATGCCGCCCGCGTCACCGACCAGCAACAGGCCCTTGGTGTAGTGCGGCTGGCGGTTGAACGCCATGGGCAGGGCGGCGCCGCGGATCGGCATCGTCATGTTGTCCGGGGTGTAGCCCCAGTCCTCCGGCATCGAGGCGCACCACGCCTTGAGCACCTCGCGCCAGTCCAGCTCCTTGTAGGCGGAGGAGGAGTTGAGGATGCCGAGCCCGACATTGGACGTACCGTCGCCCATGCCGAAGATCCAGCCGTAGCCGGGCAGCAGCCGGTCCTCGCCGGGACCGCGGCGGTCCCACAGTTCGAGCCAGGACTCCAGGTAGTCGTCGTCGTGGCGGGGGGAGGTGAAGTACGTACGGACCGCGACGCCCATCGGCCGGTCCTCGCGGCGGTGCAGGCCCATGCCCAGGGACAGCCGGGTCGAGTTGCCGTCGGCGGCGACGACGAGCGGCGCGTGGAAGGTGACCGGGGTCTTCTCCTCGCCCAGCTTGGCGTTGACGCCGATGATGCGTCCGGTGCGGTCGTCGGTGATCGGCGCGCCGACGTTGCACCGCTCGTACAGCCGCGCGCCGGCCTTCTGCGCCTGCCGGGCGAGCTGTTCGTCGAAGTCGTCACGCTTGCGGACCAGGCCGTAGTCCGGATACGCGGCCAGATCCGGCCAGTCCAGCTGGAGCCGTACACCGCCGCCGATGATCCGGAGCCCCTTGTTGCGCAGCCAGCCGGCCTCTTCGGAGATATCGATGCCCATCGAGACGAGCTGCTTCGTGGCGCGCGGGGTGAGGCCGTCGCCGCAGACCTTCTCGCGCGGGAACGCCGTCTTCTCCAGCAACAGGACGTCCAGGCCCGCCTTGGCGAGGTAGTACGCGGTGGTGGAACCGGCCGGGCCGGCGCCCACGACGATCACATCTGCGCTGTTTTCGGAGAGGGGCTCGGTCACAGCGGGTTCTCCCGAAGACTCGAATTTGGGTACCTGGCGGCACGGGGCATGTGCAGTCTATGGGGGTGCACCGTTACCTCCACTGAAGGGTTGCCCTCGTGAACAACATGACCCAACCGCTCCCCGTGGTGCAGCTCCGCGTGCCCACGGAGGAGGACGCGTTCCACTGGCACCGGGTTTTCGACGATCCCGAGGTGATGGAGTTCCACGGCGGCGTCTCGGCGGAGAAGTCGGTGTACGAGGAGTTGACCGCCCGGCAGCGCAGGCACGACGCCGAGCGCGGCTTCTGCTTCTGGACGATGACGGACGACGACGATGAGGTGATCGGCTTCACCGGCGCGCAGCCCTGGCCGCACGAGACGTTCGGTCCGGTCGGCGAGATCGAGATCGGCTGGCGGCTGGGGCGGGCGCACTGGGGGCGCGGTTACGCGACGGCCGCCGCGCGCGCCACGCTGGAGCGGGTACGCGCGGCGGGGGTCGGCCGGGTCGTGGCGATGGTCAACTCCCGTAACGAGCGCTCGGTCGCGGTGACGCGGCGGCTCGGGATGGAGCTGGCGGAGACGTACCCGCTCTCGTCGGGGGACACCGCGTACTGCTTCCGGCTGGAGTTGTGAGCCGGTGAGCCCGTGAGCCGGTGAGCCCGTCAGCCGGTGAGCCCGTGAGCGTCTGAACCGGAGAGGCTCAGGCGCGTACGCCCCGGTGCAGCGCCACGATCCCGCCCGTCAGATTCCGCCACGCCACCTTGGACCAGCCCGCCCCCTTCAGCCGCGCCGCGAGGGCGGGCTGGTCCGGCCAGGCCCTGATCGACTCGGCGAGATAGACGTACGCGTCGGGGTTGGAGGACACGGCGCGCGCGGTCGGCGGCAGCGCGCGCATCAGGTACTCCTCGTAGACCGTACGGAACGGCGCCCACGTCGGGTGCGAGAACTCACAGATCACGATCCGCCCGCCGGGCTTCGTCACCCGGTACAGCTCGCGCAGCGCGAGGTCCGTGTCCTGGACGTTGCGCAGGCCGAAGGAGATCGTCACCGCGTCGAACACCCCGTCGGCGAACGGCAGTTTCGTCGCGTCCCCGGCCGTGAACGGCATCCACGGGTGCCGCTTCTTGCCCTGCCGCAGCATGCCCTGGGAGAAGTCGCAGGGCACGACGTACGCACCGGTCGCGGCGAGCGACATCGAGGAGGTGGCGGTGCCGGCGGCCAGGTCGAGGACCTTCTCCGCCGGGCGGGCCTTCACGGCCTTGGCGACCTCCTTGCGCCACAGTCTGGCCTGGCCGAGCGAGAGCACATCGTTCGTGAGGTCGTACTTCTCCGCCACGTCGTCGAACATCGAGATGACTTCGTGCGGCTGCTTGTCCAGGGAGGCTCGGGTCACGCACTCCATTGTGGCAGGGCGGACATCGGCCGGGCGGGGCCACTCCCCCGTAAGACTCCCTGTACGCGGCTGCGCGCGGCTATGCGCGGCGGTGCACCAGACGGCCCGCGCACACCGTGGCGACGCAGCGCCCGTCCGCGTCGAAGACGGCGAGATCGGCGCGTCCCGTCTCGGCGAGCGCCGTACGCGGGGCGGCGGGCAGTACGAGGACGCCCACCCGCGCGGCGGCCTCGCGCAGCCCCGGGGCCGTCGCGTACTCGCCGAGGACCGCCACCGCGCCCAGCTTCAGTACGGCGTGGATCCGCTCGCGCGGGGTCGGGGCGTCGGGCAGCGGTCCTTCGTGGACCCGGGCGGGGCCGAGCACCCCGGCCCACTTGCGCACCCGCGCGCCCGGGAACCGCTCCCGCAGCTCCTCGAACGTGCCGACCGCGCCGATCCGGTCGCCTGTCACCACGACGCCGCCGCCCTTGATCGGCTCGGCGATGTCCCAGGTGTAGCGGACCTCGTCGGCCACATGCAGGGTCTCCACCGCGCGGCCTCCAGGGGTCTGTCAGCTCAGTTGGTGGCGATGAGCTTCAGCTCGGGGTGGGCCGTACCGCCCTCGATCGCGGTCGACGAGATATGCGACTGGACCCGGTCGTCGACGGGGTCGTTCGCCGGGTCGTCGTGCACGACCAGGTGCTCGTACGTCGTCGCGCGCTGCGCCGGGACGCGGCCCGCCTTGCGGATCAGGTCGATGATCTCCAGCCGGTTGGAGCGGTGCTTGGCACCGGCCGAGGACACGACGTTCTCCTCCAGCATGATCGAGCCGAGGTCGTCGGCGCCGTAGTGCAGCGACAGCTGGCCGACCTCCTTGCCCGTGGTCAGCCAGGAGCCCTGGATGTGCGCGACGTTGTCGAGGAAGATGCGCGCGATCGCGATCATGCGCAGGTACTCGAAGAGCGTGGCCTGCGTCTGGCCCTTCAGGTGGTTGTTCTCGGGCTGGTAGGTGTACGGGATGAAGGCGCGGAAGCCGCCCGTCCGGTCCTGTACGTCGCGGATCATCCGGAGATGCTCGATGCGCTCGGCGTTGGTCTCGCCCGTACCCATGAGCATCGTGGACGTCGACTCGACCCCGAGACCGTGCGCGGTCTCCATGATCTCCAGCCAGCGTTCGCCGGACTCCTTGAGCGGCGCGATCGCCTTGCGCGGGCGCGCGGGCAGCAGCTCGGCGCCGGCGCCCGCGAAGGAGTCGAGACCGGCGGCGTGAATGCGCTGGATCGCCTCCTCGACGGAGACACCGGAGATCCGGGCCATGTGCTCGACCTCGGAGGCGCCGAGGGAGTGGATGACCAGCTGCGGGAAGTCCTTCTTGATCGCGGCGAAGTGCTTCTCGTAGTACTCGACGCCGTAGTCCGGGTGGTGGCCGCCCTGGAACATGATCTGCGTACCGCCCAGCTCCACGGTCTCCGCGCAGCGGCGCAGGATGTCGTCGAGGTCGCGGCTCCAGCCCTTGGCGGTGTCCTTGGGCGCGGCGTAGAAGGCGCAGAACTTGCACGCCGTCACACAGACGTTGGTGTAGTTGATGTTCCGCTCGATGATGTACGTCGCGATGTGCTCGGTCCCCGCGTACCGGCGACGGCGTACGGCGTCGGCCGCGGCGCCGAGCGCGTGCAGGGGTGCGGAGCGGTAGAGGTCGAGCGCTTCCTCGGGGGTGATGCGGCCGCCGGCGGCGGCGCGGTCCAGGACATCAGTGAGGCTGCCAGTGACTTTTACGGACGTGAGGTCGGCCTTCTCGGTCACCGGTGCGGGTCCTTCCCAAGGGGTCTGTGACGACCGATCCAGCGTACGCCAGGGGTGGTGGCGGACCGCGAGCGCCATGGGGGGCGCCCGGGGGTGTGCAGGGGAGCGGCTCATCTCTGCTTCGTCAGGATGCCGGTCGGGCTGCCCGCCCGAGCGTCCCGGGAGAGGTAACGGAGACCGTCCCTTTCGAGGCCGAGCCGCAGGCCGGTCGTGCTCTCGGTGCACATGTCCTTGCTGCGCGGGCCGCGCCGGGCGTCGACGACGAGGGTGCTGCCCTCGACCCCGGTGAGAGTGAGGACGTCCTCGCAGATGAAGTTGCCGAGGATGTCGGTCTGTTCGGCCTTCCCGACGCGCTCGCCGGTGGAGCCCGTTTGTATGGTCACCTTCATCGTGCCGGCGGGGAGGCCGGCGGCGGTGACCTCGCCGTTCCAGACACCGACGAGTTCGGCGGGTACGGAGCCGTCGCCGGAGCCGTCGCCGGAGCCGGGATAGGAGCCGTCGCCGGACGGGGGCTTCGAGGCGGAGACGCTCGATGACGGGTCGGCCGTATCCCTGGAGGCGGAGTTGTCGCTGCCGCCGCCGGGCATGAGATCGAAGAGGAACGCGCTGCCCACCATCACGGCGGCCATCGCACCCGCGACGGCCAGGGCCACCGTGCAGCTGACCTTGCGCGTGCGACGTCCAGTGCCGTTGCCGTTACCGGGACCTGTGCCGGGGCCCGTTCCCGTTCCCGTACTGGTGTCGGCGGAGACCGATACGGAGAGCCGCGCCCCCGGGACCGAGGCGTCCTTGGGCGGATCGCTCGGCGGGACCGCCTGTACGCCCACCTGTACGTCCATCGGCGGGTCCGTCGGCGGGCCGAAAACCCCCAGCGACGGGCTGCTGAAAGGCACGGGACCCGTCTGTACGGGCGGAGCCGCCTGTACGGGCGGAGCGGCCTGTACGGGCGGAGCCGCCGCCTCCAGGTGCAGCAGCCGGACCACCGCCCGGCTGGCCTCCTCCAGCAGCGGAGCCGGCAGCCAGCCCGCCGCCACCAGCCCCGCCGCGCCACCACCCCCTTCAGGGACGAGGCGACGCACGATCTCGGCCGGCGCAGGCCGCGCGGACGGGTCCTTGGCGAGGCAGTCCGCGACCAGTTCCCGCAGTTCGCCGCGCAGGGAGCCCAGTTCGGGCTCTTCGTGCACCACCTTGTAGAGGAGCGCGGCCGAGGAGTCGCCCGGGAAGGGGCTCGTACCCGTCACCGCGTACGCCAGCACCGCACCCAGCGAGAAGACGTCCGCCGCGCCCGTGACCACCATGCCGAGGATCTGTTCGGGCGACATGTAGCCGGGCGATCCGACCGAGACGCCGGTCGAGGTGAGCGAGGCGGTGCCGTCCGTGGCGCGCGCGATACCGAAGTCGATAAGCCGAGGCCCGTCCGGGGCGAGCAGCACGTTCGACGGCTTGACGTCCCGGTGCACGAGCCCGAGGCCGTGCACGGCCACCAGCGCCTCCGCGAGACCGGCGCCCAGCGCGCGTACGGAGTGTTCGGGCAGCGGCCCGTGCGCCCCGACCGCCTGGGTCAGCGAGGGGCCCGCCACGTACGCCGTGACCACCCACGGAACGGCCGCCTCCGGATCGGCGTCCAGCACCGGCGCCGACCAGCGGGGGCCATCAGGCCCCGTACCGACGCGCCGCACCGCGTCCACCTCGCGACGGAAGCGGGCCCGGAACTCCTCGTCCATCGCGAAGTGCGGATGGACGACCTTGACCGCGACCGTACGGCCGCCCTGTGAGCGGGCGACGTAGACCCTGCCCATTCCGCCCGACCCCAGCCGCCCGAGCAGCCGGTACGGACCGATGGTCGCCGGATCGCCGGCCTCCAGCGGCTGCATTCCCCGTCCCCCTCGTGAGTCCTGTCCTACGTCCCCTACGTCCCGACGGACCTCTACGCAGCAGACTAGGGGGTGGGGGTACGGCGGTGGGGGTACGGCGGCGGTCAGGCCCTGAGCAGCTCGACATGCACATCGGCCGGGAACCCGGTCGTCGGGCCGGTCCGGCGCGCGAACTCCCGTACGCCCGCGAGCTGGTCAGGGCCGAAACGGAAGTCGAGCGTCGTGAAGTACCGCTCCAGCAGCTCCGCGTCGAAGGTCTCCCAGCGTGCCGCCTGCTTGGCGACCTTCGCGACCTCCTCCAGGGAGAGATCCCGGGACGCGAGGAACGCCTCGTGGACCTTCCGTACGACCTTCGGCTCCCGCGCCAGATAGTCCTTGCGCGCCGCCCACACCGCGAAGACGAACGGCAGGCCCGTCCAGTCCTTCCACATCTGCCCGAGGTCATGGACCTGGAGGCCGAGCCGGGGGGCTTCGTACAGCGAGGCGCGCAGCGCGGCGTCACCGATCAGGACGGCCGCCTCGGCCTCCTGCATCATCAGACCGAGATCCGGCGGACACGTGTAGTAGTCGGGGCTGACCTTGTACTGCTCGCTCAGCAGCAGCTGGGCCAGGCGTACCGACGTACGGGACGTGGAGCCGAGGGCCACCCGGGCACCGTCCAGCTGGTCCAGCGGTACCTGCGAGACGATGACGCAGGACATGACAGGTCCGTCGCAGCCGACCGCGAGATCGGTGAAGGCGACAAGATCGTCGGCATTGCGGAGGAATTCGACGAGGGTGACGGGGGCGATATCCAGCTCGCCGCGCACCAGCTGTTCACTGAGCTTCTCGGGAGTGTCCTTCGTCAGCTCCAGATCGAGAAGGGCGCCGGTCCTGGCGAGGCCCCAATAGAGGGGCAGGCAGTTCAGGAACTGAATATGGCCGACACGCGGCCGACTACGACGGTCGTCGTCTCCCCCGGCCGTCGCGGGGGCCCCAGGGGCCACTGGGGCATCTGGTACCTCGGCGGGAGGTGCTGCCGCGCCGGATGCCCCTGATGCCCGTGATGTTTCTGCCGCTGTGTTTTCCGCTGGACTGTCCACAGCGCGAGGCTAGACCCGTGATGGGCGCGGGAGCGCTCCGGGGCTCGGTTGCGGCGTGGCTCGTCAGCACGTCAGGGCCCTATACAAACGTCCGGGTGAAGTGATCTTTCCCTCTACCGCTGGACATGTGCTGCGTGCTAGGCTCGCCGCAAGTTGCAGTTTGGTTTCCCTTGCAGTACAGAGCCTGCGGAGCATGTGACCCGCAGGCTTTTGTAGTTTTCAGACTTCTTTGCAGGTTCTGGAGCAGGGCAACCCTTTGGCCCAAGGAGGGCTTATGGCTACCGGAACCGTCAAGTGGTTCAACGCTGAAAAGGGCTTCGGCTTCATCGCCCAGGACGGCGGCGGCCCGGATGTCTTCGTCCACTACTCCGCGATCAACGCGACCGGCTTCCGCTCCCTTGAGGAGAACCAGGTCGTGAACTTCGACGTCACTCAGGGCCCGAAGGGCCCGCAGGCGGAGAACGTCACCCCGGCCTAGTTGCCCGGCTCGGCGATCGCGCACGACTTACGCAGTAACCAAGGAGCCCTGCTTTTCCCCACTCGGGTGGGGGACAGCGGGGCTCCTGCCTTTTGGTCTCCGCTTCGGTTTCGAGCTTCAGCCGGCGATTCGATATCGATCTTTTGTTCACTGCGCTGGTGACGCCGGACCGTACCGGAACGTATACGACCGGCAGCCCCCGTTGCCCGGGTGGAGGGAGAAGGCGCGTACGCCGCCGGCCCTGCCGCCGCTGACCCATCTTCGTCCAGGTGCTGCGCGCCTATCTCGCGGACGCCGAGCGGCCACCGGCTGAGACCCGGCCGCCACAGCACGTCGCCCCCGGCCTCAGCAGAGGACGGGGGCGATCCGGGGTGCGCTTCGCGCGTGTGCGTTACGCGGCGACCGGGACCTTCGCCCCGCGCGTCTCGTCGGCGCTGTCGTAGTCGTCCACCGGCGAGGCCGAGGCCGAGTTGTACGCGTCGTGGTCGAGGATCTTCTCGCGTGCCGCGACGACGACCGGGACCAGCGCCTGGCCCGCCACGTTCGTGGCCGTGCGCATCATGTCCAGGATCGGGTCGATCGCCATCAGCAGGCCCACGCCCTCCAGCGGGAGCCCCAGCGTGGAGAGGGTCAGCGTCAGCATGACCGTCGCGCCGGTGAGGCCCGCCGTGGCCGCCGAGCCGACGACCGAGACGAAGGCGATCAGCAGATAGTCCTGGATGCCCAGCTGTACGTCGAAGATCTGCGCGATGAAGATCGCGGCGAGCGCCGGGTAGATCGCGGCGCAGCCGTCCATCTTGGTCGTCGCGCCGAACGGTACGGCGAAGGAGGTGTACTCCTTCGGGACGCCGAGCCGCTCGGTGACCTTCTGGGTGACCGGCATCGTGCCGACGGAGGAGCGGGAGACGAAGGCCAGCTGGATCGCGGGCCAGGCGCCCTTGTAGAACTGGAGCGGGTTGACCTTGGCGACCGTGGCCAGCAGCAGCGGGTAGACGCCGAAGAGGACCAGCGCGCAGCCGATGTAGACGTCGGCGGTGAAGGTCGCGTACTTGCCGATGAGGTCCCAGCCGTAGTCGGCGATGGCGAAGCCGATGAGGCCGACCGTACCGATCGGGGCGAGCCGGATGACCCACCACAGGGCCTTCTGGAGCAGTTCGAGGACGGCTTCACTGAGGGTGAGGATCGGCTGGGCCTTCGGGCCCAGCTTGAGGGCCGCGATCCCCGCGACGGCGGCCATGAAGACGATCTGGAGGACGTTCAGCTCGGTGAACGGCGTGATCACGTCGGTCGGCACGATGCCGGTCAGGAAGTCGATCCAGGACCCGGAGCCCTCGGGTGCCTTGCCGTCCTTCGGGGTGAGGCCGGTGCCCGAGCCCGGGTTGGTGAGCAGGCCGATCGCCAGGCCGATGGCGACCGCGATCAGCGAGGTGATCATGAACCAGAGCAGAGTACGGGAGGCCAGCCTGGCAGCGTTGTTGACCTTGCGCAGGTTGGTGATCGACACCAGTATCGCGAAGAAGACCAGCGGCGCCACGGCCAGCTTCAGCAGCTGGACGAAGATGCTGCCGATCTTGTCGAGGGTGGTGTAGAGCCAGCTGATGTCCTGGCTGCGGGCGAGCCAGCCGAGCAGCACACCGAGGACGAGACCGGCGACGATCTGCGCCCAGAACGGGACCTTGGGTATACGGAGGCCGGATCTGGGATCAGCCGGCTTCTCGGACGTGGTGGACGGGGAGTTCGCGGACACGAACACACTCCAGACGTGACGTTTCGGGGGCACACGGGACAGGGGTGCGGCGCTCGTGCTTCGAAGGGCTCGGGAGAGTAAGGGCTCGGGAGGACTCAGAAGGGGCGCCGCTGCATGATGCCGGGTCAGACCGCGCGGCAACAGACCGCGGACATACAGCGGCAGAGATCGACATGCAGGCGTGCCACGAGCGGGATGCCCAGGTGGCGGCGGTGACGCACTGCTGTCTTCATGTCGAACACGTTAACACTTGAACTTTGAGAAGCTCAAAGCACTTCTTTGGGGTACGAAGCGCCGGAAAGCCCGCCCGCAAAGCCGGAGAAGACCGCCGGAAACACGGCACCCCAGCCCTGGAGGGACGGCTCCGGGGCTGGGGTGTCGCGATGTGAGAAAGCTTACGTGGCGCTTACATAGCGCCCCCTGAGTGACCTACTGCGTGACGCCGTCCTCCTGCGCGCGGTTCGCCTCCAGCCGCGACTTCGCGCCGTCGACCTTGCCGACGATCTGCGCGGACATCTCGTCGCGCTGCTTGCGCAGCAGGACGAAGCTGAGCGGCGCCGAGATCACGATCGCGAGCAGCAGCACCCAGATGAAGTTGGAGTCGCCGAGCCCCTTGGGCAGCACACCGAACTGGACCAGGCCGGCGACGACCACGAAACAGCCGGCGAAGATGCCCAGACGCATCGCGGTGTACCGGATCGTGGCGCTTGTCTTCGAAACGGTCACAGCGGGCCCTCTCTATCTCTTCCTGGCGTACTGGCGTCGCGTACTGGCGTCGCCGTGGGTCCGACGTCGCGGTATGTCCGAGTCCTACCAGTCAAGCACGGCCTGTTCAGCACCGGTTCAGCGGGAGCAGCATCGTGATGTCGTCACGGTCGTCACCTGGGGCGACCCTGATCGCGTCCGGCACCCGCCCGACCTCCTTGTAGCCGCAGGAGGCATAGAACCTGTCGATGCCCATGCCTCCGCGGCACGTGAGCCGGATCGCCTCGACGGACTCGATCCCGCGGGCGGCGTCCGCGGCGGCGGCCATCAGGTCGCGGCCGTACCCCTTGCCCTGGTGCCGGGGGTGGACCATCACGGTGTAGAGCCAGAGCCAGTGCCGCATCAGCCGGTGGGTGTTGAGCGTGAGGAACGCCGTCGCGGCGACGGCGCCCTCCTCGTCGTACCCGACCAGCAGCCGGCCCCGGCCCTCGGCCATCGCCGCGAAGTGCTTGACCAGCTCGGGCCGTATGTCGTCCACCGTGACCGGCGGTACGAATCCGACGGCACCGCCCGCGTTGGAGACGTCCGCCCAGAGCGCGAGGACTCCGTCGCGCAGGGCGGGGTCCACCGCCGGATCCAGCTCGAATATGAGCGCCATCGCGTGTGCCCTCTCAGCTCCGTGCGCCCGCTCAGACCCGCATGGGCTGCGGGGACTCGCGGCGGCTGGCGTCGGGGCCCGGGTACTCGCGGATGATCTCGTACCGGGTGTTCCGCTCGACGGGCCGGAAGCCCGCGTCGCGGATGAGGTCGAGCAGATCCTCGCGGCCGAGCTTGTTGGGCGTGCCGTAGTTGTCGGCGTCGTGCGTGATCTTGTACTCGACGACCGAGCCGTCCATGTCGTCCGCGCCGTGCTGGAGGGCGAGTTGGGCGGTCTGCACGCCGTGCATCACCCAGAAGACCTTGACGTGCGGGACGTTGTCGAAGAGCAGCCGGGAGACCGCGAAGGTCTTCAGCGCCTCCGCGCCGGTGGCCATGGTCGTACGGGCCTGGAGGCGGTTGCGGATCTTGCCGTCCTTCATGTCCACGAAGTCGTGCTGGTAGCGCAGCGGGATGAAGACCTGGAAACCGCCGGTCTCGTCCTGGAGTTCACGCAGCCGCAGCACATGATCGACGCGGTGCCGGGGCTCCTCGATGTGCCCGTACAGCATCGTCGCCGGGGTCTTGAGCCCCTTCTCGTGCGCGAGCCGGTGGATGCGCGACCAGTCCTCCCAGTGGGTGTTGTGGTCGACGATGTGCTGCCGGACCTCCCAGTCGAAGATCTCGGCGCCGCCGCCGGTCAGCGACTCCAGACCGGCCTCGATCAGCTCGTCGAGGATCTCGGAGGCCGACAGGCCGGAGATCGTCTCGAAGTGGTGGATCTCGGTGGCGGTGAACGCCTTGAGGGAGACCTGCGGGAGGGCTTCCTTCAGCGCGCTGAGCGAGCGCGGGTAGTAGCGCCACGGCAGCGTCGGGTGGAGGCCGTTGACGATGTGCAGCTCGGTGAGGTTCTCGTTCTCCATCGCCTTGGCGAGGCGGACGGCCTCCTCGATGCGCATCGTGTACGCGTCCTTCTCGCCCGGCTTGCGCTGGAACGAGCAGTAGGCGCAGGAGGCGGTGCACACGTTCGTCATGTTGAGGTGACGGTTGACGTTGAAGTGGACGACGTCACCGTTCTTGCGCGTGCGCACCTCGTGGGCGAGACCGCCGAGCCAGGCCAGATCGTCCGTCTCGTACAGCGCGATGCCGTCCTCACGGGTCAGCCGCTCGCCGGCCCGGATCTTCGCCTCCAGCTCGCGCTTGAGACCCACATCCTGAACAGATGCAGTCATCAGGCCGCCTCCCACTATGTCTGCCAAATCGTGCCAGTCGAGACTACGCCCCTCACGGTACGAGAACGACGCGGCCCATGCTGACGCGCTGTTCGAGCAGGTCATGCGCGCGGGCGGCCTCGTCGAGCGGCACGCGCTCATGGATCACCGGCCGTACGGAGCCGTCCGCGACCAGCCGGACCAGCAGCCGTACGCCCTCCTCCGCGAGCGCCGGGCTGTCGCGCAGCATGGTGGCCATGCTGAAGCCCGTCACCTGCCGCATGCCCATCAGATCCATGACCGGGATGGCCGGCTGTTCGCTGTCGCCCCCGGACGCGCCGTAGAAGACGAGCCGTCCGTACGGCGCGAGCAGCCGGACGTCGTCGAGGAGCCGGGGGCCGCCGACGCCGTCGAGGATCACGTCCACGCCCTCCGGTCCGGCGGCGTCACGGACCCGCGCGGGCCAGTCGGGGTCGGTGTAGTCGACGGCCGCGTCCGCGCCGAGCGCGCGTACGAAGTCCCGCTTACGCGGTGAGCCGGCGGTGGCGATGACCCGCCGCGCACCCATGGCACGGGCCGCCTGTACGGCGATATGACCGATCGCGCCGGCGCCCGCGTGCACGAGCACTGTCTCCCCGGCGGCCACCCGCGCGGTCTGGAGCAGATGCACCGCGACCCGGCCGGTGGAGCCGAGCAGCGTGGCCTCCGCGAAGCCGAGCCCGTCCGGCAGCGGCAGCACGCGCGCGGCCGGGGCGGCGACGAACTCCGCATACGCGTCGGGGGCCTTCCATACGACGACCCGCTGTCCCGGCTCGATCCCGGTCACGTGGCCGCCCACCTCCACGACCGTGCCGGCGACATCCGTGGAGGGGCAGTACGGGAGCGGCGGGGCGCCGAGCGGGAAGATACCGAGGCGGCGCTGTACGTCGGCGTGGTCGACGCCGATGGCCTCCGCGCGGACGAGCACGTCCTCGGGGCCGTGGGCGGGCGGCGCGGCCTTCTCGGTCCGCAGCACCCGGGACGGGCCGTACTCGTGGTGACGGACGATGCGCACAGTCGCTTCCCCTTCTCTCAACCCTCGCGCCCTGAGGCTCGCACCGCCGGATGCCGTCCCGGGCCCCGGGACGGCATCGGACGGATGGCACAGTCGGGCCGACTCGGTGTCAGACCTCCTCGGGCAGTTCCCCCACCCGGTTCTCCCACTTGGTGGAGAGCACGATGGTGGTACGGGTCCGGGAGACGCCCTTCGTGCCGCTCAGCCGGCGGATCGTCTTCTCCAGGCCGTCCACATCGCTCGCGCGGACCTTCAGCATGTACGAGTCGTCGCCCGCGATGAACCAGCAGTCCTCGATCTCCCCGAGGTCGCGCATCCGGCGGGCCACGTCCTCGTGGTCGGCGGCGTCGGAGAGCGAGATCCCGATCAGCGCGGTGACGCCGAGGCCGAGCGAGGCCGAGTCGACCGTGGCGCGGTAGCCGGTGATGACGCCCGCCGCTTCGAGACGGTTGATACGGTCGGTGACGCTGGGCCCGGAGAGCCCGACGAGCCTGCCGAGCTCGGCGTACGAAGCTCTGCCGTTCTCTCTGAGGGCCTGGATGAGCTGCCTATCCACGGCGTCCATATGCCTGAAGCCTTCCATTATTCAGCGATCTCGCAAGATTACATATAAAATCTAAGGCATGCAGGGGTGAAATCCTATGAATCCTTGGATCCGGGATCTTTCTTAGGCGCCGTCACCCCGAGAGCCGCCGAGCTTCCCCTCCCAACGGCGGTACAGCCGGTGCGGCACCCCTGCCGCGTCCAGGACCCGCCCGGCGACGAAATCCACCAGATCCTGGATGTGCGTCGCCCCCGCGTAGAACGCCGGAGAGGCGGGCAGCACCACGGCGCCCGCCTCGTCCAGCGTCACCAGATGTTTCAGCGTCTGCCCGTTGAGCGGCGTCTCCCGTACGGCGACCACCAGCGTCCGCCGCTCCTTCAGGGTCACGCTCGCCGCGCGCTGGAGCAGATCCTTCGAGAGACCGAGCGCCACCCCGGCCACGCTCGCCGTCGACGCGGGGACGATCATCATCCCCTTCACGGGGTACGAGCCCGACGACGGGCCGGCCGCCAGATCTCCGGCCGGCCAGTGCCGTACGTCATCCGCGTCCGCGTCCCGGCTCAGCTTCACGTCGAAGGTGTCCGGCTTGCCGTCCGCGCCGCGCGCCAGCCAGGTGCGCAGATCGTCCCGCCAGCGCGCGTCCCGGAAGGCGATGCCCGTCTCGTCGAGCAGTGTCAGCCGTGAGGCCCGGCTGACCACGAGATCGACGCTCTCGCCCGCGTCCAGCAGCCCCCGCAGCACGGCCGCGGCGTACGGCGTCCCCGACGCTCCCGAGACGCCGACGACCCAGGGCCGCCGGGGCTGTCGCGGGGTGCGCTGGTCTTCGTACGATCCGGGCTTCACGGATCCGAGCCTATCCGGCGGCCCTGGGCAGGAACCGATGACCGTACCCCGGACGTTCACAGGGACAGAACCACGGGAACACGGACCGTGGGAACACTGGGAACGCGGACAGGAAGACATCCGGACAGACGGACAGACGAGCACTGACCAGAGGGGGGTCCTGATGCCGTATCCGACCACAGGCATGTCCGCCGGCACGACCGCACGGAGCCGGACCTCACGGATGAAGCCGGCCGCGGCCGTCATGATCGGCTGGGTCGCGCTGCTCTGGGTGCTCGAAGCGGTGAACGGCGCGACCGGCTCGCTCAGTACGTACGGACTGAGCCCGCGTGAGGTCGGCGAGCTGCGCGATGTCATCCCGATGGCCTTCCTGCACCACGGCTACGACCATCTCGTGTCCAACTCCCTGCCGCTGCTGGTGCTCGGCTTCCTCGCCGCGCTGACCGGCCTGCGGCGGTTCGCCGCCGTCGTGTTCACGATCATGGTCGTCGGCGGCCTGGGCGTCTGGCTCACCGCCGCCGACCACACGGTCACGGCGGGCGCCTCGGGTGTCGTCTTCGGGCTGCTCGGCTATCTGCTGGTGCGCGGCTTCGTCGACCGCAACGCGGTGGACATCGTGACCGGTCTGCTGGTCCTCGTGTTCTACGGCTCGGCCCTGTGGGGCGTCCTGCCGACCAACTCGGCCGTCAGCTGGCAGGGCCACCTCTTCGGGCTGATCGGCGGGGTGATGGCCGCGTTCATGTTCCGCAGGCCGCCCCCGCTGAACGAGCGAATATAACGGCCCGGGGCTGAGTTCGAGCTGAGTCCGGGCCGGGTCCGGACAGGCTCTACAGCGTCAGGCCCCGCACGAGGAGATCCAGCAGCGCGGCGACGAAGAGGATTATCCCGATGAAGCCGTTGACGCTGAAGAACGCGCGGTTCAGCCGCGAGAGATCGCCCGGCTTCACGATCGTGTGCTCGTACAGGAACGCGCCGGTGACGACGGCCAGTCCGGTCCAGAAGAACACCCCGGCGTCCGTGGCCAGCGCGTACCAGACCAGCAGCGCCACGGTCACGACATGGCAGGCGCGCGCCCCGTACAGCGCCGCCGGGATACCGAACCGGGCCGGTACGGACAGCACGCCGTGCGCGCGGTCCGCCTGGACGTCCTGGCAGGCGAAGATCAGGTCGAAACCGCCGATCCAGATGCCGACCGCCAGCCCGAGGATCACCGCGTCCCACGACCAGCTGCCGGTGACCGCGAGCCAGGCGCCGACCGGGCCCATGGCCTGGGCGACACCGAGGATGGCGTGCGGGAAGTTGGTGAACCTCTTCCCGTACGGATAGACCACCATCGGGATCACGGCGATGGGCGCGAGGGCGAGACAGAGCGGATTGAGCGCCGCCGCGGCCCCGAGGAAGATGACGACGGCCACGGCCGCGCCCGTCCACGCGGAGCGCACCGAGACCGCGCCCGTCACCAGTTCACGCCCCGCCGTGCGCGGATTGCGGGCGTCGATCTCGCGGTCGATGATCCGGTTGCAGGCCATCGCGAACGTACGGAGCCCGACCATCGCGATGGTGACCAGCAGCAGCCGGCCCCAGTGGACGTTCCCGTCCAGCCGGAACATCGCGGTCAGGGCGGCGATATAGGCGAACGGCAGCGCGAAGACCGAGTGCTCGATCATCACCAGCCGCAGAAACGCCCTGGTCCTGCCCGGCTGCGGTACCGCCGCCGCTGCGCTCGTCACAGCCCGTACTCCCTCCACCGGCGGTCGACTTTCGCCGCCGTCTCCGGGTCGGACTCGACCATCTCCGGCCAGCCGTCGTCCCGGGTGTACCCCTCCTCGGGGAGCTTCCTCGTCGCGTCGATCCCCGCCTTGCCGCCCCAGAACTGCTGGTAGGAGGAGTGGTCGAGATGGTCGACCGGGCCCTCGACGACGGTGAGGTCGCGCGCGTAATCGGTGTTGCCCAGCGCCCGCCAGGACACCTCGTGCAGATCGTGCACATCGCAGTCCGCGTCGACGACCACGATCAGTTTGGTCAGCGACATCATGTGCGCGCCCCAGATCGCGTGCATCACCTTCTGCGCGTGCTTGGGGTACTTCTTGTCGATCGAGACGATCGCGCAGTTGTGGAAGCCGCCCGACTCGGGCAGGTGGTAGTCCACGATGTCCGGCACGATGATCTTCAGCAGCGGCAGGAAGAACCGTTCCGTCGCACGCCCCAGCGGCCCGTCCTCCGTCGGCGGCCGGCCGACCACGATCGACTGGAGCAGCGGGCGCTTCCGCATCGTCACACAGTCGATGGTGAGCGCCGGGAACGGCTCCTGCGGGGTGTAGAAGCCGGTGTGGTCGCCGAACGGGCCCTCGGGCAGCATCTTGCCCGGTTCGAGCCAACCCTCGATGACGACCTCGGCGTTGGCGGGCACCTGGAGCGGCACGGTCTTGCAGTCGACCATCTCGATGCGCCGGCCCTGGACGAAGCCCGCGAAGAGGTACTCGTCGATGTCACCGGGCAGCGGGGCGGTCGAGGCGTACGTCACGGCGGGCGGACAGCCGAACGCGATCGCGACGGGCAGCCGTTCACCGCGCTTGGCGGCCACCTGGTAGTGGTTGCGGCTGTCCTTGTGGATCTGCCAGTGCATCCCGATGGTGCGCCGGTCATGGCGCTGGAGCCGGTAGAGCCCGAGATTGCGGACGCCGGTCTCGGGGTGCTTGGTGTGGGTGAGACCGAGGTTGAAGAAGGAGCCGCCGTCCTCGGGCCAGGTGAACAGCGCGGGCAGCTGGTCGAGATCGACGTCGTCGCCGGTCAGGACGGATTCCTGGACGGGCGCGTCCTTGATCTTCTTCGGCGGTACGTGCGCCACGGAACTGAGCTTTCCGAACGCCTCGCGCACCCCGATGAAGCCCTGCGGCAGCTCAGGCTTGAGCAGTCCGCCGATCTTGTCGCTGATTTCGCTGTACGACGTGAGCCCCAGCGCCTTCAGCAGCCGACGGTCCGTGCCGTACACGTTCATGGCGAGAGGCATCGCCGAGCCGCGCACGTTCTCGAAGAGCAGCGCGGGCCCGCCCGCCTTGTTCACCCGGTCGACGATCTCCCCGACCTCCAGGTACGGGTCGACTTCGGCCTTGATGCGCTTGAGGTCGCCCTCGCGCTCCAGCGCCCGGAGCAGCGAGCGGAGATCGTCGTAAGCCATGCGCTCCAGTGTGTCATCCCTCCGGGCGCGGTCCGCCGGGGGCTTACCGCCCGCGTGCGCGTTGACCGACCGGGACCGGGTCTGATCGGTTACTCGCTACCCTGGTTCTGTCAGGGGGCCGCTCACCCGGTCTCGATCTCCACCAAAAAGGGGACTCCATGCTTCGGGTGCTGATGATTCTGGTGCCGTTGGCTCTCAGCATCTATGCCTTCATCGACTGCATTACCACCGATGAGAAGGAGATCCGGTACCTCCCCAAGCCCATCTGGGCGATTCTGGTGCTGCTCTTCCCGCTGGTCGGCTCCATCTCGTGGCTGATCGTGGGCCGGGAGCGGACGACGACGGCGCGCCGTGGCGGCTGGGTCGCGCCCGACGACAACCCGGAGTTCCTCAACTCCCTCAAGGACGACACGGGGAGCGGCAAGGGGAGCTCAGGCGGTAAGCCGAGCGATGAGGACTCTTCTCATCTCGCGCAGTGGGAAGCGGATCTGAGGCGCCGCGAGGAGGAGATCGAGCGGCGTGAGAAGGGCGGCGGCGCGGACGACACCCCGCCGAAGCCCTGAAGGCCGTTCATTTCGGACGGACATACGCATATACAGGGGCGCCCCGCGCGGAGTCAATACCGCGGAGGGCGCCTCTTGATGTATCCGGTGTACGCGGGATGCATCCCGGCGTACGGGAGTTGCGTCCGGTGCCTGGGGGTGCGCCGGTGCCCGCGAGTTACACGCCCGCGTACGAGTGCTTGCCCGTGACGAAGATGTTCACGCCGTAGTAGTTGAAGAGCCAGCAGCCGAACGCGATCAGCGCCAGATAGGCGGCCTTGCGGCCCTTCCAGCCGGCGGTGGCGCGGGCGTGCAGATAACAGGCGTACGCGACCCAGGTGATGAAGGACCAGACCTCCTTGGGGTCCCAGCCCCAGTAGCGGCCCCAGGCGTCGCCGGCCCAGATCGCGCCCGCGATGATCGTGAACGTCCAGAGCGGGAAGACCGCCGCGTTGACGCGGTACGCGAACTTGTCGAGCGTCGCCGAGGCCGGCAGCCGCTCCATCACGGAGGTGGCGAAGGAGCCGGGCTTGAGACCGGCGGCGAGCTTCGACTCGTAGCGCTCACGGAAGAGATAGAGCAGCGTGGCCACCGCGCCGACATAGAAGACCGCGCCGCAGAAGATCGCGGTGGAGACATGGATCCAGAGCCAGTACGAGTGCAGCGCCGGGACCAACTGGTCGCTGGCGGTGTACAGGACCGTAACGGCCAGCCCGAGATCGAGCAGGACCGTGGTGACGAGCGGCAGTCCGATCCAGCGGACGTTCTTCTTCAGCGCCAGCAGCGCGAGATAGACCCCGACGGCCACGGTGGTGAAGGTGATGTTGAACTCGTACATGTTGCCCCACGGCGCCCGCTGCACGGACAGCGCGCGGGTGACCACCCCGGCTGCCTCGATGCCCCAGGCGAGGACCGTGAGGGAGATGGCGATCCGGCCGTACAGATCGCCCTGCGCGTCACCGCCGGCCGCGCCGGGGCCGTCGGGCAGATCGCGGGTGCCGCTCGCGGAGCGGGTGATGACCTCCGGCCGCTCCAGGACGGCCGTGGAACCGCCCTCCCGCGCGGACCGTACCTTCACCGGCGCCGCCGCGGACTTCCGGTCGCCGCCGGTCAGCGCGGCAGCAGTCCTGGCGACCTTGCTGCGGCTGCCGAACAGCCACTCGGCCATGTAGGCGAAGAAGGCCAGCAGGTAGACGGCCATGGCCGAATAGATCAGCACATTGCTGGTCTGTGCCAGGCTCTCATTGGTTGCTGTGGCGGCGAGATTCACTTCTCAGCCCCTTCAACAGTCTTTTCTGCGGGATCAGGCGCGCTGGGCGCCTCTGAATGGAGGGTGCCGGCCAGCTCGGCCAGTTCCTCGGGGAGCTTGGCGGACTCGCTGCGGCCGAGTCCCGCCATCTCGACGACGGTGACGCCGTCGGCGCCCCGTACGGCCCGGACCCAGACCCGGCGCCGCTGGATGAAGAGCGAGCCGGCCAGCCCCGCGATGGCGGCGATCGCACCGGCGAGGGCCCAGGCGTCACCGGGCTGGTGCGTGATCTGGAAGCTCGCCCACTCCTTGACCTCCTTCTCGAAGGTGATGGAGCCGGCGCCGTCGGGCAGGGTGAGCGAGTCGCCCGGCAGCAGGGTCTTCTTCAGGACATTGCCCTTGGCGTCCTTGAAGGCCTTCATCTTGTCGGTGTTCAGCTGGTACACGTTCTGCGGGAGCCCGGAGTCGACCCCGAGACTGCCGTGGTACGCGCCGACGTTGAGCACCGGGAAGTCGAGCGCGGGGAACCGGGAGAACATCTGCCCGGAGCCCTTTCCGCCGTACGTCGGTACGAAGAACGCGGCGAAGCCCAGCTGGTCCTTCTTGCCGTTCTTGTCGCGGTAGCCGTCCATGACCTTGATGGCGCCCGTGGACGAGACGTTGTTGTCGATCGGCAGCAGCGGGACCGCGCCCCGGAAGACCTCCTTGCCGCGGCCGTCCTTGACGGAGACGACGGGGGCGTATCCGTGGGCGATGAGATAGACCTTCGAGCCGTCGACATCGAGGGGCTTGTTGACCTCGATGACCGCCTTCTTCTCCGGACCGGTCGCGTCGGTGGTGTAGCGGACGTCGGCCTTGTAGGTCCGGGGGGTGCCCAGTTGCGGCCCGCTGCGCTCGTACGTACCCGTGAATTCGTCCAGGGTGAAGCTGAACGGCGCGAGCTCGTCCGTGTTGAAGAGGGAGCCGGACTTGAAGTCGTCGTACTGGGTGAGGGTGTTGGAGAAGCCGTCGCCCTCGACGATCAGCTTGCCGCCCTCGGACTTGAAGAGCTGTCCGCTCGCGAAGGCCACCAGCATCACGATCAGCGCGATGTGGAAGGCGAGATTGCCGGCCTCGCGCAGATAGCCCTTCTCGGCGGCGACCGCGTCACCAACCGTGTGGGCCCGGAAGCGGCGCTTCTTGAGGATCGCGAGCGCGGCCTCACGGGCGGCCCCGGGCTCGGCGGTGGTGCGCCAGGTCGCGTACGCCGGCATCCGGTCGAGTCGCTTGGGCGCGCCCGGCGGCCGGCTGCGCAGCTGGCCGACGAACTGCCAGGTGCGCGGGACGATACAGCCGATGAGGGAGATGAACAGCAGGATGTAGATCGCGGAGAACCACACCGAGCTGTAGACGTGGAAGAGCTGAAGGCTGTCGTAGATCGGCGCGAGGGTCTCGTGCCGCTCCTTGAAGTCCTGCACCTTCAGCTCGTCCACGCTGGCCTGCGGGATCAGCGAGCCGGGGATGGAGCCGAGGGAGAGCAGGAAGAGGAGGATCAGCGCGACGCGCATGGAGGTGAGCTGGCGCCAGATCCAGCGGAACCAGCCGACGATCCCGAGCGTGGGGCCGCCGATGGTGGTGTCCTCGCGCTCCTCGCGGGGGGCGGTGGAGAGGGTGGACCCGGCGTCGCCGAGTTCGCGCGCGTCGCGGGCCCGCTCGGCGGTGTCGTTCTCGGTCGCGGTGCCGGTGTCGTTCTCGGTCGCGGAGACTTTCCCGGTCCCGGTGTCGTTCATGGACGCCTTGCTCATGGAACTAGATCCCCACCGTGAAACCGTCGGACCAGGTCTGCATGTCCTGCACGATGCTGTCCCACGCGCCGGTCAGCAGCGCCAGACCGGTCAGGATCATCATCGCGCCGCCGATGCGCATCACCCATACGTAATGGCGCTTGATCCAGCCGAACGCCCCGAGCGCCTTGCGGAACGCCACCGCCGCGAGCACGAACGGCAGACCGAGACCGAGGCAGTACGCGACGGTCAGTATGGCCCCCCGGCCCGCGCTCGCCTGCTCGAAGGCGAGGGTGTTCACCGCGGAGATGGTCGGCCCGAGACAGGGCGTCCAGCCGATCCCGAAGAGCGCGCCGAGCACCGGCGCGCCCGCGAGGCCGGTCACCGGGCGCTTGTGGAAGCGGAATTCGCGCTGGGTGAGCCAGGGCATCATCCCCATGAAGAACACGCCCATGAGGACCATCAGGACGCCGAGCACCTTGGAGAGCACGGCGCGGTGGTCCTGGAGCGTCCCGCCGACGAAGCCGAAGAGCGCCCCGCCCGAGACGAAGACCGCGGTGAAGCCGACGACGAAGAGCGAGGCGCCGACGACCATCCGGCCCCGTCTGGCGTCCGCCAGATCCGTGCCGCTGACTCCGGTGACATACGAGAGATAGCCCGGTACGAGCGGCAGCACGCACGGCGAGAAGAAGGAGACGAGCCCGCCCAGCAGGGCGATCGGCAGCGCGAGCAGCAGCGCTCCGCTGTAGACCGTCTCATTCATGCCGGGGGTCGCGGCGAGAACCTGCACGGGATCACTTCTCCGCGATCAGCGGGTCGATCATCTTGCGCAGCTTCTCCGCGTCGAGCGCCAGCAGCGCGCGGGCCGCGATCTTCCCGTCCCGGTCGAGCACGATCGTGGAGGGGATGGACTGCGGGTTGAGACTTCCCTTGGGGAAGCCGTTGACGATGAGCTTGCCCGCCGGGTCGTAGAGACTCGGGTACGGGACGCCGTAGTCCTTCTCGAACGCGAGCGCCGGGCCCTTGTTGGGGTCCCGGGTGTTGATCCCGACGAACGCCACGCCCTTCGACTCGGTCTCCTTGGCGACCTTCGCGAAGTGCGGGGCCTCGGCGCGGCAGGGCGGGCACCACGATCCCCAGACGTTCATCACGACGATCTTGCCCTTGAGATCGGCGACGTCGAGCTGCTCGCCGTCCAGGGTCTCGCCGGAGAGCTGGTTGGCGGGCTTGCGGTCGGCCGGCGCGACGGAGGAGATGCCACCGGTGTTCGTGACGAAGTTGGTGTCACCGCCGCCGCCGGACTTGCCGCCGCCCCCGCAGGCCGAGAGCGTCAGTGCCGCCACGCCGACGACAACCGGTGGGAGGGCGCGGAATCGTCGCTCGGAGCGGCGTCGGGGAGCGCGGCCTGAGTTCATGTGAAAAGTTTCGCATGGGCGTTTCAGGGATCTTGCGCACCCCCCTGGCTGCCCGTAAAGCCCGTTGTAAAGAGCCGTGCACGGGCCGGGCGGCAGCCGGGGGCCTCCTCAAACCCTTGCCATGCCTTCTCAAACCCTTCCCATGCCTTCTCAGACCTTCTCAGGCTTTGAAGAATGTGTTCCAGCCGCCGGCGGGGGTCTGGCCGACCTCCAGGGTGCGGAGCTTGTCGAGTACGGCGGGGTCCTGCACGTCGAGCCAGTCGGTGAACTGCCGGAACGAGACGAGCCGTACGTCCTTCTTGCCCGCCATCCCCTTCAGCGCCTCCTCGACGGCGTCCATATAGATCCCGCCGTTCCACTGCTCGAAGTGGTTGCCGATGAAGAACGGCGCGCGATTCGACTCGTACGCCCGCCGGAAACCGCCGAGATACGCGTCGGTGGCCTGCGTGCGCCACTCCGCGTAACGCGAGGTCATGCCGTTCGTCGAATTCTTCGACTGATTGGCGAGGATGTTGTAGTCCATGGAAAGGACCTCAAAGCCGTGCCCTGGGAACGGCACTTGCTGGAGCGGGAAATCCCAGATACCGAGCTTCTTGTCCGGCCATCGCTGCGTACCGCCGGGCGAACTCGCGTCGTAACGCCAGCCCAGCTTCTTCGCCGTCGGCAGCAGATTCTCCTGGCCGAGCAGACAGGGCGTACGGCCGCCGATCAGTTCCTTGCGGTAGTCGAAGGGCAGCGGATCGAGATCCGTCCAGCCGCTGTTCGTACGCCACTCGGTGACGAAGGACACAGCCTGGTCGATCTCGCTGCGCCACTGCTGCGGGGTCCAGTCGCCGACGGTGCCGGAGCCGGCGCAGAAGTGCCCGTTGAAGTGCGTACCGATCTCATGACCGTCCAGCCACGCCTGGCGGACGTTCTTGAGCGTGTCCTTGATATGGGCGTCGGTGAGATAGCCGATGTCGGAGGCGCCGACGGGGTTGTTCGGCGGGCGGTAGAGCGTCTTCTTCGACTCCGGGAGCAGATAGAGACCGGAGAGGAAGAAGGTCATCGCCGCGTCGTGGTTCCTGGCGAGTTCCAGAAAGCGCGGGAAGAGCCCGTTGCCGACCTCGCCGGCCCCGTCCCAGGAGAAGATCACGAACTGCGGCGGGGTCTGGCCGGGCTCCAGGGGGACCGGGGCGGGCGGCTGGCGCGGCTGCTTTCCCGTGTCGGAAGTGGAACCGTCCCCTATGAGCCGGACCTCCTTACCGAGGGGGCTGGCACTGCCCGTCGCGCCTCCGCTCTCACCACCGCCCTTGCCCACCTCCGTGTGCCGGACCGTGCCGCTCCCGCCGGTGGAGCAGCCCGCGATCCCGATCGCGGCGGCGGCTCCAATACCCGCTCCGAGCAGACTCCTTCGGCTGATGTCGCGCATACAGTTCCCATCCGCGCTCGTCTGTACGTATGCCGCCTATAAAAGTCTTACAAGCGGCAACACGAGAGATGAGGTGACGAACGCGGAGGTTCCCGTACTTGTCATATCTTTACTGATCTTTGCTGATGTAGCGGCAGATATGACAGAAGTGATCAGCGGGTCTGCGGCGTTCAGGCCCCGAAGGCCTTGGCGCCGCCCTTGACCGGCCGGGCGCCGGGGAGCAGATGGGCCGGTACGAGATCACGGGCCGGCTCGGAGTAGCCGACAGAGACGATCTTGTCGCCCTGATAGGTGAAGCTGGTCAGGGACGCGAGCGTGCACTGCCGCCGACGCGGGTCGTGCCACAGCCGGCGCCGCTCGACGAAGCTCCGCACGATCCAGATCGGCAGCTGATGGCTGACGCAGACCGCCTCGTGCCCGCGGGCCGCGTCGCGCGCGGCGTTCAGGGCGCCCATCATCCGTACGACCTGGTCGATATACGGCTCGCCCCAGGAGGGCCGGAACGGGTTGGTGAGGTGTCTCCAGTTGGCGGGCTTGCGCAGCGCGCCGTCACCGACCCCGAAGGTCTTGCCCTCGAAGACGTTCGCGGCCTCGATCAGCCGGTCGTCGGTGTCGAGGGTCAGGCCGTGGCTCTTGGCGACGGGGGCCGCGGTCTCCTGGGCGCGCTCCAGGGGGGAGGCGACGACGTGAGTGATGTCACGGTCCGCGAGGTGCTCGGCGACCCGGTCGGCCATCTGCCTGCCCAGCTCGGAGAGGTGGTAGCCGGGGCGTCGGCCGTACAGGACACCGTCCGGGTTGTGCACTTCGCCGTGGCGCATGAGATGGACGACGGTGATCTCTTCGCTCGTGCTCATGCGGCGCTCTCCGGGTCGGTGGGTTCGGGGGCGGTGGGCTTGAGCCGGTCGGGCTCGGGGGCGGTCGCTTCTGCGGCGGCGCGGGCGGCGGCCGGCAGTGCGGCGGCGATCCGCTCGATCGCTCGATCGTCGTGGGCGGTGGAGACGAACCAGGACTCGAAGGAGGACGGCGGCAGATAGACACCGTCGGCCAGCAGCGAGTGGAAGAAGGGGGTGAAGCGGAACGACTCCTGCTTCTTGGCGCCCTCGTAGTCGTGGACCTCGTCGGCCGTGAAGAAGACGGAGAACATATTGCTCGCCGTCTGCACGCGGTGGGCGACGCCCTCCTTGCCGAGCGCCTCCGTCACCAGCCCCTGGATCTGCCGCGAGACGGCGTCGATCTTCGCGTACGCCGCGTCGTCGAGCAGCCGCAGCTGCGCGAGGCCCGCGGCGGTGGCGACCGGGTTCCCGGAGAGCGTGCCCGCCTGGTAGACGGGGCCCGCCGGGGCGAGCCGTCCCATGACATCGGCGCGCCCGCCGAACGCGGCGGCCGGGAAGCCGCCGCCCATGACCTTGCCGAAGGTCATCAGGTCGGGCGCGACACCGTCGACGCCGTACCAGCCGGCCTTCGACGTACGGAACCCGGTCATCACCTCGTCCGAGATGTACAGCGCGCCATCGGCGGCGCAGAGCTCCTTGAGCCCGGCGTTGAACCCGTCCCGGGGCGGTACGACGCCCATGTTGCCGGGCGACGCCTCGGTGATCACACAGGCGATCTCGCCGGGGTGCGCGGCGAACGCCCGGCGCACGGCGTCAAGATCGTTGTACGGCAGGACGATGGTGTCCCCGGCCTGCGCGCCGGTCACCCCGGGGGTGTCGGGCAGCCCGAGGGTCGCGACCCCGGAGCCCGCCGCGGCGAGCAGCGCGTCGACATGCCCGTGGTAGCACCCGGCGAATTTCACGACCTTGGCGCGCCCGGTGAATCCGCGGGCGAGCCGGATGGCGGACATGGTCGCCTCGGTCCCGGACGACACGAGCCGTACCTGCTCGACGGGCCCGACCCGGGCCACGATCTCCTCGGCGAGCGCCACCTCGCCCTCACCGGGCGTACCGAAGGACGTACCGCGGGCGACGGCGGCCTGGACCGCTTCGATGACCTCCGGATGGGAATGTCCGAGAATCATCGGCCCCCAAGAACATACGAGGTCGACATATTCACGGCCGTCCGCATCGATGAGGTATGGACCGTTACCGGACACCATGAACCGGGGCGTACCGCCCACCGCGCGGAAGGCACGGACGGGAGAGTTCACGCCGCCGGGCGTCACGAGGGCCGCGCGGTCGAAAAGCGTCTGCGAAACTGGGGCGTCATAGGGGAAGCTCACGGAATCCATGGTGTCAGAGGCTCGGACGTTCTTGCGGACAGGTGTTTCACCGGACGTTCGTGGGGGAGGTCACTGTCACGATGATCGGGTTGCGCGGCCATGGCTGCGAGTGGTCGGGTGGAGATATGCATCGCGGTGGCGGACTGGGCGAGGGAACCGACGACCTCGGTCCCGAGCCTGCCCGGCGTGGAAAGCATCGACGGCGCGAACGTGAGGCGCGGGAGCAACCTCCAGGAACGCCGGAAAGCAGGAGTGGTGGCCGGGTGGGGGTGACCTACAAATACTTCGGCGCGCCCGACGGAGCCACGGCCGCTCGTGTGCCCATTTCCATGCGCCCGGAGGAGCTGGGCGGCGATGAGCTCGGCATGAACGGCATGTTCACGAAGATCAAGCCCGAGACGATAGCGGCGATGGTCCTCACGGGCATTCAGGGCATGCCCCTGTACAAAGTGCCGCCGCTCGAACTGGTCGTGCTGCATCCCGATTACGCGGTGGTCAAACTCCCGATGACGGTGGTGGACCCGCTGCGCGGCATCGGCGAGGAATCCGTGGGCGCGGCGGCCTTCATCTGGTCGACGGTCCCGGACAGGGGCGGCCCGAGGGACGCGTACAACGTCTACCAACTGCTGCACGAATGGCAGGACTTCAGCCATCGGCTGCATGAGGCGGGGCATCAGCCG
Organism: Streptomyces scopuliridis RB72; assembly: GCF_000718095.1. Taxonomy (GTDB): domain Bacteria; phylum Actinomycetota; class Actinomycetes; order Streptomycetales; family Streptomycetaceae; genus Streptomyces; species Streptomyces scopuliridis. The sequence goes on along the minus strand of NZ_JOEI01000008.1, from coordinate 11,823 downwards.
TACTGCCTGGTGTGGCCCTGACCTGAGGGTTCTTGGGGCTGGGCGGGGCTCTCGGGCTCCGCCTTCTTCATGCCCGTGGAGGGGCCGTCAGGCGGCCAGGGCACATTGAGGGCGCGTGGGCAGGGACTCGCGGCCGGTTGTGCCCTGCGCTTCCGGCTCGTCGGCGAACGCGGCGTCGATCGCGGAGCGGGCCCGGGTCTTGCTCGACGGCAGCAGATGCGTATACGTACGCAGGGTGAAGCCGGGATCGGAGTGCCCGAGGTACTCCGAAAGGGCCTTGATGCTCTCCCCCGCGTCCGACAGGACCGACGCGTACGCGTGCCGCAGCGCGTGCATGCCGTCCTCGGGCGCCGCCTGGAGGTACTTGGCCCCGCGCTCGCGCGGAGGGATCACGCCGACAGCGGCCAGGGCGAAGACAGCTTTCGTCCCCACCGGGCGCACCTGCCGGTTGACGTGGATCCACCCGCCCGTCGGCCGCGCCGCGATGGAGCTGGAGCACTGGCTGCGCACCGGAGTGCAGACCAACCTGTACGCCTCATTGACCGCCCGCGAGGGCTTCGGCGTGCACTGGGACGACCACGATGTGATCGTCTTCCAGATCGACGGAGCCAAACGCTGGAAGCTGTACGGCCCCACCCGCACCGCCCCGATGTACAAGGACACCGACGAGCCCGAGCCACCGCCGGAACAGCCGATCACGGAGCTGGTCCTGCGCCCAGGTGACCTGCTCTACCTCCCCCGCGGCTGGTGGCACTCGGTGGCCGCCTCCCAAGGCGAGCACTCCCTCCACCTCACCTTCGGCATCCAGACCACCACCGGCGCCCAGCTGCTGTCCTGGCTCGCCGACGACCTGCGCCGCCACGACGTCCTGCGAGAGGACCTGCCCGTCCACGCACCAACCACCCACCAGACGGCCTACCTGGAACGACTACGCATGGAAGTCACCACCGCCCTGAGAAACCCGCACCTCGTCGACCGGTACACGGCAATGCTGATAGGCCCCGACCAGGCCATGCAGTTCATCGCGGTACGCGATATCGGCCGGATCGTCGCCACGGTCTTCGGCTCACCCGATCGCTACGCCAGCCGCACCGTGGAGATCGCCGGTGACGCTCTCACCGGCAAGGCCCTGGCCGAGCATCTGACCCGGGCCGCCGGCCGACCGATCGGCTACAGCCGTCTGCCGACGACGCTGCCGGCACACGACGAGGTCCTTGGAAAGTTGTCAGCGCTCGCCGACGACGGCGGCCTGGCGGGAAACGCGAACCTCGACGCGTTGCGCGCCGAGTCCCCCTTCCTGCTGCGCTTCGACCGCCGGCTGGCGGGCCGCTGGTGCGGGCCTCCTCGACAAGGCGTTCCGTTCCACGGACACGGGTATCGCTCCGCGCTGAACGAGGCCCTGTCTTCTATCCGGTCAGGCCCGGACGGGCCGCGCCCATCACCGCCTCCCGCGGCGCGACCTCCTCGATCGCCGCCCACAGCGCCGCGGCGTCCAAGTCTGCGCCGTGGATCTCGACCAGCTCCAGGCAGTGTCCGCGAAGTGCCGCCCGGCCGGGCGGCACTTCGCGGACACGCCCTGGCTCGCTCCCGCCGCCGGGGCCCCGTTCCGCAGAGTGCTCCGAGGTCAAGGCCCCTCCACTGTCGTTACTCGTTCGGCTCGGCCGCGCAGGCGAGGTCTTCCGCCGGGCGCTGCCCGGTGGTCAGGAATGCCGTCACCGCGTCGTTCGCGCACGTGTTGCGGCCGAACGGATAGACACCGTGCCCGCTCTGGTCGGCCGTCACCATCGTGGCCCGTTTCCCAAAGGCCCGCCGCAGCTCCTGGGCGCCGGCCAGCGGTGTCCCCGGGTCACGCTCGTTCTGCGCCATAAGTACGTTCGACGGGCCCCGGTCACCGATGTGCACCGGCGGCTCGACCCGCTTGTCCGGCCAGAACGCGCACGGTCCGATGCTTGCCGTGGATCCGCCCAGCATGGGGTATTTCAGCCGGTCGACCGCAGCATTGCGCTGATAGTCCCGGACCTTCCCCGGCCAGCGCGTATCACCGCATATAACCGCGAAGCGTGAGGACATCAAGTTCTCTACGTTCGCCGGCGGCGGGTTGGGCGGCAGTGGCCGGTCCGTATCGAGTGCTTGCCAGGTCTTGGCCAGCGTGGGCATGAGCGCATCGCTGTAGAGACTGTCGAACGTGATGCCGCGGAACAATGTCCCGTCGATGCCCTGTACGGGTTTCGCCTCCAGCCGTTTCGCGAGCTCGAAGAACTTCGCGGTCACCTGCTGCGGTGTGGTGCCCAAACCGTACTCGGGGTGCGCGGCGGCGAACGCCGCGAATTGCGGGAACACTTCCTCCAGTCCGCGGGCGAACATCCGCATGGCCGTGACGTCATAGCCGCCGGGGCCCAGGTTGCTGTCGAGCACGATCCGGTCGCTGCGCTTGGGGAACTTCGTCGTGTACACCGCACCGAGGTAGGTGCCGTAGGAGGAACCGAGGTACGAGAGCTTCCGCTCGCCCAGCGCCGCCCGGATCCGGTCCATGTCGCGTGCGGTGTTCGCGGTGGTGGTGTGCGGCAGCATCGACGCCGTCCGCGAGGTGGCGCACTGCTTGGCGATTGTCCGCGCGTTCCCCGCCTCCCGGGCGACATCGGCCGCGGTGTGCGCGTACGGCGGGAAGTTACGGCGTGCCTGCTGCTCCGGTGTCAGATCGCAGGTCACCTGGGTGCTGCGGCCGACGCCGCGCGGGTCGAAGCCGATCACGTCGTAGGAGTCCAGCACCTCCTGCGGCAGCCCGTAGGCGGCGAGAAGGGCCGGGTATGTGAGCCCCCCGGCGCCGGGGCCGCCCGGGTTGGTCAGCAGCACGCCGCGGCGCTGCGACGGTTTCTCGCTCGCCAGCCGGGAGATCGCGATCTCGATCTGCCGGCCGTCCGGATCCCGGTAGTCCAGCGGGACTTCGAGCGTCGAGCACTCAAGGCGGGGCGAGGCAGCCTCCTCAGGGCACGGGCCCCACCGCACGGTGTCCGGCGTCTCCGCCACCGACACTCCAGGAATCGCGGCGGCCGTCACCACCGCGGTGGCGGCGAGGGCGAGGGACAGGGTTCTGCGCATCTGATGTCCTTCTGTAGGGGCGCACGGGAGCGCCGGAACGTGGGCTCGGAACGCCCGTCGCCAGGCCGTGTCTGACACATAGCGCCGTCCACCCACCCGCAGGGCGGGGCTCGCGGCCCCGGTGCGTGCGATGGCACGGCGGAGGACCGCCCTCGTACCGGGCGTACTCGGGCGACTCCGACAACGCGGCGAGCGTGCGTGCCGGGCGTCACGCGCCAGGAGGGATCTGTCAGACACGGCCCGGCTGTGTGCCGTGGTTGAACAGGGCATCACCATCGCCTGGCCGCGTCCCACCATGGGGACCAGTCCCAGACCGTGCGACAGGGCCCATCCGTTCCGCCCGTGACTGTGTCTCGGTATTCTTCAGGTGGTGTCGTAGGAGCGAGTGCGTCGTCCCGGACGGCGTCAGGCCGTCTCTTGGCTGCGGAATCCCCCTGAACCACTGGCTCGTTCGCTGTCCGGTTTCCCGGCGGATGTCTGCCCAGCCACCGGACATCATCGCGACGAGCGCGATGAATCCGAGGAGGATCACCTGGCCCCCGAGTCCGCCGGGGACCCAGTTGAAGATCCCCCACAGCAGCTCGGAGTCTTGGTCGAGCGGACCGCGGATCACCGTTTGGACGGCCAGGGCCGTGATCACCATCCCGACCGCCTCAAGGGCTGCGAAGCCACCCTTGCCCATCGCGTCTCTCCGTCTCGTATCCGGTGGTCTCGGCACGCGACCGAGTCTGTCCGCGCGCCGCGGCCGGCCACATCAGCCCGGCGGCTCGAAACGGCTTCGACCGCAGTCGAGGCGGTGATTCGACTCTGGTCTAGGAGGCATCAGCCCTCGGTCTGACTCACCGGCCTCACGGTTTCGCGATAATGACCAGGTGAACATGGACGTCGCGCGACGGCTCGGGTGGTGGCAGCAGACCTGGCGGCTTGCCGCAGCCGTGGCAGTGGGCATACCGGCCTGGCTGTCCACCGGTGTCCTGCTGCATTGGCAGGCGCACGAAACGGGCTCCTGGTTCCTCTTCGGTGATCCGCTGGTGGCTCTCGGCTGCCTGACGGCGCTTCTGTGGCGGCGGCGGTTCCCGCTCGCCGTCGCCATGACGCTCGCGATCGCCGCGACCGCGTCGGCACTCGCCACCGGCGCCGTGCTTGTAGCGCTGTGCTCGATCTCCACGCGTCGTCGTCCGGTGGAGATCGGGGTCGTCGTGCTGACGTACGTGACCGCGTCACAGTTCACTGTCGGGCTCTACCCGGTCCAGAGTTCGCCTGGCACGTTGTGGTTCCAGATCACGGCGCCGGCGCTGACCGCGGGCATCGCGGTGGCCGTCGGCATCGCCATCGGCGCGCGGCGTGTCGAAGTGCGGTCCTTGCGGGAGCGGGCGGAGAGCGCGGAACAGGAACAGACCGCACGAGCGGCGCAGGCACGGGCCCTGGAACGCAACCGGATCGCCCGCGAGATGCACGACGTGCTCGCGCACCGGATCTCCCTGGTCGCCATGCAGGCCGGAGTGCTGGATCACCGCAGCGACCTCAGAGCCGAGGAGAGCCGCGTGCTGGTACGCGGCATCGCCGAGGGTTCCCACCAGGCCCTGGAGGAACTACGGGATGTCCTCGGTGTGCTCCGGTCCGACCCGGGCCAACCGGAAGCGCCACCACCCTCTCTTGAGCGAATCCCCGACCTGGTGGCCGACGCCCGCACCTCCGGACTGGACGTCACGCTCGACACCACTGTGACGGGAACACCGTCCGACATCGTCGGACGAACCTGCTACCGAGTCGTCCAAGAAGGACTGACCAACGCCGCCAAACACGCCCCAGGCGCACACATACACATCACCCTTGAGGGAACAGCGGGCGACAGAATCAACGTCAGCGTCCGCAACTCCGCGGCCACCACAAGAACCGCACCACCACCGGCATCAGGATTCGGCCTCCTTGGCCTCACCGAACGAGTTGACCTCGCCGGCGGGAAGATCAACCATCACCCCACACCCGACAACGGATACCTCCTCACCGCACAACTACCCTGACCGAACCTACGAAAAGAGAACATAAGTGGGCAGCGATCGGGAGCCGGTACGTGTCGTCATCGTCGACGACGAACAGCTGGTGCGCATGGCGCTGCGGCTCGTCATCGGCAGCGAACCGGACCTGACCGTCGTCGGGGAGGCGGCCGACGGGGACGCCGCGATCACCGTGGTGGACGAGCAGCGGCCGGACGTCGTGCTGATGGACGTGCGGATGCCCGGTCGTGACGGTCTCAGCGCGACCCGGGAACTTCTCGCCCGACCGGTGCCGCCGCGGGTGCTCATGCTGACAACATTCGACTCCGACGATCTGGTGCTCAGCGCACTGCGCGTCGGAGCGCTCGGGTTCGTCCTCAAAGACACCCATCCGGCGCAGATTCTCGCCGCTGTGCGAAACGTCGCGAACGGCAGCCCCGCGCTGTCGCCAACGGCCATGGAACGGGTGATCGCCGCGGCCACCGGCCCGCAGTCCTCTCACACTCGCGACTCCACCCGCGCAGCCGCCCGGCAACGGCTTTCCGTACTGACCGAACGAGAACTCGAAACCGCTCGGGCCATCGCGGACGGCCTGGGCAACCCGGAGATCGCCCAGCGGCTGCACATCCGCGTCGCGACCGTCAAAGCACACACAGGCAGCCTGTTCGCCAAGCTGGCGGTCGAGAACCGGGTGCAGATCGCACTCCTGGTCCGCGATGCAGAAGAATGACCACCCTCGCGCAAAGGGACCCGCGCCCTCACCGTCGCCAAGGTCCGGCGTGCGTGCGGCGGTGCCGTCGAACGACAAGCTCAGCTTTGCGTTCCTCACGGCTGTCCCGCAATGATCATGGGGACGTGTGCGGAGTCCGGTGGATACGTGACGAGCTCAACTGGCGGCTTGTGAGGCGTCCAGTGACCGGGCGAACTCGGCAAGCCTGTGGAAGTCGTCCTCGCACAGGCCGACTCGCGGGTTGACGTGGTGGAGAAGCCCGGGCCCCCGGTGTGCGGCTACGTGTAGCTCGTCGAGCCTGCTCTGTTCGTCAGCAGCAGGTCGGGCACTCCTACGCGTCCACCACGGCCCTCTACACATCGGTGTCGTCGGACTTCCGGACACGCACGCTGCGCAACGTCCTGGACGGCACGATCAGCCGTGGCCGCCGTCGAGCGGCTGGCAGCGGGCGAGGAGTCCGAGGTGCACGGCGGGGACGGCGCTGACGCGCAGGGTGTAGCCCTGGCCACGCCGTACGGTCACCCCCTGGTCGAGCGCCTCCTGCTCGGCGGGGTCCAGTTCGCGGGCGCGGAGGAAGTCGGCGACCTTGCCCGGCATGTCGAGGGTGACCGGCAGCTCCGGCGCTGGGGAGTCCTCGTTGATGGCGGCGTGGTCGGGCAGGAGGTCGGCGACGGCAGTACGGATCGCGCCGCGGCTGACGCCATGGTCGCGGGCGAGGGCGGCGATGGTCCGGCCTTCCAGGTACGCGGCGCGCACGTCGGCGGTCTTTGCGGCCGATACGGCGGGGCGGCGCCCGCCCTTGCTGCCCTTGGCCTCGGCGGCGCGCAGTCCGTCGTAGGTCAGCTCGCGCTGGAGGTCACGCTGGAGTTCGCCGGCGGCCGCGAGGGTCTGCACTCCAGTGCCGCGTACGAGGCGGAACATCTCGGAGATGTGCACGGTGTCGCCCGGCCGCGCGTAGTTCAGCAGCTCGCGGAACTTCGGCCGCTGGAGCGGGTGGAGGCGGCTGGAGGTGCCCGGGGCCTCCTCGAAGGCGACCAGGTCCTCGATCCCGGCCTCGTCCAGGACGAGGTTCTGCCGGGCGGTGGACTGCTGGTCGGTCGAGACCCGCTTGTAGACCAGGTTCGCCATCGAGGGCCCCTTCCGTACGGAGGATCGGACCCCATCTGTCGTCAAACCCTGTCAGCAATCACCATCGGATCTGATGGGAATCGCGCCGCCGCGAACCCCGGGATTGCACGGGTTCATTGGACACGTCGCTCGCCTGTCGTCAAACGATCGTTTACCGACATGCGCCGCTGAGTGGAGGCGTCGCGGATGTTGAGCATTGCGCGCCAGTGTCCGCCAGTGTCAACGTTCCGGCTTCGGGTCAGCCTGGCGGGTCGGGGTGTATCTGGCGAGCATGGTCTGGACGGCCTCTTCGACGGCGTCGTGGATGTCGGAGGCTGCGGGGTTCCAGTCGGTCAGCAGCATGCGGGGCCACAGGACGTAGTTGGCGATCATGCCGAGGAACTGGTTCGCGGCGCTCGCCGCGTCCGGGACATCAGCGTTGCCCGCCTCGTGCTCGGATTCCAAGTAGTGCTGGACGGAGGCGAAGTAGGGCAGTTTGCCGAGCTGGAACTGCATCCGCCCCAGTTCGGGGAAACGAGGCAGTTCGGCGATGACGATCCGGAACAGGGCTGTCATGCCGGGCCGGCCGACCAGGTCGGCATAGCGGTGGCCGACGGTTGTCAGTCCGGAGCGCAGATCTCCGGTCTGTGGCCGCGCGGCAGCGTCGCCGGCGTCACGCTGCCAGGACTCGGTGACGATGGCCTCGAAGAGGGCCGCCTTGGTGGGGAACCGCTTGAACAGGGTGGACTTCGAGACCCCGGCCGCTTCGGCGATCCGGGCCAGTGAGGTGCCGTCGTAGCCGCGATCCAAAAACAGTTCTGTGGCTGCGGTGGTGATCGCCTCGCGTTTCTGCTGAGCGAGTCTGCGGTGGTGTGCGGAGAGTTCTGCTGCCATGCGGACAGTATGCCGCAGACCCGAGGCGAGTCACTTGACTCGCCTCGGTAGTCCTGCTTACGGTACGAGAGCAAGGCGAGTCGAGTGACTCGCATCCTATCTGTGGCGCCGGGTGAATTCCGGTAGCCGCGCGGTGGAGGAACAGTTCATGACGATCGATAAGATCGCTTTGGTGACCGGTGCGAATCGCGGCCTCGGACGTGGCGCGGCCATCGCTCTGGCCACACGCGGGGTGCGGGTCTTGGTCACCCACCGCGGTGATGCGGCGGGGGCTGAGAAGACGGTGGAACAGGTTCAGGCGGTGGGTGGGACTGCCGCTGTTCTCCGGCTCGACATCAGCGACGTCTCCTCTTTCGCGTCCTTCACCTCCGAACTGAGCGAGCAGCTGGAGCGCTGGGGTACTTCGCGGCTCGACATCTTGGTCAACAACGCGGGAGTGGGGATCTTCGGACCGCTGGAGGACGTCACGATCGACGACTTCGACACGGTGATGGGCACCAACGTCCGGGGCACGTTCTTCCTCATCCAGTCACTTGTGCCGCTGCTGACCCGAGGCGGCCGCGTCATCAACGTCTCGACGTCACTGACCCGCCACACCAGCCCCGCCACCTCGGTCTACTCCGCCTCGAAGGCCGCCGTCGAAGCCTTGAGCCGTACCCTCGCCGCAGAACTCGGCCCGCGCGGAATCCGGGTCAACTCCATCGCCCCGGGACCGACCGCCACCGATTTCAACGGTGGAGCGATGCGGGACGACGCCGAGATGCGCCAGGTTCTGGCCGGACAGACCGCGCTCGGCCGCGTCGGCGAACCTGAGGAGATCGGCGACGCCATCGCCACGCTGGCCTCCGAGGGCCTGCGCTGGGTCACCGCCCAGCGCATCGAGGTCTCCGGCGGCGCCCTCCTCTGAGTGACCGGGCGACGGCCTATGATGTGCTCGCCGTCGGCGAGCATGCTCTGGACGACATCCAGGGTTCGCTGCCGCTTGCGGAGGCTGTCGGCTCTCCGGGAGGCAGCGAGGACGTCGGCCGGGGTGCGGGCTGTCGAGCTCAGTTGTTCTCCGACTGGAGACCGCCCTCGGACGATCAGCGGCGCCGCAGTGACGGGTCGAGCAGCGCCGGCGGAGTGTCGTGCTTCTCGTGCGCGGCCAGGTCGGTGCCAGGGGCGACGATCGTGTCGATCGCGTCGAGTACGTCGGCGGAGAGCACGGTGTCAGCGGCGGCGAGTTGCGCGTGCAGGTGGTCCGGCGTGCGGGGGCCGATGAGCGCGCTGGTCACGGCGGGATGCGCGGTCACGAATCCGAGCGCGAGCTGGATCATGGTCAGGCCGGCCTCGTCGGCGACCTTGGCCAGCCGCTCGACGGCGTCGAGCCTGGCCCGGTTGGAGGGGATGGCGGTGTCGAAGCGTTCCGGCATGAACGCCGAGCGGCTGGTGGTGATTTCCTGGCCCTCGCGGATCGCGCCCGACAGCCAGCCCGAAGCCAGCGGGCTCCACACCAGCACACCGAGCCCGTACTGCTCGGTTACAGGCAGCACGTGGGTCTCGATCCCGCGCTGGAGGATCGAGTAGCTGGGCTGTTCGGTGACGTACCGGCTCAGGTGATACTCGCGGGCGGCCCACTGGGCCTGTACGAGGCGGTATGCGGGGAAGGTCGAGGAGCCGAAGTAACGGATCTTCCCTGCGCGTTGCAGGTCGGTCAGCGCTGACAGGGTCTCCTCGTCGCTGGTGCTCGGGTCCCACCGGTGGATCTGGTAGAGATCGACGTGGTCGACACCGAGCCGGCGCAGGCTGTTGTCCAGCTCGGTTACCAGCCACCGGCGCGAGCTGCCCCGATGGTTGCGCTCGTCGCCCATGGGCATGCTCGCCTTCGTGGCCAGCACGATGTCGTCGCGGCGGCCGGCGATGGCCTTGCCGACCATCTCTTCCGACTCGCCGCCGCTGTACATGTCGGCGGTGTCGATGATGTTGATCCCGCCCTCAAGAGCGGCATCGACGATGGCGGTGGCCTCGTCCTGGGTGGTGCGCCCGATCTTGCCGAAGTTCATCGCGCCGAGCGCGAGGGAGCTGACCTGCACGCCGGTGCGGCCCAAGGTGCGGTACTGCATGACCGTGTTCCTCCATTGCGGGTGAAGCGTGGTGGCGATTGGTTGTCGGGCCCCTGCTCTGACATCATGAGCAAACGGAACCTTGTTCCGGAAAGATACGGAACACTGTTCCGTTTGGCAAGCTCGACAGCGGAGGGAGCAGCGTGGTGAACGACAGCGACGAGGGCGCGGGGCACGCCGCCCAGTCCAAGCGGGCTGACGCCCGGCGTAACAAGGAGACTCTGCTCGACGCGGCCGCCGCGGTCTTCGTGACGTCAGGCGTGGAGGCGCCGGTACGCGACATCGCGGCCAAGGCCGGCGTCGGACTGGGCACGATCTACCGCCACTTCCCGACGCGAGCGGATCTCATCATCGCCGTCTACCGGCACCAGGTCGACGCCTGCGCCGAGGCCGGTCCGGCCCTCCTGGCGACCAGCCCGACCCCGCACGCCGCGCTGGGGCAATGGATCGACCTCTTCGTTGATTTCCTGGTCACCAAGCACGGACTCGCCGCCGTGCTGCAGTCCGACAACGCCGGCTTCGAGACGCTGCACGCCTACTTCCTCGACCGCCTCGTGCCCGTGTGCACCCAACTGCTCGACGCCGCGACCGCCTCCGGCGAGATCGGACCCGGCCTGGAGGCCTACGAACTCATGCGCGGCGTCGGGAACCTCTGCATCGGCGCGGACAGCGATCCTCGCTACGACGCGCGTCGACTCGTCGAGCTCCTCATCGCGGGACTACGCCGACCGCACTGACTGTCGGCCGGCCGCTGACATGGGTCGGAAAGCCTGCTGGCCGCCGAGCTGATCGCCGAGCTGGTCGGTCGGCCTTCTGAGCGCGGCCGAGTGCTGCGAGCGCCGCGGCGGAGGTGATCAGTGCTGGGGCGAGATCGCCGGAGCGAGTAGGTCCAGGGCCTCCTCCCAAAGGAATTGGTCCGCGCCTCCCTCTGCCTTCGGGGGGTGGGGCCGGTACGAACCGATCAGGACGCCCATCTCGCGCAGCTGCTCCAGGCTCCGGGAGTACGCGGGGTGGGCGGCCATGGCCGCGTTCACGTACGGGAGGGCCGCCGTCGGGACGCCCAGTCCGTACGCCTCGCACAGGATCCCCAGGGCGAGGGTGTCGGAGATCCCGGCGGCCCACTTGTTGATCGTGTTGAAAGTGGCCGGCGCGACCGCGATGGCGTCCGGGGGCGGTAGCGGACGTGGGTCGCCGGGGCTGCGCCAGGCGATGGGGTCTCCCCTGCTCGAACGGAGTTGAGAGCTTGGGGAAGGATCGGGTAGCCGGTCTGTGCCTGCACCGCTTCGGCGTCGATGAAGCCGAGGCCCAGCGGGGTGGCGATGACGCCCACGTCCCAGCGCCGCTCCCGCGCCGCGGTGATCAGCTTGCCGACGTCGCCCGCGATGCCGGACGCGCACACGATGACGTACAGGAACGGCTTCTTCGGCAGCTCGCTCACCGGCTCACCCGCGCCCCGACAACAACAACGCGCTTCGCTGTGGTCATGCTCCCGACCCTAACGGCCGGGAGCGCGTTGACGGTTACGGGATGGAAGACGGAGGACGGCCCCGCAGAGTTCATCCAACCATGCGTCAGGCGCCACTTTCCGCAGGTAGGAGGGGGTGCGCCGGTCTGAGAGTGGGCCCCTCAACTGGGCCCGGGGACCCTGCGTTTGGGCCCGGCCCCATCCTTACGCTGCTCTCGCTCGGGGGATCGGGGACGGCGTGGGCGAGGAGAACTGATGACGGGCGCCGACAGGTTGCGCAGATGGCATACGCATAGCCATGGGCTGGTCGACCGAAGGCATCGCGACCGGGGGCAGAGCGGGGCCGAGTACGCCGCGATGGTCGGCGTCGTCTCGCTGGTCGTGGCGGCGATCGTCGGTCTGAGCGTGCCCGCCGACGAGGCGACCGGG